>DATDIL010000068.1:0-129724 GCA_036521075.1 Steroidobacteraceae bacterium | reverse complement strand
CAGATCCTCGACGCGCCGCTCCAGCGGCACGGCAGGATCCTTGTAGGGCGCCACGTCCGGACGATCGGCCGCGCCGGCCGTCGCCGTGCATGACAGCGACGCCAGCAATATCGGCGTACACAGTCGTAGCGACAGCAGCCTGGCCGCACGGCGTACGGCTCGCGTACTTCCCATCCTGGTCTCCCTCCCACGCGAAAAGGATCCTACACCCTGCTCCGTGGGAGCGCTACCATAAAGCGCCATGTCGGCCCGCGCCACAATGCTGCGCATTGGATTGCCGCTCGTGGCGTCGTGTTTGAGTGAGCGTCGCAAACGACCAAGGAGTCTGAAGATGAATGCGAGTGGCAAAAGGTGCGCTGGCGTAGTGGCGCTATGCCTGGGTGCAATGTGCGTGGCCGCATGGGGCCAGGCATCTGCGCCCGTTGCGGCGCACAGGCTCCTGGTAAAGCGCGATCGGGACAGCGGTATCTATGGTATCGGCGAGACGGTGGGCTGGTCGATCACGCGTGCAGCGGGCGCGCCCGCTCGGGGCTACAGTTATGTCATCAAGGAGAACGCACTCAAGGTGATTGGCAACGGCGAGCTGCACTTTACGGCCAATGTCGCGCGCATCGAAGTGAAGGGTACGCGACCGGAAATGCTGTACGCCGAGATCGCAATGCCGAACAAGGGCGAGGCGCCCATGCTCCTCGGTGCCGCGGTGGCCCCGGAACTGTTGCGCCCCTCGGTGCCGGAACCGGCCGACTTCGATCGCTTCTGGAGCGCAAAACTGCAGCTGCTTGCGGCAGTACCGGTGGATCCGGTCCTCACAGCCGCGCCAAGTGGCAGGGCAGGCGTCGAATACGCGACCATCGTGATGCGGACCATCGATGGCGCCCACATTCACGGCCAGATCGCGCGGCCCGTGGGTGCGGGTCGGCACCCCGCCTTGCTCATTCTGCAGTACGCAGGCGGACCCTATCCATTGCAGCGGCAATGGGTAACTGATCGGGCCGCCGAGGGCTGGCTGGCGCTGAACGTCGAACCGCACGATGTGCTGCCGGATCAGCCGCAGTCCTATTACGATGCACTGCCGGCCGAACTGAAGAGCTACCAGACCATCGGGCGGGAGGATCGCAACCACAACTACTTTCTGCGCATGTATCTGTCCGACTATCGTGCGGTCGAATACCTCGCGCACCGACCGGACTGGGATGGGCACACCCTGGTTGTCATGGGGACGAGCATGGGGGGGCAGCAGAGTCTGTGTACGGCGGCGCTGAATCATCGAATCACTGCCGTGATAGTCAACGAGCCGTCCGGAGCGGATGCCAATGGTGAGGCGCATGGTCGCCTGACCGGATATCCCAACTGGCCCGCCGATAATGCGCGGGCCCTGCGCACCGCGCCGTACTTCGACACGGTGAATTGTGCGGCGCGCATACGTGCCCCGACGCTGGTGGCCATGGGATTCACCGATACCACTGCACCGCCCGCGGGCATTTGGACTGCATTCAATCGCATCACGGCTCCCAAGGAGGCCGTGCCAATGGTGGACTCGCCCCACAACAACTTCGCGACCGCCGAACAGCAGCGTCCGTACACGGAGCGCTCGCAGCAATGGCTCGCGGCGTTGCGCCGCGGTGCGGGACCGCCGATCCGGGCCCCCAATGGCCCGGCGTCCAACTAGGGGACGGTATTTGAAAGCCACATTGGCCCTCAAAGCCGCGCCATTTGGGGATGAACGCCTATAGAATCGAACGTAACCGGGCGTTGACCCTGGCGAGAACCGAGGATCGCCGCAGCTGCCCGAATCAGCAGGAGCCCCGTGAAGAGAACCCGCCGCCGCCGCCGTGACGCGGTCACCATGCATGAGGTTGCCAAGCACGTTGGCGTGTCGCCCATGACGGTCTCACGTGTCCTGAGCGGGGACGCCAAGGTCCGCGCCGAGACGCGCGCGCGTGTACAAAGCGCCATCGAAAAACTCGGTTATTCGCCCAACATGGCGGCGCGCAACCTGGCCAAGGCATCCACCGTCCACATCGGGCTGCTTTACAACAATCCCAGCGCCACCTACATGAATGAACTGCTGGTGGGTGTGCTGGAGCAGAGCAGCCAGGCGGGCTGCCAGGTCGTGCTGGAGAAGTGCGGGACGCGCAATGAGCGCGCCGTAATTGCAAAACTGCTGGCCGCAGGCGTAGGCGGCATCATCCTGCCGCCGCCGCTGTCCGATTCGAAGACGGCACTGGATACCCTGCATGCGGCGCGCGAACCGTTCGTCGCGGTGGCAACGGGCCGTCCAACCGCCGAGGGACTTTCGGTTCGCATCAACGATTTTGAAGCCGCCGCGGCCATGACGCGCTACGTGTTGTCGCTGGGGCACCAGAGAATCGGCTTCATCCTCGGGGCCGCCAATCAGACCGCAAGCGCGGAGCGCTACGCGGGCTTCGTCGCGGCGCTGGCCGAGCGTGGTCTGGAGCCGCGTCCTGACTGGGTCAGACAAGGCGCATTCACCTATCGTTCGGGGCTGCTCGCAACGGAGCATCTGCTGGCCGCACCGCAGCGTCCCACCGCGATTTTTGCCAGTAACGACGATATGGCGGCAGCGGCCATCGCGGTGGCGCATCGACTGCGACTGGAAGTGCCGCGTGACCTGACCATCGTCGGATTCGACGATACCCCCATGGCGACGACCATTTGGCCGGCATTGACCACCATCCGCCAGCCCGTGGCCGCCATGGCCCGCAAGGCAATCGAAATGCTGTTGGATGAGATCCGGTTGCGCGCCAACGGAAGCTCGCTCGGACCGCAGCAACATATTGTCAACTTCGCGTTGATGAAACGCGATTCCTCGGCACCGCCCTAGCTCCTGCGCCGCGCCGGGCGTCCGGCCCGCCGGCTCTTGCGCGATGATAGCGCTATCAATAGACTCGGCCACGAACTGACGGCGAATGCCAATGCCTCGCGGAGTTGCCGACATGACAGTTTTCTCCAATGTGGACCCGGTGCGATTCGCCGGCGCGAATGCCGCCAGCGAGTTCGCCTATCGGGTCTACGACAAGGATCGGGTGGTGCTCGGCAAGCGCATGGAGGAGTGGCTGAAGCCGGCCGTGTGCTATTGGCACTCATTCAACTGGCCCGGCGCGGATATCTTCGGTGCGGGATCTCTGCCGCGCCCATGGCTGGGGCCGCAGATCAGTGCAGACATGGCGCGGGAAAAGCTCGACGCGGCCTTTGATTTTCTCACCCGACTGGGGGTGAAGTACTTCACATTTCATGATGTCGATGTCATGGCCAGCGCTGGCTCCGTGCACGAGCATGAAGGCAACCTGCGCCAGATCGAGACGCTGATCGCGCAGAAGATGAGTGCCAGTGGCATCAAGCTGCTATGGGGAACCGCCAATCTGTTCAGTCATCCTCGCTATGCCGGCGGCGCTGCGACCAGTCCGGACCCGGATGTTTTTGCGTGGGCTGCGGCGCAGGTGCGCTGCTGCATGGAGGCCACGCAGCGACTGGGCGGGGAGAACTACGTGCTGTGGGGCGGGCGCGAAGGCTACGACTCGCTGCTGAACACGGACCTGCGCCGGGAACTGGATCAATACGGCCGGTTCCTGACGATGGTCGTCGAGCACAAGCACCGTATCGGATTCAACGGCACCATTCTGATCGAGCCGAAACCATTCGAACCGACCAAGCATCAATACGATCGCGACGCCGCGGCCGTCTATGCGTTCCTGCAACGCTACGATCTGACCGCTGACGTCAAGGTGAACCTCGAGGTCAATCACGCCACCCTGGCCGGACTCGATTTCGAACACGAGATCGCGGCGGCTCGCGCCTACGGCATTTTCGGCTCGATCGACATCAATCGCGGCGATCCGCGCAATGGCTGGGACACGGACCAGTTTCCGAACAACGCGCAGGAGCTGGTGCCCGCACTCATGCAGTTGATCGAAGATGGCGGATTTAACACCGGTGGCTTCAATTTCGACGCCAAGCTGCGCCGCCAGTCGGTGGACCCGGCGGATCTGTATCTCGCGCATATCGGCGGTATCGACACCCTTGCCCGTGCGCTGCTCGCGGCCGCCGACGTCGTGACCGAGGGCCAACTTGCGCAGTTGCGTCGCGATCGTTATCAAGGATGGGACGGTGCCCTGGGCCACCGCATCATGAACGGCGAATTCACTCTCGCGGCACTGGCGGACCATGCGCGACAGGCGGACCTGAAACCCGGCACGCGCTCGGGACGCCAGGAACTTGCCGAAAGCATCGTGGCCCGGCACTGCAAGTACTGATACTTGCCTGAGCCGTCCACGCCGTTAGCTGCGACGTGGCTGTGGCGTCTCGGTCTGGGGGCATCTATTTCGCCTTGGTACGCGTTGGCTCGCCGCGAGACAACGATTCGGCCAGCGCTTCATTGACGTACAAAATCGCGCGCCGGGGCAACGGTTCGTTGCCACACGGGCCGATCGCTCACTCCGCTTTGAAGACTCACGCTCCTCGATGCGGCGGATCTTTTCCGCATCACGCCGACGCACTATCTCGGCTAACTGAGCAACAAATACGCCCGGATGGTTTGACTCATAACCTCGTGCCATTTCGCGTTCATGCACCAATGCCAGGGCGTCCATTGCGACGACCGCTCGCATGGTTTTTGTCCACGATCCCGACAATGATCAGTACGAACGCGATCAGGCGGAATAAATATACGTAATGCAGCAGTTCACGCGAGGCATCCACGCGAGATAGCCCCACCCAGTTCAGCATCATGGCAAAAAAAGCCAGCGCAAAGAAAAGGAACAGCCGGTCGGAGGTTACTCTCCAGGAACGCAGGAAGAATAGGGCGGCTACGGCCGTTTCCATGCTCAGTAGCCCCCAGATGAACTCTCTCACGGTCTACTCTTCATCTGGACTCCCAGATCAAGCCATACAGCAGAATGCTCATGCCTAGAAGTGCCGCAGCCGAGCGCCAGAAGAACAGATCAATATTCGGCAGCAGCACTAGGTCCGCAAACAAGAGCACGTTGTTCAGTGCCAGCCCCGCGAAACACAGACTCGACCAGAACAGCAGCCGCGTCCGGTTGGCGCGGTAACCTCTGAACAGTAGTGCGGCGCACAACATGCTCGTGAGGGCGCACAACGCATAGACCGATTCAGCCATTAGTCATCATCCTTGCGCAGCACAAATGCATCTGAAAATGCGCGCAACGCCTCGGTGCGCATGCGTTTGATGGCATTGGAGTTCATCAGCTTAACAATTTCCAGGCGCTGCGAGGTATAACTGCGGGCCAGCGCCGTGACCGCTTCGTCGATTGCCTCCGAGCGTGGCGCGAAAACGCATCGTGGCCGTTCTCCCTGCAGCTTCACCAGTCCGTGCGCGATGAGTTTCGATATCGCCTCGGCCGTGAGGGCGGCCGATACCCCCAGGCGGTCGCTGATGCGCGTCTCGCTCCACACTTCGGTAGCTTCAAGTCGAAGCAGCAGCAGGATCTCAAGCTCCTCGTACGACTCGATGTACTCCAACAGGAACGCCGCGACGACGCTTGGAATCTCAGCAGCATCCATGGCAAGTGGCGCTGAAAGTCATGTGGTGGCGGGTTTCGGTCAATTTGGCCTCCATGGACGCGCGGCAATGCGCTCAACGCGCAGCTCTAGGGATAATCTCTTTAGTTCATAACGAGAAACATGGTGACAACAAGGGGAGCAAATGGACACGCGATGCCAGCACCGCGATCCGCGGCACGAACCCCCTTCGTGCAGACTTTTAAATCTGTGATTCCTCTGGATATAATAGCACCACAATATATTGAGACCAATGTAATATGTACCGCGTGACCAGTGCTGGAATCAACTCTGACTTTGTATCCCGGCGAGCATGGCTCGTTGCGGCAGCCTCGGTTTGTGCTGGCGCGCTGCTGCACGATGCGGGCGATCTTGCGCAGGCGGCGAGTCTGCCGCACCTTGATCCAAACAGTCCGACAGCACACACTCTGGGGTACGTTGCGGATGCGGCCAGAATCAATCCCAAAAGTGAGCCGACTTTCAAAGTCGGCTCACGATGCGCCAACTGCCTGCAGCTTCAGGGCAAGGATGGTGATCCCTGGCGGCCTTGCAGGTTGTTTCCAGGGCAGCTCGTCAGCGCCACCGGCTGGTGTCGGGTATGGATCCCCAAGCAGCATGCCTAATGCGCCAGCAGATGTCAGGCGCAGGCGCGCGTATTGGCTCCCGGGCGCGGCCTTCTCGTGGACAGCGGATCCCCTCGTGCTGTCGGAATGCCGCGCCAGGGAGGCCACGGGCTCTGACAGCGAGTGACCTGTCAGTCGCCGCGCAGCAGTCGGCGCAGGTCTCCGGCTAGGGCATTCGCGGTGTCAGTGCTTTGTGCGAGCAATCGCGGGTGTCCGGTCTGGTCGAAAATGAACACGGCACTGCTGTGTTCGACACTGTAGTTTCCATTGCGATCCGGCGGATCCATACTGTAAGTCACGCGATAGCGCCGCGTCAGCTCCGTGAGCGCCTGGTCATCGCCACGAAGGCCGACGAACTGCCGCCCGAAGTAGCTCACGTAGCTTTTCAGGTGCGCCGCTGTGTCGCGTTGCGGATCGACGGTGACGAACAGTACGCGTACGTTGGAGGCCTGTGGGCCCAGGCTCTGCACGGCTTGGGACAATTTCGCCAGGGTGGTCGGGCATACATCCGGGCACGAGGTGTAGCCGAAATAAAGGAGTACGATCTTGCGGCGGTAATCCTCCGCACTGACCGCGCGAGCATCAGCATCGCGTAAGTGGAATTCCAATTTCGGCATCAGGCCGGTGATGTTCTGCAAGGCAAAGGGCGTTTGCCGGACGCAGCCGGCGAGTGCCAAAAACGCAGTCAGGCGCAACGCCGGGCACAGCCGCCGCACGGCACAGACTGGCAATTGTCCATGGTCTGCCGCCACGGCCCGCTACCCAGCGCCCTTTGCCGCGGCCAATATTGCGGCGCGCGGCGCACGCTCTGCCGCCGCCAAATCGCGGAACATGAGGTGCAGGACAATCAGCAGTCCGAGCAATGACATCATCGCTGGCGGGATCCATGTCAGCAGACCGCCGAGCTGCTGGTCAAGCATCGGGCTGATGGCCCAGGCGCGACCGCAGATCCCGTAGACACCATACAGCACCGATCGATGCAGCGTGATGTAGGCCCCGATGAAGATCTGCGGGAATGTGACACCGACAACCATGATAGCTCGGTAGAAATATCGGATTGATGCGCAGCCCTGGACCGCCCGCGGCGTCAGTACCAGCCACCAGAAAAGCAATCCATCGATCAGCATGCTCCAGTTCATGGCGCGATAACGTCTCACATCGAGCATGGCGGTAAAGTGAATGGATGGAATAAGCCAAAAACCAATCACGCCCACGAACAGCACACTCGCGATTAGTGGCTGTTGCACAATGCGCACGATCCATCGCCACCACAGCACCCGCGTACGCTGCTCCAGCGTTCGCTGCCAGGTTATGGGCAGTCCGCGCGTGAGCGTTGCGCCTGGGACCGCCAGTACGATAAGCATCGGACAGACATGGTGCAGGATCAGATGTTGCAGCCGGTGCACCCAGAACATGTGTTGCGAGTAGTAATCGATGCGGGTCTGCAGGACGACATAGACCAACGTCACGCCCAGCACGAAGGACAGCGTTCGCCACCACCGTGGCGCCAACTCGGGTGGACCGCCGGCGCGCAGCCCCCTCATGTAGACGGCCACGCACGCTACGCAGCTTAGCGCCGCCGTCGGTGAGAATTCCCAGGGGGCCAGGTATCCCAGGCTGTGTACCAGGCGGGACTCCAGCACAGTCGTAATTCTCCTTTGGAGGGCGGCGCACCGCGATGAGCCGCCCACTTCTCCGTCACGGTTGGATTGCTCCTGCCGCGCCTCATGACTGGCTATTACCGTAGGGCAGACGGGTGGACGATAAGTTCACTGACTTGGAGGGTGGTTCGAGCGAAATTCCGGCGGAGGCGTGGGCGCCGTCAATTGGCGCCGGCTGTACTGCATGGGGTTTTTCGCAAGTGTTGACCAAATCTACTTGCGCGGCCGTGAGTACCTGGCCGTGCGCGGAGTGCACCGGATGATCGGGGAGCAGCGGACGTATCCGGACAGATCGGATGCGGTCCAGATTGACGGGGGCGAGCGATATCCCAAATTGAGATCCACGTCCTGAACAGTAAGCGTGGTTTGCATGCGGGTCTCCTTCGTATTCTGGCATAAAATAGCATTGCCAATACATTTGGACAAATGTAATATCCAGGGGCTTATACCAAGCTGGAAAGACTAAGAGCACGCCGCATCTTTTGATGACTTTTGGTTGATTGATGAACGAACAAATCGGCGTCTGCCCTATCGCCGGTGCGGCCGCTTGGCACGCGCTTTCCTCGGCAGTTGCCTGAGTACCTATCCGACGGCATGGAGTCACGCCGCGACTCCGGGCAGCCCCATCTCGCCTCGTTCCTCGCTCGGCTCTCAGGGATGGAAGGAGCTTTTGCCTTTTCCGAGTACGGTGCGTGAAAACCGCGTCGGCGGAAGTTCCGCAACGAATGACGAGTGGATACTGGATCTGTCGAAGCGGAGAGCGCTCCGCGTCAACTCGGCCGAGCAGGTCATCTCGTGCAAATCGGGAAGTGAAATATGACCGAAGACGCCACGGATCCGCAAATTTATGCTCTGCCTGATTCGACCGTGACGTCGAGATCCCTTACCGAGGGCGCGCGTCATGCGGGTCGCCTGCTGCTCGCCTATCACCAGTGGAAGGCACGCGCGCTGCTTTGCGCGGCTCGCCGATCTGGCGATAGCGCTGCTTGGGCGGATTCTCGCATTTTCACTGTGGTGGCCATGGCTAATGGCGCCGCTGGGCTTTTTTGCGATTGCATGGGCGACGCGACGGTTTTTTCGCGGCGCGGAGGGGAGTGGGATTCCCCAGACCATCTTCGCGCTGCGCACAGATTCGGGCGAGGCGGGTCTGCGTTTACTGAAGGTGCACGTGGTACTCGGTAGGATATTCCTCGCGGCGGCCTTCAATACACCGCTTGCAGGGGTGGTGTTCGCCATCGAGGAATTATCCAAATCCTTCGAAGAGCGCGCCAGCGGAACTGCCCTCACAACGGTCATTCTGGCAGGCGTCGTGGCAATCGCGCTCGTGGGCAACTATACCTACTTCGGCCAGCCGGTTGTGACTGCCGCGGTGCCCGCATTCGCGCCGATCACCTGGTGTATTGCAATCACCTCCGGTATCTCCGGGGGAATGTTCAGTCGGGTCACGCTTGCGAGTGTCAGCCGGCTAACAGGCTGTCTGGGGCGTCTTCGCAGGCGCTTTCCGGCATTATTTGCCGGCCTATGCGGTCTGGCGGTGGCGGCGACGGGAAGTCTCTCCGGCGGTCTTACGTATGGAAGTGGATACCGGCAGGCGCGGTCAGTATTGGAAGCCCACGTTCATCTGCCCTGGCTTTATGCGCCGGCCCGGGCCTTGGCTATATTGCTGTCGTACCTGAGCGGAATCCCGGCGGGAATACTCGCCCCCTCGCTATCCGCGGGAGCGGGTATCGGACAAAGCACTGCGGATTTCTTCGGCTATGCGCCGGTTCCTTTTGCGATTCTGGGCATGTGCGGCTATCTTGCTGGGGTTACGCAGGCCCCCTTGACCGCATTGGTGATCGTAACGGAGATGACCTCGCAGCATGCAATGGTCCTGCCGCTGATGATCACCGCGGCCGTGGCAACGGCTGTTTCCAGATTGTTATCGCCGCCGCTGTATCAGACCTTGGCGCGGCACTATGCTGAGTAATCAATATGACTAATGATGCCCACGAATCAACGACATGAAGCCCGCAGGAACGGGCCGCCGGACGCATAAAAGTGGAGGGACGCAGGAAAGCGCGCAAAAGCTGCGAATGCGACGCAGGAAAGCCCCGGTCAATCGGGCGAGCAATGGCTCTGAGTTGAAGGCGCTGCAAAGCCTTCGCACGGTCTTCGGGTCGGCCCGTACTCACGATGCCGAAGTACGCCACGCCGCCGGCGTTTCCGGTTCGCAGCTGTGGGCACTTGCTGAGATCGGTGATCAGGCGGGAATCACCGTCAACGGCCTGGCGGTTCGAATGGCCTTACATCAAACCACCGCGAGCAATCTGGTGAATTCGCTCGTTGAACACCAGCTCATCCGCCGCGCACGGGACGGGTCAGACCGCAGAATCGTTCACTTGCACCCTTCCGCAGAAGGCAAACGGTTGTTGCGGCGCGTCCCGGGACCACACGCCGGATTATTGGTGGATGCATTGCGGCGGCTTGAGCCGCAGCAGATGGAGCAATTGCGAGACAGCCTCGCAGTACTGGTCAGTGCCATGCGCCAGACCGCTGCAGACGCTGCAGGGGCCCCGCTGTTGGGCGAATAGAATTGACCCGGGTGCGCGGCATGGTCGCATGAGCTCGCAACTGTCCCAGCTCGGGCTTCTCATTTTCGTGTCCGCACTGGTGGCTATGCTGTCGCGGCGAGTGCGCCTGCCCTACACAGTAGGGCTGGTGCTGGCCGGAATCGGCCTGGACTTCCTGCCGTTTCGATTACACCTGCAGCTTTCCAAGGAGCTGATTTTTACGGTGTTTCTGCCGCCTCTGGTGTTCGAGGCCGCCTTGCACATACGATGGAGAGATCTCAAAGCAGATCTGGCTGTCGTCGTGCTTCTGGCGACGGTGGGCCTGGTGCTGGCTGCCGCCGTCACCGCCATCGGCATGCACTATGCGGTGGCCTGGGAGTGGGGCAGCGCGGCTGTGTTTGGGGTGCTGATTGCCGCGACGGATCCGGTGTCAGTGATTGCGACATTCAAGGAGGCGCGTGTGGGTGGCCGCCTGCGCCTTCTGGTCGAGGCGGAGAGTCTGCTCAACGATGGCACAGCGGCCGTTGCTTTCATTGTGGCGCTCAACATGGCGGCGGGTGCGTCCGGCACGCTGCTCGATGCATTGCAGACCCTCCTTTGGAGCATCGGTGGCGGAATCCTCAGTGGCCTCGCCGCCGGTTTTGGCATGCTGTTCTTGGCAGGGCGTACCCAGGACCCCTTGGTCGAAATCACCTTTACGACGCTGGCCGCCTACGGCTCATTCTTCGTGGCCGAACATTTTCATTGTTCTGGCGTACTGGCAGCATTGACAGCTGGCCTGGTGACAGGAAGCCGGATCGGCCGCGACAGCATTTCGGCGCCTGGCCGCATTGCCCTGGAGTCCTTCTGGGAATACGCGGCGTTTGTCGCCAATTCTCTAATCTTCCTGCTCATCGGAGCGCGCGAAGCGCAGCAGCACTTCGCGGACCTGTGGCGCCCAGCCTTGGCCGCGATTGCATTGGTGACGCTGGGCCGTGCCGTGGCCATTTATCCTGTGTGCGCACTGTTCATTCGCACTCGTCTCAGAGTCGACCGCCACCAGCAGCACGTCCTGTTCTGGGGAGGCTTGCGAGGCGCTCTGGCGCTGGCGTTGGCGTTGGGGCTGCCGCCGGAACTTGCTCACCGGGAGGCGATCATCGCGGCAGCCCTTGCGGTCGTGGCATTTTCGATTTTCGTTCAAGGTCTTGCGATGACACCGTTGTTGCGCAGACTGGGTCAGCTTCCAGGCCCGCAAGGCCCCGAAAGAGCTTGAGTAATGATTGGCAAGGCATTATGAGATTTACCAGCATCGATAGTGCGAAACTGGGACGCAGCATGGCGGCCGCACTTACCCGTATCGCCACGCTCGTAGGGCTTCTTGCTGGACTGGCAATCCTTGCGATGCCGGCGCATGCACAGACACCGGCCTTGATCGGCGAGCAAATCCAGGCGGCAGTGGTGTCGCAACCAGCGACGCCAGCGGCAGGGTCAAAGGTCGCTGACGTGACCATCGTCTTCGCGGACGTTTCCGAATGGGCCGCGCGCCCGGCACTCGCGGCCAACTGGCAGGGGAAATTTATCGCGGCGCACAATGCACTGATGGGCTGACGAGTCGACGCGGATGGGAAGCGCCATGTCGAGGCGGCACTGAGGGACGCCGGTATCGATCCGGTTCGGCTTGCAAGCGATCGAATGCGGCATGCTGGCGAAATTGATGCTGATCTGGTCCGCTATTCGAATGAAGCCAAGCGCCCAACGCGCGCGCCGACCGCCAGCGTTGAGTTTGGCACGGGCCGATCGGCCAATTCGTTACAGGTGGTTTGGCATGTCCGCCGTATCCGTGAATTTACGGACACGTACATTTGTGTCAATATAATTGTGACAAATGTATACGTGGAAGAGCACCTCTGTGGTACCACCGCTGCAACAGGACGTCGCGCTGTTCCTGGACGTTGACGGCGTGGACTTGCAGTTCGCTCCGGCGCTCGTGCGGATCGATGATTCGTTTCGCTGTGCTCTTAAAAGAACCTGGACGCAGCTTGACGGCGCGCTCGCACTGATCAGCGGCCGGCCGATTGAGCAACTCGATCACTGTGTGGGGTGGAACGGCTGCGCTGCCGCAGGTGTTCATGGACTGGAGCGGCGGGATGCTCTGAAGGTGATTCATCGCGCCGTGCCATCGGCGCAGCTGCGCAATGCCCTTGCGATTCTTGTAGACGTATTGTCGAGCGGCCACGGAGTGGCGGTTGAGGACAAGGGTGTTTCGGTCGCGCTTCATTTTTGTGAGGCCCCAGAGCGCGAGGAGGCGCTACGGCGCGCTGCGTTGCTGATGCTCACGTACTTGGGACCGAAGTATCGGCTATTGGAGGGTGAGAACGTTCTGGAACTGCTGCCGCGGTCGGCTGATAAGGGTACGGCGGTGCGGGCGTTCATGGCCGAGGCGCCGTTCCGGGGCCGACGACCCGTGTTCGTGGGCGCTGATATCACGGACCTGGAGGGCTTCGAGGCCGTCCGCGAGTACGGCGGATACGGAGTGGCGGTGGGCAGGCGGATCGACGGGGATTTTACGCTTCCCGACCTTCAGGCGGTGCGAGGCTGGCTCGGCGCTGTCGTTTAACGGGTTCGAAAGCAATACCGCTACATGGATTCCTTGAGTCTCGTGCGAACCAGCACCAGTTCATCAGTAACTGCTGACGAATCCGCCGATCATCGCCAGTTGCATCGCGGCCAGAACTCGACGCTGTCAACAGGCGCCAAGCCGCCAAAGGGGTGTTTGAACAGGGCGAACTGAATGCGGCGCATGCGGCGATGACGCCGCGGTCGATGTCCCGTTCGGCGGCCTCGGGCACCCGTAGCAGCACCTCCTCGGTGGTTGGGGATACGACCTCAAGCGTGCAATCGCTGTCGGGTTTGGCCCAGGCCCCGCCGATGAATAGCGCGTCCGGGTGCCCCAGGACAATCTGTGGGTGCATCATGTGCCCTATCTCCTGTTCCGAGGGAGTCAAGGGTTGCGCGAAGGCGCCGTCGGGCAACCCTTCAGCTGATTTGAAGCAACCGCTGGATCATCGGCCAGGACTGCTGACCATTTACAAGCATCTCCTGGGCGAGTTCCCCGGGCATCCACTTTATGAACGCCGGCTCGAACGTAGGCCGACTACGGACGCGCGCGAACCAATCCTCAACGTGTGGAAGGCGGCCCTTGGTCCACAATCCCTGCAAGCTAAGCGCGGCAAGCCGGTTCACGTAGGGTGTCATGGCGATGTCCGCCATAGAGAAGCGGTCCTCGACGAGCCACTGCGCGTGCCCCAACGAGTGCTCCATTTTGTGCAGATAGCTGTCGTACAGGCGGATTTTTTCCTCAGCACCGGGCGCGTCCACGCCGTGTTGAATCCACTCCCATTTCAGCCGCCGAGCCGCCGCGCCTTCGGAACCACCGCTTTTGAGAAACTCCTCGAAACTGCCGGCGCCGTTGCGCAGGATCGTATAACGATGAGACACGATGTAAGTGATGGCTGAGCAAGCCGGATGCAACTCCTCATCGACGGCCTTGGTCCAAAAGCGCACCTGTGCCCGGCCGCGCGCACTGACGGGAGACATGGGCCATTGCGGAAAGGCGTCTTCGACGTACTCACAGATAACGGTGGATTCGGGAATCACGAAACCATCGTGCACCAGCACCGGCACCACTGCCTTGGGATTAAGGCGCCGGAACTGTGGCCGGAACTGCTCGCCGCGAAAGATGTCGATGACATGGCCGCTCCACGCCAGCCGCTTTTCTTCAAGAGCGAAGCGAACCTTCGCTGCACAGGCGGACGACCCATGATGATAGAGCTCTAGCATATACTCTCTCCTGATCGCGATCACCGACCGACTTGCATTCTAGTATCAACATTCTAGAATACAGGACCGGGCCCTAAAGCTTTGAGTGTTTGAATGGCAAGACCGAGGGAATTTGACGAAGCAGATGTCCTGGCAAAGGCTGCGAAATGCTTCTGGCATCGAGGTTACGAGGCCACTTCGGTGAAGGATCTGGTAGAGACGACCGGAATCACTGCCGCCAGCCTCTACAATGCATTCAGCGATAAACGCACGCTGTTTCGTGCCGCCCTGGACCATTACGTGGAAAGCAGTGTGGGTGAGCGCATACGCCGCAGTGACGCACTGCCCGGCCGAAGCGCTATCGCAGCGTTTTTTAGCGATATCTTGGATCGCTCCTTGAATGATCGTGATCACAAGGGCTGTTTGCTCGTGAACTCGGCGCTTGAGATCGCACCGCACGACGCGCAGTTTCAGAAGATTATCGCCGGTGTGTTACGTCGCATCGAGAAGTTCTTTCTCAAGTGCGTACGGGCCGGCCGGGCGGATGGCACGATCACGCGCGCAGTGCCCGCGCACAGTCTTGCCAGGGATCTTCTGGCCGTGCTGATGGGAGTGCGGGTTCTGGCGCGGGTCAGGCCTGAAAAGGCGCTCCTCGAGGATATCGTGGAGTCTGCGCTCGCGCGTCTTGATGTGCCGTGAGCTTCTCTGGATTTTTTAGCAGGTTCGGTATTTCGCCGCTGCCGCTCCCGGCCAGCTGGTATGCGGTACCGCTGCGGCTGATAGTGGGCTACGGCTTCTGTGAACACGGATTCGCGAAGCTTGCGCGCGGCCCGGATGGTTTTATCTCCGTCCTGCACGGCATCGGCGTACCGTTCGCGCACCTTTTGGGGTGGGCGACGATCGTCGCGGAGTTCGTCGGAGGCGTGTTGATGCTCCTCGGAGCGTTCGTACCTGTGGCCACGGTGCCGATGGCTGCCGCTTGCGCGCCGTACCGGTACGCTTGACGTGGCTCCAAACCAATTCGTCCGGATTCAATTCGGGGGCGTAGCCCGGTAGAAAATGCAGGCTCAGCTTCCCTTCGGTGGATTCGACGTAGTCGCGAATGATGCGAGTCTTGTACGCCGGAAGGCTGTCGAGAATCAAACGCACGGGTTTCCTGCGGCGCTGCATCAACTGGCGCAGCAACTCGACGAACAACTCGCCGTTCAAACGACCCGCGTAGGTGCAGAACCAAAACTCCCCGCGAGGACCTACGCAGAGGCCGCGGAGATCGATTGCCGTTGACCAGGTCGATACACAACCGGAGTCTGGCCGCGCAATCCCCGCGTCCTTCCGTGAACGGTGTCGGCGCGAAAGCCGGATTCATCCCAAAAAAGAATCTGCGCGCTGTCGCGTTTAGCCTGGCGGGCCAGCGCCGGATAAGTCTGTTTCTGCCACAAGGCAATCGCCTCGGGATCTCGCTGATACGCACGCTGCAAAGGTTTCTGCGGCGTCAGCTGCAGTTTCGCCAACAGCGACCCGACCGACGTGACTCCCAGGTCTACTCCGAACTTCCGCTCGATCAACAGCGCGACGATCGCGCGCGTCCACAAGCCGAAATCCAATCCATACTGACGCGGGTCGCGGCCATGCTGCCCCATTACGGCGGCGATCACTCGGTGAGCGACGCACGATGTCTCTAACGATCATCGTCGCACCAGCCATTCCAAGGAGCAACCAAGGCAGACCGGTGGCGAGGTCGGCGGTGTATATCGTCGTTTGAGCGATGGTGGCCGTCCGGGCTGCCTGCGTCACTCGAAGGTGATCGAGTCGGTCGCCTTCTCCTCACGGCGCTGGACAGTAGAATCGATACCCGCGACGAGACGCTTGCGGGCTTCGTCCCGTTTTTCGTGCGCCCGTTTGAGGCTGACATCGGGATACACTCCCAAACTAATGCCGCGCTCCTTCGAATCGAATCGATATTTCTATTGCCACCAGCGCGACCCACTAGGATTTACCAGAATGAATAGACCCCCAGAGTCCGACAGCTCGTACGGCTTTTCGGCGGATTTGGCGTTGCGCACAGCGAATTCGGTTGGCACGAGGGTAACAGGGACTACCGAATCTTTGAGTTATCCGCAGAATTTCTCCCGTCCGAAGTTACCCCACTTATTACCCGTTGTTCGATCAAGCTGTGGCTAGACAGTTGTGGACACAGATGAATCCGCGTGGACAGCCGATCGAACTCACTCGGCCATTGCTCCGCCGCAATTTATTTCGACTTTGGAGCCACTGGGCCCCTCCAGCTTCGGCTTCCATCGCCACATGCGGCCGTTACGCTGCGAATACTTCTTGCAGGGTGATCAGAACAGTGGACAGAGTTTTGGAACTGAGGGCGCCAAGCCGCTTGACCAATCGGATCTTGTCCACAGTTCTGATTTGATCGAGCACGATCAGGCCTTTTGTTCCTGAATGCGTCACCGGCACACGAAAGGGGGCAACGAAGCCCTTGCTCGTCATGGGAGCGACAATGACGGTCCGCAGATGCTCGTTAAGCTCAGGGGGCGAGACGATGACGCACGGCCGCGACTTCTTGATCTCACTTCCGACCGTTGGGTCAAGAGCAACGAGCCAGATCTCACCGCGTTTCACCACTCAAGTTCCATATCGGCGGCGTTCGCAAACTCTCCCATCAGGAGTCCGTCCTCGCGCTGAATCGCAACTGATTGGGCAGCTTCGGCCCACCCCGAGCGGACCGCCTTATGAGGCTTCCGCAACACGATGGCCCCGCGCTCGACGGTTAGCTCAGCTTGCTGGGATAGCCCAACTTGGGCCAAGACTGGCTTCGGGATCACAATGCCGAGTGAGTTCCCAATGCGGCGCACTGTTACCGGCAATGATTTCGTCATAGTGACAACAATGTTATTACAATTGAGTCGATGGCGTCAACATACGCGGCGCCGGCACGATTCGGTCTGGTCGCCAGGTTCCTGCGTCCGCTTTTGAGGGGACTGGGTCCTACTAGCACCCTGTCGGGCTTAAGCGATTGAAAGACGCGAGAATCACGGCGGTGTCCTCGAGCTGGTGGAATCAACGAGCAACTTTCGGGTGGTGTACTGGCTGAGAGCGGCAGCGGCGACAACGCGCAGATGACCCTTAGAAGAAATCAAGGCCGTGGTCGCCACGGCTCATGCCTACGGTTTTACCGCAGCGGCACACGCTCACGGTGCCGAAGCCACTTGCCATGCAAAGATACCGGGGTACTATCCGCCCCAGATAGCCGTCAAAGCGGCAGCCATTGGATCCCAGGTTCTTGCAACTGCCGGCCGCGCCTACAAAGCCGGCGTAAAGATCGCTTTCGGCACCGATGCCGCGGTTTATCCACACGGGCAGAATGCGCACGAATTTGAACTCATGGTCATGGCCGGCATGCCACCCGTGTTCGCCCTCCAGGCCGCGACGACTCACGCGGCTGAGCTTCTGAAACATGAAAAGGACCTGGGTAGCGTGACACCCGGGAAACCGGCAGATGTTATCGCCGTCCCCGGCAATCCGCTTGACGACATCAGCTTGATGAAGCGAGTAACTTTTGTGATGAAGGACGGCATCGTCTACAAGCGAGACGCCAAGGCCGTCGAAATGGAATAGCCTCAAGGCAGTTAGGGGCGTCGAGAACCAAGATCAATAACCATGCGCCACTTTATAGTGGACGTTTACGACCGGCAGCTGCGGGTGCACGACCCGCACGTAATCGGATTTTGAGCCGAACGATGGGTTTCGGATTTTGTTTCCGGCGCTGTCGGGCCCAGAGTGGGCACTGAGGTCGTGGATCAGGCGGCACCAAATCAGCCGCGGGGCTTCGTCGGACCATTTCCAGGGTAAGTTCCGGAGCCCAGGGTAACAGGGACTCCCGAACTCAAGAGTTACCCCCAAATTTACCCCTGTTGTCAGCCCATCGGGGTCGGGAATCTGCCCTGATGAGGGCGTCCAAATGTTTGCCACTTTCAAACGATTTCAGCGACTTTCCGGTAGGATTGGGCGTTGATACCCGCAAGTTTGGTTCCGGTTCAGGAACCCTAAAATAGAAGGTAAGTTGTTGATTATTATCGAGAAAATTTCGATGGTGCCCAGGAAGGGACTCGAACCCCCACGGTGTTACCCGCTAGTACCTGAAACTAGTGCGTCTACCAATTCCGCCACCTGGGCCGGGAGCCGGACACCCTTCGGGGCGAGGAGCCCTAGGGAGCGGCGCAATTTACGCACGGCGTGGGGAGCTGTCAATTGAGCATGCGCAGGGGACAGTTCGGCAAGCGCAAGACGCACGGCGGACCGAAGGCAATTGCCAGTGCCAGCCACGGCACCCATCGTGCCAAAGGCAGCAGCAGCGAGCCCAAGCGTGAGGCGCACGGCGCGACGGCGCTGAAGTACCGCAGCGGTGACAGTGCCGAAGGCACCGTCAGCGCCAATCGTGCCGGGTACGGCTTCGTTCGTATCGAGGGTCTGAAGGATAGCGTGTTTCTGCCACCGGGCCAGATGCGCGGTGTCATGCACGGGGATCGGGTGCGGGTGCGACTGGCGAAGGACGCCTCCAATCGCTGGCTGGGCGAGGTGGAGGGCATTGTGGATCGCGGCGTCAAGGCCTTCCTGGGCACCGTTGAAATCCAGGGCCGTCAGGCGGCGATCATCGCGGCGGATCGTCGGCTGCAGCTGCGGTGCATCGTCTCGCTCAATGAGCTGGAAGGCGCCCGCGACGGGGACTGGGTGATCGCGAGCATCGTGCGTCATGCCTCCGCCACCTCACCGCCCGTGGCGCGGGTTGCGCGGCGGCTCGATCCGGAGCGTCCCGTCGAGATGGCCACCGAATCGGCCATCGCGCGCTTTGACCTGCCCAGTGTTTTCCCGCCCGCGGTGAGCGCCGAGGCGGATGCCTACGGTGACCGTGTCGATGCCAACGAGAGCGCGCGGCGTATCGATCTGCGCGAGCTGCCGCTGGTGACCATCGATGGTGAGACCGCACGCGATTTCGACGATGCGGTGTATGCGGAAGCCCACCCGGATGGCTTTCGCCTGATTGTCGCCATCGCCGATGTCAGTTTCTACGTGCGGCAGGGCACGGCGCTGGATGCCGAGGCCCTGCGTCGTGGCACCTCGGTGTATTTTCCAACCCGTGTGATTCCGATGCTGCCGCCGGGGCTCTCGGATCACTTGTGCTCCCTGGCACCCCACGTTGATCGGCTGTGTCTGGCCGCGGACATGATTGTCACGCGCCAGGGTGCACTGAAGGCGGCGCGCTTTTATCCGGCCGTGATGCGCTCGGCCGCCCGACTTACCTACAACCAGGCGCAGGATGCGCTGCTGGATGGCAAGGCCGAGGCGCGGGAAAAAATCGGGTCGCTGGTGCAGCGGCTGCTACCCCTGGTGGATGTGTACCGCGTGCTCCTGAAGGCGCGGCGCGCGCGTGGTGCGCTCGACTTTGATGCTCCCGAGGCGGGCTTCGATATTGATGCGAATCAGCGTATTCATGCCGTCACGCTGCACGCGCGGGTGGAAGCGCACAAGCTGATCGAGGAGTGCATGATCCTGGCGAACGTGGCCGTGGCACGCGAACTGGGGCATACGAAATCCCCGACCCTCTACCGCGTCCATGGCAAGCCGGATGAGGAGAAGCTCGACAAGCTGCTCGCAACCCTCGCGGTACTGGGGATCGAGGCGCAGATACCCGAGACCGTCGCGCCGCGGGACATCCAGGCCATCACCCGCAGGCTGAAGGGATCTGCCGAGTTGCCCTTCGTCGAATCGCTGGTGGTGCGCTCCATGCCACAGGCCGTGTATCAGCCCACCAATATCGGCCATTTCGGCCTGGCGCTGGGCGAGTACGGACACTTTACATCGCCCATCCGGCGCTATCCGGATCTGGTGGTCCATCGCACGCTCAAGGCGCTGGTATCGGCGCAGGATGGCAGTGGCGTCGAGTACGAGGAAAATGCGCTGTCCGTGCAGGGCGCGGAACTGTCGCGGCTCGAGAAGCGGGCGGACGAATCGGACCGCTATGTCTCCGCGTTCCTCAAATGCGTATGGCTGCGGGAGCGTATCGGCCAGACGTTCCGGGGCCTGATCACCACGGTGGTGGAGTTCGGCTGCTTCGTGCAGCTTCTGGATGTCGCGATCGATGGGCTGTTGCATCTGGATAACTTGCGCGACGATGACTACCTGATGGAGGACCACGGCCATGGCTGGCGTGCGGCCCGCAGCGGCAGGAGCCTGCGCATCGGTACCGAAGTGCGCGTGATCGTCACCTCAGTGAATCCGATCGAGGGACTGATCGACTTGGACCTCGTGCCGGAAGGCGGTGCCATGGACAACGCGAAGAGCACCAGGGATGCCAAGGGTGGCCGCGAGCGCCGCCGTTGAGCAAGTCATGAGCAGTCGTGAGTGGGTCTACGGCCTGCACGCCGTGCAGGCGTTGCTGAAGCGCCATCCGGATCGGGTGCTGGAGCTGAAGCTTGCCGAGCGACGCGACGATCCGCGCTTGCGTGCCATCGAGACGCTGGCGCGCGAACATGGCACCCGGGTACAGCGGGTCGATGCCCAGACATTGCTCACGGCACTCGGGGATGTCGCGCATCAGGGCGTTGCGGCTGAGGTCGTGCCCCTGGCTCCGTGGTCTGAAGATGATCTGGTCAGCGCGCTCGGTGCGGCCGTGAATCCGCTGCTGCTGGCACTGGATGGCGTCCAGGACCCCCATAACCTCGGCGCCTGCCTGCGCACCGCCGATGCCTGCGGCGCCCTGGCAGTGGTGGTGCCCAAGGACCGTGCGGCCAATCTGAGCCCGGTGGTGCGCAAGGTGGCCGCTGGTGCGGCTGAATCCGTCCCCCTGGTGACCGTGACGAATCTGGTTCGCACCCTGAAATTGCTGAAGGAAGCGGACCTGTGGGTCACCGGGGCCGATGCCGACGCGACTGTCACCGCGGCCGAGGTGGATTTCACTGCAGGTACGGTACTGGTCATGGGAGCGGAGGGTGCGGGGTTGCGACACCTGACCCGCCAAACCTGTGACCACATGGTTCGCCTGCCGCAGTTGGGGTCGGTGGAAAGCCTGAATGTGTCCGTGGCGGCCGGTATGCTCCTGTACGAGGTGGTGCGGCAGCGCAGCAAAAAATAGCCGTGTCGATTGCGGCCCAGGCGCCATTTCAGTATATTGCGCGACCCCCAATTACGGGGGAAAGGCCGGTGCGGCACCCGTGGAGGGGCAGTTCCGGTTCTCCTTGCCACACCGGCAAATGCCTTGACGGGTGGCTTAAGTCCAAGAGGAGGACTCATGAGGCATTACGAGATTGTGTTCCTGGTGCATCCGGACCAGAGCGAACAGGTTCCGGCGATGGTCGAGCGCTACAAGTCGATGATCGCCAATGGCAGCGGCAACGTGCACCGCTTTGAAGATTGGGGTCGTCGCCAGTTGGCGTTCCCGATCGCCAAGGTTCACAAGGCACACTACGTGCTGCTCAATATCGAATGTGACCAGAAGACGTTGAACGAGCTGACCGGCGCGTTCCGCTTCAGTGACGCGGTGCTGCGTCACCTGGTCGTGCAGATGGACAAGGCCGTCACGGAGCCCTCGCCGATGGCGCGCGGTGAGGACGAAGAAGGTGGCGGTCGGCGTGATCGCGGCCGCGATGACTCCGGTTCGGACGACGATGACGCGCCGACCGCAGGGGAGAGCGCATCATGATCGGCGGCGGTAACGGCGGTGGCAGTGGCTACGGTGGTGGCGGCGGCAGTGGCGGTGGCGGCGGCTACGGCGGTGGGGGCGGTGGCGGAGGTTACGGCGGTGGCGGCGGTAGCAGCGGCGGCGGTAGCGGGGGGGGTGGCAGCCGCTTCTCACGCCGGAAGAAGTTCTGTCGCTTCACCGCGGACAACGTCGAATCAATCGACTACAAGGATCTGGCCACCCTCAAGGCCTACGTCACGGAGACGGGCAAGATTGTTCCCAGCCGCATCACGGGTACGAAGTCGTTCTATCAGCGCCAGCTCGCCACGGCGATCAAGCGCGCGCGCTTCCTGTCGTTGCTCCCCTACACCGATCAGCACTGAGAATCGTCATGGATGTCATCCTTCTTGAGAAAGTTGCCAATCTGGGCACCATCGGCGACCGCGTAAAGGTCAAGTCCGGCTACGGCCGTAACTTCCTGCTGCCCAAGGGTAAGGCCACGCTGGCTACGCCCGCGAACGTCGCCCGTTTCGAAGTGCGTCGGGCCGAGCTTGAAAAGCACGCGGCCGATCAGCTCGCCGGCGCCCAGGGGCGCGTCGAGAGGCTCAAGGAGTTCAAGCTCACGATCCCCGCCAAGGCCGGAACTGAAGGCAAGCTCTTCGGCTCCATCGGCACCAGCGACATCGCGGAAGCGGCGACGAAGGCCGGTCACCCGCTGGCGCGCAGTGAGGTGCGTCTGCCGACGGGTCCGCTGCGCATGGTGGGCGAATATGCCGTCGAGCTGCACCTGCATGCCGACGTCAACGTCGTCCTGCCGGTACTCATCGTTCCCGAGGAGTAAGCCTACGGAGGGTCGCGCAGTACAGTGGCTCCCATAGCCAAATCCCGCCGCGACTCGGACCGTGACGTCGCAGACGTCCGTACGCCCCCGCACTCGCTGGAGGCGGAACAGGCCGTGCTGGGCGGCCTGCTGCTCGACGCCTCCGCCTGGTTCAACGTCTCTGACGTGGTTCGCGCGGAGGATTTCTACCGCCCCGACCATCGCACCATCTTCGATGCCATCCGCGCCCTGGCGACCAACCAGAAGCCAACGGATGCCGTCACGGTATCCGAACATCTCGAACGTCATGGCCTCGCGGCCGATGTCGGTGGCCTCGCTTACCTGGGCACCCTGGCCCGCGACACGCCCACTGCGGCCAATGTCCGCGCGTATGCCGAGATCGTCCATGAGCGCTCGCTGCTGCGGCAGCTGATCAAGACCGGTACCGAGATTGCCGCTTCCGCCTACAACACCGAGGGTGAAACGGCGCGCGAGCTGGTGGACAAGGCCGAGCAGGGCGTATTCGCCATTGCCGAAGCCGGAGCGCGCGCCGGCGGTGGGGCGCGCTCCGTCGCCGAGATGCTGCCTGCGGTCATCGACCAGATCGATGAGGCGCACAGCAACCCCGACAAGATGCGCGGGCTGGCGACCGGGTTCGCGGACTTCGACAAGATGACCGGCGGCCTGCGGGCGGGGGATCTCGTCATCGTTGCGGGGCGCCCCTCCATGGGTAAGTCCACGCTGGCCGTGAACATGGCCGAGTACGCCGCGATCAATCCGAGCATCCGCGCACCGGTGGCGATCTTCAGCATGGAAATGCCCTCCGATCAGATCATCACCCGCATGCTTGCCTCGATCGGTGGGGTGCCGCTCAGTAGCCTGCGTTCGGGTCGGATTGCGGATGAGGACTGGGCGCGCATCACCAGCGCCACCAGCCAGCTGTCGGGCGCGAACATCTTCATTGATGAGACTCCGGCGCTGAGTCCGACAGACCTGCGCGCGCGCGCGCGCCGATTGAAACGTGAACACGGCCTGGGTCTGGTGGTGGTCGATTACCTGCAGCTGATGCAGGTGCCGGGCAACAAGGAAAACCGCGCGACGGAAATCGCGGAGATTTCGCGTGGTCTCAAAGTGCTGGCTAAAGAACTGGCCGTGCCGGTGATTGCATTGTCGCAATTAAATCGCAGCGTGGAACAGCGTGAGCACAAGAAACCCGTGATGTCGGATCTTCGCGAATCGGGCTCGATTGAACAGGACGCAGATATGATCCTGCTCATTTATCGCGACGAAGTATACGACAAAAACACTACGAAAAAGGGCATCGCGGAAATCGAACTGGTCAAACACCGCAACGGTGAGATCGGCACCTTCCTGCTCACCTTCCAGGGGCAGTTCACGCGCTTCGCCAACTACGCGCCGGACTCCTATGCCGAGGGCATCCTGCGGTGATGCCGCTGATCCGCGCGGTGATCGACACCGCTGCGCTGCGCGCCAATCTGGAAACTGTTCGTGCCCGCGCGCCTGGGTCGAAGGTCATGGCTGTGGTGAAGGCCAACGCTTATGGTCATGGCTTGGTCATGACGGCGGTGGGGCTGCCGCAGGCGGATGCCTTTGCGGTGGCGCGGCTCGAGGAAGGCATCATGCTGCGCGAAGCGGGCATCACGAGGCCCATCATTCTGCTCGAGGGCGTCTTCAACGCGGAACAGCTGCTCGAGGCGGCGGTGCATCGCTTCGAGGTGGTCATGCACGATCCCTTGCAGGTCGCGCTGCAGGAAGCGTTCCGCGGTTCCTTCCGCTTCACCGCGTGGTTGAAGATCGACACGGGCATCAATCGCCTGGGGTTCAGGCCCGAGGATTTTCCGGCCGCGCTGGCGCGCCTGCGCGCGCTGATGACTCCACTGCGCGAAGTGCGGGTGCTGACGCATCTGGCCCGTGCGGACGAACGCAATCTGCCGACCACGCCCGAACAGCTGCAGCGCTTCCGGGCCGCGACCGGCACGCTGGGGCTCGCCACCAGCATTGGTAATTCCGCTGGCATTTTCGGCTGGCCGGATGCGGCCGGTGACTGGGTGCGTCCGGGCCTGGCGCTGTACGGTGTGTCGCCCTTCGCGGATGCACGCGGTGATGCGCTCGGACTGAAGCCAGTCATGACGCTGGAGTCCACCATCATCGGCTTGCGGCGCGTGCCGCGCGGGGAGTCGGTCGGCTATGCGGGCGCCTGGACGGCACGTCGGGACTCGCGAATTGCGATCGTCGCTGGGGGTTACGGCGACGGCATGCTGCGCAGTCTGAAGGACGGTTCACCGGTTCTGGTCGACGGTCGGCGCGCACCGATGGTGGGCCGCGTCTCCATGGACATGATTGCGGTGGATGTCACCGATCTTCCGCAGCCCCACGTCGGCACAGGCTGCCTGCTGTGGGGGCCGGGACTGCCGGTGGAGGAAGTCGCCTCCCACGCCGGCACCATTTCCTACGAGATGCTCTGTGGCGTGCGGCAACGCGTACCGCACGAGGCGATCTGAACGCTAGGGCGCGAGTTCGAATCGCTCCGGACGCCTCCGAAATGGCGGTCACTTCGCTAAGTTGTATCAATAGACTTCCGCGCGAATGTAATTTAATGTCGTGCTCCATCCCACGCTAACGGTAATGACTGCAGATCCTGAGAAACCTCGCGCCTACGTCATTGATAATTTACGATTGCAGGAGCTTGTCGCAGTCGTAGATCAAAACAAGGCATTCTTCGATGCATTTGCCTCGTTCCTCGCTGAGGAGGGCTACTCCGACATATTTTCGTTCATAGGCGAGGCCGACGAATCAAGGGCAAAGCAGGTCCTCACACGCTATCTGGCGGCAGACTCGCCGGTGCAGCTCTTCGATGGCCTGGGACGACCGTATTCTGCAGCCAAGGCAAAATGGTACTTCCTGGCGTGGCTCTTGAGGGACGCACCAGCGCAGCGGCTTGAGCCGTTGCTGCGCAGCCATAGGGGAGTTTCGCTCGACGACAAGAAGGCCAATCTGATCAATCATCTTCGAAAATTTGTTGGCCCTTTATTCCCCAGTGCTGATCACTGGCAGTGGCCAGTTCTCGCGGAGGTTATGCTGGCGCGACTTGAGGGAAGTCGCCGCGCGCTGAAGGGAACGCGCTTTGAGGCTTTGGTACGATCGATTCTCAACAAGGTGTTCAAGGCAAACAACATTCAACTCGTTGTGGGTGATAAGCAGGTCACGATCAGCGACGAAACATACGATGTTCAGGTGATTGCCAAGAACAAGTGCATCCTGATGCCCGTCAAGACGCGAGAAACCATGGGTGGCGGACACGCTAATTTATTCACCCGCGATATCTTCAAGGCAGTCGGGGTCGCCAGAGCAAACGGGTACGAGTGCATCCCAATCGTAATCGCAGAATCGTGGGCGGGAGATCTGGCCAGTCTTGATTGCGAAAATATCGTCCATGTAATGGCTAATCCCAATCAGCTCGCAATCATCGAGCCAGCGCTGGAAAGTTCGATTACCGATCTGATTCCCATTTGGAAGACTCTAGAGGTTGCGTGATGGGGGCATTGAGGACTGAAATCTATCGATATGATCGAATCGATTCGATCCGATCCGAATCGGGTTGCCACGCGATAAAGCCAACCCTTGAGCAGCTGAAGAACTCCATAATCTTGGGGGATTGCAACAAGGCGCTCAGCGCAATTCCGGCCAACAGCATCAGTTGCATCGTGACGAGTCCACCCTACTATCAACAAAGGGATTACGAGCAGCAAGAGCAGCTCGGCGCGGAGAAAACGCCGGAAGACTATGTGGTCAAGCTGCGCGCCGTGTTCCGACAATGTCATCGTGTCCTGAGAAATGACGGGTTACTATGGCTCAACTTGGGCGACAAATATTCTGATGGACGCTTGCTCGGGCTGCCGTGGCGAGCGGCGCTTGCGTTGGCTGATGACGGCTGGATTTTGCGATCCGATATTGTTTGGCACAAGCCGAACGCCATGCCATCTTCGGTAACTTCAAGACCGACCACCGATCATGAGTACCTGTTTCTGTTTTCCAAAGGCGACAGATACCGATACTTTGCTGATGCCATTCGCGAACCCCACGTAACGTTTTCGCAGCACAGCAAGATGCGCGGCGGTCGTGGCCATTTCGGGAAGAAGGGAGGGACTCCTGAGCAAGGAAAGAACGGCGGAAATGCGAATTTGCACAAGGGCCGCTGGGATCAGGCATTCCACCCGCTGGGCCGGAACAAACGCACGGTTTGGTCTATTCCACTCTCGAAGTTCCGCGGAGCACATTTTGCGGTCTTTCCGGAGAAGCTCGTTGAAACATGCGTCCTCGCTGCGAGTGCGGGACATGACGTAATACTTGACCCGTTCTGTGGCAGTGGCACTACATTGGTTGTTGCCAGGCGCCTGGGTCGCAGCTTCATAGGAATTGAGGCGAACGCTGCCTATTGCTCGATGGCCCAGGGGCGGCTTGACCAAGAGCCATTGGATTTTTTCCCTCGGTCAGCCGCGCCGACTCCTAGCCCTCGAAGAACCCCATCTTCACGCCGGCCAGCTGGATGACATCATTGTCGCTGAGCCGGGTGGCTTGCGCCCCAATCGGACTGCCATTGAGCAGCGGGAAATCGTTGGCCTTCTCGCTGTCGACGTGGACGATGAAGTAGCCATCCTGGCGGTGGGTGATGGCGGCAACCTGAACGCCGGGCCGACCCAAAGTGGTCAGCGCCTTGTTCAATTCCAGCTCACGACCGGCGAAGGCGCCCGAGAGCACTTGCAGCTTGGCCTTCTTGACCTGGGTGCCATTGCCCAGCGCCTTGCGCGAAGCGGAGGCGGAGACATCGGGGGCGGCATTCGTGACCGCTTCGCGCACGTGGCGGATTTTTTCCACCGGCCGCTGCGAGGGCTGGATCACCATGGTCTTTTCGAATTCATCCTGCGCCTCATCGTCCTCGGCAAAGCGCAACTGGTGATGTCCGACCGTGATGACATCACCATGCTGCAACGCATGCTTCTTGATGAGCTTGCCGTTGACGTAGGTGCCATTGGTGCTGTTCAAATCCTCGAGAAACGAGTCATTGAGGATATTGATGATCAGCGAGTGATGGCCGCTGACCGCGCCATTATCGATGCGGATGTCATTGTCAGGGAGACGGCCGATCGTGTACCGCTCCTTGTTCATGTTGTATTCCGCCATCACCTGGCTATCCAGGCTAAGTATCAACCTTGCCATGCGTGCCTCTTAACGAACGATCAGCCCAGCCAGCCCAGGATTCGGTCGAGAACGCCCTTGTTCGCAGGAAAGTTCTCGGCCACGTGTGCCATGACCACGGAGACGTTATCACGACCTCCATTGTCATTACTCAACTGAATCAACTGCTTAGCAACCGTCTCAAGATTAGCACCAAAGGTGCTGATCGTTAAATGAATATCGTCATCTTCGACCATGTCCGAGAGGCCATCCGAACACAAGACATAAAAGTCGCCCCTTTGGGTGGGGACTTCCTGGATTTCGACCTCCACTGTCGATTCGACCCCCAGGGCACGGGTGACATAGTTCTTGTTGGCGGCCCGCTGGGCTTCCTCGGGGGAGTAGAAGCCCCGATCGACCAGTTCCTGCAGCAGTGAATGGTCCATCGTGACCTGTTCGAACTTGTCCGCGCGCAGGCGGTACATCCGCGAATCACCGACGTGCGCGACAGCGATCTTGTTGTCGAACATCAGGGCGCTGACCACCGTCGTACCCATGCCTTCGCATTGGGGCTGCGCCCTTGCGGTCTGATAAATGATCTTGTTGGCGCGATGAATGGCATCGCGCAGGATAATGCTCGCGCGCGACATTCCCGTCGCCTGGTCCGCAACACGCAGGTCCTCGCGCTCGACGGATTCGCGCACCAGGTTGACGATGGTTTTCACGGCAATGCCACTGGCCACTTCGCCGGCGTTGTAGCCGCCCATTCCATCGGCGAGCACCAGCAAGCCAATGTCCGCATCGAAGGCGATCGTGTCCTCGTTGTGCTCCCGCACCTTGCCGGTGTCCGTGTGACCCACGAGCCGCACCTTGCCGCGCAAACTCATCGGGCTGCGTCTCCGCGACGCCGCAAATGAAGTGTGACGGCAGTCACGCTTTGCGCACCGCGCAAATCCACGCGGCCGTAAGCACCGCGCGACGGTGAAAATCTGGGGACCTCGACAAGACCTGTTTCCTCTTATGCAGCGGCCATGCGTAAGCCTGACCGCAGCTCGCCTCGAAGTTGCATAAACTAGCATTGTCCGCAACATAGTCCGAGTGTCTGATCACAAACCGGTGCTCTTGGGGCATCGCAGGCGTCCATGAAGCCAACAATCGCGTTCTTTTGCACCGCCTGTGAGGGCCAGACCGCGAAGTGGGTCGGACAATGTCCAAACTGCGGGGAATGGAATTCTCTGGTGCGTCGCGATGGGCTACGCGAACTGGGCGGGCACCGGCCCAGCCACGCGGCCGCAACGGCCACGGGCGCGCCCCCGCAGCCCCTGAGTGCCCCCACTGCGCAGGCCAGCGTGCGTCTGACGACGGGCCTGTCGGAGCTGGACCGGGCGTTGGGGGGCGGCCTGGTTCCAGGCTCGGTGACGCTGCTGGGTGGGGATCCGGGCATCGGCAAGTCGACCCTGCTGCTGCAGGCGGCCGCCGCCGTGAGTGCCAACCGCCCGGTGCTGTACGCCAGCGGCGAGGAGTCGGTGGTACAGATCAGCTTACGCGCACAGCGCCTGCGACTGCAGGCGCCAACCCTGAATCTGGTGGCCGAGAGTGACTTGGCTGCGATCCTCGAGCATGCCAGCGCGCAGCGCGCGGGCCTGCTGGTCGTGGATTCGATCCAGACCCTCTCATCCGGGGACGTCGGTGCGAGCGCGGGCGCCGTTTCGCAGCTGCGTGAATGCACGGCGGCCCTGGTGCGCTTTGCCAAGGCCACGGCCACCGCGGTCATCATCATCGGACACGTCACCAAGGAAGGTGCGATCGCAGGCCCGCGCGTGCTGGAACATCTGGTGGATACGGTGCTGTATTTCGAAAGCGAAGCCGGCAGCCGCTTCCGCATCGTGCGTGCAGTCAAGAACCGCTTCGGCGCGGCCCACGAACTGGGCTTCTTCGCGATGACCGCCAATGGCCTTGCGGAGGTGCGCAACCCGGCCGCCATCTTCCTCGCCCGCGCCCCGGAGCCTGCCGCCGGTAGCATCGTGACGGTGACCCGTGAAGGTGGCCGACCCTTGTTGATCGAGCTGCAGGCCCTGGTGGACCGGATGCGTTTCGGCGCACCCCGACGCATTGCCCAGGGCCTGGATGCCAACCGCGTGGCGATGCTGCTCGCCGTCATGAACCGGCACACCGGCCTGTCGCTGCAGGAGCACGACGTGTTCGTGAACGTCGTGGGCGGCATGCAGATCTCGGAAACCGGGTGGGATCTGCCCGTGGTGCTGGCACTGGCGTCGAGTCTCAATGACCGGGCGCTGCCCCGGCAGCTGGCGGTGTTCGGGGAGATCGGTCTCACCGGGGAGGTGCGGCCCGTGGCCTATGGCGAGGAGCGCTTGAAGGAAGCGCGCAGCCAAGGCTTCGAGCGGGTCATCGTCGCGCGCGAGAACGCGCCACGCAAATCCATTGAAGGGCTGGAGGTCATTCCGGTATCGCGGGTGGATGCGGCCGTGAAACTCGCGTTTTCCTAGGCGGACTTAGGCTTGGCGACAGGCTGGGCGCGCACGGTGCGAATGGTATTGTCCGCGATCTGCAGCACTTCGAACTGGTAATCACCCACTTTGAGTGCGGTGCCGGATTGCGGGATCGTCTCGAGCTGCTCGACCAGCAGCCCGTTGAGGGTCTTGGGGCCATCGGTGGGCAGGTGCCATTGCAGCGCACGATTCAACGCCCGGATGGTGGCGCTGGCGTTGATGATGAAGACGCCGGGCTTCTCCACGTGCACATCCTTGTGCGCGATCGTCGCAGGATCCGTGGTGAACTCGCCGACGATTTCCTCGAGAATATCCTCCAACGTCACCAGTCCGTCGATATCACCATATTCATTGACCACGAATGCGAAGCGCCGCTGGTTGCGCTGGAAATTGGTCAGCTGCAGCGTCAAGGGCGTGCCCTCGGGAACGAAGTAGGGCTCGCGGCTGCGCGCGATATCAATCAGCCGATCACGCGTGAGGCTCTCGCGCGCCAGCTCCTGCACGATGCGTTTCATGTGCAGCACGCCGATGATCTGGTCGAGTTCACCCTCGTAGACCGGCAGTCGCGTGTGCAGGGTCTGCCGCAGTTGGTCGAGGATATCCTCCCAGGACGCCGTGACATCGATACCGGTGATCTCCTGGCGCGGAATCATGATGTCATTCACGGTGATTCCCCCCAGGTCAAGGATGGACAGCAGCATCTGCCGGTGCCGCGCGGGCACCAGCGGGCCGGCCTCGGCAACCACCAGGCGCAGTTCATCGGCACTCAATGACTGGGTGTCACGACGGGCCCGCACGACGCCGAACAGGCGCAGGAATCCGTAGGCGAAGCGGCTGGTGACCCACAGCAGGGGACGGGCGACGACGACCAGTGCGCTGTAGATATAGGCGGAACTGAGCGCCACGCGCTCGGCGTAAGTGGCGCCAAAAATCTTGGGCGCGAGCTCCCCGAAAACGATCATGACGACGGTGAGGATGGCGCCTGCTACCGGTACGGCCTGATGCCAGCCGGAGCGCAGCGCCAGGATGGTGGCGGCCTGTGAGGCAAACACGCTCGCCGCCGCCAGGATGAGCAGATTGACGCCGAGCCAGTCATCCGGACGCTGCATGAGCCTTTCGAGCAGGCGGGCCGCGCGCTGGCCGGACTTGGCCCGGTGCCGCAGGCGATAACGATTCACCGACAACATGGCCACTTCCGTGCCCGAGGAGAAGGCGATGACGGTGAGCAGGCCCAGCAGTAACAGAAGCAGCAGGTCCGTTCGGGCGTCGTTCATTCCCCTATAATGGCCTAATGTTTGACAGCCTGACATCGCGGCTGAGCCGCACAGTGGATGCCCTGCGTGGGCGTGGCCGCATTACCGAGGACAATGTGGCCGAAGTGCTGCGGGAGGTCCGGGTGGCGCTGCTGGAGGCGGATGTGGCGCTTCCGGTGATCAAGCAGTTCATCGAGCAGGTGAAGGTGCAGGCGGTGGGTACCGAGGTCGCCTCCAGCCTGACCCCCGGGCAGATGTTCGTCAGCATCCTGCACAAGGAACTGGTCGCGCTGATGGGCGGGGCGCGTGCCGGCTTCAGTCTGCGTGCCCAGCCCCCGTTCGTGGTCCTGCTGGCTGGCCTGCAGGGTGCCGGCAAGACCACCTCGGCAGCAAAGCTTGCTCGATGGCTGATTGAGACGCAGCGCAAGCGGGTGCTTCTGGTGAGCACTGACGTGCGCCGTCCCGCTGCCATGCTGCAGCTGGAACGGCTCGCGCAGCAGGTGGGTGCGCAGTTCCTTGCGGCCCCGGCGACCCGACTGCCGCGCGATATCGCGGTTGAAGCATTGGATCACGCGCGCCGCGGCGTGTTTGACGTCCTGATTGTCGATACGGCCGGTCGCCTGCACGTGGATGAGGCGATGATGCAGGAGGTGCGTGACATCAATGCCGCGGTCACGCCGGCCGAGCGCCTGTTCGTGGTGGATGCCATGGCGGGCCAGGATGCGGTGAACGCCGCCAGGGCCTTCAGTGCGGCACTGAATCTCACCGGTATCATCCTGACCAAGGCCGACGGTGATTCGCGTGGGGGCGCGGCCCTGTCGGTGCGGCAGATCACCGGCCAGCCCATTGTGTTCCTCGGGACGGGCGAGAAAACGGATGCCCTGACGCCGTTTGATCCGGAGCGCATGGCCTCACGCATTCTGGGCATGGGCGATGTCGTGGCGCTGGTCGAGCAGGTGCAGCGCAATGTTGATGCGGGTGAGGCAGAGCGGCTGGCCCGCAAGATGGCCTCGGGCAAGGGCTTCGATATGTCCGACCTGAAAAGCCAGCTCGAACAGCTGCAAAAAATGGGCGGCGTCAGCGCCTTGCTCGATAAGTTGCCCGGTGCGGCCGCGCAGAAGGGCGCCGTGTCGCCGGACGCCGGGGACCGGCAGGTACGTCGCCAGATCGCCATCATCAACTCCATGACTCCGCGGGAGCGACGCTTGCCGGCCGTCATCGACGGGTCACGCCGCCGGCGTATCGCCAAGGGTTCCGGCGTGCAGGTGCAGGACGTGAACCGGCTGCTCAAGCAGTTCATGGACATGCAAAGGATGATGAAAATCATGAAGGGCGGGAAGCTGCGCCGGATGCTGGGCGCGCTGAAGGGCGGCATGCCGCCCGGCTTCCCCGGGGCCTGAAGCCACGACCTTGAAAACAAATAGATAAATAGCGCTTCATTGCGTAGAATCCGCGCTCTTTTTAGGACCGGCCTGACGGGCCGCGGAGACCCAATGGTAACGATTCGTCTGACGCGCCGTGGCGCGCGGAATCAGCCCTTTTATCACGTTGTCGTGACCGACAGCCGCAAGCGCCAGGGCGGCGCCAGCCTCGAACAGGTGGGGTTCTTCAACCCGATCGCGCGCAAGGGCGAGCCGAAGCTTAAGCTAGATCTGGGACGCATCGATTACTGGGTCAGCATGGGCGCGCAGCAGTCGGATCGGGTTCGCCAGCTGGTGACGACCTTCCGCAAGCAGGCGACAGCCCTGGCGGCCTGATCGACGGATAGCGGCCTGCGAAGGCCGCCGGAAGGCGGCAAGCGTATGGAATGGGTGGAACTCGGGCGCATCGGCAGCCCGTACGGCGTGCTGGGCTGGATGCATATCCAGTCCTTTACAGACCCCCCGGAGACAGTTCTCGACTACCCGGTTTGGGAACTGCGCCTGGGCGCGGGCCCGCAGGCGAGCCACCGGCTGGCGGCCGGGCGGCTTCAGGGGCGCGGCGTGGTCGCGCGGCTGGAAGGGGTGACGGACCGGGATGCCGCGGCGCGGTTGCGCGGTGCCATGATCGAGGTGCGCCGCAGCGCGCTGCCGGCGACGGCCAAAGGCGAGTACTACCGCGGCGATCTGATCGGATTCGTGGTGCGCAATCTGCAAGGGAGGGAGCTGGGCACGCTGGACCACTTTGTCGAGGGTGCCGCCGGCGCCATGATGGTGGTGAACGGCACGGCCGAGTACTGGATTCCGGCGATACCGCAGTATTTGCGCAAGGTTGATCTGGAGGCTCGGTTCATCAGCGTGGATTGGCCGGCCGATGCGGATTGAAGTCGTCACGCTGTTTCCGCAGCTGGTGTCCGGTGGGCTGAAGTTCGGGGTGCTGGGCCGCGCGATCGAGCGCGGTCTGCTGGCGGTGGGGACTGAGGACCCACGCGCGTATGCGACCGACGTGCATAGGACCGTGGATGACCGGCCGTACGGTGGTGGCCCCGGGATGGTGCTCAAGCCGGGCCCGATGCTGGCGGCAATCGGTGCGGCGCGGGCGCGAGTGCCCGCGGGCAGTGTGCGAATCGCGCTGTCGGCGCAGGGGGAGCGGCTCACGCAGCGCACGCTGCGCGAGTTGGTGCAGCTGCCGGGGATGGTGTTGATCGCGGGGCGCTACGAGGGGTTCGATGAACGCATCATCACTCTGGGCGTCGATCGCGAACTGTCGGTAGGTGATTTTGTGGTGAGCGGCGGAGAACTGCCGGCGCTCACGGTGATTGATGCGGTAGCGCGGCTGCTGCCTGGTGCACTCGGCGACGAGCGCTCCAGCATCGAGGAGTCCTTTGATCAGGGCTTGCTGGAGTGGCCGCACTACACGCGACCGGAAGTGTTCGAAGGGCTGGGCGTGCCCGAGGTCCTGTCTTCGGGAAACCATGCCGATATCCGTCGCTGGCGTCTGCGCCAGGCGGTGGTGCGGACCTGGCAGCGTCGACCCGATCTGATACTCGCGCATGGGCTCACGCCCGAAGCGAGCAGGTTGCTGGATGAGTATCTCGCCACGCGTGAGCGGGCGGCGACAATCGATAAAGGTGAAGGCCATGAGCAAGATCGTTCAGGAAATTGAAAAAAGACAGATGACGCGCAAGTTGCCGGAATTCAATCCCGGTGACACGGTGGTCGTGCAGGTCAAGGTGGTCGAAGGCGACCGTGAGCGCGTTCAGGCATACGAGGGCGTGGTCATCGCGAAAAGCAACCGTGGCCTGAACTCCTCATTTACGGTGCGCAAGATTTCGCACGGCGAAGGCGTCGAGCGCGTGTTTCAGTCGTACAGCCCGGCTATCAGCGATGTGGCCGTCAAGCGGCGCGGCAGTGTCCGTCGCGCCAAGCTCTACTATCTGCGCGATCTGTCCGGCAAGGCCGCGCGCATCGAAGAGAAAGTCTGAGACTGCTGCGCTCAATCCTGTCGGGGCTCTGGCGCGGCCTCGACTTCCTGCGGCGCTTTCTGCACCTGCTGGTGCTGCTGGCGATTGCCGGATTCATTCTCGGCGCACTGCGTGGATCGGTGCCGCGGGTTCCGGAGCAGGCCGCGTTGGTGGTCGCCCCTACGGGTATTCTCGTTGAGCAGCTGTCAGGCGATCCTCTGTCGCGCGCCGTCGCGCAGGCGCGCGGGCAGGGTCACGAGGAGACCTCGCTGTGGGATCTCGTCGACTGCATTCGGGCCGCTGCCAAGGATTCGCGCATCCGCGTCCTGGTCCTGAACTTCGACCAGATGACGGGGGCCGCCGGCCAGCCGACCATGGCGGAGCTGGCCAAGGCGATCCGCGAATTCAAGACTTCCGGCAAGAAGGTCATTGCCTACGGGCAGTCCTACGACCGGGATGGCTACTACCTGGCCTCGCTGGCCGATGAGATCTATGTCGATCCGCTGGGCTACGTGCTGGTGGATGGCTACAGCCGCTACCGGTGGTACTACAAGGACATCCTCGACAAGCTGAATGTCGAGATGAACATCTTCAGGGTCGGCAAGTACAAAAGCGCGGTCGAGGAATTCACCCGTACGGACATGTCCGCGGAGGATCGCCAGGAGAGCCTCGCCTACCTGAACGCGCTGTGGACGGGCTACCAGACGGCGGTCGACGGCGCCCGTGGCCTGCCGGCCGGCGCCATTGCGAATTACACCGAAAGCCTGCCGCAGGTTGCCGAGGCCGCCAAGGGTGCGGGCGCGCAGATCGCACTGAATGCGCACCTGGTGACGGGCATCAGGTCCGCAACCGAGGTGGCGCACCGGATCAGCGAAATCACCGGTGCGGATGAAGACGGCGGCTTCCACCAGGTTTCGGCGGAGGACTATGCGCGCATCGTGCACAGCGCCACGGGGTTGAGCCGGCATGACCGCGAGCGAGTGGCCGTGATCGTCGCCGTGGGCGAAATCCTGGACGGCAACCAGCCCCCCGGCACCATCGGTGGGGATTCGACGGCACGGCTGTTACGCGCAGCGCGCCTGGACAGCAAGATTCGCGCCGTCGTGCTGCGGGTAGACAGCCCGGGTGGCTCCGTGACCGCCTCCGAAACGATTTACCGCGAAATGCTGGCGCTACATGCGGCGGGCAAGCCGGTCGTGGTGTCGATGGCCAATTATGCAGCCTCCGGCGGCTACTATATTTCGGCGCCGGCGGATGAGATCTGGGCCAATCCCGCGACCATTACCGGCTCGGTCGGTATCTTTGCCAGACTGCCGAACATCAATCGTGCGCTGGCAAAGATCGGTGTCGGTGTCGATGGGCTCGGTACCACCCCCTTGGCAGGGCAGCTGCGCGAGGACCTCTCGGCGCTGTCCGTGCCGTTGACGGAGGGTACCCGCAAGCTGCTGCAGGCCACGGTCGACTACGGGTACAGCCAGTTTCTCGCGCATGTGGCCAGCGGCCGGCACAAGACGGTGGCGCAGGTCGATGACATTGCCCAGGGGCGGGTGTGGGCCGGCGTGGACGCGCAGGCCAACGGACTCGTCGATCATCTCGGCTCCTTCGACGATGCGGTCAAAGCGGCGGCTGCGCGCGCGCACCTGAGAGAATACAAACTGCAGTTTCTGGAGCCGGAACTGTCGTGGGCGCAAAGTCTGGCTCTGCAGGTCAAAGTGCGGGCAGTACAGGTGCTGGCCAGCACCGGCCTTGCGGATCTTACGGGACTGGCCCCGTTCGGGGGCCTCGCACCCCTGGCCCAGTCGACACCGATGGCCCGTGAGTTGCTGCGCCTGAGCCACTTCAATCGGGCCGGTCGCCTGTACGCATACTGCTTCTGTACGCTCCAGTAGCGCCAGCCGGAAGCTGAGGCGACTATACTTGTCGCCATGGTGCGCACGGAATCCGGCACAGCCGACGCTGAACCCATGCGGATCGACCGCTGGCTGTTCTTCGTGCGCCTGTTCAAGTCGCGCAGTCTGGCCAGTGATGCCGTCAGTGGCGGCAAGGTTCACGTGAATGCAGAGCGCGTCAAACCCTCGCGAGTGATTCGGGTCGGGGATCAGATCGCGTTCAACCGCGGCGCGGTGCCTTTCAACTGTGAAGTGCTGGGCCTGCCATTGCGCCGTGGACCAGCGCCGCAGGCCGCAGCCTGCTACCGTGAGTCCGCCGCCAGCGTGGCGCGAAGGGCGCAATTCGCCGAACGCATGCGCACGGCGACGGCGTTCGCACCGCGCCCGGACACGCGGCCAGACAAGCATGAACGTCGCGAGCTGCGGCGCATTCGGGGGCGCGATTGAAGAATTTCAAGTATTACGACCTTATTCTCGGGGCATACGTGTGCGTCCTGCTGTGCGCCAATCTGATCGGCCCCGGCAAGGAGGCGACGGTGCATGTGCCGGTTTTCGGAGCGGTCACTTTCGTTGCCGGCGTGGTTTTTTTTCCGATTTCCTATTTCTTCGGTGACGTGCTCACCGAAGTCTATGGGTACGCACGCGATCGGCGCGTGGTGTGGAGTGGTTTCGCGGCATTGCTGTTCGCTACGGTGATGTCGTTGGTGGTCGTGCACCTGCCGTCCTCCGCTTCGGGGCGCGATTACCAGGCGGCCGTGGAGACCATGTTCAGCAACACTCCGCGCATCATCGCCGGGTCCATTATCGCGTTCTGGTGCGGATCCTTCGTCAACAGCTTCGTACTGGCGAAAATGAAAATTCTCACCAACGGGCGCTGGTTGTGGACGCGCACCATCGGTTCGACTCTTTGCGGGGAACTGGTCGACTCAGCGCTGTTCATGACCATCGCCTTTGCGGGGACGATGCCCCGTGGCGAGCTGCTGGGGCTGATGACGACACAGTACGTCCTCAAATCCAGTTGGGAGGTGTTGTCGACACCGCTGACCTACAAGCTGGTCTACTTCCTCAAGCGCGCCGAAGGGGAGGATTACTTCGACCGCAAGACGAACTTCACGCCCTTCTCCCTGCGCGTGCCGGATGGACGCGCCGCGGCCGGTTGAGCCCGATTTTTTTGCCGCCACGGAGGCCTTAAGCTCCGCGGTGGGCGATGCCATAAATCCGCAATTCCTGGCTGCGGAGGATGCGGCCGTGCGGCGTCTGTGTGATCTGGCAAGACTCCCGCAGCTCGCGGGCAACGCTGTGCAGGACCAGGCATTGCAGCTGGTTCTGGGGGTGCGCGCGGCGCGCTCACGCGGTGGCGGACTTGATGTGCTGCTGCGCCAATACCGGCTCGCATCCCCCGAGGGCGTCGTGCTGATGTGCCTGGCCGAGGCGCTGCTGCGCATTCCCGATGCAGAGACGGCGGACCGCTTGATCGCCGACAAGCTGGCCGCGGGGGATTGGGAGCGGCATCTGGGGGACAGTGAGTCGCTGCTGGTCAACGCCTCGACCTGGGGCCTGATGCTCACCGGCAGGCTGGTCGAAGTGGATCACGGTGACATCGGTTCGCCGCGCAACTGGTTCGGGCGCCTGGCCACGCGTCTGGGGGAACCGGTGGCGCGCGCCGCGCTACGGCAGGCGATGCGTGTGCTGGGGCATCAGTTCGTCATGGGACGTGACATCGGCGAAGCGCTGCGGCGTGCCACCGGCGCCGGTGGGCATCACTACGCGTACTCATTCGACATGCTGGGCGAAGCGGCCATCACCGCCGCCGATGCGCAGCGGTATTTTGCAAAGTATCGCGACGCCATCAGTGAGCTTGGGCGCCATGCGCGCCAGCGTGATCCCGCAGCGGCGCGCCCCGGCATCTCCGTCAAACTCTCGGCACTGCACCCGCGCTATGAATTCCTGCAACGCGAACGGGTCTTGCGGGAGTTGGCACCGGCACTGCTGAATCTGGTCGCGCAGGCACGTGCTGCCGGAATTGCGTTCACGGTCGATGCCGAGGAGGCCGAGCGCCTCGAGCTGTCCTTGCTGCTGGTGGACCGGGTCCTGGCAAGCGATCTCACGCACGGGTATGGCGACTTCGGCCTGGCCGTCCAGGCGTACCAGAAGCGTGCCTATGCGGTGCTGCAGTGGCTGATTGAACGCGCCACTGCGCTGCGACGCCGGATCAGCGTGCGATTGGTGAAGGGCGCCTACTGGGACAGCGAAATCAAGCACGCGCAGGAGCGCGGCCTCGCCGGTTTCCCGGTCTTCACCCGCAAGATGAATACCGATGTGTCCTATCTGGCTTGCGCACGCCTGCTGGCCGGCCACATCGATGTGATCTATCCGCAATTTGCCACCCACAACGCCCATACCGTGGCGTATGTGGGGCAGCTCATGTCCGGCATGGCTCCCGACCGGTTTGAATTCCAGCGCCTGCATGGCATGGGCGAGGCGCTTTACGAACAGCTGATGGGTGATCGCAGCGCGGGCAACGGCCTCACTCCCACTTGTCGAGTGTATGCACCGGTGGGTCCGCACGCAGATCTGCTGCCCTACCTGGTGCGCCGCTTGCTGGAGAATGGCGCCAACGCCTCGTTCGTCAACCGGATTGTGGATGACCGGCTGCCGGCGCAGCAGATCGTTGCCGATCCGATTGCCGAGGCCGATCGAACCCGACCCGCGGCCGAGCCGCGCATTGCGCCGCCCTCGCAGCTGTACGGTTCATCGCGAATCAATTCGCGGGGCGTCAATTTCGCCGATGGGGGTGAACTGCGGACACTGCTCGATGAGTGCCGGGCCGCAGTGCCGAAGATTGGCGTGATCGAGCAGGTCTCATTGCAGGGTTTGAATCAAGCACTGACCCGCGCCGCGTGTGCTCAACCGGGCTGGAACTCCCGCACCGGCGAGCAGCGCGCCGGCATGCTCGAGCGTGCTGCCGATCTATTCGAAATGCATCGGGCCGAACTGATCGCCCGCTGCGTGCTGGAGGCCGGCCGTACCATACCCGATAGTGCCGCCGAGGTGCGCGAAGCGATCGACTTCCTGCGCTACTACGCCGCGCAGGCGCGCATCCTGGGTACACCGGTACAGCTTCCCGGTCCCACCGGCGAGCGCAATACGCTACGCATGCGCGCTCGTGGAGTGTTCGCGTGCATCAGTCCTTGGAACTTCCCGATCTCGATCTTCACGGGGCAGGTGAGTGCGGCCCTCGTCATGGGCAATGCCGTGGTGGCCAAACCGGCCGAGCAGACGCCGCTGACTGCCGCGCTGGCCGTCGATCTGCTGCGGCGTGCGGGCATTCCCGCCGATGCACTGCAGCTGCTGCCAGGAGGCCCGGCGGTGGGTGAGGCGCTGACCGCCGATCCGCGCGTTTGCGGTGTGGTGTTTACCGGGTCCACCCACACGGCGCGTCGCATCGAGCGCAAGCTGGCCATGCGGGACGGTCCCCTCGCAACGCTGATTGCCGAAACCGGCGGAATCAATGTGCTGCTCACCGACAGCTCCGCGCTGCCGGAACAAGTGGTGCTGGACAGCGTCACCTCCGCCTTCAACAGTGCCGGTCAACGCTGCTCGGCGCTGCGTATTCTGGTGCTGCAGGAGGAGATTGCGCAGCGGGTGTTGGAGCTGCTGGCCGGGCAGATGGACGAACTGACGATCGGGCCGCCCGCGCAGCTGACGACGGATGTCGGTCCGGTGATTGACGATGCAGCATTGAGGGGCTTGGAGGACTACGCGGCCCGGATCGTTGTCAATGCGCGCTGGCAGCATCGGGCGCGGCTTGCGGTAACGACGGGCGCGGGTCGGTATTTCGCGCCGCTGGCGGTGGAAGTGGCAGGCCTTGCCGCAGTGGAGCGCGAAGTATTCGGTCCGGTGCTGCACATTGTCCGGTACCGGGCCGGCGACCTCGATGCGATCATCGATGGCATCAATCGCATGGGCTATGGACTGACCTTGGGCATCCATACGCGTATCGACAGCGTGGCGCAATACGTTGCCGATCGCGTCGCGGTCGGAAATATTTACGTAAATCGCAACATGATTGGCGCCGTGGTCGGCGTGCAGCCATTTGGCGGCAGTGGCCTGTCGGGGACGGGACCGAAGGCCGGCGGGCCCCACTATCTGCAAAGATTTGTGAACGAACAGACGGTGACGGTTAATACTGCAGCCCTTGGTGGTAACGCGAGCCTGCTGGCACTGTGAATCGATGAACCTCCGCGGCACACTGTTGATCGGCGCGGCGCTGACTATTCTGTCGACCAGCGTTCGGGCGGCTGGCTGCCACAGTCTTGCTGCGCTGAGTACCCGCAAGGTTGAGATACTTGCAGCCCAGTCGGTTGCGGCGGGCAGCTTCTCGCCCCCTGACAGCACGAGCGCGCTGCAACAACTGCCTGAATTCTGTCGCGTGGTCGTCACGCTGAAGCCGAGTTCCGACTCCGACATCGGCGCGGAAATCTGGCTACCTGCAAACTGGAACGGCAAGCTGCTCGCGATCGGCAGCGGCGGTTGGGGCGGCGCCATCGACTTTGAGGGTCTCGCACGGGGACTGCGTCGCGGGTATGCCACGGTGGCGAGCGACGATGGCCATCGCGGTCGTAGCGGCAGCTTCGCATTGGGCCATCCGCAGAAACTGATCGATTTTGCCTATCGCGCGCAGCATGAGGCCACGCTCGCGGCCAAGGCACTCATCAAGGCGCTGTACGGTCGTGCCTCCCGCCATTCCTACTGGCAGGGCTGTTCGGGCGGCGGCCGCGAAGGTTTGATTCAGGCGTACCGCTACCCGGAAGAGTTCGACGGGATCATCGCCGGGGATCCGGCCAACATACGGCGCAATGCTTGGGCACTGTGGCTGGCAGTGCAGTCCTTGAGTGACCCCGCCGCCTACATCCCGCCCGGCAAATACCCCATGATCCACGCCGCTGTGCTGGCGGCGTGTGATGCAAACGATGGCTTGAAGGACGGGCTGATCAGTGAGCCTCGCAACTGCCACGTGGACTTCTCGCAACTGCAGTGCAAGGCGCCGGACGAAACCGCTTGTCTGACCGCACGGCAGGTGCAAACCGCCCGGACGATGATCAGCCCGGCAACCAGCAAAACGGGGCAGGTGCTGTTCCCGCGGCTCGAGCCGGGCACGGAGTTGGGCTGGGGGCGCCTGGCGGCAGGCCCGGGTCCCGCGGACCTGTTCGTGGATGAGTTTCGATATGTGGTCTATCAGGACGCAAACTGGGATTGGCACAGCTTCGATCTGGACCGGGATGCCGCGAAGGCACACGCCATCGATCGCGACCTTGATGAAATGGATCCGCACCTTGGCCCATTCGCGAAACACGGCGGCAAGCTGCTGCTGTATCACGGCTGGGCGGATCAGCAGGTCGCCCCCGGATCAACCATCGAATTCTTGGCGTCGGTGCGCCGATTGAGTCCGGACCCGAGGCAGGCCGGCAACTGGATCAGACTGTTCATGGCTCCCGGCATGGCGCATTGCGCGGGCGGGGAGGGTCCGGACACCTTTGATAGCCTCGGTGCCCTCGAGCAATGGGTGGAGCAGGGCAACGCGCCGCAGCGGATTGTCGCGGCGCATCGGACCTCCGGGAAAGTAGATCGTACCCGACCACTATGCGCCTATCCGCAGGTCGCGCGGTACAACGGCACCGGCAGCATTGATGATGCCGAGAATTTCACCTGTCGCGCGCCGTTGAAATGAAGCGCAGCGACGTGCTGATCATCGGTGCCGGACCGACCGGGCTGGTGCTGGCGCTATGGCTTGCGAAATTTGGCGTTGCCGTGCGCATCATCGACAGAACAGCCGGTCCGGGTACGACCTCACGCGCGCTTGCCGTCCAGGCGCGCACGCTTGAACTGTATCGGCAGCTTGATCTGACTGACGCAGTGCTGGGACGAGGACACAAGGTTCCGGGCATCAATCTGTGGGCCCGCGGCAGGCGGGCCGCGCGTGTCTCGTTCGAAACGATTGCCGCCAATCTATCACCCTATGGACCGTTCGTTTTTCCGCAGGATCAGCACGAGCGCCTGCTCATCGAGCGGCTCGCCGCGGCCGGCGTCACGGTCGAACGGAACACCGAGTTGCTGCGCTTCAGTTCAGCGCCAGAGGGGGTCAGCGCAATACTGCGCGGACCCGATGGCCAGGAAGACTCGTGCCAGGCCAGCTATCTCGCCGCTTGCGATGGTGCGCGGTCGATCGTCCGACAGGGCATCGGCGCGGGATTCCCGGGCGGGACCTACGATCAGCTGTTCTATGTGGCCGACGTCGACGCTGCCGGACCGGCGCTTGATGGCGAACTGCACATCGATCTGGACGAGGCCGATTTCCTGGCGGTATTTCCGCTGAAGGGTCAGGGGCGGGCGCGCCTGATCGGGACCGTCCGCGGTGACCGCGCTGCGCATCCGCAGAAGCTGCGTTTCGAAGACGTAAGCGGCCGCGCCATCGAGCATATGAAGGTGCAGATTCGGACGGTCAACTGGTTCTCGACCTACCACGTACATCATCGGGTCGCCAACCGGTTCCGGCGCGGGCGCGTCTTCCTGCTGGGCGATGCTGCCCATATCCACAGTCCGGCGGGTGGCCAGGGAATGAACACCGGGATCGGGGACGCCATCAATCTCGCCTGGAAGCTGCGCAGCGTCCTGTTGCACCCTGCCTCCGATTCGCTGCTCGATACCTATGAGGCTGAACGGCGGCCGTTCGCGCTCATGCTGGTTGCCACGACGGACCGCGGCTTCACACTGGCGACGGCTGAAGGCCGCGTGGCAGCCTTCATTCGCATGCGCATCTTACCCAGCGTCGTGCCCGCACTTTTCAAGTTCGACGCGGTGCGGACTTTTCTCTACCGCGCGGTCTCCCAGCTGGTAATCGACTATCGCGAAAGTGAGATCAGCCGCGGATCGGCGGGCCGCATCCACGGCGGTGACCGCCTGCCGTGGGCGAAGACCTCGCGTAGCGACAACTTCGATACGCTCGCGACGCCACAATGGCAACTGCACGTTTATGGCAGCGTCAGTGTCGGGCTGGCTGCATGGTGCGCCTCCCGGGTCGTGGTTCATTCGTTTGAGTGGGAACCTGCGCATGCAGTGGCCGGCTTTGCCCGGGACGCGATGTACCTGATCCGGCCGGACGCCTACGTTGCCTTGGCGGTGAAGGAGCAAGACCCGGCCCGGATCGAACGATATCTCACGCAGCACCGGCTGCATCTTGCCTTGTGAAATCGATGTGATCCGGGTTGTCGCACCGTCTATGGCGCTGGGGAGGTCAACGGGCCGCCCTCGAGCTTCGGAGCCGCGATGCGGACTACGACCAGTGCACTGTAGGCAGTATCTTCGATCCGAAACTGAAGATAGCGCCGGGGAGGATAGCTGGTAAGCCACAGCCCCTGGGCGCAGTCGATATCTTCTGCGTCGAACTTCGCCGGTACGGGACTGGCCTTGGTCGCATCACAGATCTCGTCCGCTGCAGCGAGGATCTGCACCGCGATCGCGTAGTGACGGGGGTTCGAAACCCGCAGTCTGGCGAGCGCATCGTCTCCGGAGAGCGATATTGCAGGCATGGTCCACTGCGGTGTCGCCCCTTGCAATGGTGTCCACGGGGAGGTCCCCTGTGAGGTCATGAAGTGCGGCGGCGCCCATTGTGGCGACCCACCGCTCCCCACGGGGGCTGTGGGCGGCGCTGCCAGCGCGGCGACCGCTGCCAGCCCACAAACTGCCATTCCAGTTGCACGCAGCACCGTGGTTATTCGCATGGCTCGAAACCCTCGTGATCTGGCCCTGCCGCGTCGCGATCTTCCCACCGATGGAGATAAAACGAAAGTCTGTCCCTAGCTGGGCTTGATGGCACCGCGGCAGATGCGCTCCAGCAAGGTCGGAAAGTCCATGCCTGCGGCCGCGGCGGCCTGCGGCAGCAGGCTGGTTGAGGTCATGCCGGGGAGCGAGTTGGCCTCAAGGCACCAGAAAAGTCCGGCCACATCGCGGCGGAAGTCGATGCGGCTGTATGCCCCGAGTTTCAGCGCCCGGTGGGCGCGTAAAGCATAGTCCTGCAGCTGTGTGGTTTCGGTCTGTGGGATTTGCGCCGGAAACACCTCCCTGGCGCCACCTTGCTGGTACTTTGACCGATAGTCGAAAACTTCTCCAGGCGTGATGATTTCCCCGACAGGCAGCGCCTGCTGATCGAGAATACCCACGGTGAACTCACGACCTGGAATGAATTTCTCGATCATCACCTCGGCGTCGAACTTGCGTGCCATCTGAATTGCCGCTTGAAGTTCACCGGCATCGCGCACCACCGTCAATCCGACGGTTGATCCTTGTTTGCTGGGTTTGACGACCACCGGCCAGCCGAGAGCGTCATCGACAGTGGTGGCGTCCACTGGCGCCATCAGCCAATCGGCAGTGGGAATTCCGGCGAATCGGAACAGGCGTTTCGCGAGATCCTTGTCCATGGCCGCCGCGCTGGCGATATGGTTGCTGCCGGTATACGGCATACCGGCCATCTCCAGCAGCGCTTGAATTCGCCCGTCCTCGCCGGCGCCCCCATGCAACGCGAGGAACACCACGTCGGTGGCCCGGATGTCGAATGTTTCCGGTGACAAAGCGATGGCGCGAGCACGCACTTGTTCGATGGAGGTACTGGACGGAGGTGCCGTGGCAACCCGGCTTGCCAGCACTCGCTGCTCCTGCGGCGGCTGCAGGCGCCCGGTGGCGGTATCCACGGCGTGGACCTCGTGGCCCAATCCGCGCAGTGCCGGAATGATCTGTGCCGCGCTGGCGATCGAGACGTCGCGCTCCTCGCTGGTACCGCCAAACAAAACGGCAATTCTCATGACTACTGATTCAGTGGCGGTCCTCGAAAAGACCGGGGCGCCTCGGCTGCGGGCGCACCGGCCGGTGCCGATCGCGGTCCATAATGTGGGAGCGGTCGGCCCAGTTCGTAGGCGCCGAGATCCGGTGCCTTGCCGGTAAAGCCGTCTGTAATGGTTGGCAGCTCCACGCCGGCATCGATTGCCGCGCTTGCCGGCTTCAGACGGAAGTCCAGGTCCTCGGGATTGTACAGGCGCTGCGGATCGGACCGGTCCGGCATCGGCACATTGGTGAAAATCCCGTAATCGACGCTGACGCTGTGGGTGTCGTTGCCGGTTGCGTCGCGGTACTCCTGCAGGGTCTTGAACTGATGCACCGGCAACTTGCCCTGGTAATCCGTGCGCAGTCCGCCCGCGGGTGAGTCCCACTCGAAGGAGTGCTCGGCGCCCGGGGTGGTACGAAAGCCGTTGTAGTCCGAGTCGGAATAGCTGGTGAAAGTCTTCAAGGCGAACAGCATCGAGGTCCAGCCATCGGCGAGTATCAGGTTATTGCGGAAATGGACGTTGGAGGCGGGCCCTGAATAGCGCGCCTGGCCGATGAGCGTGTTCTGGTAGACGAGGACGCCGGCCGGGGTATCGACGAACTTTAGGTACCCCCCGGTGGTTTGGCCATAGACCAAATTTTGATAGAAGTAGAGCGGGCCACCAAATATGGGTTGGGCGCTCAACGCACCGCCCGTGGAATTGAAGCAGCGGTTCTGGAACACGCGGATGTTGTGCGCACCGCCGTCCGCTTCGATGCAGTTGTCATCGGTGTTGTACATATCGTTGTTGTTGATGTCGATGGCGACGGGAACACGGTCGCGAAGTTCCTTCGGTGTGCCATCCGGATCCCCGTAGGTATCCACATCGATGCCGTCATGCCAGTTTGCTACGTAGTTGTACTCGATGACATGGCCCTGGCCATACACCTTGACGGCGTATTCAGACCTGATCAGCGCCGGATAACCGGGGAATTTCGCCCAGACCTCCGGGGTGAACCAGCTTTGCAGCTTGAGGGGATCATGGCGCCCGATGAAGACATTGTCAGCGATATAGAAGTCCTTTGAGCCAGACCAGCCGGCCTCGATGACGCGTCCCACGTCGTATACCCGGCTGTGTTTGAGCGTAAAGCCGCTGGAGCCGGCGATGTTCTTGATGCCAAGCTTGAAGGCGACCTGCGTGTTGCGGACCGTGATGCCTTCGAAGTAGTTGTAGTTGCCGCCCATGAGATTGAAGAGGTTGTCGCAGCCGTCGCCATCGAACACGACTTCGCCGTCGCCAGCCGCCTTGATGACGATGGGTTTGTCCGCGGTGCCGCTTTGCGTCAGGTAGTAAGTGCCATCGAAAGGCGTTCCGTAGGCGGCGATGCTGCGGTCAAAACCACTGTAGACGAAGCGGTTGTCCTTGTAGACACCGGCATGCACGAGAATCGTATCGCCCGGTTGCACACGCGGTGGCATTTCACGCGAGTGGTCGGACTGGTCGGATCCCAGGTAATAGGCCGCCAGCAGGCCGGTAAAGCCCGGTTGCAGGCGCTTGCCTTTGAAGTCGAAGGGATACACGTGATAGACGTGGCCGCCGGGAGCCGGTTGTGGCTCACGTCGGGTACGGACCGTGACGGTTCGGGTCCTGATTCCGCTAACGCCGTCCGGGTCGGAGAGCACCAGGCGCGCCTCGTACGAGGTATCCGGTGCGAGGTTCAAAATGCTGCCCGCGAACATATTGGGCGCGACATAGCGATTGAAATGCTGTCCGTCCCCATCCCGCGGCAAACCGCCGACCACGGCTTCGCGCTGCAGGCGGAATAATGGCATGGCTCGGTGCCACGCCACCTCGCCCTTGCGCCGATAACTGACCTGCACCGCCGCGTTGCGATTGTCGTCCCCGGAAATGCGCCATTCGAACCCCAGCGATCGCAAGGTTGCGGGCTCGACCCAGAAATCGCCGGAGACGGTCTGGCGCTGGGCATGAACCTGCCGCTGCGACGCTTGTTGGACAGGCGCCGGCACGGCAGTCTGGGCGTGCGCTGCGGTCAGGAGTATGAACATCACCGGCGTCACAAGCAGCAGGTGCCACAGGGTACGCGTCGTATCGGGACATGCGATTCTGGTCACGGCACCTGCTCACATTTTTTACTGCGGCGAGTATACGACGGTTACCGCAATGCGTCCCTTTTCCGAATTCATCAGGACTCCAGTAAACTCCGGGGCCAGCGGGAATCCATAAATCGAGAAAACTGATGCGCAAAGTCCTAAGTCTGGCGGCCTGCTGCGTGGGCATCGCGGGCATTGCGGTGGGGCACGCCGCCGAGCAACAGGGCAACAACGTCCAGCTCGTCCTGGTGGACATGCACGGCCACAGGACCGTGCTGGGTAGCCTGCCCGATTCGGTGGTCGCGCCACGCGTCGCACCCGATGGCAGGCAGGTGGCCTTCGAGCTTACCGATCCGCCGGGCAGCGCGAACGCCGCGCCGAGCTCCAAGGTGTACGTGGCGGACCTGGACATGCTGGACAAGCGGCGCGCGCTGCCGCAAACCACCATCGAGCCGCGCAACCTCTCACCGGTCTGGTCCCCCGATGAGGACTGGATCGTGTTCCAGGGGTCCGGCAACGGATCTGACGATTTGTACCTGGCGCGCGTGGTTGCGAATATCACCGAACAGCCACTGTACATCGGAGATGGACGCGCACCGCAGAGCATCGACGCGAACGGCCGGGTCACCTTCCTCACGCTGAAGGGTGACAAGGATTACGGCATCTCGCAGCTGGACCCGGACACGAAAAAGGTCACGCGCCTCGTCGACCAGCCGGGCTCCGCGCAGTACAGCAGCGCCATTTCTCCTGATGGCCGATGGCTTGCATACGCGTCCGATGAAACCGGCCGGCCGGAAGTGTGGCTGGAGCCGCTGCCGATCACAGGCAAGCGCGTGCAGCTCACGAAGAACGGCGGCAGTCATCCGGAGTGGTCACCCGACGGGGGGAAGATGTACTTCGACCAGGACGATCAGATGTTCCAGATGGACATCGCCACCAGCGGTGAACCGCAGGGCAGCGATCCGGTGGCGCTGCCGATCAAGGGCTTCCGACAGGGCGAGCTGCGGCGCCAGTACGACCTGTTGCCGGACGGCAAGGGCTTCGTGATGCTGTTCCCGGAGGCCACCGCCGGCAAATAGTCGGCTTCAAGAGCAACTCGCGATGCTCTGCAATGGAGCGCTTCAGATGCGACTGAACGACAACATTCGTACCGGCGTCCGCACGGGTCTGGGAATCATCTGGCTGGCGTTCGCACTGCTGACAGCTGCCGCGGCCAACGCCCAGGGACCCCCGCTCGAGGTCTACGGAAAACTACCGGCAGTCGAAAGGGCTGCCCTTTCATCCAGCGGTAACCGGGTTGCTCTCGTCGCACTGCTCAACGGTGAGCGGTGCATCGTGATCCTCGGTAGTGACAACAAGCTGCAGCGGACTTTGGAAATCGGAGATATGAAAGTCAGCTCCCTGACATGGGCGGGCGACGATATTTTGCTGTTGGAGCATAGAAATACCGCCGCGCTCGGCCTCGGATTCACCGCTGACAAGACCGAGTTATCATCGATGACAGTCCTGTCGATGAGCGACGGCACACACTGGGAGATCTTTCAGAAGGAAAGCCGCGTCACTGGCGGCATCAGGGGCTTCTACGGCCTTGCTGAGCGCATGGGTCGCTGGTACGGTTATTTTGGCGGCATCACCCTGGAGCAATCGAACGTCGTTGGCGATGGGCCCGATCTGCTAGATAACGCCCAACCCGTCTTGTACGAAGTCGATCTGCTCTCTGCCAAGACTCGTCCGATTGCAAAACGCTCCGAGGATGAAGACATCCGCCGAGATTGGGTCGTTGGAACGGATGGGAACGTGGCCGCAACGTTCGACATCACGGACAGGCGTGGCGAATGGGCCTTGCGCAATGCCGCAGGCGCAGTGATCGTCACAGGTCACAACGCGAAGGGCGACATTGGTCTCATAGGACTCGGTCGAAGTGCCAATAGCATCTTTTACCTGCAACAGAACGAAACCACGAAACTCAGAGGCTACTTCGAAATTTCACAGGGCGGCGGTACGCCGGTGGAAATACTGCAAGATGTGGCAGTCAGCGAACCTCTCTTCGACAAGAGCTCTCGGGAGTTCATCGGATACGTAACGGATGAGGACTATCCACAAACGCGATTCTTCAGCGAGCGCAAGAATGCGCTTGCCCTCGCCATCAAGAAGGCATTTCCTGGCCGTCACACGCAATTTCAGGATTGGAGCAGCGATTTTCACCAACACATCGTCGAAACCGAGGGCCCCGGCGACCCGGGCACGTGGTGGTTTGTCAACATCGACGCAGGCTCGGCCATCAATCTCGGAACCTCCTATCAGGTTCCCCGATCGCAAGTGGGCCCGGTGCGCATGGTCAGATACCATGCAAGCGACGGAACGGAACTGGCAGGTGTCCTAACCGTGCCTCCCGACCGGCAGGCGAAGGACTTGCCAGTGATCATGTTGCCGCACGGCGGACCTGCTGCCCGGGACTACCCGCGGTTCGACTGGTGGGCACAAGCGTTCGCGGTGCAAGGCTACGCCGTATTTCAACCCAATTTCCGCGGTTCGACCGGGTATGGCGCCGCTTTCGAGCAAGCAGGCCACGGCGAGTGGGGTCGCAAGATGCAAACCGACATTTCCGATGGCCTGGCGGAATTGGCGCGCCAGGGAATCGTTGACCCCAAACGCGCTTGCATCATGGGTGGCAGTTACGGCGGTTATGCCGCACTTGCGGGCGTGACCTTGCAGCACGGACTGTATCGCTGCGCCGTGTCCGTGGCCGGCATTGGCGATATTGCAGCCATGTACAAGACGCAGGTCAGTGAGTCCGGGCAAAGCGCGCTAACGGTCAATGCTTTGCAGGGTATTCTCGGAAAATACAAGAATTTCGATGGCGTCTCACCCATCAATTTCGTTACTCGCGCCGATGCCCCGATACTACTGATCCATGGCAAGGACGATACCGTTGTGCACTACTCGCAGAGCAGTGACATGGAGAAGCAGCTGCGCAAGGCCGGAAAGCTCGTTGAGCTGGTCACCTTGAAAGGCGAGGATCACTGGTTATCCAAGAGCGAGACGCGCTTGGAGATGCTCCAGCATGCGACTGCGTTCATTCGCAAATACAACCCGCCTGACTGAGCGGCGGGTGTTCAAGGCGCAGGTCAGACATGGACTTTGAATGCCTCACCCTTGGAATCCAGAGTGATGTTGCCCTGCTGGATAGCCGCCACAAACTTGCTCGTCTTCAGGAAACCACCGAAGGCGAAGAAGTGCAGGCCGTTGAAGTTCACCTGACCCGCCGCCTGCTCGCGCGCGATGGTGCGGATGGTTTCCTCAGGACCGCTATCGCCCAGAAGACTCGCGACCAGCGCCATCTTGCCGCCACCCATGAGCGCGCGCATCGAGGCGCCGGCGCCGCAGATCTTGGCATACCGCAGCAGGGTCTTGAGGCTCGCGGGACCGGGCAGGCCAGCGCGGACGGCGTTGCGCACGCCGGTGCGACGCAGTGTGTGTTCCCATTCGATGAAGGGCTGCGGTTCGAAGACGACCTGCGTGACGAAGGTCAGATCCACGCCCTGCTCCTTGGTGAGCGCGATCTTCTTCTGCTCGTATTCGCGCAGCTGATCGGTCGTCATGTGCGCATGGCCTTCCGGATGGCTCGCCATGTACATCGTCCTGATACCCGCCTTGGCGAATTCGCCGCTGGCGAGCACGCCGATGGTCGAATCAAAGGCACCTTCCGGCGCCGGCATGTCGCCGGCGACCAGCAGGAACTTGGTGAGCCCGGCGGCGGCGAAGCCGCGTGCGATCTGCGCAACTTGGGCAACATCCTTGATGCGGCGCGCCGGCACGTGCGGCACGGCAGTGAAGCCCGCCGTCTTCACGGCAGCGGCGGCCTGCGTGAGCTCCTCAAAGGACTGGTTCGGGAATAGTGCGATGAAGATATCGCTGCCCGCCGGCAGGAACTTCGCCACCTCGGGCAGGTGCTCGGTATCCTTGCAGGTCATCTCGACCGACGCGCCTTTCATCAGTGCTTTGATCTGTGCGATCTCAGTTGCGGAGTCCGACATAGAGGTTCCAATGATTATGAAATTGAAGTTTCGACCAGCAGTCGACCGTTTTCGACCCGGACCTTGAACGTGCGCACGGGCTCGTAGGCGGGCGGGGAGAGGGCCGCGCCGGTCTTCACGCAGAAACGCGCGAAGTGGCGCGGACAGATGATCTCGCAGTCCTCGACATCGGCGGCTGCGAAGGACTCGCCGTCGTGGGTGCAGCGATCCTCCATGGCGTAGTACTCGTTGCCGCAGCGCGCGATGACTATGGGCAAGCCATCCACCTCGGTGCTGAACGTGCGATCCGCGCGCACCTTCTCGGCTGCACCGACATCCAGCCACTGACCGGCCATGCTAAAACATCCCGGTCTGGAGCCGGGCCGCCTCGGTCATCATGGATTGATTCCACGGCGGATCGAACACCAGTTCGACCTTGGCTTCGCTGACGGTGGGGATCATCCTGATCTTGTCCGTCGCATCATCCACCAGGATGTCGCCCATGCCACAGCCAGGTGCGGTGAGAGTCATCTTGATGTCGACACTGCGCGTGCCGTCTTCGTTCGGATTCACGGCGCACTCGTAAACCAGCCCGAGGTCGACGATGTTGATGGGAATCTCGGGATCAAAACAGGTGCGCAGCTGCGCCCAGACGGCCTCCAGCACGTCGCTCTCCGTGGCATTCGCGGGTAATTCGGGGACCTTCAGCACCTCTTTGCCAATGGCATCGGCATCGGTGCCGGCCAGTCGATACAGATTGCCGTCGATATAAAGGGTGAAGCTGCCGCCCAGTGCCTGGGTGATATAACCCGCCTGGCCGGGCTTCAGCGTCACTTCCTGTCCGGCCGGCACCATCACCGCCTGCACCTCGCGATAGAGCACCACCGGTTCGTTCTCGTGCGACCTCATCGCAGCACTTCCGAGGAGGACTCGTTGCCGGCTTCAGTCGAAATCGTACCGCCGTGCGCGAGCGCGGCATTGAGCGTATGCCAGCACAGGCTGGCGCACTTCACCCGCGAGGGGAATTCGCGCACGCCGGACAAGGCGGCGAGTTTGCCCAAGGACTCATCCATCGGTGCGTCGGCTTGCGTAAGCAGGGCGTGAATGTGGTTGAACAGTTCGTGTACGGCGGCGCGATCACGACCCTTGACTGCCTCGCTCATCAACGAGGCCGACGCTGTCGAGATCGCGCAGCCTTTGCCCTCGAAGCGGATATCCGTGATTTTGTCGCCCGCCAGGCGCAGCGAGACAGTCAGCCGGTCCCCGCACAGGGGATTATGGCCGTCGGCCGTCGCATCCGCCGGATCCAGGCGCCCGAAGTTACGGGGCTGCCGGTTGTGATCGAGGATCACGTCGCGGTACAGGTCCTTCAACTCCATCAGCCAAAAACCTCCTGCGCGCGCCGCAGCGCCGCGGCAAGCTGGTGTACTTCCGCCAGCGTGTTGTAGCAGGCGAACGATGCACGGGCGGTCGCCGGGATACAGAAGAAGTCCATCACCGGCTGGGCGCAATGATGGCCGGTACGCACTGCCACCCCCTCAGCATCGAGGATGGTGCCCAGATCATGGGGATGGATGCGCGCCATTACAAAGGACACCACCGCGGCCTTGTGTTTGGCCGTGCCGATCAGGGTCAGGCCCGGAATGCTGCTGAGCTGAGCCGTGGCAGCCTCGAGGAGGGATTGCTCGTGGGTGGCAATGGCTTCGATGCCCAGTGATTCCACATAGTCGATGGCGGCAGCCAGGCCCACCGCGCCGGACATGTTCGGCGTGCCGGCCTCGAACTTGTAGGGCAGTTCGTTGTAAGTGGTGCGCTCGAAGGTCACGTTCAGGATCATGTCGCCGCCGCCTTGCCAGGGCGGCATGTCGGCGAGCAGTTCCTCGCGGCCGTAGAGCACGCCGATGCCGGTTGGGCCATACAGCTTGTGACCGGAAAAGGCGTAGAAGTCAGCGCCCAGTGCCTGAACATCGACGCGGGCGTGGGCTATGGCCTGGGCACCGTCCACCAACACTGGCACGCGGCGGGCGTGGGCGGCCGCAATAATTTCCGCGACGGGCAGTATGGTCCCCAGCGCATTGGAAACGTGCGCGACGGCCACGATGCGAGTGCGCGGGCTGAGCAGCCGGTGGAACTCCGCCATGATGAGTTCGCCTGACTTGTCGATGGGCGCGACCACCAAGGAGCAGCCGGTGGCGTCGCGCACCATCTGCCAGGGCACGATATTGGCGTGGTGCTCCAGTGCGCTGATAAGGATTTCATCCCCGGGTCCGAGCCGCGCGCGGCCCCATGAGTGTGCCACCAGGTTGATCGCCTCGGTGGTACCGCGGGTGAAGATGATTTCGCGCGTCGAGCGCGCGTTGAGGAAGCGCCGCACCCGCTCGCGTGCACCTTCGAAGGCCGCCGTGGCCTCCTGGCTCAGCGCGTGCACGCCGCGATGAACATTGGCGTGTGAGCGGGTCTCGTAATCATCGACGGCACGGATTACCGCCAGCGGGCGCTGCGAGGAGGCGGCACTGTCCAAATAGACCAGCGGCTTGCCATGGACCGTGCGGTTGAGAATCGGGAAGTCACGGCGCACGCGTTCAACATCGTATGCGGCTCGCACGGCGGCCCGGACCGGCGTTGCACTCATGACAGCAGCTCCTCCAGGCTCTGGGCATCCTGCATATGGCTGGCGAGGCTGCGCTGCACATGGGTGCGCAGCGCCGGGACGTCAATCTTCGCCACCACATCGGTGATGAACGCCCATTTCAGCAGGCGTTGGGCGACCTCGGGTGTGATGCCGCGGGTCAGCAGATAGAACAACATGGTGTCATCGAGCTTGCCCGTGGTGGCACCGTGGCTGCAGCGCACCTCATCGGTGTGGATCTCAAGCTGCGGCCGCAGATCGATTTCGGCTTCACTGCCGGCGATCAGGCCCTTCAGTGACTGCGCCGAATCGGCGTGGTGTGCGCAGTCACGCACGATGATCAAACCATTGAAGCCGATACGGGCCCGGCCACCGGCAATGCCGCGGAAGTTCTCCTCGGTGCGGGTATGCGTGGCTTTGTGGTCGACGACAATCATGGTGTCATGAACTTGCGGACCATCTGCGAGTGAGACGGTATCGATCCTGGTGTTGGCGGCCGATCCGGTCAGTTCGACGTCGACGGTCGAACGCGCGGCCCGGGACCCGACCTGCAACAGGTGCAGGTGGTAGCTGGCATCACGCGCGACCGTCGCACGCAGCGTATCCGTCCAAGCGGTCGCGGCACCGGTCTCCTGCAGCCGGTAGTGATTGAAGGAGGCGCCCGCGGCCAGTTCGATACGCACGACCGAGTTGACGAACTGGGGTGTCGTCACCTTGCCGACGTGGCGTTCGATCAGCCGCAGTCGCGCCTGGGAGCCCAGGCGCACATTCAGGCGCGGATAGGCGGCCGTGGGGGCGGCGCTGTAGAACACGACTTCGATATCGACCGTGGCTGCCTCGGCGGTGACTTGAATATCGGCACCGTCGGTTGCGAAGGCTTCGTTCAGCAACGCGAAGGCCTGCCCGTTGCCGGGCAGTTCGCCCTGCAGGCGCGTGAAGGTTGCGGCACCGACGGCGCCGGCAGGCGCCGAGAGCTGGGGGGCGAACTGGCCATCGATGAAGACGAAGCGCGTGAAGCCCTCAATGGGCGCGGGCAGATCGGTGCCCTCGGTGCCGACCACAGTGGCGCCGGGGGTGAAGTTCGCCTTGTCGAGAATGCGCAGGTTGGCATAGCGCCAGTTTTCATCGCGCGCCGAGGGCAGGCCGCGTTCCAGCAGCCCCTGCAGGGCCTTGTGGCGATGCGCGAGGGACGCAGGAGCGGTCGGCTGCAAGGCGAGCGCTGCAGCGTGCTCGGCCGCGATACGGGTGAGAAGGGGGCTGGTCATGCCGCCTCGCTGATCACCCAGTCGTAGCCGCGTCGTTCCAGCTCATGCGCCAGTGTGTGATCGCCGCTGCGCAGAATGCGCCCCCCCGCCAGCACATGCACCTTATCGGGCACGATGTGATCCAGCAGACGCTGATAATGCGTGACCAGCACGAAGGAGCGGTCCGCGCCGCGCAGGCTGTTGACACCCGCTGCGACCACTTTGAGTGCGTCGATGTCCAGGCCCGAGTCGGTCTCATCCAATATGGCCAGACGTGGCTCCAGCACCAGCATCTGCAGGATCTCGTTGCGCTTTTTCTCGCCGCCGGAGAAGCCTTCATTGACGCCGCGCGACAGGAAGGTTTCCGGCATCTGCATGAGTTTCATCTTCTCGCGTACGACGCCTAGGAACTCAAAGGCATCCACCTCCTGCAGGCCGCGCTGTTTGCGCTGCGCGTTGAGGGCCGCCTTGAGCAGGTAGACATTGTTCACGCCCGGGATTTCGACCGGGTACTGGAAGCCCAGGAATAGGCCACTGCGCGCGCGTTCTTCAGGCGCGAGCGCCAGCAGATCGCGCCCATCGTAGGTCACCGAGCCTGCCGTCACGGTATAGCCCGGGCGGCCGGCGAGCACATACGCCAGCGTGCTCTTGCCCGAGCCGTTCGGGCCCATGATGGCGTGCACTTCACCGGTGGGAACCGCGAGAGTCAGGCCCTTGAGCACCGCGGTGGCGCCCACCGAGACGTGCAGGTTTTCAACGTTTAACATGATGAAATTATCCGAAAAATGATCTCAGGGCTTCAGCCCACAGCCCCTTCGAGGCTGACAGCGAGCAGATTCTGGGCCTCGACGGCAAACTCCATCGGCAATTCCTTGAAGACGGATTTGCAGAAGCCGCTGACGATCATGTTCACCGCATCCTCGGTGGCCACGCCGCGCTGCTGGCAGTAAAACAACTGGTCTTCACTGATCTTCGAGGTGCTCGCCTCGTGTTCCACCGTGGCGGTCGGATTCTTGACCTCCACGTACGGAAAGGTGTGCGCACCGCAGCTGCCGCCCATCAGCAGCGAGTCGCATTGGGTGAAATTGCGCGCGCCATGGGCGCTGGGCAGGATTTTCACCAGTCCCCGGTAGGAGTTCTGGCCATGACCGGCCGAGATGCCCTTGGACACGATCGTGCTGCGGGTGTCCTTGCCGATGTGGATCATCTTGGTGCCGGTGTCGGCCTGCTGATAGTTGTTGACCGTCGCAACCGAGTAGAATTCCCCGATCGAGCCGTCGCCGCGCAGCACGCAGCTGGGATATTTCCAGGTGATCGCCGAGCCGGTCTCCACCTGCGTCCAGGAAATATGTGAATTGTGACCGCGGCACTCGCCGCGTTTGGTCACGAAATTGTAAATGCCGCCGACCCCACGCTCATCACCCGGATACCAGTTCTGTACGGTGGAGTACTTGATGAAGGCATTCTCGAGCGCCACCAGTTCCACGACCGCGGCATGCAGCTGGTTCTCATCGCGCATCGGCGCCGTGCAGCCTTCCAGATAACTGACGTGGGAGTCCGTATCCGCGATGATCAGCGTGCGCTCGAACTGGCCGGTATTGGCCGCATTGATGCGAAAATACGTGGACAGCTCCATCGGGCAACGCACGCCTTTCGGAATGTAAACAAACGAGCCATCGGAGAACACGGCCGAATTCAGCGCAGCGTAGAAATTGTCCGCAACCGGCACCACGCTGCCCAGATATTGCTCTATGAGTTGCGGGTGCTTGCGCACGGCTTCCGAGAAGGAGCAGAAGATGACGCCTGCAGCGTTGAGTCGCTCCTTGAAGGTCGTGGCCACCGAAACGCTGTCGAACACGGCATCCACCGCAACGCCCGCCAGTCGTGCCCGTTCGTGCAATGGCACGCCCAGTTTGGCGTACGTCTCCAGCAGCTTCGGGTCGACCTCCTCCAGGCTCTTCGGACCGTCAGTCCGGGCCTTCGGTGCGGAGTAGTACGAGATCGACTGGTAATCGATGGCCGCGTACCGGGCATGCGCCCAGTGCGGCTCCGCGAGGGTGAACCAGTGACGCAGCGCCTTGAGGCGCCATTGCAGCAGGAAGTCCGGCTCACCCTTCTTGCGCGAGATCAGTCGCACGACATCCTCGTCCAGGCCGGGGGGAACGGTCTCGGACTCGATGTCCGTGACAAAGCCATGTTGGTACTGGCGGCTGACCAGCTGTTCCAGGTCGGTCGTGGTCTCAGTCATGGCGGGCTGCGAATTTGATTTCATGTTCGAGGTCGGGTAAGCGCGGCTGCACCGCGTCGAGGCCAGCCAGTTCGGCCAAGGTCACGTCACTCAAGGCGCGGCGAATGGCCGCATTCAATCGCTGCCACACCGGGGCAACGCGGCAGTGATGCTCGATACCGCACTGTCCATGGCCGCCGGAGCAATCAGTGAGGGCGATGGGGCCCTCCAACGCGTCGAGTATGGCCGCGACGGTGATCTGGGACGGGGCGCGGGCCAGCTGGTATCCCCCGTGCAGGCCGCGCGTTGAAGTCAAAAGCCCCGCCCGATGTAACTGCTTGAGCAGCTTGCTCACCGTAGGGGCGGCGATGCGGGTGCGCCCAGCCAAAGCCGCAGCGGTCCGCAGCTGCTGCGGCTGTTCGGCCAGGGCGGCCAGCACCACCGTGGCATAGTCGGTCAACTTGCTGATGCGTAGCATGGATTCGGGATACCGTAAGGGCCGGCCTGGGATAACTAGGACTATTTTAGTACTCTTTCGCTCCCAAATCCAATCGCTGCAGTGCGGGAGGTCCAAAGTCCCCCGGGGCGCAGGGCGGCGGCAGCGCTGCGGCGTGGCTTCATGCCGATTTGGTATTCTGCAAACCTGCATCTGGCTGCTTGAAAAGTACCTCAGGGGGTACGCGACGATGAATCTCAGCGATCTGGAAAAAGTGGCCCGTGGCATCGTGGTGAATGGCAAGGGTCTGCTCGCTGCCGATGAAAGCTCCAGTACGATCAAGAAGCGCTTCGAGAGCATCAAGCTCGACTCGACGGAGGAACATCGTCGCACCTATCGCGACATGCTGCTGACCGCCCCCGGGGCGCAGGAGTGGGTGAGCGGAGTCATTCTGTACGACGAGACCATCCGGCAGAAAACCTCGGATGGGGTGAACTTTGCGGAGTATCTGACCCGCCTGGGCGTATTCCCCGGAATCAAGGTCGACACGGGTGCCAAGCCCTTGGCGGGATTCCCCGGCGAGACCATTACCGAGGGCCTTGATGGTCTGCGCGAGCGCCTGCAGGAGTATTACAAGCTCGGCGCACGCTTCGCCAAGTGGCGGGCCGTGATCGACATTGGCAAGGAGATTCCCAGCGCCTATGCCATCGAGGCCAATGCCCAGGCACTGGCCCGATACGCGGCGCTGTGCCAGGAACAGCAGATCGTCCCGGTTGTCGAACCCGAAGTGCTCATGGACGGGGATCATTCGATTGAGCGATGCGAGGCGGTCACCAATGAGACACTGCAGGTGGTATTTGATCAGCTGCACAAACAACGCGTATACCTGGAAGGCATGATACTCAAGCCCAATATGGTGATTTCCGGCAAGAAGGCGGCGAATCGGGCCTCGCCGCAGCAGGTTGCGCAGGCAACTGTGCGCTGCCTGAGGCGCCACGTTCCGGCCGCAGTGCCGGGAATCGCGTTCCTGTCCGGTGGCCAGGCCTCGCAGGAGGCGACGCTGCACCTGTCGCTGATGAATCAGATCAGTGAGCTGCCCTGGAGCCTCACTTTCAGCTATGGCCGCGCATTGCAGGATGCGGCGCTGAAGGGCTGGGCCGGCACGCCGGCCGGATATGCTGTCGGACAAAAGGAATACCTGAAGCGGGCGCGTCTGAATGGCCTCGCCAGTACCGGACGCTACACTGCGGACATGGAAAACAAGGCCGCCTGAGGCGCTTTCAAACACGTGACAGACGAAATCATCGTGGACGTCCGCGACGCGCACTACACAGTGCGCGGCCGGTCGATTTTCTCTGGCCTGTCCCTGCAGGCCATGAAAGGGCAGATCACGGCCGTAATGGGTCCCAGCGGCACGGGTAAAACCACGCTGCTGCGGCTTATCACGGCGCAGATCTATGCCGATCGCGGCGAAGTCATCGTGTTCGGTGAGAATCTCGCCGAGCTGAATTCGGCGCAGGTCTTCGCCATGCGCAAGCGCACGGGCATGCTGTTCCAGGACAGTGCGCTGCTCAGCGACATGGATGTTTTCGAAAACGTAGCTTTCCCGCTGCGTGAACACACCGACCTGTCGGAGTCGCTGATCCGCAACTTGGTACTCACGAAGCTCAATGCCGTGGGCCTGCGTGGCGCGGCAGAGCTGATGCCCGAGGAGCTGTCGGGGGGCATGGCCCGCCGCGTGGCACTCGCCCGGGCGGTGGTCATGGACCCGGAACTGCTGATCTACGATGAGCCTTTCGTTGGCCTCGATCCGATTGCGCTGGGGGTCATCCTGCGGTTGATCCAGCAATTGAACCAGGCGCTGGGCATCACCAGCATCATCGTCTCCCACGATGTGAATGAACTGTCGAGCATCGCGCATCGCAGCTATCTCATGGCAGCCGGCACGATCGTGGCGGGGGGGACGCCCAAAGAGCTCGCCGCCAGCCACTCACCGATCGTGCGCCAGTTCATGAGTGGCGATCCGGACGGCCCCTCGCCCTTTCACTATCCGGCGCCGGAGCTGACCGCGCAGTTCCTGGCGGATGCCACCGCGGTTCGATCAGGAGGCGGGGCATGACCGTGGCCGTGGTAGGGGATGGCCGGATCCTGCGGACCCTGGCGCATGTCGGCCGCATCGCGATTTTCTTTGTTGAAATGGTGGTGCAGTGCGGGCGGGTGCTGGTACGGCCGAACCTGGTCATCAATCAGATCTACAATGCCGGCGGTCGCTCGCTGGTGATCATCATGCTCTCGGGCCTGTTTACCGGAATGGTGCTCGCTCTGCTGGGCTTCAATCTGCTGCAGCGCTTCGGGTCCGAGGACGCGCTTGGCTTTGCCGCCGCGCTCGCGCTGCTGAAGGAACTCGGGCCGGTGCTCACGGCGCTGCTGTTTGCGGGCCGTGCCGGCACTGCGCTGACTTCCGAAATCGGCCTGATGCGCGCCACGGATCAGCTCACGGCGATGCAGATGATGGCCGTGGACCCCTTGCGCTACGTGGTCGCCCCGCGCTTTCTTGGCGGGTTGATTTCGATGCCGTTGCTGACCGCAGTCTACGATGTGGTCGGCCTGTTCGGCGCGCACCTGGTGGGCGTGCAGATGCTGGGCGTCGACAACGGGTCCTTCTGGTCCCAGATGCAAAGCGCCGTGAGCCTGCACGATGTCAAGGAAGGCATCGTCAAGAGCTTGGTGTTTGGTTTCATCTGCAGTCTGATTGCCGTCTACGAGGGCTATCACTCGGAGCCCACCGCGGAAGGGGTGGGCCTGGCGACGACACGCACCGTCGTTGCCTCCTCCGTATTGATCCTATTACTGGATTACATGCTGACTGCGGCGTTCATCTGAGCGTCGCGGCGGCCATGCACTGATCGAGGATTTACATGCGCCCGAATCGTGGAATTGAAATTGGCACGGGACTGTTCGTGGTACTGGGCTTTGTTTCGTTGCTGTTCCTGACAACCCAGCTACCATCCAGCGGGCTGAAGCTTGCCCAGACAAAGGCCGGATACCACATCACCGCCGCATTCGAGAATGTGGGCGATCTGAAGGTGGGTGCGCCCGTAACGATGGCCGGCGTCAACCTCGGCGAGGTCGAGAGCGTGCGCATCGACTGGACGACATATAAGGCCGTGGTCAAGATGCGTATCGATCCGCAGTACAATAGGATTCCGGACGACAGTGATGCCAGCATCGAGACCCAGGGTCTGCTCGGTGGCAAGTACGTGGCCTTGGGCGCGGGAGGTTCGGAAACTTACCTGAAGGAGGGGAGTCAAATCGCGTTGACGCAGTCAGCGCTGGTATTGGAGAACCTCATCAACAAATTCTTCTCAGGCCAGGCCAGCAAGGGGCCGGATGCCGGGGATTCAAGCGCGCCCGGTGGCGACACCGGTTCTTCGGCGCCGAAAAAGGGGATCTCAAAGTGAAAGCGAATCAGCGTCTGCAGACCGTACTGGGTGCGCTTGGGCTTTTCGTGCTGTCAGGCTTGGGCGCGGGGGCGAGGGTCCACGCGGCGGCGTCCGCGGCGCCTGCCGCCCCCGCGAGCACGGCCATCAATAATCAGAATCCCACGCAGCTGATTCAGGATGTCGCCTCCAGCATCCTCAAGGAACTGGATGCCAATCGCGCAGCGTATGTCAACAATCCCAAAAATGTGCGAGCGCTCGCTGACAAGTACCTGCTGCCGTACTTCGACACGCGCTACGCCGCGCAACTGGTTCTGGGCAAGTATTGGCGCACCGCCACCGAGGATCAGCGCTCGCGTTTCATCAATGCCTTCCAGGATTCGATGCTGCAGAACTATGGCAATGCGCTGGTCAACTTCACGGCCAACAAGCTGAAGGTCCAGCCAAGCCACGTCGATCCGGGGGCAGACCAGGCCACCGTCAGCACCACCATCAATCGCGACAATGGCACCACGGTCCCGGTGATTTACGTACTGCACAAGACTGCCGAGGGCTGGAAGGCCTGGGACGTGAAGATCGAGGGCATCAGTTACGTGAAGAGCTTTCGCGATGATTTCGCGGCACAGATCGAGCAGAAGGGGCTCGAAGCGGTGATCACCCGGCTGGAATCCGGCGCGCGTCCCGCGGGCCTGCCGGCGGCGCAGTAACGGCATTGAGCCCGTTTGATCCACAGGTGAGCGTCGCATCGCCGGGGCATATCACGGTCGGTTCGGCGCTGACCTTTGAGACCGCCCGACGCGTCTGCGAGGCCGGCGTCGCGTGTTTCGTGAGCGACGCCAGCCCCACGCTCGTCGTGGATTGTGCGGCGGTTCCGAATGCCGACAGCGCCGGGCTCGCCGTGCTGATCGAATGGCGTCGCTGGGCCCGGCATCAGGGGCGTCACCTGAAGTTCACCAATCTTCCTGAGCAGATCAGCGCCATCGCCCACCTCAGTGAGGTTTCGGAAGTACTGGCGGACGCCGTCGCCTGACTACTTGGCAGCCGGTGGTGGCGCCGGTGCCGAATCGTCCTGCAGGGATTTCTGCAGATCGAGTTCCTCCTGGTCGACCTTGCCGTTCTCACCATGGACCAGGAAGTTGCGCTGCTGCAGATACGCATTGCGCGCAAAAGCGTACCGATCAAATGCGTTTTGCTGGTCCAGCAGCTGGTAGGTTGGCAGCAGTGATTCGGAGAAGGTGTTCACCAGACTGACGCCCTCCACCCCGTAGAGAATCCAATTGTCGTTGATATAGTATTGCGGCGCGCCGAATTGATCGACGAGCTTGGCTGCGCCATCACGAAAATCCGAGGGTCCGAACAAGGGCAGCACCAGGTAGGGGCCGGGGTGGATTCCCCACGTACCCAGCGTGCGGCCGAAGTCATTATCATCCTTGGTTAGGCCGAGCTGCGTGGCCGGATCGAGCAGGCCGCCGATGCCCACCGTGCTGTTGATCAGCAGACGCAGCGTTTCCTGGCCCGTGGCGCTGAATTTCGCCTGCAGCAGGTCATTGACAATGATAACCGGCGTATGGGCATTCTCGAACACATTGGCGATGCCCCGGCGTAGGAACGTCGGCGTAGCCCTCTGGTATCCGCGTGCGATCGGCAGCGCCACCTTGTGGGCCAGCGCATCGTCGAATTTGAAAGTCGTGCGGTTGATTCGTTCGAGGGGATCGCGGGGATCCTTGGTCGCGCCGGGGGGTAGCGTGGCACACGCCGTCAGCAGTGCGAGTAGGCAGAGCACGCCACACAGGGCGATCGGTCGAAATTTGCTTCGCATGGAGAACTGGCGATAAGTGAGGTTGCCGGTAGTGTAGCAAGCGCCACCGGGCGACTTCGTTCCAGTCTTCAACCGCCGCCGGCACCGCCGTTGTCGCCCGTATTCGGCGAGCGGCCACCGTGGGCACGCCGGTCCTCAAGGATGGCGTCCCGCACCTCCTTGAGGCGCGCCTGGAAGCGCTTGCGTTGTACGACGGTGAGGTCGGGGGAGGCAAGCGCCAGTTCCAGCTGCTGCGTAGCCAGCTGAAACTGTCCGTTTTCGATGTTGTACTCGCCCATGTAGTAATAGGCGTCGCCGGCATCCCCGGCACTGCTGGCAGCGAGCGCCGTCAGGCGCACCTCGGGCGGTGTGGGCTGCTCGTTGTTGAACAGGTCCAGTAGCAGTGCATGTGCCTTCGCCGGCTGGTTCGCCGCAATGAGCGCCTCCGCATAGCGCACCGTCAGAGGCGTATTGCGCGGAAAAAGCGCCAGGGCACGCGCGAAGGTCGCCAGGCCCTCCGGCACCCGGCCGGCGGCAACCTGCGCCTGTGCCAGCAGCGTTTGCAGCATGATCACCCCCTGGTTGGCGGTGACCAGCGGCTCCAGGATGGGGATGGCTTCGGCGGCATGGTTGCGCTGTACCAGCGCCAGCGCCTGCCCGTACAGCGATGCCAGCGTCGGATGGGGTGTATTGACGCGGTTGGCATAGTAGCCGCGCAGATCAAAATCCTCCGTTGCCGTGAGCACCCGCAGTCGCTCCTGAATCAGCCCGAAGTCCACGCTGTCCTCCAAATGCTTCGGCCGATCGAGCTGCGCCGCGCGGTTACGCGCCTCGGCGATACGTTCGCCGGTGACCGGGTGATCCAGCAGCATGCGCGGAATGTTCGATTCGCCGTAGCCATAGCGGCGGTAGAAGGCCTCGAAGAAGTTCGGCATGCCCAGCGGGTCGAAGCCGGCATGTGACAGGTAGGTCATGCCGACGCGATCGGCCTCGTATTCCTGATCGCGCGTGAAATTGATCTGCATCTGCGCGCCCATGCCCTCGGCGGCCATGATGCCGCCCTCGATCGCCGCCGGGCCGGCACCGATTGCACCCAGTGCAATCGCTCCGAGGATGGCCGCCGCGGTCTCCAGGCTCTGATGGGTCGAGGCCAGGGCGCTGCGCACCAAGTGGCGTTGGGTGACATGGGCCGTTTCGTGGGCCAGCACGCCGGCCAGTTCGGACTCGTTTTCCGCGGCCAGGATGGTGCCGTAATTGACGACGATGAACGCACCCGGGAGCGCCTCAGCGTTGATGTCACTCTCGCGTGCCACGAGATAATGGAATATCCGGCTCGAGTCCGGCGCCTGGGAGGACAGCCGCAGGCCCAGGTTCTGAATGTATTCGGCCACCTCCGGATCCTCGAGGATTTCGTTCTGCTCGCGGAATTCCCGAATGACCATGCGCCCGATTTGGTACTCATCGTCCAGGTTGGCGATCGTGCCGGCGGGGGTGCCGATATCCGGCAGGTCGGAGTTGGACTGTGCGGTCACGTAGCTCGTAAAACCGCCGAACAGCGCGGCAGCTGCGATCACGCTGATTTTTCTCATTTTTCGCATAGGATCTGGACCACGGCCGACACTCCGGAGTTGCAGCCAAAGGTGTAAGCAATCGTAACCGGTCTTTGGCGCGCCCAAAGGGTGTACAACGCGTCCGGCGTCAAAAGGTCTACAGCGCCTTCAAGGCCACCCGGCATGCTACAACGCGTCGGAGGCAAAGTCCGCAAGGCGTGAACGCTCCCCACGCACCAGCGTGACATGACCGGAATGCGACCAGCCGCGAAACCGGTTCACGGCAAAGGTGATGCCTGAGGTCGTTTCGGTCAGGTAGGGGGTGTCGATCTGGGCCACGTTTCCCAGGCACGCGATTTTGGTGCCCGGACCGGCGCGCGTGATCAGGGCCTTCATCTGCTTCGGGGTCAGGTTCTGTGCCTCATCCAGGATGATGAATCGGTTCAGAAACGTGCGGCCGCGCATGAAGTTCAGTGAGCGGATCTTGATGCGGTTGCGCAGCAGGTCATTGGTCGCGGCCCGGCCCCAATTGCCCCCTTCCTGGCTTTGGGTCAGCACTTCGAGGTTGTCCATGAGAGCGCCCATCCACGGCTCCATTTTTTCCTCCTCGGTGCCCGGCAGGAAGCCGATGTCCTCCCCCAGCGGGATCGTGACCCGGGTCATGATGATCTCGATGAAGCGGTTCGCCTCCAGGGTCTGGACCAGGCCCGCAGCGAGGGCCAGCAGGGTCTTGCCCGTGCCCGCCGGTCCGAGCAGCGTGACCAGGTCGATCTGCGGGTCCATGAGCAGATTCAAGGCAAAGTTCTGCTCGCGGTTGCGAGCCGTCACGCCCCAAATGTTGTGCCGGTCGCTGCGAAAGTCGCGGGTCAACTCCAGTGTCGCCGTGTCGCCCTCGACCTTGCGCACAATGCCCTCGATGCCGTGCTCGGCATCTTCGTACACGCCAAGATTGGGCAACCAGTCGTGCACGGCAGGCCCGGTCACTTCGTAGAACGTACGGTCGGATTCCTTCCAGGAGCGCATGTCCCTGCCATGCTGTTCCCAGAAGTCCGCAGGCAGGCCGGTCATGCCGGAATAAAGGACATCGGAGTCTTCCAGCGTCTTGTCGCTGTTGTAATCCTCGACGTGCACTCCGAGCACGGCACCCTTGATACGCAGGTTGATGTCCTTGGAGACCAGTGTGACGCGGGCCGCCGGCGCCTCCCGCTGCAGCTGCAGGGTTTGCGCGAGGATGGCGTTGTCCGCGCCGTGCCCGGGGAGTATTTCCGGCAGGGTGGCCCCGCCCAGCGGGCGAGTCTGGAAGAACAGCCGCCCGGTGGAGACCTTCTTGCCGTGGTTGCCCGAATACCCCGCCGGCAGAGGCAGCCCCTGATCGATCTGCTCCTTGGTGGCATCGCGAATCATCTCGTCCAGGAAACGACTGGCCTGACGGACATTGCGCGAAGCTTCGGACAGCCCCTTCTTGTTGGCGTCGAGTTCCTCAAGCACCACCATGGGCAGGTAGATGTCGTGCTCCTCGAAGCGGAATATCGAGGTCGGATCGTGCATCAGCACGTTGGTGTCCAGAACGAAAAGGCGCCTCGTGGCGCGGTCCGTGCCCGCTGTTCCAGTCATTGCCGTGCCGGAGCCATCGGAGGGATGTTGATCAGAGAGACTTCGCCGCTTCAAGTACTTCCTCCACGTGTCCGTTCACCTTCACCTTGCGCCATTCGCGTCGCAGATAACCTTGCGTATCGATCAGAAAAGTACTGCGTTCGATCCCCATGTACTTGCGCCCGTACAGGGATTTTTCCTGGATTACATCAAACAGGCGGCACACCTTCTCATCGCCGTCGGACAGCAGTGGGTAGGGCAGCTTTTCCTTCAGACAGAATTTCTCGTGTGAGGCGAGGCTGTCGCGCGAGATGCCCACGATCGCCGTGCCGGCCTTGCGCAATGCGGCGACCTGATCGCGAAACCCCTGCGCCTCCAGGGTGCAGCCGCTGGTCATGTCCTTGGGGTAGAAGAAGATCACGAGTTTGCGACCGGCTGCGGCCGCCAGGCTCCAGGATTGCTGCGCACCGGTGGCGGGCAGCGAGAACTCGGGAACCTTGCGGTCCAATACAACCTTTGGCATGGGGTGGTCCGTCTGCAGCGCTTAGATTAAGCCTTCACCGGCTCGAGTATCGCGTCCAGGTTCAGCGAGTCACAGAACTCCATGAACTCCTCGCGCAGGTGCGACACATGGATACGGCTTGGCACATTGATGATCATCTGGACCGAGAACATCGGCGCTCCGGTGTGGGCTGCCGGATAGCTGCGGGTGGACACTTCGGCGATGTCGATGCCGCGCGTGGAGAAGAATCCCGACAACCCCGAAACGATGCCGGTCTGGTCCAGGCAGACGACGTCGATCGAGTAGGGCAGCATGTCGGTGCGAGCGCTGCGCGGCTCCGTGCGGCGCAGGTGCACTGAGAGGTTGCTGGTTTCCATCAGCCGCTTCAGTTCGGTTTCGAGCTTCGCCAGGGCGTGCCAGTTACCCGAAACAAGCAGCAGCATGGCGAACTCGGTGCCGAGGTTCGCCATCCGGCTCTCGCTGATATTGCCCCCACACTCGGTGATCACCCGGGTAAGTTCGTGGACCATCCCGGTCCGGTCGCTGCCAATCGCTGATACAGCGAGGTGTTGCTTCATCTTCGAGGGAGCCGTCATGCGAATAAGCGCACCGAGTGTACCGGTTGCACCCGCCCAAGGCGACCTTGGCGGCCCGCCTCTGAGGGCCTCGCGGGGCCGACCGAGGCGATTTGACACCTGCGGCGTCCCAAATCCGAACTTGCCCAGGCCGCCCGTGCCTCGTACCATCGCGCGCTCCGCGCACGCGCCGCAAGATTAGATTTTGGAATGTTTTCAGGCAGTCTGGTCGCAATAGTCACACCCATGCACGCCGATGGCGGACTCGATTTTTCCGCCTGGGGGCGCCTGATCGAGTTCCACATCGAAAATGGCACCAGCGGCATTGTGGTGGGTGGCACCACCGGGGAGTCCACCAGTTTGTCGGAGGATGAGCTGGCGCAGCTCTCGCAACGTGCCTGCGAGCAGGCCAAGGGCCGGCTCCAGATCATCGCCGGGGCAGGCACCAGCAGCACGGCGGCTACCGTGGAGCGCGTACGCCGGGTATCGCAGTTGCCCGTGGATGGCGTGCTGATCGTGACGCCCGCCTATAACCGGCCCACGCAGGAGGGACTGTTCCGGCACTATGAGGCGGTGGCAGCCGCCTCGCGCGTTCCGGTGATCGCCTACAACGTGCCGTCGCGGACCGCCGTGGACATGCTGCCGGGGACGGTGGGACGGATCGCGCAACTCCCGCGCCTTGTCGCGGTCAAAGAGGCCGTGGCGCAGGTGTCACGGGTGCGGGAGATCCTGGAGCGGGTGCCCGCTTCGTTTGCGGTGCTCAGCGGCGATGATGCCTCGGCATGCGAGGTGGTGCTGGCCGGCGCCCAAGGCGTGATTTCCGTGACCGCCAACGTGGCCCCGCGCGCGATGGCCACCATGATCGCCGCGGCATTGAAAGGGGATACGGCAGGTGCGCGCACGCTGGATGCGCAGATTGCATCGCTGCATGAGGCATTGTTCCTGGAGACCAACCCGATTCCGGCAAAGTGGGCACTGGCGCGCATGGGTTTGATGGGACCCGGATTACGCCTGCCCCTGACCGATCTGGCGGAGCCGTTCCGGGCACAGCTGGAGCGGGCACTGCGCCACTCCGGGGTACTGCGGTAACAATTTGAGGTGGACTTGATGCTGAAGGGAATGCGCAATGTTGTGGTACTGGCGGCAGCCGGCCTGGGCCTAAGTGGCTGCCATCTGTGGCACTCGGCCTACCACTCGTGCACCGGCAGCGGCGATGTCTACCTGAAGGCCACCAGCCTGGCGCCCCTGCGCGTGCCGTTGGGTATAGAGCCACCGGATACGAAGAGTGCGCTGCAGATCCCGGCGCTGAATGAGCCGGTGCTGCCGCCGCGCGGGCCCAAGGACCCCTGTTTGGATGAGTCGCCCAAATTCACCGAGCCGCGAGGCCCGCGCCCGCCACCGGCGGCTTGAGGGGCGGGGCGCTGCGATGGCGTGGCTTCGCGTATCATCGCCCGCCTGACACTTGCGCACCGATTTGATCTATTGCCTGAGAAAGATTTTATAAGTTATTGATGGGAGAGGTGGCCGAGCGGTCGAAGGCGCTGGACTGGAATTCCAGTAACATCTTCACGGGTGTTCGTGGGTTCGAATCCCACCCTCTCCGCCAGTTTCGGCCGCGGCACCCGCATCCGGTCCATGGTGGTCCGCATCGGCTACTCCGCGACGACCAGTCGTGAATCCCGTCAGGCCCGGAAGGGAGCAGCGGCAGCGGCGATGTCGGGTGCCGGAATCCAAGCTGGTGCGGATCACCTCCCAATGGATGAAGGATAGGCTGTGGCTTATGTAGCGTTGGCTCGCAAATGGCGGCCGCGGCGCTTCGCCGAGATGATCGGGCAGGAGCATGTGCGCCGTGCGCTGACACACGCGCTGGACACTGATCGGGTCCATCATGCCTTTTTGTTCACGGGTACGCGCGGGGTCGGCAAGACCACCATCGCGCGCATCCTCGCGAAGTGCCTGAACTGTGATCGTGGGGTGTCCGCCACACCCTGCGATGAATGCCCCAGCTGTGTGGCCATCAACGAGGGGCGCTTCGTGGATCTGATCGAGGTCGATGCCGCCTCGCGCACCAAGGTCGATGACACCCGCGAGCTGCTCGACAATGTGCAGTACGCACCCACGCAGGGTCGCTACAAGGTGTACCTCATCGACGAGGTGCACATGCTCTCGACACACTCTTTCAATGCCCTGCTGAAGACGCTCGAGGAGCCGCCGCCGCGCGTGAAGTTCCTGCTGGCCACGACGGACCCGCAGAAACTGCCGGCCACGGTGCTCTCGCGTTGCCTGCAGTTCAATCTGAAGCGCCTGCCGGTATCACTGATCGCCGCCCGGCTGCAGCATGTTCTGGAATTGGAGGGCATCAGCTTTGAGCCCGCCGGCCTGCGACTGCTGGCTCAGGCGGCGGACGGCAGCATGCGCGATGGCCTGTCGCTGCTGGACCAGGTCATCGCCTTCGGCGGCGGCAGCGTCGCCGAAGCGCAGGTGCGCGACATGCTCGGCACCGTGGCACGCGACCATGTCGTCAAACTTGCGCAGTTGATGATCGAGGCGGTCGCGCCGCGCGTGCTGCGCTGGGTCCAGGAGCTCGAACAGTGGGCTCCGGATCACGCCCAGCTGCTCGATGAGTTCGCCGCGCTGTTGGTGCGCGTGGCGCTGGTCCAGGCGGTTCCCGACTATGACGGGGATGAGTTGTACGAACTTGCCCTGCTGCAGCAGCTGGCGCAGGGCCTGCGTCCCGAGGACGTACAGCTTTACTACCAGACGGCCATCATCGGTCGGCGTGATCTGCATCTCGCCCCGGATCCGCGCGCTGGATTTGAGATGACGCTGCTGCGCATGCTCGCGTTTCGGTATGCCGGGTCGGGCCAGGCCGCGAGTCCGCCAGCCGCGGCCCTGCCCGCCGGCACCGCGGCGGTCGCCAAGCCGGCTGCCGGGCAGGCGACCCGCGCGCCAGCCGCGCCGGGGGGGGACTGGGCGACCATGGTGGGTGACATGGGCTTGAGCGGGGCAGTGCGGTCCCTGGCGCTGAACTGCCAATTCGTCGCTCATCGCGAGGGGGTCATACGACTGGCACTGGATGCGCGTTACCAAGCGGGCAAGACCCCGGGCATTGAGGCCAAACTGCAGCAGGCCCTGAATGGCTATTTCGGCGGCCCGGTTCGGCTCGAGTTCGTGGCCGAGTCTGCCGCCGAGACCCCGGCCCAGGTCCAGGAGCGCGAGCGGGGCGCGGCAATGGTGGCAGCACGTCAGGCCTTCGGCGCGGATCCGACCGTGAAGGCGCTGCAGGAGCGCTTTGGTGCGACCGTGTTACCGGATACGATCCGACCCACTCGCAGCGACAACTAGTCACTTTATTCTCAGGAGCATCGGCAAACCCATGCGCGGCAATATCGGCAATTTGATGAAGCAGGCCCAGGTGATGCAGGAACGCATGCAGAAGGTTCAGGCCGAGGTGCAGGCCATCGAGGTGGTCGGGGAGTCCGGAGGTGGCATGGTCAAGGTCACCCTGACCGGCCGTCATCAGGTCAAACGCGTGCAGATCGAGCCTTCCGTCGCCTCCGAGGACCGCGAGATGCTGGAGGACTTGTTGGTTGCCGCTTTCAACGATGCGGCCCATCGGATCGAAGTGCGCACCCAGGAGATGATGGCCGCCGTCACCGCCGGATTGCAGCTGCCGCCGGGCGTGAAACTGCCGTTCTAGATGAAGCATTCGCGCAATCTTCTGAAGCTGATCGATGCCCTGCGTGCCCTGCCCGGCGTGGGGCCCAAGACCGCACAGCGCATGGCGTTCCATCTGCTGCAGGAAGGTCGGCCCGGGGCTCATGCGCTGGCGCAGGCGCTGGGCACGGCGTTGGCTTCGGTGCAGCGCTGCCGCCGCTGTCGCATGCTCACCGATGATGAGCTGTGTTCAATTTGCGCGGCACCACAACGTGACCGCACCCTGTTGTGCGTGGTTGAGTCGCCCGCCGACGTCGTGGCCGTGGAACTCTCGGGCAGCTATCGCGGCTACTATTTCGTGCTCATGGGTCATCTGTCGCCGCTGGATGGGGTGGGTCCGGACGAACTCGGCGCGCGTGAGCTCGAAGCGCTGCTGGCCGAGGGCGCCGTGCAGGAGCTCATTCTTGCGACCAATCCGACGGTGGAAGGTGAGGCCACCGCGCACTACTTGCGCGAGCTGGCCGCCGCGCGCGGCATTCCGGCGACGCGTATCGCGCACGGCGTGCCGGTGGGCGGCGAGCTCGAATACGTGGATGGCGGCACGCTGGCGCATGCGCTGGTCGGCCGTCAGGTGATGGGTTAGCGCGCCCGCAAGGTTTCAAACAAACGTCGCAACCGCCGATAGCTCTCATACCGGCGCGGACTGATTTGCCCGGATTCGCTGGCCGCGCGTACCGCGCAGGCCGGTTCCTTCAAGTGCCGGCAGTCATCGAAGCGGCAGTGCGGTGCGCGCTGCGCGATTTCGAGAAATCCCAAAGAGGTCGGCTCGAGCCGTGACAGGGCGGGCGCGAAGTCGCGCACTCCGGGTGAGTCGATCAGGTGACCGCCGCCCGCCAGGTCGTACAGGCGCGAGGCGGTCGTGGTGTGCGTGCCTTCCTGCGTGCGCAGCATCAGCGCACCGGTGCGGATGTCCGCCTCGGGCACCAGGCAACTGATCAGCGAGGATTTGCCGACACCGGATTGTCCGACGAAGGCGGCAATGTCGCCGGCGCAGGCCGCGCGCAGCGAGTGCATGCCGGCGTCCGTCTTTGCGGACACGGCGACATTCGCATAACCGACGGCCGCATAGGCAGCCAGTTCACTCGCCAGCGCGTGCGGCCAGGGCAGCTCACATTTATTGAGCACGAGGGTCGCGCGAATGCCGGCTGAGGCGGCCGCCGCGAGGTAGCGATCGATGACAAACAGATCCGGCTCGGGCAGCGGGGCGAGCGTCACCAGCATCAAGGTCAGATTGGCCACGATGGCTTCCTCCTCCGCGCGCAGATTGCTGCGGTACAGGCAGCTATCGCGCGGCAGCACGGCAGTGACATGGGCCTCATCGTGATGGGAGTCAATCTCGCAGCTGACCTGGTCGCCGCACACGGCCTGCAACCTGCGGCCGAAGGGTCTTGCGGCCCGCTCGTTACCCTGCGCGTCGCGCACGATGAGGTGACGCCCGTAGCCGGCGATGATGCGTGCGGTAAAGGTCATGCGTCAGATAGAATGCCGATTAGCCATGTCAAACGCTGAAAACCTCATTTGGATCGATTTGGAAATGACCGGCCTCGTCCCGCAGACCGATGAAATCATCGAGATCGCGACCATCGTCACGGACAAGGACCTGAAGATCCTGGCCGAAGGTCCGACGCTCGCGGTACGTCAGTCTGAAGATGCGCTGGCGCGGATGGATGAGTGGAATCAGCGTCAGCACGGTTCATCGGGTCTGCTCGCGCGGGTGCGCGCCAGCCAGATCGGTGCTGCTGATGCCGAACAGCTCACGCTGGATTTCCTGGCAAGCTTCGTGCCTGCCGGCGCCTCGCCGATGTGCGGCAACAGCATCTGTCAAGACCGCCGGTTCCTTGCACGCCACATGCCACGTCTTGAGAAATTCTTCCACTACCGTAATCTGGATGTCAGCACGCTCAAGGAACTCGCGCGTCGCTGGGCGCCCCAGGTAGTCGCGGGATTCACGAAACAAGGCGCCCATCTTGCGCTAGCAGACATCCGCGAGTCCATCCGCGAACTGCAGCACTATCGTGCGCACCTGTTCGCCACCGCCTTTCGCGGCCACAACGCAAGCGCAAATTCTTCATAAACCTGACGTATTGCACGGGTTGCACGTAGACTGACGTGCGATATAGTCGGGTCATGCTCAACGACGCCCAGACCGCGGTCTCCTGGCGCGCGACACCCCGAAGTTTCGTCGCCCTGATGAGTCTGTACGAAAGCAACTTCATCCGGCTTGGCTGGCTGGCGGGCAATGTCGCGGTCCTGAAAGGCGAATATCTCTCGCCGGTTGCCGGAGACTGTGATCTGCAGCTGTCGGTGGTGGAGCGCTCACCGTACACGACGACCTTGAATCTCACCTACCTGATACCGGACCGGGAGGCCACGCGGCGATTTCCGGACATGGGAGTGCGGGTCTACCACGATGCCCGGCTGGTGGAGGCCCAGGAATGGGCGCAGACCCACGAGCACGCGGGGCTGCGGGCCCTGCGCAATACCGTGGCCTGTGAACTGGATCAGCGTTGGGCGCGCAACATCATGTTAAACAAGTGGCTGGAGTACTGCGTCGAGCGGGGGCACCGCTTTGCGCCCGCCGCCATACATGAAAGCAATCGAACAATTCAGTCGCCTGATTCGCGTCTACCCCAAGGGGGTCGATGATCCCGAAGATGATCATCGCGTTCTCACCCTGTTCCGCAACCGCGCGGAACTGAAGAAAGCCTACGGGGAACTTCAAGAAGAAGTCTATCGCCTGAAGGATCGGATCAAGCAGCAGGAGGGCGCCACGGCGCGGGTCCAGGAAATGCTCGGCTCCCTGGAAACTCGACTGGGGCTCACCGAGACGGCGTACCCGGCGCTGGTGTTCTACCAGCTGCGCGCCATGTGGCAGCGAGGTCGCGAAATCCTGGAGCAGTTCACCGTGGAACTTGCGGCGCAGCAGGAGGAGCGCGAACGGCGCGCGCTGTTCGTCGAATTCAACCGCACGCTGTTCTCGCGCCGCCAGAGCGCCGAAACGGCGGTGCGTACGGCCCAGGCGCAGTTCGGTGAAGCCCAGCAGGGTGTCGCTGATCTGACGGCGCATCGGGCGCGGCTCACCCGCTTCTGGCATTATTTCAAGCGCCGCGATCTGGATCACCGTCTGGTGGGCGCGGGAGGTGCCCTGGGTCTGGCCACGATGCAGGTGCAGGAGACGCGCGCCGCGCTGGCCAGCCTCGAAAATGAACAGCCACCGGAATTTTCGGGCCTGTCACTGGATGCCCGGCGTGCCATCAATATCGCCGCGATTGCCTACGCCGAGGTGTTGTGCCGGCGACTGGCCGATACACCGTTGATGAGCCTGGCGAAGGAGGCCACGGGCCGGCGCGAGCCGGTCGATGCCTACGGTGGCCGGCCCGAGTGCGAAGCGCTGATTGCGCTGATCGCGCGGGCGCGTGTGATCATCGAGAGCAAGGCCAATGTGGCTCAGGATGTGAAGGCGCGCAGCGAGACGCTGCGCCCGCTGGCCCGCTATCGCAATAATCTGGATACGGCGCCAACCCCCGAATCCGTGTCGCTGGGCGAGACGGATGTGCTGGCGGGCGAACCGCTCGGTGCCCAGGCCATCAACATGCCCAACGTGCTGGCCGAAGACACCTGGGACATGTTCCGCGTGCTGCTGCGCTGAGCCGCCCTTTAGCGCTTGACCGTTTGCTGTGTCGGCGGTGCAGTGGGCAGGTGCTGATTCGGCGCCGTGCCCGTGAGGATGTCCGCCATGACCTGCGTCGCCTCGCCCAGCACCAGATCCGGGGGCGTGCCCACCGGGGCGGGCGCTGAGCTGCCCGGGGGGGCGCGATTGGCGCGTGTCCCGTCTGCACCATCCGTGCCTGCGGCCTCACTGCTATCCAGTTCCTCCACCGTCTTCACCGCGGGCTGTCCCTCCGCGAGCAGGCGCTGATTGGCGCGATCCAGCCGCTCTTTGTCGAGCCGGGTGCGCTCCTCCTGCCGGACCTTCAGGTTCAGTGACAGAGTCTTCTCGGCACGCACCTTGTCCAGGGCCGCAACATCTTCGACCAGGTAGCGATAGTCCGGATCGTGCTGCTCGCGGGCCGTCTCCTCGGACACCAGCGAGGGTAGGGCAATGACGGGGTGCTGGTCGTGCCAGGCCGTGAAGGCGGCGGGCTGAATGCGGTCCCAGGGTAGGGCGTCTTCGAGCGAACTTTCACCGACTTCCGTCATGTCGATGGCCGAGGGCAGCTGCACGTCCGGTTCGACCCCCCGATGCTGAGTGCTCTCGCCGGTGACCCGATAGAACTTGCCGATGGTGACCGTGATCTGGCCGTTGAGCTGCTTCTGTGACCAGCGGTCCAGCGGGATCAGATTCTGCACCGTCCCCTTGCCGAAGGTGCGCTGGCCCAGGATATAGGCGCGATGATAGTCCTGCAGCGCGCCGGCGAAAATCTCCGAGGCACTGGCGCTGTAGCGATTGACCAGCACCGACAGCGGCCCCGAATAGGCGACGCCGGAGTCCGGATCATCCAGCACTTCGACCTGACCGGTCGCGTCCTTCAGTTGCACGACTGGGCCCTTGTCGATGAACAGGCCGGTGAGTGCGGTCGCTTCCGGCAGATAGCCACCGCCGTCATCACGCAGGTCCAGGACAATGCCGTCGACGCCCGCGCTGGTCAGTTCGCCAAGCAGCCGACGCACATCGCGGGTGGTGCTGCGGTAATTCTTATCACCGGCGGCCTGGGCCGCCACGTCCTGATAGAAGCTGGGGATGGTGATCACGCCAATCTTCAGCGTGCGCCCGCCACGGGTGACGGTGCGCACTTCCTTCTTGGCGGCCTGGTTGTCCAAGTTGACCTTGTTGCGGGTGAACACCAGCATTTTCTCCGGCGAACCGGGCGCTGCGCCGGCCGGGAGCACCTGCAGCTTCACCACGGTGCCCGCCTTGCCGCGAATCAGCTGCACGACATCTTCGAGCCGCCAGCCGACGACGTCGGTGACCTTCGCGTCGCTTCCCTGCTGCACGCCGGTGATGCGATCGTTCGGCTTGAGTGTCCCGGCGACGGCGGCCGGACCGCCTTCAATGACGTTCATCACCTGCACGAAGTCATCCGTTTGCTGCAGCGAGGCGCCGATGCCGTCGTAGTTAAGACTCATCGTGATGCGGTATTCCTCCGAAGACACCGGTGAGAAGAAGTTCGAATGTGGATCAAAGGTGCGCGCATACGCATTCATGAGGTTTTCAAACACATCGTCGGAGCTGATCTGATCCACACGCTTCAAACCCCGCTCATAGCGCTTGCGCAGGATCTCCACGGCTTCCTTCCAGGTCTTGCCCGTCAGCAGCAGTGACAGGCCATCGTTCTTGACCCGCTTGCGCCACACCCCGTCGAGCTGGGCCGTGGTAGTCGCCCAGGGCGCTTCCTTGCGGTCAAACTCCATGCTCTCATCGAGCGTCCAGTCCGGCTCGGTGTCGAGCATTTTCAGCGCCGCGGCAAGCCGTTCGCGGTCGCGCTGCTGGTAGCGAGCGAAAATCGCGAATCCCGGTTCGACATCCCCCGTGTGAATCATGTCGTCGAACCGATAGCGCCACTGTTCGAACTCCTTGATGTCGCTGGCCAGGAAGTACAGGTGTTGGCCGTCCAGGGACTCGATGTAACGGTCGAAGATCTGACTGGACATGTGATCGTCGATCAGCACGTGGCGGTAGTGCGCCTCTTCGAGTATCGAACCCACGCGCCGCGCGATGGCGCGCTCGCGGTCGTTGGGGGCAATCGCATTCGGTGGCAGCGCCGCCGCACCGGCCGGGGCCTGGGCCGAACCGGTCAGGGCGAGGACCATCATGACCGCCACGAACAGGGCCGCCCAGGCGGAAGAACGACGCTCGAATCGGCTCAGGTTATTCATGGGGGGTAAGGCAGGTCCTTGGGTGTTCGCGAATATACTAGGCTAGAGTGCGCGCCTCGTTGCAGCAAGTGCACCATGTCCAGCTGCGGAATTGGCGTCATCAACGGCCGTTACGGTTACTTTCGGTAAACATGCGTCCCCTAGCTGTCCTGATCGGCATCATTATGGGCTCCACCTTCACCTTGTTCGCAGGGTTATCCCTGACCTGGGTGACCCTGCTGTTCGTCCCAAAAGAGGAAGCCGGGGAGCTTTTCGGCGAACAGGCCACCTTGCGGATCGCCATCGCGGTATTCGGCACCGTATCGGCAATAGCGGGAGTGAGCTTTTACGCACAACTGCGCGAGCGCAGCTGGCGCCTGATTGCGCATGCCGCCACGTTGGCCAGCTTGTGCGTGGCAATCTGGGTGTACTGGCCGAAGAAGTAGCTCCGTGATGAACCGCCACCGGACATAAGGCCGGCTACCGTTCTGAGGCTTGGCGGCGGACGGCCTGGACGGCGCCCACCGTGAGCCGCAGCACCACAATTGCCACGTACGGCCCCAGGACCACGATCCAGGGCGCCTGCTGGCCCTGAGTCAGTCCGCGGTAGAAGTGATCCACGAGGTCACGGGCATTGCCGGCGGCGTAGGGCCCAAAGACACGCGATCCGATCAGCCAGATCGCGGGCGGCAGCAGCAACAGCCCCACGACCAGGCCGATCAGGACCCACAGCAGCTCACGGCGAAGCGCGAAGATATTCGACGACATGTTGCAGGCATAATACCGCCGCCATGAAAAAAGTCAGAGCGGCAGTCATCGGCGTGGGGTACCTGGGGCGCTTTCACGCCCAGAAATACGCGCAACTCGAAGAATGTGAACTGATCGGCGTCGTGGACGCCCGTCCCGAACCGCGCGAGGCGGTGGCGGCCGAAGTCGGCACCCAGGCGCTCGCCGATTATCGCACTCTGCTTGGCCAGATCGACGCTGTCAGCATCGTCACCCCGACCGCCGCGCACTTTCTCATTGCCCGGGAATTCCTGGAGTCGGGCGCGCATGTGCTCGTCGAAAAGCCCATCACCGAGACCCCGCAGCAGGCCCGTGAGCTGATTACGCTGGCGGCGCGACAGCGCCGCATCCTGCAGGTTGGACACCTTGAGCGGTTCAACTCGGCCATTCTGGGCGCCGAGGAGCACCTGCGGGCGCCACGCTTCATCGAGTGCCATCGGTTGGCGCCTTACAAGGAGCGCGGCACCGATGTCAGCGTCGTGCTGGATCTGATGATCCACGACATCGACATCGTGCAGACACTGGTCGGTTCGCCGATCGAATCCATCGATGCCATCGGCACGCCGGTATTTTCCGAGGACGTGGATATCGCCAATGCCCGGATCCGTTTCGCGAATGGCTGCGTGGCCAACGCCACGGCCAGTCGCGTCAGTTTGAAGACCGAGCGCAAGATGCGCGTGTTCTCGGATGACGCCTACGTGTCGATGGATCTGCAGCAGAAGATCGTGACCGTGATCCGCAAGGGTCCCGGCAGCCCGGCTGCCGGACAGCTCCCGGTAAGCATCGAGGAGCGCATTTTCGAACCCGGCGATGCCCTCAAGGCGGAGATTCTCGCCTTCCTGACCTGCATCCAGCAGGGCAAGGCGCCGGTGGTGAGCGGGGAGGCGGGGTTGGCAGCACTGGAGACGGCCATCCAGATTACGGCGCAGGTGCAAAAGAGCCGTCAGCGAGGCCGGTGAGGCCACGCCGGACCCTTGATTTCCGGGGGGTGGACGCCACATACCCGACATGGACACACAACTGCTGCACATCGGATCTCGACCCCGGTCGCTGGAGCTGGATTTCATCGGTGACCTGGCCTGCCCCTGGTCCTTTATCGGCAAGCGCAATCTGACGCGGGCGCTGGACAGCCTGTATGGGGCGACTTCGCGGGTGCAACGCTGGCATGGGCTGCCCCTGGCGGGTATGGCACAGACCGGCTGGCGCGAGCATCTGGCCTCAAGACTGCCGACGGGTGCGGACGTGGATGAGGCGCAGCATAAGCTGGAGAGTGCGGGCCGGGACCTGGACATCGCCTTTCACTTCGAGCGCATTGCGCGTCTGCCGGACACCCGCGAGGCGCATCGACTGGTGCACCTGGCCGGATCGGACCCGCGCCAGGGCGAAGTGATCGACGGGATTTTCCGCGCGTTCTTCGAGGCCGGGCGCGACATCAGCAACCCTTTGGTGCTGGTGCAGCTGGCGAGCGAAGCCGGCGTTGATGAGTCGGTGCGCGCGGCCTTCACGGCCGGTCCGCAAGGCCGTGATGAGGTGCTGGCCGAGGAGCGGCGGCTGCGCGGCCTGGGCGTGGAAGGCGTGCCCAACTTGTTGCTGAACAGTCGGGTGCTGGTGCCCGGCGCGGCGGACGTGGCGACCTATATTCAGGCGCTGGACCAGGCGCTGTTCACCGAAGCGCCGACCCAGGAACGTCAGCGCCTGCTGCATTAACGGTTGTGCGAAAATCCGGGGCCTGGAGACTTCACGAACAGGACCACCGGAATGCTTGACCCAGGTTTGCTGGCTGATCTGCGCGCGGTAGTGGGCGAGTCGGGTGTGCTGACCGGGGCCGCGGTGCACGAGCGCACCGATGTCAATGGCCACGTGCCGCGCGCCGCGGCGCTGGTGCGACCCGCGTCCACCGAACAGGTATCCGCGCTGCTGCGGCTGTGTCATGCCCGACGTCAGAGCGTGGTCACACATGGCGGCCGCTCGGGCCTCGTGGAGGGCACCGCGACCACCGAGCACGAACTGATCCTGTCAACCGAGCGCATGAATGCAATCGAGCGGGTGGATGTCACGGGCAGGACCATGCGCGTGCAGTCCGGTGCCATCCTGCAGCGTGTGCAGGAAGAGGCCGAGCGTCACGATCTGCTGTTCGCCCTGGATCTGGGCGGCCGGGGCACCTGCACGATCGGCGGCAATATCTCGACCAACGCCGGCGGGGTGCGCGTGCTGCGATACGGCATGATGCGTGCACTGGTACTGGGCGTGGAGGCGGTGCTGGCCGACGGCACCATACTCAAATCCCTGAACCGGATGATCAAGAACAACGCCGGCTACGATCTGAAGCAGCTGTTCATCGGTTCGGAGGGCACCCTGGGTGTCGTTACCCGGGCCGATCTGCGGCTGTTTCCCCGGCCACGCAGCACCAACACTGCGCTGGTCGGCTGCGCGGACTTCGATGGCCTGGTGCGGCTGTTAGGTTTGCTCGATGCCACTCTGGGAGGACAGCTCAGTGCCTTCGAGGCCATGTGGCCGGAATTCTACGAGGCGACCACGACTGCATTTGGACACCATCGGGCACTGCTGCCGGCAGGCTATGGCATTTACGGCCTGGTAGAGGCCTCGGGCGCGGACAGCGACAGCGACGGGGTGCGCTTCGAGGAGGCGCTGGGCGCGGCCATGGCGCAGGGCGTCCTGCTCGATGCGGTCATTGCCAAATCCGAGGCCGAGCGCAGCGAAATCTGGGCACCGCGTGATGATCCGTGGCTGATCACGCAGCATTACGGCGCCACGCTGAACTTCGATGTCAGCATGGCCATTGAGGATATGGCCGGCTACCTCGTCAACCTGCGCCAGGCGGTTGCGCAGCGTATCGCCGCGGGCCGCGTGTTCGCCTTCGGACACATTGCCGATGGCAATCTGCATGTGATCGTGGCGCCCGGCACGAGCGATCCGGCGGTCCTGCGTCTGGGCGAGGAACTCGCCTATGAACTGCTGCGCCCCATCGATGGCAGCATTTCCGCCGAGCACGGCATCGGGCTGGAGCGCCGGCACTTTTTGAACATTTCACGCACGCCGCAGGAGATCGATGCCATGCGCGCTTTGAAACGCGCCCTGGATCCGCACGGCATACTCAATCCCGGCAAGGTCTTCGCGTGAGCACGCTGCCGGCACATCTGGGCAGCAAGCCACGGCCGGTGAGCGTCGCGGCGGTGCAGATGAGCTGCACGTGGGACCGGGCGACGAACATCGCGGGCGCCGAGAAACTGGTGCGCGAGGCGGCCGCCAAGGATGCGCGCATCATTCTCATCCCGGAACTGTTCGAGACGCCTTATTTCTGCATTGAACAGGATTCGCGGCATCTGGCGCTGGCACAAGCGCTGATGCACAACGCGGCGGTGCGGCACTTTCGGGCCCTGGCGCGCGAATTGCGGGTGGTGCTGCCCATCAGTTTTTTTGAGCGCGATGGGCTGGCCTGCTTCAATTCCGTCGCCATCATCGATGCCGACGGGGAGGTGCTGGGCGTGTACCGCAAGGCGCACATCCCCAATGGGCCCGGATATCAGGAGAAGACCTATTTTTCTCCCGGCGATACCGGCTTCAAGGTCTGGAGCACTGCGCACGGGCGAATCGGCGTCGGCATCTGCTGGGATCAGTGGTTTCCGGAAGCCGCGCGGATCATGGCCTTGATGGGCGCCGAACTGCTGCTGTTCCCGACTGCGATCGGCACTGAGCCGGCGCCGGCGGTGGCACTGGATTCGCGCGCTCACTGGCAGCGCATCCAGCAAGGCCATGCCGCCGCCAACCTGATGCCGCTGATCGCCGCCAACCGCTTTGGGCTGGAACGGTCGCTGCAGGATCCGCAACGCTTGTTCATCCGCTTCTACGGTTCCTCGTTCATTACCGATGCAACCGGCGCCAAGGTGGCCGAGGCGCCCCCGGAAGGCGATGCCGTGCTGGTCGCCAGTTTCGATCTGGCTCAACTGGCTGCACAGCGTGACAATTGGTACCTGTTTCGCGACCGGCGCCCGGATCTGTATGGCCCGCTGCTGCAGTTGGGCGAAGGCGGCGCGTAGGTCAGCGACGGTGCGGTGATTTCAGCGCCAGTTCCTTGGCAATGGCACGCAGACCGACCCTGGCCGCGCGCAACTCGGTGTCTGACAGAGAACGGATGCAGCGATCGAGCGCGCCGGAGGCGCGTCCCACGGTGGAACGCAGCAGCTGATTGCCGGACTCAGTCAGGCGCAGCTGCACTGAACGCCCGTCCCCGCGATCCCGACGTCGACTGATCCAGCCATGCTCTTCGAGTGACTTAAGCGTCTGGCTCATTGCCGGTCGATTCATGTCCAGTTGCTGTGCCAGCGCCGATGCCCCGATTCCGGGAGCGGCCGCAATGGCTGCCAGTACCCGATGGCTGGTGATCGGAGCGCCGGTGGCGCGCTCGAGCGCGCGATAATGTTCGCGCATGCGATCAATGATGGAGCGCATGGCAAACAGCGTCTCGCGCCGCCGCAGATCCCGTTGTAGGAGGTTTCCCACAGCCATTTCCCGAATGTCTCGCACCACGGACAATGGTTGCAGCATAGCAAACATTGCGCGAAGTGAAATGATGAGTGCGAGTTTATCGGTCCAGTTGATGGATGGGATTTACCATGGGCGAGAGCGCGTCAATAGCGGCAGACCACGTGCGTCCCCGGGGAATCACCCCGCCACTGCATCGGATCGCGGACCACTGCGCGATCTTCCTGGATTTCGACGGAACGTTGATGAATCTCGAGCGCCGCCCCGACCAGGTGGTGGTGGACGGATGCCTGCTATATCTGTTGGATGATCTGTATGTCGCCACGGCCGGCGCGACGGCGATCGTCGGCGGCCGAAGCCTGGATGACATGGATGCGTTGCTGGCGCCGCTGCGCTTGCCGATGGCGGGCATCAACGGCGCGCAGCGTCGCCGCGCGGATGGCGCGGTTGAGAAATGCGCCATGCCTTCGACGGTCGTGTGGCAGACGCGGATGTCACTGCGGATGCGGCTGCGTCGTTACGAAGGTTTGTTCATTGAGGACAAGGGCAGCGCTTTCGCCGTCCACTATCGCGGTGCCGTGGCCTTGTCGCTGACGCGCTTGCGTGCGGACCTGGAGGCACTGGCAAGCGCCTCCCGCGGCGTCTTCGAAGTGGCACCAGGACGCGATGTGATGGAGTTGCGACCGCGCGGCTGCGACAAGGGTGCCGCACTGGAAAGCTTCATGAGCGAAGCGCCCTTTGAGGGCCGCTTCCCGATCTTCATCGGCGATGATCAGACCGACCGCACGGCATTCGAGGCGGTGGCCCGTGTCAACGGCATGGGCATTGCGGTGGGCCCGGGTGTGACAGCGCCGTGGTGGCTGCCGGATCCTGCGGGAGTGCGTGCCTGGTTGCGTACCTGTCTGGGACTGGGTCACTGAGGGATACGCCGGCGCTCGACCGGCAGGGGCCGCGCGAAACTTGCAGCGGCCGGGAGACTGCCTAGCTTACAATTTGAATGAGTAGGCGGAATTCATCCGCAACAGGGGGATCTCGATGCGCATTTCAAATCCGATCCGTGCCGGTGCGGCAACCGCTGCCTTGCTGGCGCTTCTTGGCGCGCCGGGCAGCGTGCTGGCCGATGACAAGCCTGCGGGGGAAACGTGGCAACAGACCATGAGCATGGAAATGACCGGCATGAACATGCCGCCGCGCACCCTGCAAGTGTGTGTGCCGCCCGGCAAGGCCCAGGAGACATTCTCCAAACCCCAGGGGCCGGGCATGGGCGAGAATTGCACTGTTCAGGACGCCAAGCACGCGGGCAACCGGTTCACGGCCAAGTTCATTTGCACCGGCGAGCAACCCTCGCAAGGCACGATTGAAACCATTGTCGAAGGCGATCACGTCAAAGGTACGATCACCGTGGCGGTGAGCGGCCAGCAGATGACCCTGAAGACCGATTCGCACAAGCTCGGTACTCCATGCACCCCGAGGGCAGTGCCGGGCCCGAAGTAGAGGGGTGGGGTGGCCCATACCCCAGGAAAATCAAGCGCTTTGGGTGTGCCCACCCGCGAGCCTGTACTTGGCATAAACTCACACCCCAACATTGAGGAGGGACTTGCCTATGGCCGGGACGGAAGCGGTTGTTTCGCACCAGGATCTGATGCGTCTGTACGAGCGGATGCTGCTGATTCGGCGCACCGAGGAGCGCCTGCGCGATGAGAACAAGGCGGGGAATCTGCCAGGAGCGGTGCACCTTTACATTGGTGAGGAGGCGATCGCGACGGGGGTGTGTGCGAATCTGCGTGACTCGGACATGATCACCAGCACTCATCGTGGCCATGGCCATTACCTGGCCAAGGGTGGCGATCTCAATGCCATGCTGGCGGAGATCTGGGCGAAGAGCACCGGAATATGCAAGGGCATGGGTGGCTCGATGCACGTGGCCGACTTCTCCAAGGGGATCTTGGGTGCCAACGGCATCGTAGGGGCGGGTTTCGCGATTGCGACCGGCGCTGCGTACTCGGCGATGCTCGCCCAGGAAGGCCGGATCGTGGTCGACTTCTTTGGCGACGGCTCCGCCAACCAGGGCACGCTGATGGAGTGTTTGAACATAGCCGCACTGTGGCAGCTGCCGCTGGTGTTCGTGTGCGAGAACAACACCTTCAGTGAGTTCAGTCCGGCCAAGACTGTCACGGCGGGCGTCATCGCGGATCGTGCGCGCGCCTTCGCGATTCCCACGGAAGTAGTCGATGGCAACGACGTGACGGCGGTGTGGAAGGCTGCAAAGAGCGCGGTCGAGCGGGCGCGTAATGGCGGCGGCCCGAGCTTCATCGAGGCACACACCTATCGCATACAGGGTCATCTGGAGGCCGAGGATCTGTTCCTGGGCGGGCAGCGCTATCGCGAACCGGAGGAAATCGAGAACTGGAAGAAGCGTGGACCTATCGAGGTCACGCGCAAGCAGTTGGAGGCAGCCGGTCCTGCGGCCCTTGCGCAGCTGCAGGAAATCGAGAAGCGCGTGATGGCCAAAGTGGATGCGGCCGTGCGCTTCGCCGTGGAGAGCCCACCTGCCGATCCGGAGCTGGCATTCACACTGATGTTCGATGGACACAGACCGTAAGGGGAGCAACTGACATGGCCAAGAAACGCTATATCCAGGCAATCAATGAAGCGCTGTTCGAGGAAATGGAACGCGACCCGAAGGTCATCCTGTTCGGTGAGGACGTGGAACTTGCCATCATGGGTGACTGTCGCGGTCTCACCGAGCGCTTCGGTCGCAACCGCATCCGCAATACCCCGATCAGCGAGCAAAGTCTGACCGGCATGGCGGTCGGCGCCGCCGCCGCCGGGCATCGGGTAATCCTGCACCTGATGTTCTCGAACTTCATATACACCGGCATGGACGCGATCGGCAATCAGATGGCAAAAATGCGTCTGATGTCGGGCGGCCAGGCGCAGCTGCCCATCACGGTCATCGCCAGCTACGGCGGTGGCGGCTCCAACGCCGCACAGCACTCCGACACGGCCTATCCGCCATTGATGAATCTGGGCGGCATCAATGTGCTCACCCCGGCGACACCGGGCGATGCAAAGGGACTGCTGAAGTCGGCGATTCGCGGCAATAACCCCTCGTTCTTCATGGAGGCCGGCGGCCGCGGCGGCGAGCAGGGGGAAGTGCCCGACGGCGAGCACTTGGTACCATTCGGCAAGGCGACCATTGCCCGGACCGGCAAGGACGTGACGATCGTGGCCATCGGTTCGATGCTCAAGCCCGCACTGCAGGCTGCAAAGGATCTGGCTGGCTCCGGCGTGGATGCCGAAGTGCTTGATCCGCGCACGCTGGTACCCTTCGACGATGCGGCCGTACTGGCCTCGCTCAGGAAGACCGGCCATCTGGTGATCTGCGACGAAGCGCGCGAACGCTGCAGTGCCGCCAGTGAAATCGCGGCAATGGTGGCCGACCGCGGCTTTGGGTACCTGAAGGCGCCCGTGAAGCGCGCTGCCGTACCTAATGTGTGTATTCCCTATGCACCCAATGCCGAAGCGCGGGTCATCCCGAACGCCGAGAGCATTGCCCGCACCTGCCGTGAGCTGACCGGCCGCGCCGCGGCCGCCTGAGACAGTCGGGAACAAGAGTCAAGCATGAAGATCACTTTGAAGCTGAACCGGGTCGGCATGAACATGCAGGAAGCCACCATTGCCAAGTGGCACAAGAAAGTGGGCGAAACCTTTGCCAAGGATGAGGCGTTGTACGAGATCGAGACCGAAAAGGTCACGCAGGAAGTGCTGGCCCCCGGCGCCGGCAGGATGCTCGAGATTCTCGTGCCGGAGGGTGAGAATTCCCCGGTCAACAGCGGGGTCTGCGTCGTGGATCTCAGCGCTTGAGCGCCAGCAGGTTCCAGGTCTGTATGACGCAGTCCGGGTTCAGCGAAATTGACGCAATGCCCTCATCGGCAAGCCATTCGGCGAAATCCGGATGGTCGCTCGGCCCCTGACCGCAGATACCCACATACTTCTCGGCGGCCGTGCACGCCTTGATCGCCCGTGAGATCAGGGCTTTGACTGCCGGGTCGCGCTCATCGAAGTCCGCCACCAGTTGCGGCATGCCCGAATCCCGATCCAACCCCAGGGTCAGCTGGGTCAGATCGTTCGAGCCGATGGACATGCCATCGAAGAACTCAAGGAACTGTTCCGCCAGCACGGCATTGCTGGGCACCTCGCACATCATGATGATCTTCAACTCATCCTTGCCACGCTCCAGGCCGTGATCGGCCAGCATCTGCGTCACGATCCGCGCCTGGGTGAGCGTGCGCACAAAGGGCACCATGATCTGCACGTTGGTGAGGCCCATTTCCATGCGCACGCGCTTGAGCGCCGCACATTCCATGCCAAAGGCCTCGCCGAAATCGCTGCTGATGTAGCGGCTGACGCCGCGGAACCCGAGCATCGGGTTCTCTTCTTCGGGTTCATAGCGGGTACCGCCGATCAGCTTGCGATACTCGTTGGATTTGAAGTCCGACAGGCGCACGATCACGGGCTTCGGCCAGAAACTCGCCGCAATGGTGGCAATGCCTTCAGCGAGCCTGTCCTGATAGAACGCGCGTGGACTGGGGTAGCCGCGGGACAAAGACTCCACCGCGAACTTCAGATCCGCATCGATCCGGGGATAATCCAGGATGGCCCGTGGATGCACGCCGATATTGTTGTTGATGATGAACTCGAGTCGCGCAAGGCCCACGCCGGCATTCGGCATCTGCGCGAAATCAAACGCCAGCTGCGGATTGCCGACATTCATCATTATTTTCACGCGGCACGGCGGCATCTCACCGCGGCGTACTTCGCTGACCTCGCTCGCAAGCCGGCCTTGGTACACGTGCCCGGTGTCCCCTTCGGAGCATACGACGGTGACCATGGTGCCTGCGGCGATGCGCCGCGTGGCGTCCCCGCAGCCGACCACCGCCGGAATTCCCAGCTCGCGCGCGATGATGGCGGCATGACAGGTGCGGCCTCCCCGATTGGTGACAATCGCGCTGGCGCGCTTCATGACCGGCTCCCAGTTAGGGTCCGTCATGTCGGTGACCAGCACGTCGCCGGTTTTGACGCTGTCCATATCCGCGATGTCCGTGACCAGTCGGGCCGGTCCGCTGCCGTTTTTCTGGCCGATCGCGCGACCCTCGGCCAGCACGGCGCCGGTGTCCTTGAGCTTGTAACGCAGCTCCACCTGGCCGCCCGACCGACTCTTCACCGTCTCGGGCCGGGCCTGCAGGATGTAAAGGCGGTTGTCGCTGCCGTCCTTGCCCCACTCGATGTCCATGGGACGGCCATAGTGCTGCTCAATCAGCACGGCGTAACGGGCAAGTTCCATGACCTCAGCGTCGGTGAGGGAAAACCGATTCCGCTCCACCAATGGCGTATCGGTCGTGCTCACCAGGGCGCCGGTGCGGGCCCGCTCCGGCGCCGTCGCGAAGCTCATGCGCTGCAGCTTGGATCCGAGGCTGCGCCGGATGACGCTGAATTTTCCAGCCTTGAGAATGGCCTTGTGGACGTAGAACTCATCCGGGTTGACCGCCCCCTGTACCACCAGTTCACCCAGTCCGTAACTTGCGGTGATGAAGACCACATCCGGAAAACCCGATTCGGTGTCGAGCGTGAACATGACGCCGGCGGTGCCGAGATCGGAGCGCACCATGAACTGCACGCCCGCCGAGAGCGCCACTTCGCCATGTGCGAAGCCCTTGTGCACCCGGTAGCTGATGGCGCGGTCATTGTACAGGGAGGCAAAGACTTCCTTGATCTTATGCAGCACCTGTTCGATGCCCTGGACATTGAGGAAGGTTTCCTGCTGTCCGGCAAAGGAGGCGTCCGGCAGATCTTCCGCGGTGGCCGAGGAGCGGACCGCGAAGCTGGCCTTGGGGTTCTCGGTCACCAGCCCTTCGAAATGGCTGCGAATGGCCGCTTCCAATGCGCTCGGAAACGGAGTGTCCATGATCCATTGCCGGATCTGCTCACCGGCGGTTGCCAGGGCACGGACATCTTCGATATTCAAGCTCGCCAACCGGGTTTCGATGCGTCCGGCAAGGCCGTTATGCTGCAGGAACTGGCGGAACGCACTGGCGGTGGTGGCGAAACCGCCGGGAACCCGTACGCCGACCGCCGACAGCTGGCTGATCATTTCCCCCAAGGATGCGTTCTTGCCGCCGACTGAATCAACGTCGCTCATCCGCAGTTGACCGAAAGGGACAACGAGCAGGTCCGCAGCGGACGCAGTGGGCATAAATCAGCTCCGGGACTGACGAAAAACGGGCCGGCGGGCCCCTCAGACATTATTATCATCCGATGCCGAACAGAACAGTCTTTTTTGTCTCCGATGGCACCGGTATCACCGCCGAGACTTTCGGCAATTCAATCCTGGCACAGTTTCCTGGGAATCCGCGCCATATTCGCCGGCCGTTCGTGGATACGGTGGACAAGGCGTGGGGGGTGGTGAAGGAAATCAACCAGGCCGCTGAACGCGAGGGCAAGCGCCCCATAATATTTGTGACACTGGTGGATGAGGGCGTGCGTGATGTCCTGACATCCGCATCCTGCAAGGGCATGGTGCTGGACATGTTCCGCACCTTCGTTGAGCCGTTGGAAGAGGAGTTGGGCTACAAGAGCAATCATCGCGTGGGTCGCTCGCCGGATGTCAGCACCAGCCAGGCCTACACCGATCGAATTGATGCCATCAATTTCACTCTTGCACATGATGATGGTCAGTCGGCCGAGAGTCTGAAGGCCGCCGACATCGTGCTGGTGGGTGTCAGTCGCAGCGGCAAGACGCCGACCTCGCTGTACCTGGCGATGCAACACGGAATCAAGGCCGCCAACTACCCCCTGATACCGGATGACTTTGAACGCGGGCAGTTTCCGACCTGCCTGTCGCCGTTCAAACGCAAGTGCTTTGGTCTGACCATCGATCCAATACGTCTGTCACAGGTACGCCACGAGCGCATGCCGGGAAGCAAGTATGCGACGCTGGAGAATTGCCGCTACGAAGTCAGCCACGCCGAATCGATGATGCGCCGCACGGGCATCGCGTGGCTGTCGTCCACCCACAAGTCGATCGAGGAGATTTCCGCGACAATATTGCGGGATCTGCGCCCCGACCGACTCATCTACTAGGGCTTTCCCTTCGACAGGTAGCGCGCGATGCTCGCCAGCTGCGCATCGCTTACGTCACCGCGTGTGATCGGAGGCATATTGAGAATGCCGATACGCGCGGCGCGCTCCACGTAGGCTGCCGACAGATCATCACGCTTTTCCAGCGGAGCGAGGTCAGGCTTCATCCGACGCGCCAGCAGGCCCGTGCCCATACCGACCGCGCCATGACACATTTCGCACTTCTGGTGGTACAGCCTCTTGCCGTCAAGGTCGGCTGCCTGAGCGCCGAGGGTGATCAGGGACGCAATGCCGATCAGTACCACGCGCCTCATGCCTTGCCCTCCTTGCGATAGGCAGCCGGCCAGATGCCACTCTTGCCGGGCGCGAGAATGCCGGCCGGATCCAGGGCGTTTTTGACGCGCTCGTTGAGGCGGCGCAGGGCGTGATTGTTGTAGTCGTAGCAGTCCGCCACGGTGTCCATGTAATCGATGTGGGCGCGGTATTCACCGTAGCCATGTTGACGCGCATCCGCGATCAGGGTGCGCAGGAACGGGTCGACGCGCTTCATGAATTGCGGATCGTCCAGGTTCAGCAGTATCGCGTTGACGTTGAGCAAGTGCCGCTCGCCGAAGGCGAAGCTGGCCTGGTAGTCCATGCCGAATTCCTTGTAACGCGCGTACGTGCGATTGAACTGCTCCATGGCGAGTTTCCCGGACTGGGTGAGCACAGGAGAAAATCCGATGTGTCCGCCGCGTCCACCGAACCAGTTGGCGCTCTGCAGCGGAAAGGTCATCGGTACACCCATCCAGCCTCCCTGGGTCGGGGTGAACGGTTCGCCGGGACGCCAGCTGAAGGGCTTCATGCTCATGGGCTTGATCGCATTCAGTGCTTTTTCGAGGATGTCCATATTGGCCTGAACGACGGTTGCGCGTCCGTACAGGCGCAGGCTCACGCCCCACCAGCCCAGGCCGAACTGTTTGCGGATGGCGGCGATCACATCATCCGACAGCGAGCCTGACTTATCCGTCCACTGCTTGCGGGTGGTCAGGATATTCGCGGCGCGGAACCAGTTGCCGATGGTCGGTGACTGTTGCAGCACCCCTTCGCGACGCAGCGGACCAATCACATCGATCAGCGGACCTAAGTCCTCCATGCGATCCATTTCGACATCGAATCCGCGCACGATCTGCGGCTGCGGCATCAGCCACATGCCGGCCTTGGTGACGATGCCGAAGTTCGACTGCACGAAAAGCTGGTCCCACGCAGGCCCGTAGCCATACTTGTGCAGTTGCCAGCTCGGGGCATTGGGCATGGCGCCCATGCCGGTACGCACCATGTCGCCATCGGGCAGCACCACCTCCATGCCACATAGGTTGCGGGTGTTCTCGCCATAGGGGGTGTAACCCAGACCGCGGTCCAGCGCGTTGCCGATGACCGAGCCCCAGCTATTGCCCGGGACCGACAGCCACAGCGGGATGTTGCGGGTCTGCAGATAGTCATAGAGGTCGTAGAACCCGACTCCGGGCTCGAGCAGCACAGTGGCGTTTTCCACGTCGACCGAGATTTTCTGCATGCGCGACAGATCCACGACAATGGAACCGGCAACCACCGGCGCCGCGGTGCCATACCCCAGATTCTTGCCCCGGCTCACTGTCCAGATGGGTACGCGGTGGGCCGCGGCAATCTTGACCAGGGCCTGAACCTGTTCGGCGGAAGTGGGTGCGACTGCGGCAAACGGGCGGTGACGGTGTGGGTCGATGGGAAAGCGATCGCTGTAGGCCTCGCGGTCCTCTTCCGTGGCGAAGGCCGCCGCGGCACCCACCACACCGGCCATGGCCTTGAGCGTCCTGTCCAGGGTGGCGGCGGAGGGGGGTGCGTATGGTGCGTCCAATGGGTTGCCCTTCTCGATGTAGTGTTCCGCGGTCTCATCATACCGCAGCAATGCTAAGCTTCGCGAAGGCGGTACCCGCGGGAGAGAACCCATGGCCTTGGCGGAAACGGAACAGCTCACACGAATGATCGCCAGCGCGGCCTTGAGTCGCGCCATCTGTACGATAGGTGAACTGGGCGTTGCCGATCACATCAAGGCGGGTACTCCTGAATCCATCAAGACTCTCGCCCGGCTCACCGAAACGCACGAGCGCTCGCTTTACCGCCTGCTGCGGTTCACGGCCAGCTATGGAGTGTTTCGGGAGACGGGGGATCGTGAGTTCGACCACACGCCGCTGTCGGCCGCATTGAGCACCGACGCCGCGGGCTCGTTTCGGGCGGCCACGCGCATGTTTCACCGCATGTTCAAGGGGTGGGACGGACTTGATCACTCCATTAGGACCGGAGAAGCCGGTGCGGTGAAGGTTTTTGGCGAGCCGATGTTTGATTATATCGGTCGGAACCCGGAGCTCGGGCCGCTCTTCGATGCCGGAATGACCGCCTTCCATGGGCACGAGACCCAGGCGATGCTCGATGCGTACGATTTCAGTGAGATCAGGATGCTTGCCGATATTGGCGGTGGCAACGGCTCGCTGATGGCGGCGGTACTGCGCCGTTACCCGCAGCTGCATGGCTTGCTCTTTGACCTGGGCCATGTTGCCGGCCGCGCGCGCGCCGGCCTTGCGGGGCTCGGTCTTGAGCAACGCTGCTCAGTCGTGGAGGGAAGTTTCTTTGAAGCAATTCCGGCTGGGGCTGATGCCTACCTGTTGCGCCACATCATCCATGACTGGACCGACGAGCAATCGATTCAGATTCTGCGCAATTGCCGCAAGGTTATTCCGGCCCACGGCAGGGTGCTGCTGGTGGAATTCACCGTGCCCGCCGGCAATCAGGCTGCGCTCGGCAAGGACGCGGACATGATCATGCTCACATTTCCAGGTGGCATGGAGCGCACCGACGAAGAATATGCGGCGCTGTTCGAGCAATCGGGCTTTCGGCTGGCCAAGGTCACACCGACGAGATCCGCGGCCAGCGTGGTCGAGGGCAGACCTGTGTGATGCCGGGCGCGTTTCTCGCGTGGCTTCACGCGACTGCAAGGCGAAAGTGTCATGGGCTGTTTGCAATCCATAGCAGCCAAAAAACATAGGCGCTGTTCAACGTGATCGGACCGCAAGGACCTGAAACTGCGGGATTTTTCCGAAGCCACCCGGCTGCGGACGGACCGATTGACTAGGCTACGGGTGCTCAACAGAGCTATTCCTGTGCCCGCGCGGATGCCGCCTGTAGAATGACCGGCTAAGACGCGCCAAGCGCGCGCTGGGGGTTCTTTCAATGCGTAGCCCGATTGTTTCCTTTCTGTGTGCCGCAGCGCTGGCCATGACGGCAGGGTGCCAGTCAGTTTCCGGCCCCGATGCCGCCAGTGTCAGCCCCGGCAGCCCCGCCATGCCGAAGGCCGATGAGTGGCCTTCCTACGGCCGTGGCTACAACGAACAGCGTTTCAGCCCCCTCACGCAGGTGAACGTGGACACCGTCCGCAGACTAGGACTCGCCTGGTACGCGGACCTGTCCGAGCGCGGCGGCAGCTACGAGACGACGCCGATAGTAGTCGACGGCCGCATTTTCATCACCTCCCCCTGGAGCAAGGTGTACGCCTTCGACGCCAGGACCGGTAAGAGGCTGTGGAAGTTCGACCCGCATGTTCCCGGCGAATACGCCGTCAGGTTGTGCTGCGGCATCGTCAACCGCGGCGTGGCGGTCTCGCAGGGCAAGGTCATCTGGGGCACCTTGGATGGACGGCTGATCGCGGCCGATGCCAAGACCGGCACCAAGATCTGGGAGATCCAGGCCACCGATCCGAAGAAATGGCTGTCCATTACGGGCGCGCCGCGCATCGCTCATGGCCTTATCTATATCGGGGAGGCCGGTTCGGAATTCGAGGAGCGCGGTTATCTCGCCGCCTACAGTGTCGACACCGGCAAGGAAGTGTGGCGCTGGTGGGCCGTCCCCGGTAATCCGGCGAAGGGCTTCGAGCAGCCTGAACTGGCGATGGCGGCGAAGACCTGGAACGGGGAGTGGTGGAAATTTGGCGGTGGCGGCACGCCGTGGGATGCCATTACCTACGACCCGGTCACCGACTATGTCTATATCGGCACCGGCAATGGTGCGCCCTGGCCGGCGGAGGTGCGCTCCCCGGGCGGCGGCGCGAACCTGTTCACTGCTTCGGTCGTTGCACTGCAGGCCAAGACCGGCAAGTACGTCTGGCACTACCAGGAGAGCCCGGCGGAGAACTTCGACTACGACAGCACGGCGCAGATCACCGTGGCGGATCTGGTGCTGGATGGGGTGAAAAAGCACGTCGTGATGCATGCCCCGAAGAACGGCATTTTCTATGTACTGGACGCCAGGACCGGCAAGTTCCTCTCCGGCAATCCGTTCGTGCCGGCCGTGAACTGGATGCTGGGCTTCGACAAGGACGGCCGACCCATTCCCAATCCCGATGCCAATTACGGCAAGACTGGCAAGGGATGGTACCTGCTGGGTTTCCAGTCGCATGTCTGGAATCCGATGTCCTATAACCCGCAGACGGGACTGGTGTATATCCCGACCAGCTACCGGACCTTCGGCTATGTCGCGGAAGCGGGCATGAAGATGGGCAACCAGATGCTGTCCATCAACATCTCCAAAAAGCCCCAGGTGCCGATGCCAAAAATCGAAGGTCCCGGCTCGTACCTGCTGGCCTGGGATCCAGTCAAGAAGAAGGCCGCCTGGATACAGCCCCAAGGCACGGGTCGTGCCGGTACCATGACGACGGCTGGCAATCTGGTGTTCCAAGGCACCGGGCCGCACGACTTCACGGCCTTCCGGGCCGACACCGGGGAGAAAATCTGGTCGGCGGATTCGCAGGCGGGAATTACCGGCGGACCGTCAACCTACGCAATCGATGGTGAGCAATACGTCGCCGTGGTAGCCGCAGGACAGTCAGGGTTTGGCGGAGGCGGCTACTGGGCACCGAACTATGCGCGTCTGTTGGTCTACAAGCTCGACGGCAAGGTGACGCTCCCGGCGGCAACGCCGTTCACTCCGCCACCTCTGAATCCGCCACCGGAGTTCGGCACGACGGCCCAGCTGCAAAACGGTGAACATCAGTACACCGCGCACTGCGCCGGCTGTCACGGCAACAATGCTGCCGGCGGCCGTGCGGTGAGCAGCCTGTTCCCGGACCTGCGCTACGCGGGCGGGTTGTGGAGCGCCGATGCGTTCAAGGCCATCGTCATCGACGGTGCGCTGCAGGAAAACGGCATGGTGTCCTTCAAGAAAGACATCACCCCGCAGGATGCGGATGATATCCGCGCCTACATGGTGCATGAGGCGACCCTGGCGAAGAATGCGCCGCCGCCGCCTCCGCGTCAGGGACGCGGACGAGGTGGACCGCCCGCTGCTGCACCGGCTCCCGCGCCCGCCGCGCCGGCACCGGCGCTGCACCAGTAAGGACGGGCGGCGGTCCAGCGCATGACGCTGAACCGCCGCGTCCGGCCCGCCGGGCCTGGACGATACCGATGGGTCATCTGCGGGCTGCTGCTCGCGGCGATGGCCATCAACTACATTCAGCGCCAGACGATCGGCCTGCTCAAGAGCCCGCTGCAGCACGAGTTCGCGCTCGATGAGATCGGTTACGCCAATATCGTCTTCTGGTTCCAGGCTGCCTATGCGCTTGGCTATGTCACCTTCGGCCGTGTACTTGACCGGGTGGGGGCCAGAACCGGCTATGCGATTGCCTTCATTCTCTGGAATCTGTCGCACATGGCCGCGGGGCTTGCGGCCAATGCGGTGCAGTTCACCCTGGCGCGTGTCGGGTTGGGTCTGGGTGAGTCCGGTGCGTTTCCGGCCAGCCTCAAGGCCATCGCGGACTGGTTTCCGCAACGCGAGCGGGCGCTGGCAGTGGGCATCTTCAATGCCGGAACCAATCTCGGCGCGATCATCGCGCCGGCCGTGGTGCCGGTTGTCACGGCCAGATGGGGCTGGCGGTCATCGTTCTTCTTCACGGGGGCAATCGGTGCCATATGGCTGATCGCCTGGTTGACCATGTACCGGCGGCCACAGGAACACCCGCGGGTGAGTGCGCGCGAGTTGGCGCTGATCGAGTCGGACCCGGCGGATCCGGTGACTCCCGTGTCCTGGTGGGCACTGCTGAAATTGAAGGAAACATGGGCCTATGCGAGTGCCAGATTCCTGATTGACCCCATCTGGTGGTTTTATCTGTTCTGGCTGCCCGATTTCCTCAATAAAACCTATCACCTCGATCTGAGCAGTTTCGGGCCGCCCCTCATCGCGATCTACCTGATCTCCGATGTGGGTTCGGTGCTCGGCGGGTTCGCCTCTTCGAACTTGATGAAGCGCGGTGCCAGCGTGAACGTCGCCCGCAAACTCACGCTGCTCGTGTGTGCGATGCTGGTGTTGCCGGTGCTGATGGTCGATGGGGCAAGGCAGCTGTGGCTTGCGGTGCTCCTAATAGGCTTGGCCGCGGCGGCGCATCAGGCTTTCTCGGCGAATGTTTATACCTTTCCTTCAGACGTGTTGCCGCGCTCGGCCGTAGCTTCGGTGATCGGAATCGGCGGCATGATGGGAGCGCTGGGCGGAATGCTCTTCACCCAGTTTGTCGGACAGATTCTGCAGGCAACGGGTTCATATCGGATACTGTTCATCGTCGCCGCGTCGGTCTACCTTCTCGCACTGCTGGTGATTCATATCTTGAGCCCGAAATTGCAGCGAGTGACGCGGGTGCTGGGATGAAGCCGGCCGTAATGCGATCGGTCATGGCTCGGGGCGTCGTCACTTGCTGCCTGTTGATGCTCGCCGCTGCAAGTGGCATGGCGGCGCCACCGCCCGTCGAGCGCCATCCCGGCGATGGCGAGGGCGCCTTCAGGACGCATCGGTATCGCGATCTGTTTGCGGAGCGAATGGGGCGCAGCCGCAGCGAAAGTCGCGCGAAGATCGAGAGGGCATTTCAGCAGCTTTTCCATGGCGACGGTCAGGAAGAGCGCGTCTATTTCGAGACTGGCGCAAATGCCAATGGCACGCTGGCCTATATCACTGACTGGGCGAACAACGATGCACGCACCGAGGGCATGAGCTACGGAATGATGATTGCCGTGCAGCTGGACAAGAAGCGCGAGTTCGATGCGCTGTGGAACTGGTCCAAGACCTATATGCAGATAACCGATCCGAAGAATCCATCTGTGGGTTACTTTGCGTGGTCGATGAATACGGATGGCACGCCTCGTGCGACGAATGCGGCGCCCGATGGCGAGGAATACTATGTGATGGCGCTGTATTTTGCGGCGCATCGCTGGGGCAATGGCAAGGGAATCTATAACTATCAGGCGCAGGCCGACCGGATCCTGCGTGGAATGCGCCATCATCCGCTGCTGACGGGCACCTCGCCGTTTCGCATCCACCCGGGCGATCCGCCCTTCATCCCACCGGATACACCTTGGCCGAGCCCGAACAATCATCGGGCGATGGCCGAGGCCGTGGCCCAGGGCAAGTCATGGCCTCCGCCCAGGCCCGATCATTCTCCGCGCCAGGTCACGGTCGGTCCGATGGTGGATGAGGCCCATGCCATGATCCGCTTCGTACCCGAAATCAACATTGCAGGCACCGATGCCTCGTACCACCTGCCGGCGTTCTACGAACTATGGTCGCGCTGGGGCCCCAAGGAAGATCGCGTCTTCTGGGCCACGGCCGCGGACGTCAGCCGCAAATTATTCGCAGGCGTGACGGGGGCGCATACGGGGCTCGCGCCCGACCGCAGCAATCTGGACATGTCGCCCCTCGCCGGCCGGGACGGCAAGCCCGTTCAGTTCGGCTACGATAGCTGGCGCACGGTCAGCAATTGGTCGGTCGACTTCAGCTGGTGGCACAAAGATGTGCAAGAGCCCGAATTGAGTGAGCGGCTGCAGAAATTCCTGTTCGGCCAGGGCATTCACCACTTCCCGGACCGCTACACACTCGCTGGCATGCCGCTGTCGATGCGCCATTCTGCAGGCATGGTTGCCGCGGCGGCGGTGGGCAGCCTGGCTGCGACGCCCGGCGCAATCTCGAACGCATTTGTGCAGGAACTGTGGGCAATGCCGGTCCCCTCAGGTGAGCAGCGCTATTTCGACGGCATGCTCTACCTGATGAGCATGATGCACGTGAGCGGGGAGTTTCGAATCATCGAGCCGTGATCAGACCGCGAGTTCTAGATGACGATGTGCGGCACGAAGCGCGCAGCGTCGCGCGTGATCAGCGAATGATCCTCACGCACCCCAATTCCGGCTGGCTGATCACCAATCACCCAACTGCCTATCAGCGCATAGCTGTCGGCAAATCTCGGCAAGGCGTGAAACGCCTGCCGTACGAATGGAAAATCGGTGTAAGGCCCGGGTGCTTCGAGGTGCTCGCCTTGCGGTGTCACCAGCTCGACGTTTGCGCCTTCGCGCGAGAACAATGGCTTGCGCACCCAGCCTGAGGGCAGGCCCGCGGCTGCTTGCGTCTGGGTCTCGAAGAACGTGGGGAGGAGATTCGGGTGTTGCGGATGCAATTCCCATAGGAGCGCGAGTGCACCCTTGTTGGAGAGGATCGATTTCCAAGGTGGCTCGAACCAGGTCGCTGCCGCGGATTGCAGGTACTGGGAGAACTCATCGGCAAACAGATACTCCCAGGGATAGAGCTTGAAGATCGCCTCGATCACATTGTTCTCGCAATCGGTATAGCGCCCGTCCGCCGTGCGTCCGATGTCTTCCATCGCGACGTAGCTGGTGTGGATTCCGGCCTGGCGTGCCAGATCTTCCAGGTATTCCACTGTTGCACGATCCTCGATGGAATCCCGGACGGAGGCGAAGTGCATGCGGCCGTGGATCTTAGGAACCAGCATTGCCAGGGCGAGGAGCAGCTTTTCCTGCAGTGAATTGAATTGGTCCGCCGCCTGCGGCAACCGGCCCGCCGCCACGCATTCCTTGAGCCAGATCCACTGGAACACGGCCGCCTCGTATAGCGAAGTCGGCGTGTCGTAGTTCATCTCGAAGAGCTTGGCCGCAGTTTCACCATCGTATGCGAAGTCCATGCGTCCATACAGATGTGGTTCACCGCGATTCCAGGAGGAGCGGATGAGATCCCAGAAGCGTTCGGGCAGGGCGAGGCGGCGCAAATACTCCTCATCGCGTACCGCGCGGCTGACCAGATCCATGCACAGTTCGTGTAGGTCCTGCGTGGGCTGTTCAATTCCCGCTTCGATCTGCGGCAACGTGAATCGGTAATGCACCGATTCGTCCCAGTACGGTTGGCCGCCGAGCGAATGGAATCGGAATCCCAGTGACTCGGCCTGCTGCCGCCATCCCGACCGTTCCTCCATGACGACGCGCTGCACGAACTGCCTCCTTCGGGCTGCTGGCCGATCAGCCGCCCCAGCTGGCACGCGCCGCGGAGCTCATTCCGAAGCCGCCCCGGGACAGCGTTTGCGCCACGCTCGGACTGTACGGTCCGCGGGCGGCCCCGCCAAACCGTTCTCCCGACGCCGTGCGCCATTCGGCGCGGTCCCCGCGTGTTCTGTACAGAGGCTGACCAAAGGCGCCGCCGTATCCGTAGCCATAGTTGTAACCGCCGTGATTGCTCAGCGCGCGGCCGATCATGAAACCGGCCAACGCCGGCATGAACCAGCCGCCGGACGAAGTCTGAACGTGATGGCATTGGTCGTAGCCATACTGCGCCTGGCAGTCCTCGAGCGAATCAAAGCGGGGCCCATCCCGATACTGCGCCTGGACCGCATCGGCATAGGCTTTCTCGCAGATGTCCGGGGTGACCTTTCCGTCACGGATGCATTGGGCCAGGCCCTGGTAAGCGACCGTCGCCTGCGGCTGCGGGGGCGACGGGTTATCGCAGGCCGAAAGCAGCAGCGGGACGGTTCCCATCAGCACCAGTTCGATTGAACGTGAACGTTTCATGGTGTCATGCACGCCGCGTTGATTGCCCCCACCGACAATGAGGCCAGTGCCACGAACAAGCCCGCCGAAAGCTCGTTGTCGCTGATTCGTTGGGAAAGATTCGTCAGAAAGACCCGCACGGCGAAGAATGTGCCGACCTGAATCACCATGGCGATCACGCCCCAGATCACGAAATCGACAAGCGAGACCGAATGAATGATGGCGCTGCATAGCGGCAATACGAACGCCAGGAGCGAACCACCGAGGGCGATGGCTGCGGCCGACTTCCCGTGTCGGATGAGTTCGAATTCATCATGGGCCGTGAGCCGCGTGTAGATGAAGCCAAACAACAGCAGCAGGAGTATCGCGATCGCGAAGTAGCTGAGAAAGCCCGGCAGACCAAGAAAGAAGAGAGTCCAAGGGTGAGACATGATAATTGCTTCCGGGGATTAATCGCGTTTTGCAGGTCAGGTGACGGTGAGGTCGGCCGGGTTCAGATCCACGCCGATCGAGGTGACAACCTGAAGGCTGCCGGGCATTTCTTCGACGGAAATCAGCACGTATTCCGCCCGGTCACTTGCCTCAATGAGGCGCCGGTACAACATCGCGTAGTGGTTGCAATTGCGGCTGGCTACCGTGTCGCTTTTGTCGAATACCTGCTCGATGAAAGGGACAAGTTCGGTTTGCCCCCTGGAGACGCCCCACACGCGGTGGTAGAGGAAGGCGCCGACTTCATAGGTGGGCAGGCCCACCTCGCTGGTGCTGCCGGCGATGGTCGCGAGCTCGGCGTGATTCGCAGGGGTCGCCGTATCCCAGTATTGCCACAGAATGCACTCCGAAACGTCAGCATCATCCGTACCGCCATCGGTCTTGACCTGCAGCCAGGTCTCATCGTCATCGAGGTAGTAGCGATGCAGCCAGCTGCCCTTCAGATCCACGAGCCCACGTGCGGCGATCGGCTGTGCACAGTCGCCGATCTCGAAGTTCGCGCGATCGTGCAACATCCGGAACGGCACCGAATCGATCTCCACAAATCCGCCGCGGCGCAACTTAAGCGGCTCTGGTGGCAGCTCCGTGCGCGGCGCTGGCGGACGCAACCGTTCCTTCGTATCGCGCGCGAGCGCGCTGATCATCGCCCCGAAACTCATGGCCGAATCCTTTCAACAATCAGGTGGCGGGTCCGGAACCATCGCTCGGCGCACCCTCGTTCCTGAATCGCTCCAGCACGTCGCTGGCAGCGCTCGCGCCCGGGATGACTCCGGCTTTGCGCAGGCGCTCCTCGAGTGCTTCGCCGGTCGATTCTGCGGAAAGTGCGTTCGCAGCATCCATTTGCGCAAGCGCCTCTTCCTGGCGCTGTTCGATGCGCTCCAGGCTGTCCAGCGCGCTGCGCGCCCGCGAATCGGTCCCGGAGCTGGCGGCAGCTACCGCGGCGGAGGCCCTGATGACATGTTGTTTCGCCTTGACAGTGTCCGCGCGCTGCTTGAGGGTGCGGATGGCGGTCTCGCCCGCCGTGATTTTCTGCTTCAGCACGTCGAGGTTCTTGCCATATTCGGCGATTACGCTGTTGCTGGCTTTGATCAGCGCTTCCTGTTCGGCGTACTTTGCCGCGACCTCCTGCGCAAGGGCGCTGTGTTTGGCAGCCTCGGCCGCCTGGCCGGCGCTTTCGGCAGACTTCTGTTTGTCAAGTGTCTGGCGGATATAGCCGGCGTACTCGTCGAGCTTCGCCTGCTTTTCCGCGAGGTGGTTACGTTCCACGGTCTGCTTGCCCATCATTCCGGCCAGCGCGACCCGGGCATCGCGCAGTTCGGCGTCGGCGTCGCGAATTTCCTGGTCGAGAATGCGCGTGGCGTTTGCGTCCACCGCGGCCTCTCCGGCTTCGTTGGCGGCGCCGCGCAGAGCGGTCCAAAGTTTGTTCAATACGCCTGACATGTGTGCTCTCCCTCGTTTACTTCACGAACTCGCGATACGCACCTGCGGCATCCACCGCGTTGCGAGCGAGCGTGTCGATCTCAAATTCGATGTCGGACAGTGCCGAGGTCGCGCGCAGCGCGCCATAGATCACGTAGAACTCCGATCCATCCGGATGGGTATCTATCGAGATATTGGCCAGATCAAAGAGTTTTTCCGTCCGCAAGATCCGATCGTTGAGCCGGGCTGTGTCCCGAACTCTGGCGACCGGGAACAAGGTCGCCTGTGCGATCGCTATTTCCCCGGTGACCGCGATATAGACGTTCACGTCGCCGTAGTCGTGGGCCACGGCCTGAATGACGGGCTCCAGGCCCTCGACGAGCGAAAACGTATAGCGGTGCGAAAGGCCGAGAGTTCCTGATTGCAGGTCTGGAAGCAGTGTTTGGGTAGTGACTGATCCGGTTGACATGGCGGCGCTGACCCCTTTCAAGGCGTGGATGAGTGGGTGTGCATTCGGTTTTCGGAGCAGTTTCTCGACTTTGAGCAGGACCGGGGCGTGCTGCGGCTGAATCCAGACTTCGCGCATGACGAGGCCTTCTTCGCGCAGCTTCTGGCGACGCGTCTGTTGCCGCCTTCGATTGCCGTCCTTGGTCAATTTACCGCCCTGAAATACGTTACAGGTAACGCTCTGGACTAAAGAATATGCATTACCAGTAACGATGTCAAGCGTTACTGGTAATGCCACACAGCCGTGGAGGCGGGAAGGCCCCTCGGGGCCAGTTGAGGTAGGAGGGTGTTGGCGAGGTTCCCGGCCCAGTTGCCGGGAACCCTCATTGGTGGAGGCGGGGGGACAGTTCATCCGCGGCTTTCGCTGCGGCCTGGACTATGCCTTCATCCTTGGAGGCCGCCATCGGCCTTCAAGGATGCGGAGCGTGTTATGCCGCGACTGCATCGCGACATCCTAGTGCCCGCTCAGAAGCGCAAGGCTTCTTCAGCGAGTCTATGAGTCTCTACAGGGCAGGCCTGAAGTTAGCCTTCTTCCTACCCCTCGGCGTTACCATGCCGCTGTCGAAAGACAGCGCCGTCAGGTTTCTCCGATGTGAGCTCCGTTCTCATCCGATCCTCGCGGATCGGCGCGACCCTTGATCGAACCCCCGTCCGTAAGCACTACGCTTCCGGCTCTACGTACGTAGCTGTCTCTTTGTTTTCTCGCTTCGCGCTACCCGAGCAGCAGGGAAGACGCTAGGCCAGCCACGGTGTCTCTTAACGCTGCACCCCGTAGCACGATGCAGAGCGATCCTGTGAGCGCGTCCCCAGGGTCAGTGGCACAGGCACCAGCTGGTCTGAGGTTAGGCCGGGTTAAGCGGCCAGAGCGAAGTTGTCGTCGTTGGCAACTATAATTTGCAAAAGAGTTTAACGAGGACTCATGCACCTCGGTACGCCCCTGAAGTTTTGCAACCCACGTCGAAACCGGTCGCCCCCTTCTGGAACGGCTCAAGTATAGCGCAAAGGCTCCCCTTGAGGCTGTCAGAGAGTGCCGACAGCAGAAATTGCCGCATTTTCGACGTTATGCCGCGTAGCCTGCTGCTGCGATCTGGGGGTTTGACGATGTCACGGTCTGTTTGCACGCGCGGATCTGTTTGGATCTGGGCCCTGGGTTTGCTCGCGTCGGCGGTGGCGGCATCGGGCACGCCAAGGCCGCCCCAGGCCGAGTTCGCGGATCTGTTCGCGGCGGTTGAGAGTGCCGCGGTGTTTCCCGACAGCAAGACGTTCGCCGATGCCGTGCCGCTTGCGTCGCCGGCGACAATACTGCGTCAGTATCATGCGCAGCGACCGCGATCAGCCGCTGACCTGCGGCTGTTTGTCGGCCGCCATTTCAAAGTCCCCGATGCGCCAGCAGCACCTGAGTTGACGCAGGGTTTGAATGCGCCAGCGCCGCTTGGCGTTCACATCGATGCGTTGTGGTCGCAGCTTGAACGCAGGAGCCCGACCGTACCGCCGTATGCCTCGGCATTGCCCCTGCCCGAACCCTACGTGGTGCCCGGGGGTCGCTTCCGGGAGCTGTATTACTGGGATTCCTATTTCACGATGCTGGGACTTGCGCAAAGCGGTCGGCAGGATCTGGTGCGGGACATGATCAGTGACTTTGGCTCACTCATCGATCGCTACGGCCATATTCCGAACGGCACGCGCACCTACTACCTGGGCCGCTCGCAGCCCCCGTTCTTCTTCGAAATGGTCGCGCTGGCGCAGCCGCAAGACCCCGCTGCGGCCTGGGCGCGTTATCTGCCGCAATTGCGCCGCGAGTACGCCTTCTGGATGGCCGGCAACGCGACTCTCAAGGCAGGCGGGGCGTCGCGCCGCGTGGTCCGGCTGCCCGATGGTGCCGTGCTGAACCGCTACTGGGATGATATCGATGCGCCACGCGACGAGTCGTGGCGCGAGGACACCGCGCTGGCGCGCCGCAGTGGACGCGAGTCGCAGCAGCTTTATCGGGACATCCGCGCCGCAGCCGAGAGCGGTTGGGACTTCAGTTCGCGCTGGCTGCGCGACCCGCAGTCGCTGGCCTCCATTGAGACAACGCAGATTGTGCCGGTGGATCTGAACAGTCTGCTGTTTGGCCTGGAGCGGGCGATCCGCGCGGGGTGTGAGCGCGCGGGAGATCGGGCTTGCGAAGCGGACTTCACGCAGCGCGCCGCCGCCCGCCATCGCGCCATTGACCGGTATTTGTGGAACCCGCAGCGACGGATCTACAGTGACTATCGTTGGACCGATGGCCGGCGCACGCCGGTCCTGTCGGCAGCAACGCTGTATCCGCTGTTCGAATCCGTGGCAAGCGTGGCCCAGGCGCAGCAGGTCGCTGCAGTGGTACGCGAATCGCTGCTGGCCCGCAACGGCCTCGCCACGACGCTCCTGAAGACGGGTCAGCAATGGGACGCGCCGAACGGCTGGGCCCCGCTGCAATGGATCGCAGTCAGAGGGTTGCGCGACAACGGCTCCGGCGCGCTGGCCGCGACCATCGCCTGTCGATGGCTGGTGAATGTCACGATTGCGTATCAACACAGTGGCAGACTCGTGGAAAAATATAATGTCGAGACCGACGGTGGCGGGGCGGGCGGTGAGTATCCATTGCAGGATGGCTTTGGCTGGACCAATGGGGTGACGCGTCGCCTGATGGCACTGTATCCGGCCTACGCCGCTTTTTCCTCGCGCGATCAATGTCCGGACCATACGGCTAAGTAACGTGACTTGTGCGTAGCCCCGGTGCTTAATTCCGCGCGTTTTGCAATTCCAAGGGGAAGGACATGGTCTCACGGATTCTCAAGGCGTCATTTGCGCTCGCGATGTTCGTCGCACCCGTAATGGTGATGGCCGATGACGCTCCGGCGCCGCCGCCCCCGCCGCTGACGGTCAAGGCCCAGGTGGGCTATGTGTCCTCCCGTGGCAATACGGATGCGCAGACGGCCAATGCGAAGCTCGACGCCGCGTATGTCGTGGCGGCCTGGAAGCATGAACTGCAGCTGGCCGGCCTGTACGGCAAGTCCGATGACATCGTCAGCGCCGAGAACCTGGACGTGCAATGGCAGTCCAACTACAACTTCACGAATCGACTGTTTGGCTTTGGAGCGTTGCACTACGCCGACGACAAGTTCAGCGGCTTCCAGTACCAGGAAACCGTGTCGGCGGGCGCGGGCTATTCGATCGTGAAGCTGGCTGATGCGACGCTTGATGCCCAGGTGGGTGTCGGTTACCGGCGGTTGCGGCCCGAACTGCTCGACAAGGATGCCAGCGGCGATGTGATCGCGCGCACGCCACTGGATGGTGAAACCGGTGCCGTCGTCACTGGCAACATCAAGGGCATGTACGCCTTCAATGCCAGCACCAAGCTCACCGAGGAGGTGGCGGTGGAGGCAGGCTCGGACAATACGCTGCTGCAGAATGATCTCGGGTTGCAGGTGAACATGAGCAAGGTGCTCGCGATCACGGTGGGTTACGAGGTCCGTCACAACAGCAGTCCGCCGACGGGTCTGGTGAAGACCGATTCGCAGGTGACCTTCAATCTGGCGTACGCGTTCCCCTAGCGCGTGCGCAGAATGCGGGCTTTGTCGCGCTGCCAGTCGCGATCCTTCTCGGTCGCGCGCTTGTCGTGCTGCTTCTTGCCCTTGGCCACGCCTATCTGCAGCTTCGCACGGCCGGCCTTCCAGTACATCTGCAGTGGCACGAGCGTGTAGCCCTCGCGTTCCACCGCATTTTCCAGCTGCTCCAGTTCGGCGAGATTCAGCAGCAGTTTGCGCGTGCGAGTCGGTTCGGCGATGACATGGGTGGAGGTTGTCATCAGGGGTGCGATATGGGCGCCGTACAGGAAGGCTTCCCCGTTCTTCACGTACGCGTAGGATTCGGTCAGCTGCGCCTTGCCGGCGCGCATGGCTTTGACCTCCCAGCCCTGCAGCACCATGCCGGCCTCGTAGCGCTCCTCGATGTAGTAATCGAAGCGCGCCTTGCGGTTTTCGGCGATCAGCTTGGGTTCGGCTTTGGGCTGGGTCATTTTAAGGCACAATTCTACCGATGAGGGAAGTCCGCCGCTCGGCACTGGTCGCGCAACCTCCGGAGCGGATGTTCGCGCTGATCAACGACATCGAAAGCTACCCACAGTTTCTGCCGTGGTGCACGAGCGCGCACGTTCGGTCGCGGACCGAGCGCGAACTCATCGCCAGTGTCGGGGTGCGACGCGGACCGTTGAACACCCAGTTCACCACACGCAATGAGCTTACCGCCAATCGGCACATCGCCATGCGGCTCGTCAGCGGTCCGTTCAAGACCCTCGATGGGGACTGGAGCTTCACGCCGGTCGAGGTTCCCGGACAGCCCGGATGCCGCGTGGATCTGGTGCTGCGGTTCGCCTTTGCCAACCGACTGGCTGCCGTGCTGTTCGAGCCCCTGTTTGAAGAGACTGCCGCATCGCTGGTCGATGCGTTCGTGGCGCGCGCGCGGGCCTTGGCGGCCGATGCGCACTAAGCATTGCATCGTGGCCTTCGCGCTGCCGACGCGGCAGTTCCTGTGGGCGGTGCAGCTGCCGCGGGCCGCGAGCGTCGAAGATCTGCTCCAGCAGGCGCGAATCCTGGCACGGGCGCGGGGCGAAGACCGGGACGTTCCCTGGGACTCGGACTCGCTGGGCATTTTCGGGGAGCCTTGCCGTCGGGACGATGTGCCGGCCGACGCAGATCGGGTGGAGATCTACCGGGCCTTGCTCAATGATCCGCGTGCCAGTCGGCGCGCGCGGGTCCGGGGGCGCTGAGGCACGCCTTTGACAAGGACCTACAGGGCGGGCGCCGGGACGCGGCCTTCAGGCGCATCCTTGGTCACGGGATCCTGGTTATGATTGTCGATCCGGTCGACCTTGTCATCCTTGAAATACACCGTCAGTGCCCGCTCGTATGGCTTCTGGCGCCCGACTTTCAGGTAGTAGAGGTAGTCCCAGCGATCGCTGTCAAAGAGGGTCGGCATCATGGGCGTGCCCAGCAGGTAGCGCACCTGCACCTTGGTCATGCCCGTGGTGAGCTGATCGGTATTGCGTTTTTCAAGGTAATTTCCCTGTTGCACGGTCACGCGGTAGACGCATCCGGATGCGGCGGCAAGCACGGCAAGACAGGCGCAAGCGGCGCTGATGCGGCACCACGGAAGAATTGGCTGGAATCTGATCACGTGACTTGTCACTTGAATCCGGGATAATAAATGAATGATACCGCATCACCCGGGCCGAAGCCGCCTGGCGTCAGGAGAAAACGGCATGGAAGGTAAGGACCTGCGCAAGGCCGGCCTGAAGGTGACGCTGCCGCGGCTGAAAATCCTGGAAATTCTGGAAAGCAGCACGACGCGGCACCTCTCGGCGGAGGACATCTACCGCTCATTGCTCGAGTCCAACGAGGATATCGGCCTGGCGACGGTTTACCGGGTGCTCACGCAATTCGAAGCCGCGGGCCTGGTGACCCGGCACCACTTCGAAGATGGCATGGCGGTCTTTGAAATCAACCATGGCACTCACCATGACCACATTGTGTGTCTGGACTGCGGCCGCGTCGAAGAGTTCATGGATTCCGGCATCGAAGAGCGGCAGGGATCGGTGGCCAAGAAGCTCGGGTTCGAGATCCGGGATCATTCCCTGATCATTTATGGCCACTGCGTTCGCCAGACTTGTGCGCATCGGCCGAAGACTTGATTTCGACCTGCCGCAGCATCTCCTGGGCGTGTTCGCGTGCCTTGGCGGTGATATCGACTCCCCCCAGCATCCGCGCCAATTCCTCGACCCGTTCCGCGGCGGTCAGATCGGTCAGTGAGGTGCGCGTGGTCTTGCCATCGGTGAGCTTGTTGACCCGCAGGTGATGATGCCCCTGGGAGGCGACCTGGGGCAGATGGGTCACGCACAGCACCTGGGCCCGCTCGGCCAACGTGCGCAGCTCGCGGCCGACGATCTCCGCAATTGCCCCACCAATCCCTGAATCGACTTCATCGAACACCATGCAGCGCGACTCGCGCCCCGCGCAGGCGACCTGCACCGCCAGGGACAGGCGGGCAAGTTCGCCCCCCGAGGCCACCTTCGACAAAGCCCGCAGCGGTTGCCCCGGGTTGGCCGTCACGCGAAATTCGATCTGGTCGACACCGTGTGGCTGGGGCTCGGTGGACTCGAGCGGCGTTACGTCGATCTGGAACCGGCCACCGGTCATGCCCAGCTGCTGCATATGGTTGGTGACGGTCTTGGCCAGGGCCCGGGCGGCTGTCGCCCGTCGCGCCGAGAGCAGCCTGGCCTGCTCGCGATAGCGGTCCAATGCCATGGCGAGATCCGTCCGCACCGTGGCCAGATCGCTTTGCGCCGATTCCAGCAGCGCCAGCTCCGTTGCCAGCTCCGCGGTACGCTCGTGCAACCGTTCCGGCGCGACGCGGTTTTTGCGTGCGAGTTCCTCGATGGCGGCCAGGCGTCTTTGCACCTGATCCTGGCGCGCCGCATCAAAATCCTGTGAATCCAGGTAGCGCTGCAGCTCCCGGGCGGCTTCACGAATCTGGATGGCGGCCCCGTTCACCAGCGGCAGGACGTTCGCGATGCCCGGATCGAGGCCCGCGATGCTCTTCAGTTGCTGCAGAGCCCGCGCGACTCCCGCATGCGCGCTGCCGGCATCCTCCTCGTACAGGTTCCCCAAGGCGCCCTGCACCGACTCGGTGATCCGGCCACGGTTGGCCATGCGCGTGGCCTCCTCGGTGAGGCTGGTGAATTCACCGGCGGCCAGCCCGAGGGCGGTGAGTTCCTGTGCCTGATAGCGCAGCAGTGACAGTCGGGCATCGCGGTCGCGAGCCTTCGTTTCGAGCTCCAGGGCGGCATTGAGCAGCTTCAGCCACACCCGCTGCGCGATCCCGACCTCACCGACGATGGCTTCGTGGCGACCGTAGGCGTCGAGCAGATCGCGCTGTCCGGAGCTGCGCGTGAGGGTCTGAAATTCATGCTGGCCGTGGATGTCCAGCAGGATATTACCGGCCTCGCGCAGCTGCTGTACGGTCACCGACTGGCCGTTCAAATAGGCGCGCGAGCGACCATCGGCGGCCACCACGCGACGCACCGACAGCTCCTGCTCGACGGTGATGGACTGATCCTCGAGCCAGCTCTTCAGTTCGCGCGGGGCCTGGGCCAGCTCGAAAGTCGCGGTGACTTCCGCGCGCTGTGCGCCCTGACGCACCACTTCGGCTCCGGCGCGGCCACCGGCTATGAGCTGCAGGGCATCCACCAGGATTGACTTGCCGGCGCCGGTTTCGCCGGTAAGGACACTGAGTCCGCTGCGCACGTCCAGTTCCAGCGCATCGATGATGGCAAAGTCCAGGATATGCAGGTAGGTGAGCATGGCGGCGCGCTAGCGGGAGCGGTCGGCGTTGCCGCGACCCCAGTGCAGCTTGGAGCGCAACAGGCGGAAGTAATCGTAGCCGGGCGGGTGCAGCAAGGTGACCTCATCATCCGACTGGCGGATCTGCACCCGGTCGCAGGGCGGCACATCGCCGAGCACGAAGCCGTCGCAGACCACCTGGGCCCGACTCTCCGGGCGTTCCAGCAGACGGATTTCAATCGCGGCGCGGGCGGAGACGACAATGGGCCGGTCCGACAGGGTGTGCGGGCAGATCGGCGCGATGACCAATACCTGCAGGTGTGGATCGACGATGGGACCGCCACAGGACAACGCGTAGGCCGTCGAGCCGGTGGCGCTGGCGATGACGATGCCATCCCCGGCGTGGGTGTTGACGTACCGGCCGTCAATCCAGGTTTCGAAGTCCATCATGCTGCCACTGGCCAGCTTCTGGACCACCACGTCGTTGAGCGCGAGCCCGGTGATCGCAGTGACACCGCCGCTCGCCAGCGTGGCGGTTAGCAGCGGGCGTCGATCAACGACGCAGCCACCATCCAGCGCCGCGTCCACACAAGCCAGGACCTCCTGCGGCATTACGTCGGTCAAAAAGCCCAAGCGGCCGCGATTGATGCCCAGCAACGGCACACGCCGGGCGGTGGCCAGGCGTGCCGCGTAGAGCAGGGTGCCATCCCCGCCAATGGCGACGATCAGGTCCGCCCGGGCAGCCAGCTCGGTTTCGGAGACAATGGTCACGGCGCCCGCACCGGGGATGTCGCCGGGGCTCTCATACGCCAGAATACTGACGCCACGGTCGATGAGGTGCGGCAGCAGGACCGCCACCGTCTCCGCGACTCGGGTGTCCGTAAACCGGCCGATCAGCGCGCACACGCGTATGGAAGCTGTCATTGTCGCCTTTGTAGCATGGGCCCGGGCGTGGCCCAAGGGCGTAATCCTCAGGACTATTGTCGAATAAGGTGGTAAAGGCGTTGCTTGACGGCCCGCATGACGGTCGCTAGTTTCGCTCAACGTATGTCCCCAGATGTGCGCGACGATCCCCTCAGTGACCGGGCCCAACGCCTGTTGCGGATATTGATTGAAAGCTATATCCGGGACGGTCAGCCGGTCGGCTCGCGCAGTCTGTCGCGCGAAAGCGGCCTGAATCTAAGCTCCGCGACGGTCCGCAATGTCATGGCTGACCTGGAGCAGTTGGGTTTCGTGGCCTCCCCGCATACCTCGGCCGGCCGCGTGCCCACCGACAAGGGCTATCGGTTTTTCGTGGACACTCTGCTGCGCGTGCAGCCGATGGATCCCGATTCGGTGAGCGAGTTTCGCCGCCAGCTGGATGTCGGACACGACTCCAAGGCGCTGGTAGCGACTGCCTCGCAGCTGCTGTCCAGCATCACGCAGCTGGCCGGGGTCGTGACGCTGCCGAGCGCCCGGCAGTCCTCCATCACCCATATCGAATTCGTGCCGCTGTCGGAGAACCGCGTGCTGGCGGTGCTGGTGCTCAACAACAGCGAAGTGCAGAACCGCATCATCCAGCTGGAGCGTAGTTTCCAGCTCGAGGAGCTACGCCGGGCCGCGAATTTCCTGAACACGCATTTTGTCGGCCGCTCGCCCAGTGAGGTGCGCCAGGAAATCCTGCGCCAGATGCGCGAAACCCGCGAACGCATGAACCAGATCATGCTCGACGCCATCACCATGGCGCAGCAGCTGTTCAATGTCGGCGATCCGGTGCAGGAGAAGATGGACTATGTGATTGCCGGGGAAACCAACCTCATGGGAGTCGGGGAGCTGTCCAGCGTCGAGAAGCTCAAGCGGCTGTTCGAGGCCTTCAACGAGCGACGTGATTTCCTGCACCTGCTTGATCACAGCCTGAAGGCCCAGGGGGTGCAGATTTTCATAGGCCATGAATCCGGCTACCAGGTCCTGGACGATTACAGCCTGGTGACCGCGCCGTATTCCCTGGGCGACCAGGTCGTGGGGGTGCTGGGGGTCATCGGACCCCTGCGTATGGCCTATGAGCGGGTCATCCCCATCGTTGACGTCACCGCCAAATTGCTCGGGGCCGCCTTGAATTCAAAGCGCTCGCCCTCAGGAATCGGATAATCTGCGACCCCTGACTCGCAGGCGCCACCTTGGTCTGTGTGCGCAAGCATTTGTAATTGGAGGATTTGATGACTGGGGCAGAGGCTTCCGCGCCGGGTGAGGCGCAGCCGGCGAACGGCGAATCCCAGGATCTGGACGCAACGCAGCTCGCTCAAGCTTTGGCAGAAGCTCAGCAGCAGGCCGCGAACCATAAGGATCAGTACCTGCGGACCGCGGCCGAAATGGACAATATGCGCAAGCGCGCGCAGCGCGATCTGGAGAACGCGAGCCGCTACGGCCTGGAGAAATTTGCGGTCGAGCTGTTGCCGGTGCTGGATAGCCTGCAAGGCGCAGTCAGCAACGCAGCACGCGCCGATGCCAAGAGCCTGGTCGCGGGCCAGGAGGCGACCTTGAAGCTGCTGGTGAAGGCCTTCGAGAAGCTGAATATCCGTGCGATCAACCCGACCGGGGAGCCCTTCGACCCGGCCCGGCACGAGGCAGTGATGGCACAGGAGTCGCCCACGGCCGAGCCGAACTCGGTGCTGCAGGTGGTGCAACCGGGCTTTGAGATCAGCGGGCGGTTGCTGCGGCCCGCGCGGGTCATCGTGGCCCGGGCGCCGGGGTGAGTGGACTTGAATCGTCGCGCTTTGCACCCAGAAAGTGCATTGCGGGACGGACCTAAAGAGATTTTCCGGAGTTAAGTACATGGCAAAGATCATCGGCATCGACCTGGGCACGACCAACTCGTGTGTGGCGATCATGGAAGGCGGCAAACCCCGTGTTATCGAAAACGCGGAAGGCGACCGCACCACACCGTCGGTCGTTGCCTTCACGAAGGACGGCGAGGTCATCGTCGGGCAGCCAGCCAAGCGCCAGGCGGTCACGAATCCGCACAACACGCTGTTCGCGGTCAAGCGCCTCATCGGCCGCAAATTTGCCGATGAAGTCGTGCAGCGCGACGTGAAAATGGTCCCTTACAAGATCACCCGCGCCGACAATGGCGATGCCTGGGTCGAAGTGCAGGGCAAGAACATGGCCCCGCCGGAGATTTCCGCGCGCGTGCTCATGAAGATGAAGAAGACCGCGGAGGATTATCTCGGCGAGCCGGTCACCGAGGCCGTCATTACCGTCCCCGCATACTTCAACGACAGCCAGCGCCAGGCCACCAAGGATGCGGGCCGCATCGCCGGTCTGGACGTGAAGCGCATCATCAATGAACCCACCGCGGCGGCGCTGGCCTATGGACTCGACAAGGCCGGCGGGGATCGCAAGATTGCCGTGTATGACCTGGGCGGGGGCACCTTCGATGTGTCGATCATCGAAATCGCGGCGGTCGATGGCGAGCGGCAGTTCGAGGTGCTCTCGACCAACGGCGACACCTTCCTGGGTGGCGAGGACTTCGACCTGCGGGTCATCAATTTCCTGAGCGAGGAGTTCCTCAAGGAGTCCGGCGTCGACGTACGCAAGGATCCTCTGGCCATGCAGCGCCTGAAGGAAGCCGCCGAGAAGGCCAAGATCGAACTGTCCTCGACTCAGCAAAGCGACGTGAACCTGCCGTATATCACGGCCGATGCCTCCGGTCCCAAGCACCTGAGCATCAAGCTCACGCGCGCGAAACTGGAGTCCCTGGTGGAGGATCTGGTCAAGAAGACCATCGATCCGTGCCGCATGGCGCTCAAGGATGCGGGCCTGTCGGCGAGCGATGTGGCCGAGGTCATCCTGGTCGGCGGTCAGACGCGCATGCCGCTGGTGCAGAAGTACGTCAAGGACTTCTTCGGCAAGGAGCCGCGCAAGGATGTGAACCCGGATGAGGCGGTCGCCGTGGGCGCGGCCATCCAGGGGGGCGTGCTGGCCGGTGAGGTCAAGGATGTGCTGCTGCTGGATGTCACCCCGCTGTCGCTGGGGATCGAGACCCTGGGCGGCGTGATGACCAAGCTGATCGAGAAGAACACGACCATTCCGACGCGTGCCGCACAGACCTTTTCTACTGCGGACGACAGCCAGACGGCGGTAACCATTCACGTGCTGCAGGGCGAGCGCGACCGGGCCGGTGACAACAAGTCGTTGGGCAAGTTCGACCTCACCGATATCCCGTCGGCGCCGCGCGGCATGCCGCAGATCGAGGTGTCGTTCGATATCGATGCCAACGGCATCCTCAACGTGTCTGCCAAGGACAAAGCGACGGGTAAGGAGCAGAAGATCGTCATCAAGGCCTCGAGCGGCCTGAACGAGGATGAGATCAAGCGCATGGTGAGCGACGCCGAGGCGCATGCCGAGGAGGACCGTAAGTTCCGGGAGCTGGTGGAGACCCGTAACAAGGCCGACGCCCTCATCCACAGCGTCGAGAAATCGCTCAAGGATCTTGGCGACAAGGTCGAGGCTGGCGAACGCGCTTCGGCCGAATCGGCCTTGTCGGACCTGCGCACCGCGCTGAAGGGCGAGGACAAGGATGTGATCGCGCGCAAGACCGAAGCGCTCGCGCAGGCCTCCGCGACGATCGCGCAGCGTGCCTATGCCCAGAGCGGCGGCGGTGCGGAAGCCGGGGGTGCACAGGCCGGCGGTGCAGCCGGTGCCGGCGCGGCGGGTGGCAGTACCGGTGCCTCGGGTACCAAGGATGACGTGGTCGATGCCGAATTCGAGGAAGTCAAAGACAAGGATCGGCGCGCCTCGTAAGCGGAGTATTCTTGCGACCCCGATAGCAGGTCGAGGGTGAGAACAAATGCCGCCGCGCTCGGGCTCCGTCCGGTGATACCGGTGGGCCAGGGCACGGCGGCTTTGACGTGTTTAAGGGTTCGGCAGGGCGGGCATGTCTAAGCGCGATTATTACAAGGTACTGGATGTCGCCAAGTCGGCATCCGAAGCCGACATCAAGAAAGCCTATCGCCGTCTGGCGATGAAATTCCATCCGGACCGCAATCCGGGAGATCATGAGGCCGAGGACAAATTCAAGGAATGCAAGGAGGCCGCCGAGGTACTCGGCGATGCGCAAAAGCGCGCCATCTATGATCAGCATGGTCATGCCGGACTTGATGCCGCCGCCGCGCGCGGTGCCGGCCAGCGCGGCGCGGATGCCTTCAGCGATATCTTTGGCGACGTGTTCGGCGATATTTTCGGTGGTGGTCGGCGCGGTGGCGGGGGTCGCTCACAGGTGTTTCGCGGCGCGGATCTGCGCTACGAGATCGAACTGGAGCTGGGTCAGGCCGTGTTCGGGCACGCCCTGGAGGTCGAGCTGCCGAAGCTCGAGGAATGCACGACCTGTCACGGAACCGGGGCGGCGAAGGGCAGTGCACCGGTGACCTGCGATACCTGCGATGGCAATGGGCAGGTGCGCGTCTCCCAGGGGTTCTTTCAACTGCAGCAGACCTGTCCGCGCTGTCGCGGTATCGGCACGATCGTGCGCAATCCCTGCGATACCTGCCTGGGACAAGGACGCGTGCGGCGCACCAAGAAGCTGTCCGTGAAAATTCCGGCTGGCGTCGACACCGGAGATCGCATCCGGTTGACGGGCGAGGGGGAGGCGGGTCGCAATGGCGGCCCGGCCGGCGACCTGTACGTGGAAGTGCGGGTCCGGGAGCACGCAATTTTTCAACGCGAAGGTGAGCATCTGTCGTGCGAGGTGCCGATCAGTTTTGCGACCGCCGCACTGGGCGGTACGCTGGAGGTGCCCACCCTGGACGGTGATGTCACCATCAAGATTCCGCCCGAGTCACAATCGGGGCGGGTCTTTCGCCTGCGCGACAAGGGCGTGAAGCCGGTGCGCGGCGGGGCGCGCGGCGATCTGTTCTGCAAGGTCATGATCGAGACACCCGTGAAGCTCTCCGCAGAGCAGCGCGAGCTGGTGAGGCGGCTGGATGAATCGCTGCGTGGCGGCACGCATCATGCACCGCGACAGAAGGGTTTCCTGGAAGGCGTGAAGAGTTTCTTCTCCAAGGGCGAATAGGCTTATGAGCGGTACCCTGCGCATTCTCATCATCGGAGCCACCGGCCGCATGGGCCAGGCGCTGGTGCGGGCATCGAAGGAGCGCCCCAACGTGCGCATCACCGGCGCGGTGACGCATGCGGGCAGCGTGCACCTGGGGCGCGACGTGGGCGAGCTGGCGGGCGTCGGACGCTTAGGGATCACCGTAACGGCCGACGTGGCTGCGGCATTGGCCGAGTGTGACTGCGCAATCGACTTCTCGCAGTCGCCGGCCACCGCCTCGAACCTGGCCGCCTGTATTGTCGCGGGCAAGCCGTTGCTCGTCGGCACCACGGGTATCGCCGCGGAACTGAAGCCGGAGATCGAGCGCGCGGCGCGTCACATCGCCTTGCTGATTGCGGCCAACACCAGTCTCGGTGTCACGCTGCTGCTGGAACTGGTGCGTCAGGCAGCGCAGACCTTGCCGCTGAACTTCGATGTGGAGATCATTGAGGCTCATCACCGCTTGAAAAAGGACGCGCCCTCGGGCACCGCGCTGGCATTGGGTCACGCGGTTGCGCAGGCGCGCGGGCAGGAATTCGACACCGTGTCGGCGCATGACCGCGCGGGGCTGCGCCGCGAGGGAGACATCGGATTCGCGGTGGTGCGCGCGGGAGATATCGTCGGTGACCACACCGTGGTCTTTGCCGGGACAGGTGAACAAGTGGTTTTGTCGCACCGCGCTACGGACAGAAACGTATTTGCCCGGGGGGCTCTCGAAGCGGCCGCGTGGCTGGCCGGCCGGGCGCCCGGGCATTATTTCATGCGGGACATTATCCTCTAGGATCAGTATGTTACGACGTGAACATGGGGTGGCCGAGGAGTTACATACAGTACCCGCCGAGCCCATGGGGGAGCACAAAAAAGTCTTGGAATCGCATGGACACACCGGGTGGCGGCCCGTAAGATTTACTTCTAATCCGCGAGGGTTAGTCCATGCAAGGCGGGAGGATGTTCCAACAAGAACTCCTCCCGCTTTGTTTATCTGCAGCACGCACGCGAACGCACCATGACACATCTTCCTGCGGTGCTGGCGCTGGCGGACGGTTCGATCTTCCGCGGCCAGTCCATCGGAGCACCAAGCAATACCACTGGCGAAGTTGTTTTCAATACTGCGTTGACCGGTTACCAGGAGATCCTCACCGATCCGTCCTACGCCAGGCAGATCGTAACGCTCACTTATCCTCACATCGGCAATACCGGCACGAACGCTGAGGATCTTGAATCGTCCCAGATATATGCCGCGGGTCTGGTGATCCGCGACCTGCCGCTGCGGGCCAGCAGCTGGCGCATGGTCGAGCCTTTGTCCGAATTTCTCGCGCGCGGCAAGATCGTCGCCATCGCTGGAATCGATACGCGGCGCCTGACCCGGTTGCTGCGCGAGAAGGGCGCCCAGTCCGGCTGCATCGTCACCGGTGAGCAGGTCGACGCACAGGCCGCCGTCAAACTCGCCGGGAAATTTCCCGGGCTCAAGGGCATGGACCTGGCCAAGGTCGTGTCCACCAAACGGCCCTTCCAATGGAACGAAGGCAACACCTGGCAGGACACTGGCCGCCAGAACATCCGCGCCCACCAGCGCCTGCATGTGATCGCGTACGACTTTGGCATCAAGCGCAACATCCTGCGCCTGCTGTCGGACTGCGGTTGCCGCATGACCGTGGTGCCGGCGCAGACCAGCGCGCGTGAAGTGCTGCAGCTGCAGCCCGATGGGGTGTTCCTCTCCAATGGCCCGGGTGATCCGGAGCCATGTGACTACGCCATCACGGCGACGCGCGAACTGCTGCAGGCCGAAATCCCGCTGTTCGGCATCTGCCTCGGCCACCAGCTGATGGGACTGGCCGCCGGCGCCAGCACCGTAAAAATGAAGTTCGGCCATCACGGCGCGAACCATCCGGTCCAGGACCTGGAAAGCGGCCGGGTCATGATCACCAGTCAGAATCACGGTTTCGCGGTTGATGAGACCTCCTTGCCTGACAATGTCAGGGCGACGCATCGTTCGTTGTTCGATGGATCGCTGCAGGGACTGGCGTTCAAGGATCGTCCGGCCTTCAGTTTCCAGGGTCATCCGGAAGCCAGTCCCGGTCCGCACGACGTGAAGCCCCTGTTTGAACGTTTCAACCAGCTCATGCTCAAACGGTTGCAGAACCAGCTGCGGCAGAGCGAGCAAAACCCGCGGCGTTAGGCTGCAGGAGCTTCGAGAATTGCCTAAGCGGACAGACATCCACAGTGTCTTGATCATCGGCGCCGGTCCCATTGTCATTGGCCAGGCGTGCGAGTTTGACTATTCTGGCGCCCAGGCCTGCAAGGCGCTGCGTGAGGAGGGTTACCGCGTCATCCTGGTGAACTCCAATCCGGCCACGATCATGACGGACCCGGAGATGGCCGATGCCATCTACATCGAGCCGGTGAACTGGCGCACGGTGGCGCGCATCATCGAGAAGGAAAAGCCCGACGCGCTGCTGCCCACGATGGGTGGGCAGACGGCGTTGAACACGGCGCTCGATCTGGTGCGCGAAGGCGTTCTGGACAAGTATGGCGTGGAACTGATCGCCGCGTCGCGCTCGGCCATCGACATGGCCGAGGACCGCGAGCAGTTCCGCGATGCCATGCGCGAGATCGGTCTGGAAACGCCCCGCTCGCGCATCGCGCACAACCTCGAGGAGGCCAACGGCGCCATCGGGGATATAGGCTATCCGGTGGTGATCCGCCCCTCCTTCACCATGGGCGGCAGCGGCGGCGGCATCGCCTACAACCGCGAGGAGTTCGAAACCATCCTGGCGCGTGGGCTCGATGCCTCGCCCACCAGCGAGGTTTTGCTCGAAGAGGCCGTCATTGGCTGGAAAGAGTACGAGATGGAGGTGGTCCGGGATCGCAAGGACAACTGCATCATCATCTGTTCGATCGAGAACCTGGATCCGATGGGCGTGCACACCGGCGACTCCATCACCGTCGCTCCGGCCCAGACGCTGACGGACAAGGAATACCAGCGCATGCGTGACGCCTCCATCGCCGTACTGCGCAAGATCGGCGTGGAGACCGGTGGTTCGAATGTGCAGTTCGCGGTCAACCCGCAGGATGGACGGCTGCTCGTCATCGAGATGAACCCGCGCGTGTCGCGCTCCTCGGCACTGGCCTCGAAGGCGACGGGATTTCCGATCGCGAAGATTGCCGCGAAACTGGCCATCGGCTACACGCTGGATGAACTGCGCAATGACATCACCGGGGGCGCAACCCCGGCATCCTTCGAGCCTTCGATCGACTATGTGGTGACGAAGATTCCGCGCTTCACCTTCGAGAAGTTCCCGGCCGCGAATGATCGGCTGACGACGCAGATGAAGTCCGTGGGTGAGGTCATGGCCATTGGCCGCACTTTCCAGGAATCGCTGCACAAAGCGCTGCGCGGGCTGGAGACCGGATTGGATGGCTTGGGGGAGCAGCTGAGCCTGCCCCTCAATGATGAAACCTCAGCCAGGCTGGAATACGAACTGCGGGTACCGGGCGCCAACCGGCTGCTGTTCACGGCGGATGCGTTCCGGGCCGGCTGGTCGTTCGAGAAGATCCAGGAGCTCACGCATATCGATCCGTGGTTCCTCGCGCAGCTGGAAGATCTGGTGCGGGAGGAAAAACAGGTCGCCGAGCGCGGCATGAGCGGACTGTCCGCCGAGCGGCTGCGGGGCCTGAAGCGCAAGGGCTTCTCGGATGGGCGCCTGGCGCGGCTGGTGGGAGTGGTCGAGAAGGCCGTGCGTCAGCGCCGCCATGAACTGGATATCCGGCCCGTGTACAAGCGGGTGGATACCTGCGCGGCCGAATTTGCGACCTCGACCGCCTACATGTACTCAACCTACGAGGAGGAGTGCGAGGCCAGTCCCACCAACCGCCGCAAGATCATGATCTTGGGCGGTGGACCGAACCGCATCGGCCAGGGCATCGAATTCGACTACTGCTGCGTGCACGCGGCGCTCGCACTGCGCGAGGATGGTTTCGAGACCATCATGGTCAATTGCAATCCGGAGACAGTCTCGACTGACTATGACACCTCCGACCGGTTGTACTTCGAGCCGCTCACCCTCGAGGATGTGCTGGAAATCCTGGAGAAGGAGAAGCCCGAAGGGGTGATTGTGCAGTTCGGCGGGCAGACACCCCTGAAGCTGTCGCGGGCCCTGGAGGAGGCCGGTGCGCCCATCATCGGCACCAGCCCGGATTCGATCGACGTGGCCGAGGATCGCGAGCGTTTCCAGCTGCTGGTGCGCAACTTAGGTCTCAAGCAACCGGCGAACGCGACGGCGCGTACCGAGGAACAGGCGGTGCGCCTGGCGCGGGAAGTGGGCTTCCCGCTGGTGGTCCGACCCTCGTATGTGCTCGGTGGTCGCGCCATGGAAGTAGTATTCACCGAAGAGGACCTGCGCACCTACATGACCGTCGCGGTGCGTGTCTCCAATGACAGTCCGGTACTGCTTGACCGATTCCTGGACGTGGCCATCGAGGTAGACGTGGATGCGGTGTGCGATGGTGAGCAGGTGCTGATCGGCGGCATCATGGAGCATGTCGAACAAGCCGGCGTGCACTCGGGTGACTCGGGCAGTTCGCTGCCGCCGTTCAGCCTCACTCGCGCCACCCAGGATGAAATTCGTGACCAGACCCGCAAGCTGGCGATGGCGCTGAATGTCGTGGGCCTGATGAATATCCAGTTCGCCGTGCAGAACGGGGTGGTGTACGTGCTGGAAGTGAATCCGCGCGCCTCGCGCACGGTGCCGTTCGTATCGAAGACCACGGGTCTGGCGCTGGCGAAGATCGCTGCACGCACCATGATTGGTCGCAGCCTCGCGCAGCTCGATGCCACGCTCGAGCGCGTGCCGCCGTACTTCTCGGTGAAAGAGGCAGTCTTCCCGTTCGCGAAATTCCCGGAGGCCGATCCGATCCTGGGTCCGGAAATGAAGTCGACCGGGGAAGTCATGGGCACGGGTCGCACCTTTGGCGAGGCGTACGCCAAGGCACAGTCCGCCTCCGGGGTCACCCTGCCGCGCAACGGCGTATGCCTGATCAGCGTGCGCGAGCGCGACAAGGCCGGTGCGGTGGATCTGGCGCGCCGCCTGATCGGCTACGGTTTCACGATCGTGGCCACCACTGGCACGGCGCAGGTTCTCGAGGCATCCGGGATTGCCTGTCGCCGTGCGAACAAGGTGCGCGAGGGTCGCCCGCACATCGTCGACATGATCAAGAATGATGAGATCGACCTCATCGTGAACACCACGGAAGGCAAGCAGGCCATCCTGGAGTCCAATTCGATCCGTCGTGAAGCGGTCCATCGTCGCATTACCTACTACACGACGCTGGCCGCGGCCCTGGCGACCTGCGAGGCCCTCGAACATATCGATGAAGTCGAGGTCAATCGCCTCGCCGACCTGCATCAGGAGATCCGCGGCGTATGAAACGTACTCCCATGACGGTGCGCGGTGCCGAAGCGCTGCGCACGGAACTGAAGCGACTGAAGTCCCAGGACCGGCCCAATGTCATCAAGGCCATCGCGGAGGCCCGCGCCCACGGGGACCTGTCGGAAAACGCCGAATACCATGCGGCGCGCGAGCAGCAAGGATTCATCGAGGGCCGCATCCAGGAGATCGAGGCGAAGATGTCGACCGCTGAAATCATCGATCCGAGCACGCTGCCAAAGAATGGCCGGGTGGTCTTCGGCGCGGTGGTGCAGCTGGAGGATCAGGACAGCGGCGCACAGGTGAGCTACCAGATCGTCGGCGAGGACGAGGCTGACCTTAAGGCCGGGCGCATTTCGGTGACATCGCCGATCGCGCGCGCGCTGGTCGCGAAGTGCGAGGGCGATATCGTGGACGTGGCTACCCCCGGTGGCACCAAGTCGTACGAAATCGTCGCCGTCAAGACTTGAGGGTCGAGGCCTTCGGCTGCGGCCCCTTCGGATCAGGAATGATCAGCCCCGGCTTGGCGACATTCGCCCGGTACAGGACGGCGATATGTCCGATGCGGTCGACGAGCGCGCTACCGGTGCGCTGCGCGAGATCCGCGAACATGGCATCGCGGGCGGTGCGGGCGACCGCGGAGGCGCGCACCTTGATGAGTTCATGGTCATGCAGTGCGCGCGCGGTTTCCGTGGCCACGGCGTCGGTCAGGCCCTTGCCGCCGATCCGGATGGTGGGTTTCAGGACGTGCGCGCGGCCGCGCAGAAAGCGGCGCTGATTTTCGGATAATTCCATGGCGGCAATTGTAACGGCTCAGGTGACCTAGAAGTGGCACGGCGCTCCAAGAGCAGTGACCGCTGGCTGCAGGAACATTTCGCCGACCCCTTTGTGAAAAAGGCCCGGGCGGCCGGGTTTCGCTCGCGGGCCATCTACAAACTCGAGGAACTCGATCGGCGCGAGAAATTGTTGCGGCCGGGGCAGGTCTGCGTGGACCTGGGGGCCGCGCCCGGGGCCTGGAGTCAGTACGCGGCGCGGCGCGTTGGCCGCGACGGTCGCGTGGTGGCCACGGATATACTGCCCATGGATCCGATCGTGGGGGTGCAGTTCGTACAGGGGGATTTCCGGGAGGAGGCCGTGGTGGCGGCGCTGCGGGCCCTGCTGCCGGCGCGCGGGGTGGACGTTCTGCTCTCGGATATGGCCCCGAACTTGAGCGGAATCGACGCGATCGATCAGCCGCGGTCGATGTATCTTGCGGAACTGGCCCTGGATATGGCCGGTAAGGTCTTGAAACCGGGGGGTATGGCCCTGATCAAGGTCTTCCAGGGCTCTGGATTCAGCGAACTGCTGGCGGCCGCGCGGCAACGATTTGCAAAGGTCCGGATGCTCAAACCCGAGGCGTCGCGCGCCCGCAGTCCTGAGCTGTACTTGCTGGCGAAGGACTTCACGATAGTGTAGGTTCGATCAATGAGCGAAATTGGAGCTTTAATAAGGATGATTCCTTGAACGACTTGACGAAAAACATCCTGTTATGGGTGATCATCGTCGTCGTCCTGCTGCTCGTGTTCAGCCGGTACCTGCCTGCGGGAAGCCAGCCACAGGAAATCGACTACTCCGTCTTCCTGGATGACGTGAAATCCAACAAGGTGGAGTCCGTGATCCTGCAGGGGGACAAGATCCTGGGGTCCTTGAAGGACAAGACCCAATTCAAGGCATTCAATCCGGAGACGGACTACACGGTCCTCATCGGGGACCTGCAGAAGGCCAATGTCGACATCAAGGGCCTGCCGCCCCAGCAGCCGAGTTTCTGGACGCAGTTGATCCTGCAGCTGGCCGCGCCGGTACTGCTGCTGTTCTTCTTCCTGTACATGCTGCGCCAGATGCAGGGTGCCTCGGGGGGCCGTGGCGCCATGTCCTTCGGCAAGAGCCGGGCGCGACTGCTCGGTGAGGACCAGGTCAGCGTCACGTTCGCCGACGTGGCAGGCGTTGATGAGGCCAAGCAGGAGGTCGCCGAAATCGTCGATTTCCTCAAGGACCCGGGCAAGTTCCAGAAGCTCGGTGGCAAGATTCCGAAGGGCGTGCTGATGGTCGGCTCGCCCGGCACCGGCAAGACGCTGCTGGCACGCGCGATCGCGGGTGAAGCGAAGGTGCCGTTCTTCACGATTTCCGGCTCGGACTTCGTCGAAATGTTCGTCGGCGTGGGCGCCTCGCGCGTGCGCGACATGTTCGAGCAGGCCAAGAAACATGCCCCCTGCATCATCTTCATCGACGAAATCGACGCCGTCGGCCGGCACCGAGGTGCGGGCTTAGGGGGCGGCCACGACGAGCGTGAACAGACCCTGAACCAGCTGCTGGTCGAAATGGACGGCTTCGAGGGCAATGAGGGCATCATTGTCATCGCGGCGACCAACCGCCCGGATGTGCTGGACCCGGCACTGCTGCGCCCGGGCCGCTTCGACCGCCAGGTTGTCGTGCCGTTGCCGGACGTGCGGGGCCGCGAGCAGATTCTGCGTGTCCATATGCGCCGCGTGCCGCTGGGTGAGGATGTGAAGCCACAGCTGATTGCGCGCGGCACTCCCGGATTCTCCGGTGCGGATCTGGCGAACCTGGTCAACGAGGCCGCGCTGTTTGCGGCGCGCGCCAACAAGCGCATGGTCAGCATGGAGGAGTTCGAACGCGCCAAGGACAAGATCATGATGGGCGCCGAGCGGCGTTCGATGGTCATGACCGAGGACGAGAAGCGCATGACGGCCTACCACGAGGCGGGACATGCCATCGTCGGTATGACCGTGCCGGAGCACGACCCGGTCTACAAGGTGACCATCATTCCGCGCGGCCGCGCGCTGGGTGTCACCCAGTTCCTCCCCGAGCAGGATCGCTACAGTCTTTCGCGCCGCCGCATCCAAAGTTCGATTGCGACGCTGTTCGGTGGCCGTATCGCCGAGGAGCTCATTTTCGGCCAGGACGCCGTGACGACGGGGGCCTCCAATGACATCGAGCGGGCCACGGACCTGGCGCGCAACATGGTTACGAAGTGGGGCCTGTCCGACAAGCTCGGACCTCTGACGTACACGGAAGAGACCGGCGAGGTATTCCTGGGCCGCAGCGTGACCCAGCATAAGCAGGTTTCGGACGGCACGGCACACGCCATCGATGAAGAGATCCGCAATGTCATCGAGACCAATTACCAGTGGGCCAAGCAGATTCTGGTGACCAACCTGGATCGCTTGCACTCCATGGCCGAGGCGCTCATCAAGTACGAGACCATCGACGATGGGCAGCTCAAGGACATCATGGATGGCAAGCCGCCGCAGCCGCCGGCCGGGTGGGATGATTCCCTGCCGACCAACAAGCAGCCACCGGCGCCGAAGCCGGCCGGCCAGCCCGGCCCGATCGGCTCGCCCGCCGGCCAGCACTAGGCCGTTACTTAAAGTTCCGCCGTCCAGGGTCGCCTTCACAAAGGCAGGCAGCCTTGCTTCTTGGTGCCGATGATGCAGCTGCGCTGTGGTTCAACCCTGCTTGATTTGACCCGTCCGAAGGTCATGGGTGTGCTCAATGTCACGCCCGACTCTTTTTCCGATGGCGGCCGGTACGTGAGCCATGCGCGTGCCCTCGAGCATGCGCAGGCCCTGATCGAAGCCGGCGCCGCGATCATCGATGTTGGCGGGGAATCCACCCGCCCGGGCGCGCCTGCGGTCAGCGTGGAGGAGGAGCTGCGCCGGGTAATTCCCGTGATCGAGCGGCTGGCGCGTGGCGGCCATGCCATCGTGTCGGTGGATACGAGCACCCCTGAGGTGATCCTTGCCGCGGTGGCTGCGGGCGCGAGTCTGATCAACGATGTGCGCGGCCTGCAGCGTCCGGGGGCGCTCGAGGCGGTGGCCGCATCGCAGTGCGCGGTGTGCGTGGTGCACATGCAAGGTGAGCCGCAGACCATGCAGCAGCGGCCCGAGTACGCGGACGTCGTGGCCGATGTGAAACTCTTCTTGCGCCGGCGCGTGGCCGCCTGCGAGGCCGCGGGCATCGGCCGCGACCGTATCGTCATCGATCCGGGATTCGGCTTTGGCAAGACAGTGGCGCACAATCTGGCGCTGGTGCGGCAGCTGCCGGAGTTTGTCTCACTGCGGCTGCCGGTGCTGTTGGGCATGTCCCGCAAGTCAACCATCGCCGTCATTACGGGGCGAACGGACGGGCGCCGGCTGGCGGGAAGCCTGGCGCTGGCCGTGGCCGCGGTGCTGCGCGGCGCGCATATCATCCGGGCCCACGACGTTGAGGAGACGGTGGACGCATTGAAGGTCGCACACGCGGTGCAGGCAGGAGTGTAAATCTTGGCACGGGAGTTTTTCGGCACCGATGGCATCCGCGGGCGGGTGGGACAGCATCCCATGACGGTCGATTTCGCCTTGAACCTCGCCAGCGCCGCGGCCCATGTGCTCGCCCCGAAGGGCGGCAAGGTGCTCATCGGCAAGGACACGCGACTGTCGGGGTATATGTTTGAGTCGGCGCTGGAGGCGGGCTTCGTGGCCGCAGGCGTCGATGTGCTGCTGATCGGTCCGCTGCCCACGCCCGGAATCGCCTACCTGACGCGCAAATTCGAGTGCAGATGTGGTGTGGTGATCAGCGCCTCGCACAATACCTTCGATGACAACGGCATCAAGTTCTTCGATGCCGAAGGCGGCAAGCTCTCCGACGAGTTCGAGGAGCAGATCGAGACGCAACTGGCGCGCGGCCCGGTGACCCGCGAGTCGGGCCTGCTGGGCCGTGCTTCGCGCGTGGACAGATCCCGCGTGGCTTACCAGGAATTCTGCGCCGGCACGATGCCTTCCGGCGTGGACCTTGCGGGCATGAAAATCGTCATCGATTGCGCCAATGGCGCGGCGTACAAGGTCGGACCGCGCGTACTGACCGATCTGGGCGCTGAAATCGTGCCGGTGGGCTGCTCGCCGAACGGTCGCAACATCAACGATGGCTGCGGCTCGATGGCGCCACAGCTGCTGCAGCTGACGGTGCCGGGCGTTCGGGCCGACGTGGGCATTGCCCTGGATGGGGACGGCGACCGGCTGGTCATGGTCGATCATCTGGGGCGTGTCGTGGATGGGGACCAGCTGCTGTACATCATGGCGCGCGCCCGCCAGCGCGAGGGCACCCTCGCCGGTCCGGTGGTCGGTACGGTCATGAGCAACTTCGGGCTCGAACAGGCCCTGAAGGCCCAGGGCATCGATTTCCAGCGCGCCGCGGTCGGGGACCGCTACGTGCTTGGGCTGCTGCGTGAGACCGGCGGCGTGCTCGGCGGGGAAACCTCCGGACATATTCTGTGTCTGGACCAGACCACCACGGGCGACGCCCTGATCAGCGCCCTGCAGGTCCTGTCCATCATGAAACGCACCCGCCAGACCCTGGCGGAGCTGGCCGCAGGCATGGAGCGCTTCCCGCAGGTGCTGCTGAACGTGAAGGTTGCCCAGCGTTTCGACCCGGCCACGGTGCCCGCCATTCAAAACAGCGTCCGCAGCATCGAGTCGCGACTGGCGGGCGAGGGGCGGGTGGTGCTGCGGCCCTCGGGTACCGAACCGGTCATCCGGGTCATGGTGGAGGGGCGCGATGAACGGGCAACCCGGGCCTACGCGGATGAACTCGCCGCGGTGGTGCGTGCCGCTGTGGCCTGAGCTTAGGCGCAAGTTAATTGCAACGCGGCGGCCGCATGGCTATGATCGCGCGCCCTTTTTTAGGGCGCACTGGCAGCGGCGGGGGTAGGACATGCGACAGCCTTTAGTCGCCGGCAACTGGAAGATGCACGGCTCGTGCGCCGAGAACGCCAAGCTCATTGAAGCGCTCGCGGAAGCGTTCCCGAGGACAAGCGCGCAGTGCGCCGTGTGCCCCCCGCATGTGTACCTGTCGCAGGTCGCGACTTTGCTGCAGGCGGCCGAACTGCCGGTTGCCCTGGGAGCGCAGAATGTCAGCGCCGAGACCAAGGGCGCCTACACAGGCGAGGTGTCCGCGGCGATGCTGCTGGACCTGCAGTGCAAGTACGTGATCGTCGGTCACTCCGAGCGGCGCCAGGTGCAAGGCGAGGACGATCAGGTCGTGGCCCGCAAGTTTGCAGCCGCGCGCGCGCAGCTCACGCCGATCCTGTGTGTCGGGGAGCGCCTGGCCGAGCGCAAGGCTGGCCAGCAACTGGCAGTCATCGGGCGGCAGCTGGACGCCGTGCTGGAGCGCTGCGGGGCAACAGGCTTCGGCGGGGCTGTGATTGCCTATGAGCCGTGTTGGGCCATTGGTACGGGGCTGACCGCGAGCCCCGAACAGGCCCAGGAAGTGCACGCGTTCATCCGCGGGCACTTGGCGCGGCAGGATGCTAAAATTGCCGACGAGGTGCGTATCCTCTACGGCGGCAGCGTGAACGCGGGTAATGCGGCGCAGCTGTTCGCGATGCCCGATGTCGACGGTGGTCTGATCGGGGGCGCCTCGTTAAAGGCAGGAGAGTTTTTGGCCATCCTGGCAGCGGCCGGTCGCTGACGGGACTGGCGGCATGTCGGTCGCTAGTGGAGCAGGTTCGTAAACGATGTTGCATATTGTTTTATCCGCTGTGCAGTTCATCAGCTGCGCTTTCATCATCGGGCTGGTGCTGATCCAGCGCGGCAAGGGCGCGGATGCCGGCGCAGGCTTTGGCGCGGGCGCATCCGGCACGGTGTTCGGTGCGCGTGGCGCGGGCACTGCGCTGTCGCGCGCGACCGCCATACTCGTCGCCGTGTTCATGGTGAACAGTCTGGCGCTGGCCTACATGGGCAACAAGAAGGCCGAAGCACCGAAAACAATTTTTGATACGGCGGGCGAGACTGCGCCTGCCGCGTCAAGTCCGGTCACCTTCTCGGTGCCCGGCTCGGCGCCTGCCGCTGCGGCCGGGAGCGCGCCGAAGTAGTTTCCTTTTGCGATCAATGCCGACGTGGTGGAATTGGTAGACACACTAGCTTGAGGTGCTAACGCCGCAAGGCGTGCCGGTTCGAGTCCGGCCGTCGGCACCACATCTTTGGTTATGGCTGGTACAATCGCTGCAGCATTTGGCTGTGCAGATTTAAGAGCATGCTGGGTAATTACCTACCGGTCCTGATCTTTCTGATCATTGCCTCGGGCCTCGCGGCAATCATGCTCGGCCTGGGTTCACTTCTCGGCCGCCTGTCGACCCGTTCGAAAGGCGACACGGAGAAGCTCTCGCCGTACGAGTGCGGTTTCGAACCGTATGAAGATGCGCGCATGCGCTTCGACGTGCGCTACTACCTGGTCGCCATCCTGTTCATCGTTTTTGATCTCGAGATCGCGTTCCTGTTCCCCTGGGCGGTGGCCCTTGCCAAGATCGGCACGTTCGGGCTGCTCGCGATGGGCATCTTCCTCGGGATACTCGTCGTCGGCTTCATCTACGAGTGGAAGAAAGGAGCGCTGGAGTGGGATTAGACGCGGAGGATGGACCGGAGGGTTTCGCCGAGCGCGGGTTTCTGACCACACAGGTCGACAGCCTCGTCAATTGGGCGCGCACCGGTTCGTTGTGGCCCATGACCTTCGGGCTCGCCTGCTGCGCGGTGGAGATGATGCACGCCGGCGCCTCCCGTTATGACACCGACCGTTTCGGTGTCGTATTTCGTCCCAGCCCGCGCCAATCGGACGTCATGATTGTTGCCGGCACCCTGGTCAACAAGATGGCCGCGCCGCTGCGCAAGGTCTATGACCAGATGCCCGAGCCGCGTTGGGTGATTTCGATGGGGTCCTGCGCCAATGGCGGTGGCTACTATCACTATTCGTATGCGGTCGTGCGCGGCTGTGATCGTATCGTACCGGTGGATGTGTACGTCCCCGGATGTCCGCCCACGGCCGAGGCGCTGATCTACGGCATCATCCAGTTGCAGAAGAAGATCCAGCGTACCAGCACCATCTTCCCAGGTGTGCGCGCAGCCAGTTAGATTGCGGAGTACTTAGAATTGAGCGAGCACATTGAGGCACTCGCGCGCCACGTGGACGCGCAGCTGCAGGGGCGCGCCACGCGCGTTCCGAGCTTAGCCGAGGAAGTGACGATCGAGGTGGCCGCTGCTGCGCTGCTCGATGTCGCGCGTAGCCTGCGTGACGCACCGGAGCTGAAGTTCGAGACGCTCATCGATGTGACCGTGGTCGATTATTCGCAGTTTCGTCTCGAGACCTGGCAGACCCATTCGGCCACTGACACTGGATTCAGCCGGGCGCGCATCCAACCGGCGCCGGCCGAAGAACACACCCCGCCGCCGCGACCCGCCGCAGGCGCCCGCTTCGCTGTCGTCTACCACCTGCTGTCGATCAGCAACAATCAGCGCCTGCGCGTGCGGGTGAAGTGTGCGGACGAAGAGGAACCGGTGGTGGATTCCGTGGTCGATATCTGGGCCTGCGCAAACTGGTTTGAGCGCGAGGCTTTCGATCTGTTTGGCATTTTTTTCCGCAACCATCCGGATCTGCGGCGCATCCTCACCGACTACGGTTTCATCGGCCATCCGTTCCGCAAGGACTTTCCTCTGAGCGGCAACGTGGAAGTACTGTACGACCCCGACAGGAAGCGCGTCGTTTACCAACCGGTGAGCATCGTCCCGCGCGTGCTGGTACCGAAGGTGATCCGTCACGATCACCGCTACGAGGCATCGCTCAGGGACATCGTGCCGCAAGAGTTGCGGGATCCGCACTGATGTCGG
>DATDIL010000067.1:0-23287 GCA_036521075.1 Steroidobacteraceae bacterium | reverse complement strand
GAGCGCCTCGCGGCGCAACGCGAGAGGGTTTTGGTGCCGGTCGATCTGTACGCGCGCCGCCCGTGCATCGATACGCGCTTGCGCGAGTGACATATCGGGATAGTTGCCGAGCGTCATCCAGTGATCGCGGCCCGCGAAGTGATAACGCAACGTCCAGGAGGCTCCATCGCGTGTTTGCTTGCGCAAGTAGAGCCCATCGCCATCACTCAGCAGAACCGGCACGGCCGTCCGATGCGCTCTCTCCACCGCGAGAGCAGTCAGCTTTGCGCGTCCCATTTGGACCCCTTGCTCGTCGAATGGCAGCTACGAAATTAGCTACAGTCTAGCTACCCTGCTAGCTACAATCCAACTTTTACACGGGTGGACGGCGGTGGACGTCTATGGACGACTAGGCTGTAAAACTAGGCATTTGCGAGTATATGGATAGATACCCGTGAACACGCGTGAACATCATTCGATGTTCTGCACCTGCTCGCGCAGCTGCTCGATGAGTACCTTCATGTCGACCGCGGCGCGGGTGGTTTCCAGATCCTGTGACTTCGATGACAGGGTGTTGGCTTCGCGGTTGAGTTCCTGCATCAGAAAATCCAGGCGGCGGCCAGCCGGCTCGCTGCCGGCGATGATGCGGCGGATCTCCTCCACGTGTGCACCAAGGCGGTCCAGTTCCTCGTCCACGTCCAGCCGTTGCAGCAGCAGCGCAAGTTCCTGCTCGAGCCGTTCCTGATCCACTTCGGCCTTCAGTTCCACCAGGCGTTCATCGAGTCGGGATCGGGTCTTGGTGCGTACTTCGGGTAAGCGCACGCGTACCTGCGCCACGAGGGTGCTCAGGCCGGCACAACGCTGCTCGATGAGTTCTCCCAAGCGCGCGCCTTCGCGCGCGCGCGCCTGCACCAGATCATCGACGGTGGCCGCGGCGAGGGCGCGTGCCGCGACCAGCAGCTCCTGCGTGCCGGTATCGGTATCGCGGATCACGCCCGGCCAGCGCAGGGCCTCGAGGGCATCGATGTTCACGGGCGTGGAACCTGCGAGGGCGGCGACTTCCCGCGCCCGCCCCAGGAGTTGCTCCAGGGCTTCGCGATCCAGATCAAGCGCGCGCGCGGCGCTGTCGGTGCGCCGATAGGTGAACGTGCAGTCGACTTTGCCGCGCTTCAGGCCGCGCCCGAACTGCTGGCGGATCTCGGGGTCGAGGCTGCGCAATTCCTCCGGCAGCCGCAGGCTCGACTCCAGGAAGCGGTGATTGACGCTGCGCAGTTCGCAGATCAGTGAACCCCAGGGCCCTGAGGTTTCGCGACGCGCGAAGCCCGTCATGCTCGCAATCATTGGGGTCCTGGTGACTTAAGTCGGTTTGGCGCCCGTGGCGGCCGCGCGATCGCGTCTGATGCCGCCAGCGTTCCGCGTGATATAAGATCGGCCAAAGTGTACCAGACAGACAGACAATTCCTTGCAGGTTGAATACGCCGATTTGAGTCTTCTCGGGGGCCGCGAGGAGAACCAGGACCGCGTCGCCGCGGCCGTCGCCGAGCATTCCGCATTGCTGGTGGTCGTGGACGGCATGGGCGGCCACGCCGAAGGTGCCCGCGCCGCCGAGGTCACCCTCAAGACCTTGCTCGAGGCGTTCTGGCACACTTCACAACCGTTGTTTGATCCGTTCGGGTTCCTGCACCTCACGCTCGGCCGCGCCCACGAGGAGGTAGTGCGCATCGGGCTGCACCTGCCCCTCGAGAACCGGCCCCGCGCCACTTGTGCCGTGTGCCTCGTCCAGCAAGGCTCCGCCTACTGGGCGCATGTCGGCGACAGCCGCATCTATCTGCTGCGCCAGGGCGCCGTCGCGGCGCGCACCCGCGATCACAGCCATGTCGAACTGCTGTTGCGCGAGGGCCTGATCACCCCCGATCAGGCGCACAATCATCCCATGCGAAACTATGTGGAGTGCTGTCTCGGCGGCGATCCGGTCTTGCCGGACATGACCTTGGGACCAAGGCGGGCGCTGCAGCGCGACGATGTACTGTTCGTGTGCACCGATGGCGTTTGGGGTTGTCTGCGCGACAGCGAAATCGCCACGGCCTTGACCATGGTCGGAATTCCCTCGCGTGACCAGCTCGCGGCCCTGTGTCGCACCGCCGTGGCCGCCGCGGGCCCCACCAGCGACAACACTTCGGGCGCCGTATTGCGCTGGCATAGCCAGTGAGTGTCGTGCGACCCAGCGGCCGCGCCGCCGACCAGCTGCGGGCCATCAGTTTCGAGAGCGGCTTCACGCGCCACGCGGAGGGTGCGGTGCTGGTGCGCTGTGGTGACACCCATGTGCTGTGCACCGCCAGTGTCGAGGAGACAATTCCGCCTTTTCTGCGCGGCAAGGGTCAGGGCTGGGTGACGGCCGAGTACGGCATGCTGCCGCGTTCGACCCATACTCGCCAGGCCCGCGAGGCGGCGCGTGGCAAGCAAAGTGGACGCACTCAGGAAATCCAGCGCCTGATCGGCCGCGCGCTGCGCGCGATCGTCGATCTGAAGGCCCTGGGTGAACGCACGGTGACGCTGGACTGCGATGTGCTGCAGGCCGATGGCGGCACGCGCACGGCCGCCATCACCGGCAGCTACGTGGCGTTGGCGCAGGCCTGCGCCGCGCTGCACAAGCGCGGCGCGCTGGCCCGCAATCCGCTGCATGGGCAGATCGCCGCGATCTCGGTGGGCGTATTCAACGGCGCACCCGTACTCGATCTCGACTATGCCGAGGACTCCCAGGCCGAGACCGATATGAACGTGGTCATGAACAGCGGCGGCGCATTCGTCGAAATCCAAGGCACGGCCGAAGGCCACGCCTTCCGGCGGCACGAGCTCGATGCGTTGCTGGACCTGGCAACCACAGGCCTTACGCAGATCTTCGCGCTGCAGTCGCAGGCTGTCGCGGCGCTGGGTTGAGCCGTGAAGGCCGTGCTCGCCAGCAGCAATGCGGGCAAGGTCCGGGAGTTCGCCGCCCTGCTGGCAGCGCGCAACATCGAACTCATTCCGCAGAGCGCGTTCGGGATTGTCACGCCCGCAGAGACCGGCGCCACGTTCCGGGAGAACGCGCTGCTCAAGGCACGCCATGCGGCGGCGCTGTCGGGACTGCCGGCGCTCGCCGATGATTCGGGCATCGTGGTCGATGCGCTGGGCGGCCGACCCGGTGTCCGGTCGGCCCGCTATGCCGGCGAGCACGCCAGCGATGCGGATAACGTCGAGCTGCTGCTGCGCGAACTGGCCGGCCTGTCCGCGGAGCAGCGCCGCGCGCGCTACCGGTGTGTACTGGTGTTCGTGCGCACCGCTGCGGATCCCGACCCGATCCGCACGGAGGGGGTCTGGGAGGGGCGCGTGCTGACGGCGCCGCGCGGCGCGGGTGGCTTTGGCTACGACGTCATATTTCAGCCCGATGGGTGCGAGTGGTCGGCGGCACAGTTGCCAGCGGCGCAGAAGAACGCCGTCAGTCACCGCGCCCAGGCGCTGCGGGCGTTGCTGGCCGCGCTCACGTGATGCTCGATACCCCGCCGCTGGCGCTGTACCTGCACTTTCCGTGGTGTGTGCGCAAATGTCCCTACTGCGACTTCAACTCCTACACCCTCAACGGTGAGCTGCCCGAAGCCGATTACCGGGCGGCACTGTCGCGCGACATGCGCACGCAGGCGACCGCCCCGCAGGTATCGGGTCGCCGACTCACCAGCATATTCATGGGTGGTGGCACGCCCAGTTTGTTTTCTCCCGTGGCGATCGGGCACGTGCTGGAGGAGGCGCGCGCACTGTTCGGTTTTGCGCCAGACATCGAGATCACGCTCGAAGCCAATCCCGGCACCATCGAGCGTGGGCGCTTCGCCGAATATGCCGCCGTCGGCGTGAATCGGGTCTCCCTCGGCGCCCAGAGCTTCGGCGCGCGACAGCTGCAGGTGCTGGGTCGGATCCATTCCGTGGCGGATACCGCGCGGGGTGTCGAGGAGCTGCATGCCGCGGGTCTGAGCAATTTCAACCTCGACCTCATGTACGGGCTGCCCGAACAGGATGTCGCCGGCGCGCGCTCGGATCTGCGACAGGCGCTGGCCCTCGAGCCTGCGCACATTTCCCACTATCACCTGACCATGGAGCCCGGCACCGTCTTCGGCGCCCGGCCGCCACCGTTGCCGAGCGAGGACAGCGTCGAGTTGATGCTCGAGGCCTGTGCCGAGGAGTTCGCGCGCGCGGGCCTCGCGCACTACGAGGTGTCGGCCTATGCCCGCGCCGGGCGGCAATGCCGCCACAATCTCAACTACTGGAACTTCGGTGACTATCTCGGAGTCGGCGCCGGCGCCCATGGCAAGCTCACGGATGCGTCCGGCGCGACGATCGTGCGCACGACCCATACGCGCGAGCCACGGCGCTACCAGGCCGGGGTGCCGATGGCCGTCCGAACGGTGCCGCCTGCCGAATTACCCTTTGAATTCATGATGAATGCCCTGCGGTTGACGGGCGGATTCGAGGCGTGCCAATTCGAGCTGCGCACGGGCTTGAGGGTGGAGCGGGTAGCCCCCATTCTCCTAATCCTGCGCGGACGCGGACTGCTGCGGGAGCGCGACGGGCGCTGGGCCCCTACCCCGACCGGCCTGCGGTTCCTGAACGATCTGTTGCTCGAATTTCTTCCGGATCCGGCCGGCGCTGAAGATCCGCCTCTGTCAAGACGTTGACGGTCGATGCGGTCCTGGCGGGCCCGTTATACACAGGGGCCGCGAGGCACTTCGGTAAATGAGCAGATTACGTGCAATATTGACCAATCTGCGCGACATGAAGCATGTAAGCCATTGAACGTGAAAAGGAAAAGTATGTGTATATTCTTTAACCAAGGTCACAAAAGTGCAATTAAAGCCGAATAACGAGGGCCTGCGGCACCGATAGTCCACAGAATTATCCACAGGTTCTGTGGATAAGAAACGGCCTTGCAGTGCAGCACGGAACTCGAGGAATCCCTTTCCACCGACCCTCCTTGGCGCATGGGTAACGCAGAGTCGGCCGAAAGGTGAAACCACCCCGTGGCAGTCCAGCCAAGGCCTTGAGCACGGATGGATTCGCCGCTAAACTCGCGCGCCCCTTTGCCCATGCCCGCATAAGACCGGGAGTTAATTATGAAAGACGCCACTCATCCTGACTACAAAGAGATTAACGTCAACTGCACTTGCGGGAACTCCTTCAAGACCGGTTCGACGCTCGGCCATGACCTGCAGGTGGAAGTGTGCTCGGCCTGCCATCCGTTCTATACGGGTAAGCAGAAGATCGTCGACACCGCCGGCCGCGTGGACAAGTTCCGCAAGAAGTACGCCGCTCCTGCCGCTGCTCGCTGATCAAAACCTCTCGCCCGGCGTGACCGCTGCGGTCGCCCGGGCGACCCCCCGGCAAAGCTGATCGTGCCCGACGCGAGTCCTTCAAGCTCAAGGCAGGCCGCGCTTTCCTGATTTTAATTTAATTCGCACTGCCTTGATTCCGCTGGCGGACCATGTAACGCTGAAGCTGCGCTTGCGCGAATGTCCCGCGCCAGCATTCCAGGAAGCCGCAACGACATGAAAGAGAGCAAGCTCGAGCTCATCGACCGCGCCAGTGGCAAAAAGGCCGAGCTGACGGTACGTCCCGGAACCGTGGGACCCAGCGTTGTCGACATAGCGCCGCTGAACAAGGAATTCGGCGCGTTCACGTTTGATCCGGGCTACGGCCTCACCGCGGCTTGCGAAAGCAAGATCACCTACATCGACGGTGAGGCCGGGGTGCTGCTGCACCGTGGCTATCCGGTCGAACAGCTTGCGGCCAAGAGCACGTTCACGGAAGTCAGCTATCTGTTGCTGTACGGGGAATTGCCGAGCAAGGCCCAGCTCGATGAATTCACGCTCAGCATCCGTCATCACACGATGATCAATGAGACGCTGCTGCGTTTCTTCAATGGTTTCCACCACAACGCCCACCCCATGGCCATGGTGTCGGCGGTCGTCGCATCGTTGTCCGCGTTCTATCACGACACGATGGACATCCATAACCCGCGACATCGCGAGATCTTCGCGCATCGGATCGTCGCCAAGATTCCGACCATCGCCGCGGCCGCCCACAAGCACTCCGTGGGTCAGCCCTTCGTCTACCCGCGCAACGATCTGGACTACTGCAGCAACCTGCTGCACATGATGTTTGCGGTGCCCTGCGAGCCCTACGAGGTCGATCCGGTCTCCGCGCAGGCGCTGGACCTGCTGTTCATCCTGCATGCCGATCATGAGCAGAACGCCAGCACCTCGACGGTGCGCCTGGCGGGCAGCACCGGCGCGAATCCCTATGCGGCGATTTCCGCCGGCGTTTCGGCGCTGTGGGGGCCGGCCCATGGCGGCGCCAATGAGGCCGTGCTGGCGATGCTCGAGCAGATCGGCTCCGTGGAGAATATTCCGAAGTACCTGACCATGGCCAAGGACCGGAGCAGCCACTTCCGGCTCATGGGCTTCGGTCACCGGGTCTACAAGAACTTCGATCCGCGCGCCAAGATCATCCGCGAGATGTGCCACAAGGTGCTCGCAAAACTCGGCAGCCCCGACAATCCATTGTTCGAACTGGCGCTGCGCCTGGAAGAGGTGGCGCTGAAGGACGAGTATTTCGTATCCCGCAAGCTGTACCCGAACGTCGACTTCTACTCCGGCATGATCTACAGCGCCTTGGGGATTCCGCGCTCCATGTTCACGGTCATGTTCGCGATCGCGCGCACCGTGGGTTGGGTCGCGCACTGGCAGGAAATGATTGCCGATCCGCACATGCGCATTGGTCGGCCGCGGCAGCTGTATACCGGTTCCGCGGCGCGTGACTACGCCGCTATCGACACGCGCTGAGGAGCGGGCGCCGTGTTCTCGCGCTCCCCGCTCACGATAGCGGGGCTGCCGTTGGCGTGGGATCGTCCGGCCGCGAAACGGGGTAGCGCCCCTGCGTCCTGGTAGTGGCCGCCGCGGGTGGGCTCAAGGGGAGGCGAGCAGCGCCTCGACATCGGCCGCATCCGCGCGGCGCATCGGCTTGCCGTCGACGGGGCTGACGGGCGCCTGGCGGATCCCGTCGGTCGGGAACACGGTGGCCTCGATCGCCTGGTCATCGACCTCGAAGCGCACACCGGGATACTCGAGCACCCGTTCGGCGTTCATCTTCACGCGCCGCGCGGTCACCTCGTGCCGGATGCCCTGATCCATCAGCCATATGGTCACTGCCTCGGGTCGTTCCGCGAACAGATGCAGCTGCACGTCCGAGTGCTGGGTGGCCGTACCACTGAGCACCGAACCGACCAGGCGCGGCTCGAATCCGGACAGCTGGCGCATGGCCTGCAGGGCCGCGCTGCGCTGCGCATGCAGGGATTCGGTGTGGGTGTCGCGGCCAAACAGCCGCTGGTATTCCACCAGCGCCGATTCGATCTCGGTGTTCTTCGGCAACACGGCGCCGTCGGTCACGCCGAAGCGCTCCGCGGCCTTGCGCTTGGCAACCAGGAAGTCACGAATGCCGTGCTCGGCCATGACGCGCGCGGCTTCCTGCGCGAGCGCGTGCCGCAGATGCTCGGCGCGAACGCCCAATCGTTTTGCCATGCCCCAATCATCTGGCCGGTACGCCGGAAAATCAAACCGTCACAACCGCAAATGCTAAAAAAGCGAATCACCACCCGCGGGGGTCTGTTCGGTGGTCGGGTTCGGGCCGTTGGCCGCGGCGCTGCTGGGCAGGTGATTGACCATGAAGGTCTCGAGCATGCCATCGGGATTCTCCGCGCTGACCAACGTGCCCGTGGCGGAGGAGACCCGCAGCTGCACCAGCCCGTCGGGCATGGGCAGCTTCTCCGGCGGCATGTCCTTCAAGGCTTCGCGCATATAGCCGATCCAGATCGGCAGCGCCGTGCGCGCGCCCTCCTCGGATTCCCCGAGCGAGCGGTCCTGATCAAAGCCGACCCACACCGTCGTAACGAGCTTGGTGTTGAAGCCATTGAACCAGGCATCATTGGCCTTATCGGTGGTACCGGTCTTGCCCGCCAAATCCGTGCGTCCGAGCACCAGTGCCCGGCGCCCGGTGCCGTGGCGGATCACATCGGCCATCATGTCGGTCATGATGTAGTCGTTCTGAGGACTGATGACGCGCGGCGCCAGCTGCTGGGTCGTGAGCGGTCCGGGGCCACCCCGCACGGCATCCGCCGCGGCCAGAGTCGCATCGGAGGCGTCGGTGAGCGGCACCGTGCTCAGATCCGCGCTGTGCTCGCATTGCAGGCACGCGATGGGTGGATTCGCCGCCCATAGCACCTTGCCCGCCAGATCCTCGATGCGGTCGATGTAGTAGGGCGTCACCCGGAAGCCGCCGTTGGCGAAGGTCGCGTAGGCGCCGGCCAGATCGATCGGCGCAATCTGCATCGTGCCCAGCGCCAGCGTTAGATTGTTTGGCAAGGAAGCCTTGTCAAAGCCGAAGCGCGTCACGAAGTTGATGGCGTAGTCGATGCCGATCTGGCGCAACAGGCGGATCGACACCAGGTTCAGGGACTGCGCGAGGGCCTCGCGCAGTCGCGTCGGGCCGTTGAAGGTGCCGTGTGAGTTCTTCGGGCGCCAGGCCGTCTCCATGCCACTGCCCTCGATGACGATGGGCGCATCCGGCAGCACCGAGGCGGCCGTGAACCCGTCCTCGAGCGCCGAGGAGTACAGAAAGGGTTTGAACGAGGAGCCCGGCTGGCGCTTCGCCTGTACCGCCCGGTTGTATTTGTTCGTGAAGAAGTCGAATCCGCCAACCAGCGCCGCAACGCCGCCATCGGTCGGATCCAGGGACACGAGCGCCGCCTGCGCCTCGGGCACCTGCACCAGCTGCGCGGCATGCTTGCCATCGGTATAGATGTAGACGACATCCCCGCGTGCCAGCACCTCCCCGGCGCTCTTCGGCGCCGGCCCCGTGCGTTCCGCGTCCAGCTGCTTGCGCGCCCAGGCCAGCCCATCCCAGTTGATCTGCTGGAAGCCGATGTCCTTGGCGTAGACCTTCGCCGACTGCTCGGCGACCTGCGTCACCACGGCGGGCACCAGCGGCCCGACGGGCGGATATTCATCAAGCAGGTCCTCGAGGTCGGCGGGGTCGGCGTTCGCGTTCACCTCCACATGGGCCGTCGCACCGCGCCAGCCGTAGCGCCGGTCGTACTCGATCAGACCCAGCCGCACCGCGCGATTCGCGGCGGTCTGCAGGCGACTGTCGATGGTGGTGTAGACCCGGTAACCGGCCGTTTCGGCCTTTGCGCCAAAGCGCCTGCGCACCTCCTCGCGCGCCATCTCGGCCACGTACTGCGCATCGACATCGTACAGCGGGGCATGCGCGCGGGCCTCGACCGGTTCCGCATTGGCCGCCGCCGCCACGTCCGCATCGATATAACCCAGATCCTTCATGCGCCGCAGAACGTAGGTGCGGCGCACCTTCGCGAACTGCGGGTTGACGATGGGGTTGTAGCGCGAGGGCAGCTGCACGATGCCCGCCAGCGTCGCGGCTTGGGCAACGCTGAGTTGGTCGAGCGATTTGCCGTAGTACGTCTGCGCCGCGGCCGCCACTCCGTAGGCGCGCTCGCCGAAGAACACGACATTGAGGTAGAGCGCGAAGATCTCCTGCTTGGAGAACTCGTGCTCCATGCGGTAGGTCAGAAAGGCCTCCTCGAGCTTGCGGCGCCAGGTCTTGTCCAGTGTCAGGAACAGCTGCCGCGCCGCCTGCTGGGTGATGGTGCTGGCGCCCTGGGCGCGATCGCCGGAAATCACATCCACCAGGACGGCACGCAGCACGCCCTGGTAGTCGATGCCGTGGTGCTGGAAGAACCGGTCATCCTCGGCCGAGAGGAAGGCGTGCTTGACCAGGTCGGGGATCTGATCCCAGGTCACCGGAATGCGGCGCTGTTCGCCGATCTGCGCGATCAGGTCGCCATCGCGGGTATACACGCGCAGCGGTACCTGCATTTCGACGTTGCGCATCGCCTCGACCGAGGGGAGCGAGGGTTCCAGGTAGACATAACAGCCGGCCACACCCATGGCACCGATAAGTGTGAGCACAATCACACTACCCGCGGCCGCTATCAGAAAGGAGAAGTAGTTTCGTTTCACAGAACGTGACCGTATCCGCTTGATTAGGTTTCAGCTGCTATGCATAGTAGCTGCCGACATAAGGGCAAACTCACCGAAAGGTGGGGACGCAAAGCTTCCGGTCTAAGGGCGTGGGCGCCTAGGACAGCGGGGCTGCCGACTGGAACGTTAAACGATACCGTCGCCATGGCGCCAGGCCTGGTACGGACCGGTCCAGCCGCAGTCTTCGCTTCCCGCCCAATCATGGATCGGTGGAGCCTTGTCTCCCCAAAATCTGATTGGACCATACGCAATCGAAAATGTTGGGGGCGAGAGAATCGCGCAAATGTGACGCGGACGGTATTTCCGGCTGGCCCTCTGTCACATCCTGCGGGCCCGGGACGTTTCGTGAGCTTTCTCACGTTCTATTTAACATTTCACTGTTATATAGTGTCCTACGAATTTATCCTGAACGGGCGCTTTCGGCTGTAACTTACTGATAAGGAAAGTAAATGTTCCTCCTACAGGGTAAGTACCGCCCGCTCGTCGGCCTTGACATAACGACATCGTCGATAAAACTCATCGAACTTTCGATGGCGAGTGGTCAATACCGGGTTGAAGCCTATGCGGCCGAGCCGACCCCACAGAACGCCGTGAACGAGCAGACAATCGTGGATGCCGAGGCCGTTGGCGAGGCCGTCAAGCGCTGTATCAAGCGTTCGGGGACCCGTTGCCGCGAGGTCGCGATCGCGATCAATGGCGATGCGGCCATCACCAAGGTCATCCAGATGCCTCGCAACCTGCGCTCCGCCGACCTGGAGGCCCAGGTCGAGATGCAGGCGGATCAGTACATTCCGTTTCCGATGGACGAGGTCAGTTATGACTTCGAGGTCTTGGGACCGTCCGAGAAGGAAACCGAGAACAATGACGTGCTGCTGGTCGCCACCCGCACCGAAAACGTCGAACAGCGCCAGGCGGCCATCCACGCCGCCGGCCTCACCGCCAAGATCGTCGACGTGGAGGCCTTCGCGCTCGAGAACGCCTGCAAGCTCATGACTCATCAGATGCCCGATGGCGGCGTCGACCGCGCCATCGCGGTGGTCGACTTCGGCGCCACCAGCACCACTTTCAGCGTACTGCGCAACCTCAAGGTCGTGTACACACGTGACTTCGCCTTCGGCGGACAGCAGCTCACCGAGGAAATCATGCGCACCTACGGGCTGTCGATGGAGGAGGCCGGCCGCGCCAAGAAGGAAGGCGGCTTGCCGGGCAACTATCAGTCCGAGGTGCTGGACCTGTTCATCGACGACATGACGCAGCAGGTGAGCCGCTCGCTGCAGTTCTACCTCGCCTCCGGTTCGGGGCGCGAACAGCCCGAGAAGATCCTGGTGTGCGGCGGTTGCGCCAACATTTCCGGAGTCGGGGATGTGATCTCCAGCCGCGTCGGAATTTCCGCCGAAAAGGGAGATCCGCTGGGACAGATGAAGCTGTCCTCGCGTGCCAAGGCCCAGGCCGTGGCGCGCGATGCCACCGCGCTGCTGACGGCCTGCGGTCTTGCTCTGAGGAGTTTCGACTGACATGCCACGGATAAACCTACTTCCCTGGCGCGACGAGGAACGCAAAGAGCGAAAGTTGCAGTTCCTGATCGCACTCGGCGGCGCCACGCTGGTCGCGATCCTGCTGGCATTCCTCAGCTACCTGATGTTCACGTCGATGATCGACGCACAGCAGCGCCGTAACGACCGGCTGCGCGTCGAGATCAAGAGTCTCGACAAGCAGATCGAGGAGATCAACAGCCTCGAGAGCGCCAAGCAGAAGTTCATCGCACGCATGGAAATCATCGAGAAGCTGCAGCGGTCACGTCCGGAAATCGTGCACATATTTGACGAGATCGTAAAGACGCTGCCCGATGGCGCATACCTGACCGGCGTCAAGCAGACCGACCAGAAATTCAGATTTGATGGCGTGGCGCAGTCCGCCACGCGCGTGTCGACCTTCATGCGCAATATCGATTCCTCCGAGTGGCTGAAAAATCCCGAACTGCAGGTGATCGCCGCGGATGGCACCACGGGGGGTTCGAGCTTCACCGTGGTCGCGGATGAAGTGCCCAGCGGTGCCGATGCCGGCTCACAGGCCGCGCCCGGTCCCCGACCCGGCGCGCCCCGGAACGGCGGTGTGCGCAGGGGGGTTTCGCCATGAACGTGATCGAGGAACTGCAGTCGCTTGATCCGCGCGAACCGGGCCGCTGGCCGTTGCCCTTCCGTATCGGCGCGGTCGCGATCTGGCTGGTGGTGCTGAGCTTCATTCTCGGGTACTTTTTTGTCTGGTCAAACGAAAGCCCGGTGCTCGACCAGTTCCAGCAGCAAGAGCAGAAGCTGCGCCAGGAGTTCCGTACCAAGCACGCGCAGGCCGTGAACTTGAGCGTGTACAAGCAGCAGCTTGCCGACATCGAGCGATCCTTTGGCGCGCTGCTGCGCCAGCTGCCGGGCCGCACCGAGGTGCCGAACCTGGTGGTGGACATCTCCCAGACGGGCCTGCAGGCCGGACTGTCCGAGAAGCTGTTCCAGCCCGGCACGGAGTTGAAGAAGGACTTCTACGCGGAACTGCCGATCAAGATGCGCTTCTCGGGCAGCTATCATCAGTTTGGCCAGTTCGTCAGCGGTATCGCGGCCCTGCCACGCATCGTCACGCTGCATGACATCGAGATCAAACCCGATGGCAAGGCGGGCTTCGACAATCTGACGCTGGATGTGACGGCGAAGACCTACCGGTATCTGGATGAGGACGAACTGGCGGCCTCGGAACCTAAGAAGGATGCCCGCAAATGAGCACCCTGAAGGCCGCTACGCCCCTGCGTCCGCTGGTCCTGTTGTTGTCGAGCCTGTGCGCGGCCGCCGCGCTGAGTCTGGCGGGGTGTTCAAGCGGGGACGATGACCTGCAGACCTTCATCGCCGAGACCAACAAGGAACCGGGCGGACGGGTCGAACCGTTGCCCGAGGTGAAGCCACAACAGACCTTCGCCTATGCCGACATGAACCTGCGCTCGCCGTTCACGCCGACCTCGCCCAATGCCAGTAATCCGAACCTGCGTCCGGATTCCCATCGCAATCGGGAGTACCTGGAGAATTTCTCGCTGGACACGATGAAGATGGTCGGGTCGATGAAGCAGGGCGGCCAGATATTTGGATTGGTCCAGACCAAGGATGGCATCGTGCATCGGGTCACGGTGGGCAATTACATTGGCCAGAACGACGGCAAGATTACCGGTATCACCACATCAAAGATCGACGTCCGGGAAATCATTCCGGACGGCCTGGGTGGCTACATCGAGCGCCCGACGGGCCTCGCGTTGAACGATTAGCCGAACGGCTGCAGGGAGTTTTCAAAAATGACACGTCTCAACCCGTTGAACCGGATCCGAAGCGCCCTCGCGACGCTCCTGACCGCGCTCATCGTCGGTTCAACCCTCCTGTCGGCGGCGCGTGCCGCGGACAGCAACACCCTGACGGCCATCGACGTGCGGCCCATGGCCGGACAGCAGCTGCAGCTGACACTGAAGCTGTCGGGGCCCGCGCCGCAGCCCACCAGCTTTGCCATCGACGATCCGGCGCGCATTTCCATCGATCTGCCGGGTACGGCGCTGGCCCTGACATCACGCCGCATCGACGTGCGCTCGGGTGGCCTCGATTCGATTTCGGCCGCGGAGACCCCCGATCGCAGCCGGCTGGTGTTGATCCTGGACAAGATGATGCCGTACGCCATGCGCGTCGACGGCAACGACATCGTGGTCACGCTGGGCCAGAACTCCGCGCAGGCCACGGCGAGCGCCGCGCCCGCCAGCAGCGATGGCGCGACGGTGTCAACCGGCACCGTGCGCAGTATCGAAGGCATCGACTTTCGTCGCAGCGTGGATGGTGCCGGTCGCGTGGTCGTGCGCCTGTCGGATCCGCATACCCCGATCAACCTGCGCCAGGTTGGCGACCAGGTGGTCGTTGATTTCGTAGGCACCGAATTGCCCAAGCGACTGGTGCGCCGCTTCGATGCGACGGATTTTGGCACTGCGGTCACCGGCTTCGATGCGACTCACTCGGGTGCGGATGCGCGCCTGATCATCTCCGCCAAGGGTGACTACGACCAGCTGGCCTACCAGACGAACGATACGTACGTCGTGGAGATCCAGCCGAAGCGCAAGCCCGAGGTGGCCGCGGAAAGCAAGCCCCAGTACACCGGCGAGAGGATCTCGCTGGTCTTCCAGGACATCGACGTGCGCGCGGTACTGCAGCTGCTGGCGGACACGAGCGGCCAGAACATCGTGGTCAGCGACTCGGTGCGTGGCAGCGAGACCCTGCGGCTGCAGAATGTGCCGTGGGATCAGGCCCTGGATATCGTCATGCGTACCAAGGGTCTGGACAAGCGCCAGGACGGCAACGTCATCATCGTGGCGCCGGCCGATGAGATCGCCAGCCGCGAGAAGGCCGAACTGGCGGCTCGCAAGGATCTTCAGGAACTTGAGCCGCTGCGCTCGGAGTTCCTGCAGGTCAACTACGCGAAGGCCGCGGACATGTCCGCCCTCATCAAGTCGACGGGCCGCTCACTGCTTTCGGCGCGCGGGACCGTGTCGGTGGATGTGCGCACGAATACCCTGCTGCTGCAGGATACGGCCGATCGGCTCGAGGATATCCGGCGCATGGTCACGACGTTGGACATCCCCGTTCGCCAGGTCAAAATCGAATCGCGCCTGGTGATCGTGAATAATGACTTCCAGCGTGAGCTGGGTGCGGTGCTGGGCTTCAACGGCGTGCAGAAGAACGGCGCCAACGGCGTCGTCACCACTTCCGGAACCGCGGCCGGAACCGACTCGATCGTCGGTTCTGCCCTGACCAACCTGACCAGCACCGGCTCGCCATTTCCGGTGACGCTGCCCACCGGCGCCACTGCGGCGAACCGCTACAATGTCAACCTGCCGGTCTCCAGTCCCGCGGGCAGCATCGCCTTGGGGATTTTGGGTTCGGATTACCTGCTCGACCTGGAGCTGTCCGCGGCCCAGACCGAAACGCGCGCGGATATCATTTCCTCCCCGAGTGTGATCACGGCCAACCAGAAACAGGCCATGATCATGCAGGGTACGGAGATTCCGTACCAGGAGTCGGCGTCCAGCGGCGCGACTTCGATCTCGTTCAAGCCGGCGGTCCTGTCATTGTCGGTGACGCCGCAGATCACGCCCGACAACCGCATCATCCTGGACCTCGATGTGAAGAAGGACACCGTCGGCACGATCACCGTGGCGTCCGGTGGCGTGAACGTGCCCAGCATCGACACCCAGGAAATCACCACGCAGGTGCTGGTCAGCGACGGCCAGACCGTGGTCCTCGGCGGGATTTTGCAGACCACGCACCGGATCGATGAGACCAAGGTGCCCTACCTGGGGGATGTGCCGATTCTCGGCAATCTGTTCAAGACCACCACCAAGACCAACGACAAGGACGAGTTGTTGATCTTTGTGACGCCGAAGATCCTTCATGAAGGCGTCAACGTCTACTGACGGACTGCCACGGCCCTACCGCAACGAATTTTCAGGTGAGACATGCGTAAACTTTGGTCAACTCTGGCGCTGCTGATGGTCACCGCAATCCTTGCGGCGTGCGGTGGCAGTGACAACGCATTCCAGACGACCGGCAGCACCTCGAGCGGCCCGAACTCGTCGCCGGTTGCGAAGATTATGGTCGCATCGAGTGCGGCAACCCTGCCGCCGGATGGCACCACAGCCACCATTACGGTCACGGCGACCGACGGCAACAATGTCGCAGTTTCCGGCGCAGCGGTGACCTTCGCCACCAGCGCGGGCACGCTCGCGGTCACGAGCGGCACGACGAGCGCCACCGGTCAGGCCACCGCCACGCTGTCCGCAACGGGAGTTGCAGCGGCCACCGTGATCACGGTGACCGCGACCGCCGGAACCGCCAGTGGCAAAACCACGGTTACCGTCGCCAGTACCCAGCAGACGCTGACATTGAGTACAACTGTGCCGCAGATCCCGTCCAACGGGTCGACGGGGGCAACCCTTAAGGCGTTGGTCCGCGATGCAAACAACAACGTGCAGACTGGTGTGCCGGTGACATTCTCCGCCACGTCCGGTCAGATCGTCGTGACGGGCGCAACGGGGCCGGGGCAGGGAACAACGGATGCAACCGGAACCGTTACCGCTACCCTGAATGCCTCGAGCGACCCTCAGGACCGCGACATCACCGTGACTGCCACGGCTGGGGCAAGCTCGGCCATGGTGACCGTTTCGGTTATCGGCACCAGCCTGTCCGTCAGCGGGCCGGGCAGTCTCGTTCTCAACGTCCCGGGCACATATACCGTGGCGGTAACGGATTCCGGCAAGGCCGGGATTCCCAATACGGCGGTCACCCTGAGTTCGCTGCTCGGAAATGGTGTCCCCGCCACGGTCACCACCGATGCACAAGGACAGGCGCAATTCACACTGACACCTAGCGTCAGCGGCGCCGACGTCATCACGGTCAAGGCGCTGGGGTTGGTGTTTCAGCAAGCGGTTACCGTCAGTGGCCAGAGCTTTGGTTTCTCCTTGCCGCTCGCCAACGCACAAATTCCGATTGGCATGGCCGGCTCCGCAGTTCCGGTGACCGTGAGGTGGCTGTCCGGAACGACGCCTCAGGCGGGTAAGACGATTACATTCGCAGCGACGCGTGGCACGCTCTCATCCGCGAGCGCCGTCACCGCGGCGGATGGCACGGCCACCGTGACGGTTTTCTCGACCTCGGCGGGACCCGCCACCATTTCGGCGGCGGACAGCACCAATGTCGTCTCGGCGCAGGTTCTGGTCGACTTTGTCGCCACGACACCCAACGCGATTTCAATGCAGGCGAGTCCGTCGAGCGTCGGGCTGGGCGGGTCGAGCACGATTACCGCTACGATTCGCGATGCGCAAAACAACCTGGTCCCGAACCAGCCTGTGGATTTCAGCCTCAGCGATGTGACCCAGGGGTCATTGTCTCAGGCCACCGCGATCACCGACGCCCAAGGGCAGGCCTCTACGCTTTACACGGCGAACACGGTCGCGAGCGCCACGAATGGCGTGGTGGTGACCGGAGTGGTGCAGGGAACGGGGCTGACCACGACGACAACTCTCACCGTCGGCGGGCAGACCGTCTTCCTATCCCTGGGCACTGGCAACCTGATCGACGCATACAGCACGACTCAGTATGGCTTGGCCTATTCGGTACAGGCGGTCGATGCGAATGGCGCCGGCGTACCCAATGTCCCCATCACCTTTACCGTGAAGTCCCTGGGCTATGCCAAGGGCTTCTGGAATGCCGGCACGCCGTGGACCCAGCACACCACTACGCTCGCGAGCGATGCGGATGACTTCTCGCTGAACGGCATCGACGGCTGCCAGAGCGAAGATCTCAACGGCAACGGCATTCTGGATGTAAGCGGGGGTGGCACCGAAGATTACAACGGCAACGGCCGGTTGGATCCGGGTCTGGTGGTCTCCACAGCCGAAGTGGCGCCCCAATCATCGACCACCGGCGCTGATGGCAGCGCTGCCGTGACGCTGATCTACCCACGAGATCACGCTCGATGGGTGGCCGTGGAGCTGACCGCCACGGCGACGGTAAATGGTACCCAGAACAGCGCGACCGCTACTTTCTGGCTGCCGATTCTCGCCGCCGACATTGGCACTGCCACCGTCACGCCACCGGGTGTCAACAGTCCGTATGGTCAGGCTGCCACCTGCCTGAACCCCAACTAGCCAACAAGCTTGCCCGTGATGGAGCCTGCCACCGATCGGTGGCAGGCTCTGCGACAGGGACGGGCTCCTCCGCTATCCTTACGGCCCTATGCTGGGCAAGCGCAACATCTACCTGGTCGGCCCGATGGGCTCGGGCAAGAGCGCCGTCGGGCGCATCCTGGCACGGATGGTGGACGCGCCTTTCCTGGACAGTGATGCCGAAATCGAGAAGCGCACCGGCGTGGATATTTCCTACATCTTCGAGCGCGAAGGCGAGGCGAAATTCCGGCAACGCGAAAAGGAAGCCATTGAGGCCCTGACGGGGCACGAGCCTTTGGTACTGGCCACCGGCGGCGGGGCCATTCTGCTACCCGAGAATCGCGAACTGCTGGCGCGGCGCGGCTGCGTGGTCTACCTGATCACCTCGGTCGAACAACAGGCGCATCGCGTGAGCCATGCGCGACACCGGCCGTTGCTGGCGAATGTTGATCCGGAGACGACGCTGCGGCAGCTGATGGCCGAACGCGAGCCGCTGTATTGTTCGGTCGCGGATTTGAAGGTGACCACGGACGGGCGCAAGATCCAGGCCGTCGCCGAGGAAATCATCAAGGGTCTGGGTTTCCCGGTCGGGGGAGGCTGAACGCTCTATAATTGCCGCCATCGTGAACACCTTGACGGTCGAACTCGCCGCGCGCAGCTACCCGATCCTGATCGGTCCGGGGCTGCTGACGGACCCCGCGTTGCTTGACGCGCACATGCCTCCCGGCAGCGTCCTGCTGGTCAGCAACACCACCGTCGCGCCACTGTACGCGGGTGCGCTGAAGGCGGGATTGAAGGCTCGCGATATCGTCGAGGCCATTTTGCCGGACGGTGAGTCCTACAAGACACTCGCGACCCTGGCGCGGATCCTGGATGTCGCGGTCGCGAACCGCCTGGCGCGCGACAGTACGGTCGTGGCCCTCGGGGGCGGTGTCGTGGGCGACATGGCCGGATTTGCCGCGGCCTGCTACCAGCGTGGCGTCGATTTCGTGCAGGTGCCGACGACGTTGCTGGCGCAGGTCGACTCCTCGGTGGGCGGCAAGACCGGCGTCAATCACCCCGGCGGCAAGAACCTCATCGGTGCCTTCCACCAGCCCGTCGCGGTGATCGCCGATACGAATACGCTGGCGACGCTACCGCCGCGGGAGGTGCGCGCCGGGCTTGCCGAGATCATCAAGTATGGCCTGATCCATGACGCGGCCTTCTTCGACTGGCTCGAGGTCAACGTCGATCGGCTGCTGGCGGGCAATCACCAAGCGCTGACCCATGCCATCCGCCGCTCCTGCGAGATCAAGGCGGAAATCGTCGGCAAGGATGAGCGTGAACGCGGCGATCGCGCCTTGCTGAACCTCGGCCACACCTTCGGTCATGCGATTGAATCGGCCACGGGTTACGGCACCTGGCTGCACGGGGAAGCCGTGGGCGCCGGCATGCTGATGGCCGCAGCAATGTCCCGCGAATGCGGCTATCTGGGAGACGCGGATGTCGCGCGGCTGCGCGCCCTGCTGCACCGGGTCGGCCTGCCGATCGCCGCCCCGGACGTCCCGGCGCAGGCGGCGCTGGAACATATGAAGATCGACAAGAAAGTGAAGGCGGGACGGATGCGCTTCGTGCTGTTGAAGCGCATCGGCGCGGCCCTCGTGACCGCAGACTATCCGCCCCAGGCACTGCAGGCGACGCTCACGGACTACTTCGGCTGATCGTGGCCCGCGCAACGCCTCAAGCATCGGCCCTGGCCCCGTACGCGGCGGCCGAATCCGCCTCCCGCGGCCGGCGCTTCCCCGAAACCCCGCCGCAGTTCCGCGGCGAATACCAGCGCGACCGTGATCGCATCATTCATTCCAACGCGTTTCGGCGTCTGGTGTACAAGACCCAGGTATTCGTCAATCACGAAGGCGATCTGTATCGCACGCGCCTGACACACTCGATGGAAGTCGCCCAGATCGCCCGCTCCATTGCGAGCGCGTTGCAGCTGAACGAAACGCTCACCGAGGCGATCTGCCTGGCACATGATCTGGGTCATACCCCCTTCGGACACGCCGGCCAGGACGCCCTCAATGCCTGCATGCGCAGATTCGGCGGCTTCGAGCACAACCTGCAGTCACTGCGCGTGGTCGATGAACTCGAAGACCGCTACGCCGATTTTCACGGCCTGAACCTCACCTTCGAATGCCGCGAGGGGATTCTCAAGCATTGTTCGGTGCGCAACGCCAAGCAGCTGGGCGAACTGGGCGAGCGCTTCATCAAGCGTCGCCAGCCCTCCCTCGAGGCACAGCTGTCAAACCTGGCCGACGAGATTGCCTACAACAATCATGACGTAGCCGATGGCCTGCGCGCCGGCCTCATCAGTCTCGATGATCTGGCCGCGGTCGAGTTATTCGAAAGCCAGCACCGCAGCGTGCTGGCCAAGTACGGCACGCTTCCCGAGCGCAAAGTGATTCACGAAACCATCCGCCGCATCATCAATCATGTTGTCAGCGACCTGATCCGCACCACCGCAGACAACCTTGCCAAGGCCGCTCCGACCTCGATCACCGAGGTCCGAGCGCGTGCCAAACCCCTGGTGAGCTTCAGCCCCGACGTGGCTCGCGAACAGCTCAAGCTCAAGCGATTCCTGAACGAGCGTGTCTATCGACACTACAAAGTATTGCGCATGACGTCCAAGGCAAGGCTCGTCGTGACTCGTTTATTTGATACCTTCCTTCAGGACGCGACTCTGATGCCCCCCGAGCACCAGGAATCCGCCGCCGTCCTGGAGCGCGAACTCGGTATCCCCGGACGCGCCCGGGCCGTCGCCGACTACATCGCGGGGATGACGGATCGTTATGCCATCCTCGAGCATCGGCGTTTGTTTGATCCGGCGGAGCGGACTTGAGGCGGTGGGGTGGCTCCGCGTCGTAGTTAAGCTAGAAGGAGACTCGCCCCTTGCGCCGCAGCAAACCTGCCGAACTGTCCGCTGCGTCGAGAGCGCCCGCCAGTGCCAGCGGTTCCATAGCGCCATCCGGTATCTCGCCAACGGAAATTCTCGATCCATTGTTATGGTTGTTTGAGGCCGTCGGCGTGTCGCGTCGAGACGTGCTGGCCGCCGTGCGGGCCCTACCGCCGATTAAGCTTGCAATGCCGGTCACGGTCGTGCGCGGCCGGCTCGAATACTGGTCTGGTATTTTGATTCGTTGGGCCACTGATCCCCGCTTCGTGAGTCCGGAAGGTCGCTCGCGTGACCTCCCTTTTGCCGCGGGAGACCCAAGTTTCTCCAATCTTGTGGCTCTTGAGCTTCCACGCGAGCGGCCGGCAATGTGTCGCGAGATCTTGCTTGCGACGGGAGCTATCATCCGTCTCCCGAACGGACATTTGCGCTTGCGAGAGCGAGCTGCATTGGCAACCGGCGCCGAAAGCGGTGTGGTGCAGGCAGATGAGTATTTGAGGCCCCTCCTCGCCCTCCTCCTTGCATTGCAGACGAACCTGTTGAGATGCGCACAGGGAGCGCCGGCGGCGGCCTTTCAAAGGGTCGTATCCGGATTCGAGATTTCCTCCGCAGATATGGCACAGTTCCAAGCTTTTGTTGCTCGCCATGGCACCGCGTTCCTGGAAACAGTGGACGATTGGCTGGCACATCGGCAAAGAGAGCAGCATCGTGTAGGGAGCGCCCGGCACCCGAGGGTACGGCCCTATGTGGGGCTGTATCTGAGCACGGACGATGCCGCCGCCATGGAAGTCGGTGACGTGCGCCGACGCCAACAGCCTAAGACCAAGCCTGGGGCTAAGACTAAGGCTAAGGTTTGAACCAAAGCTAAGGCTGAGCAGAAATGGAGGCGACTGCTGGTGTGAGTAGTTTGGATGGCGCCTCCATTTTTGAGGGACGTAACTAATTGATTAACAATAAATATTGTTGAACGCACGGAATAATATCACATAATATAGCTGGGCCATTCGTTGACATAAGCCATTGGCATATCTAGATTTATGTCAATTATCACGATTGTCGACATCTCCCCCGATGGACGCGGCCAGCAAAACAAGCAGTGAAGAAAGAGAGGCGCTGCTTGCGCTCTTCACCGCTTTGCTGCGTCCGTTGATGCCTGTCGCGCTGGAACGAGGCATTTCAGTCCGCGAGATTTCCGATTCGGTACGGCGCGCCTACGTGCAGGTACTGGAAGGCCGTATGGCGGGGCAGGATCGCCAATTGTCTGATGCACGCCTTGCACTGGTTGCGGGACTCACGCGCTCCGAAGTACAGCTCTTTCGCGACCCTCGGCGCAAGACAGCTGCGCCGGCAGGGAACGCCGTGCTGCAGATTGCCAAACTGCTTACGGTTTGGCACACGCACCCAAGATTTTCTGGTGCTTACGGTTTGGCGCTTGACCTTGATTTGGTCGCTGCAACCGATCCATCTCGGCGGAGCCTCGACGAGCTCGTGGAAACCGCCGTCCCAGGTGCCGACCGGGACATCCTGCTGGACGAGCTGATCGCCACGAACTCTGCTGAGATCGTGGGACACGATACTTTGCGTTGTCGCGCCCGTGCGGCCATAAGGCTCAGTTCGGACGACGCCAACGTAACGCCGGTGATTGATCGTGCCGCGAAATGCCTTGAGGCGGCCGCTTCGAGCTTTGCGCACAACCTGTTGCGCGAAAACAGCGGCAAGACTTTTTTCGAACGGATGGTCATCTCGAACCACGCGTTGTCCGAACGCAGTAGGGATGAGTTTTCCGCGATTGCACAGAATCGCGGTGATAGCTACGTGACAGAGTTAGATAGCTGGATTGCCAAGCACACCGAACCGGATGAGTCCGGTGCGGGACGCCGCTACGGAGTGGGTGTGTATTTTTTTGAAGAATCGCAGTCACTGGAACAATCCGATGGCGCCAGAGGCCTCGGCGGCAGCCTTTCAGCGGAAGGACGAACGGGCTCGATCAAAGAAATAGATGTTCTGGCTCCGCCAGCTTCAATGATGCGTGATCAAGGAAAATCGGGGAATTTAAAATGAAGATTCTGAACATTGCAGCAGCGGTGGCGCTTAGCACCATTTCTCTTTCTGCAGTCGCCAAGGATGCGGATCAGGTAGGTGTTGCCGACAACATCTTTGCCTACACGGCATCCACTACTGGCTCGCAGTCTGTGGTCATTGGCTCCGCTATTGAGGGCAATTTCAGCAGCCAAACGGCCGTGGCAGTGGGCGCCGGCCATGCCATTAGTGGCGGAGGCGGTCGCGCCATCAGCGGTGGAGGCGGCCGTGCCATCAGCGGCGGAGGCGGTCGTGCCATCAGCGGCGGAGGCGGCCGCGCCATCAGCGGCGGAGGCGGCCGCGCCATCAGCGGCGGAGGCGGCCGCGCCATCAGCGGCGGAGGCGGTCGCGCCATCAGCGGCGGAGGCGGCCGTGCCATCAGCGGTGGAGGCGGCCGTGCCATCAGCGGCGGAGGCGGCCGTGCCATCAGCGGCGGAG
>DATDIL010000066.1:0-5708 GCA_036521075.1 Steroidobacteraceae bacterium | reverse complement strand
GGCCTGCGATCGTGGGCTCGACGATGTCCACGCCTGCGCCGTTTGGCGTATAGGCGGCTTTCGGGAGAGTCCAGCTGCCGTGCTCGAGCGCAATACGGCTCTCGATCAGCGGCTCTGACCACTGGCGCACCTGTCGCAGGTATGCGGCAAGTTCCGGGTCAGTCGCTTCGAGCGTCGTAACCCTGGCCTCGAACGTCGACTGTTTCATAAACAGGAACCCGATATCGAGATCCATGAACTTCGTCACGCGCTGCACGCCTTCCTTCAGCGCACGTGCTGACGCGTTCAGGAAGCTGTCGACCTCCTTCCTGAGCGGGCGGTCGATATTCTCGCTGATGCGAAACGTCCTGCCCTTAACCTTGACGCACTCTCCGCTGGCGACCTTCTTCCAGTGATCTTCCCAGGTCGCCTGGATGTCACGTGCAGCATCGCGCGCGTTGAACAGGTGGGACGTCATCATCTCGTGCAGCGCATCGAATGCGTCGCGGTGCGCCTTGTCGCTGATGATGAGATTCCGCAGATAGAACATCCCGAGCTGCAATCTCGCGATAAACGGCGAGGACGTTCCCTCATCCTCAATCTTCTGAACGACGACGCTTCGCTGATCGGGCCCCACGGTCATGTTCGAGCGCGTCTGAAGACGCCCGAGAGCCTCCATGAATTCAGCGCGCGTCAATGGCAAGATGCTGGAGATCCGCCGCCGCGGATCTCGCTGCAAGACCTGCGCATTCGCGATCACCGATCGATCCATGAAGGCGTACAGCATCTCCATCGGGAAATTACCCGCCAGAAGAATGACCGCCCCATCCTGCCAGGGGAGAAACTGCACGCCTGCGAGCACCGTTCCGTTCTTATCCCGTATGTGCAGCACGGGTAGAGGCAAAGTGCGGTCCTCGTACTGATCACGCGGCACCGGCTTCAGCTCGCCGCGCAGATTGTATTGGTAGCCTGACCAGGCAATCGCGTCCTTCGGTATCCCGGCTTGCAGCTCGTCCCAATCGGGCATGGGGCTGATGGGCAACGATGCTCTGAGGCGGCTCAGGAGCATCGACAACATCTTGTCGAACGCATGCGCGCCCGCAGGGCTGATCATCATCGGGATGTAAAACGGTGGGGCGTTGTTGACCGCGTATTCCGTTCTTGCGAGAAGCCAGTTGCCGGATGGTTTCTCGCCGGGGAACTGCACCACATAGTTGATGAGTCCGGTTGCCGCAAGCACGACCGCATCCGGCCATCGCCCGCTGGGCGTTTCGGCGTTGAGAGCTTCGAGTTCGCGCGCGAAATCTTCCATCGGCATCGTTCCGCGCACGGCGAAGACAATTCCCAGGATGACGTTCGGATCTCCGGGATTCCCGGGCATAGGCCGCTTCTTGAGCGCTTTGACTGCCACCACGCGCCGATAGGCTGCGCGGAAAGCCTCTACGTCCATCGCCCCCTGGACATCAATGGTGGCCACAACCGCGTCGGCGGGTATATCTGCGTATTCCGCATTCGCGCCGGTCGGGTGAACATAGATCGTGCAGGCCAGCGCCGGAGCGCGCGTGCCCTCATGATCGACTATGTCTTTGGAACCAATGACGAACGGCGCAGGCAGGAACTGGCCGATAACTGCCGTCAGATCCGGCGCGTGTCCCACGTCCGCGCTCAGTATCGAGCCGCGTGCGGCTTTCAGCCTCTCAGAGAGCGTTTCCACATCCGCGCTACTCAATTTGGAAGGCGCGGTACTTTACGAGACATTCAGGTTTCCCGTTCGAGACCATCGCGGACTCGCACCCGCATTGCCGTTTAGCTGCGCCACCGTCTGCAAGCTGTAGGTGCTGGCGGTGCTGTTGCGGTCCTCAGATGCGCCAAGTCTCGGCCACCGAAAGTTCTCATTTTGCCTTCCCAAAAGCAGTCAGTCACGAACGGCGCCATCGGGTCGCTATCTGCCCGACGCCATGGGTCGGGTACGACCACAGCCGGTGGGTCGTTACTGTTTAGCGAAATCCGGTCATTCGGCCTAGCGTGGCAACTCGGCCGCGAGGGCACGGGCGGGCAGCCAGCAGGCCATGCGTATCGCTCGGGCCCCGCCGCGGAGGAATTGCGCGGAGATCGGCACAAAGCCCACCGAGCGATAGAATTCAACAGAGTAGGGCGTCGCATTCAACTCGACCGTCCTCACCACCGTGAATTTTGACTCAAGTCGAGCGCGAGCGCATTCCCAAAGTTTAGTGGCAATGCCTTTACGCAGTCGACTGGGGTGGACGAAGAGCATGCCGAGGCGGGTGGGGATTGGCATGAACAGAAAGCCGATAACCTGCTCCCCGGAGAATGCTCCTATTGCGCAAGCGGCCGCAGAGATCTTGGACTCGAGAGCCTTGGGACTGGACTCGGCGAGAAATCGTTGTTGCGCTTCGGTCTCCCAACTCTGCGACGCGAGCTTGAGAAAACTCTCCTGCACCATCGCGGAAGCTGCTGCGGCTTCGCCCGAATCGACGTCCCTGATGAAGACATCATACGCTTTCACGCCTATACTCACTGATATACGAGTTCTGCGCGGTCATACTTCATTCTGCACGCTCGCCACGTTAATTCCGTCGGCCCACGCAGCACACAACCTTACACAGTGCCCGATGCTGGGGAGACTCCAGCGCTCCGATAAAGCCGTCGGTAAAGTCAGGAAAATCTCTGCCGAGAAAGGCCTTCAGTCCCATCATCCTCGAAAAACGTGCGCGCCAGGCCTTGAGGACCTCGGGGGAGGCAGGACCGTCGAAGGCGAGCTCTCGGTCGGCAAGCTCGGTGGTGGCAACACTAAATCCTTGGGTTTCGAGCGTGGAGGCCAGTCGCTGGCCGGCTCGGAAGTCATAGCGGTGTTTCTCGAAGGCGTCGCGGTAGAAACGCTCAATGGTGTCGCGCGTCGCATCGGTTCGGGGCTCGTGCCCGAGGAGATTGTCGATGTCGATGAGACACACCCAGGCGTTCGCCTTCAAGAATGTGCACCAGCGGGCGAAAGTCTTTGTGAAATCGACAAAGTATGCGGCGGTGAAGCTGCACCAGATCCCATCGAAAGTGCCGGGCAGCTTGAGTTTGCTCAAGTCCTGCTGCTCAAAGTGGATGTCAGGGGCGCATGTCCGGGCGGCTGCGAGGAGCTCGGAGTCATGGTCGATGCCAGTAACCGCGACTCCCCGGGCAGCGAGCACTGCGGAGAGGTCGCCAGGGCCGCAGCCGAGATCGAGGACCTGCTGGCCGCGCGTGATGGGGCACAGGGCGAGCGCTCGAGGCCAGTCGCGCCAGGGAAATTGGCGGCGGTACTCTTCAATGAGAGACATGCCGTGCTGCTCCACCACCAAGGCAACCGGTGAACGGCTTGATCATCCAATTGTGCCGACTCTAAAGCGGTCTGTCACGGAGGGCTGCTCAGGGTCGGGACCGGGGGAATCCCAAGCCCGTTGCCTGCCGGCCGGCAGGGGACGGCCATCTCCGGACATTCGCCGTTAGAGACTGGCCGTTTCCAAAGCGGACGTTCGGATCTGCAACGATCAAAGTTAGGTGCCTTGTCGCATGCGAGCAAAGTGCGGGCCCTCAAAGATCTCCTGAGGCGAGATGTCGTCTCTGGTGTCAGGCCAAAGAAAACGCCAACCATCCGAGCGCTTGGCCTCAAGCAGTGTTTCCACGAGCGATATTGTTAATAGAAGCGCTTGCAGGCCATCAATGCCAGCGCCGTGGCGGCGACTGAGTACCCCAGGAACCTCGAAGTCGCAGTGCCATGATAGTTCCTGAACCATGTAAGGCCGGCCCAGCTGAAGTCGCGACAGTACCTCTACACGATCTGGTGCGACAAAAATTAGGCTGCGATCGGCGAAGACCTCACTAGGTTCCATAGGCGTCAGTCCCATCTCTTCCTCGGACTTTCGGTTGGCGTCATAAGCCTGGGACACCCGGAGTCTTCAGTGACGACGTTCAACTCAAAGGAAACCATCGGAAAGAACTGTTGTTCGTGCAGCGCCTTCGCGTAATCGGGCAATTTCGGAACTTCGCTGGTAAATCTGCCGAAGAAGCCACGCAACTGAGCTTCGGGAACATTGAATGCCTCGAGACGGATCATAAGCGGCTTGCCACGAGCCTCTGGGTATTGAGCGGTGACAGCTCCCTCCAGAGCGGCGTCGAGGCACGTATACAACCGGTCCTGGATCCGCCTTAGGTGATCTGAAATGGCGGCGGTATCCCACGGACCTTGCTCGATCAGAATCAGAGACCATCCTTCATGAGGCTGATCGCTAGCGACAAAATCTACGGTAACCTGTCCCATCTCGGCTTATGAGGAGTTTGTGCGCTTAGTCTACCTCAACCGCAGTCCGGACCGGAACGCAGCGCGGTGCCATCTGGATTCACGGCTTCTTCATCGCGACGGGTCGGGTAATACCGCTTTTTGTATTCAAGCTCGTAGAACAAGACACCATGGATGCCCATTGCCCGTGCTTTTGGTATCCGCCGCTTCCAGATTCTTGTGAAAACCACATCGAGGTCGGTGCGGACTCCGCGTGCGATTACCTCATCAATGAAGGCAATATCCTCTCCGTGCGGAAAAATGAGCGAGAACTCCTCGTCCGCTGCCTGGAAAATGTCGTAGACGGCGTTGAGTGCGCCATCGATTACCTGGATGTTCTTCATGGGCCTAATTGCTGTTCCCGTAGCTGTCGCGCCGCAAGTCTCTCCCTTTCAGGGCCATTCGATCAACGTCGGCTCTCCCGATTTAGGACGTCCGCTTCTGCATGGTCGGAATGGCCGTTCAGGGCACTTATTGAGAATTTCGTAATTGAGTGACACTTTTCCCTGCTCTTGCGGTCCAAGTACTTCGAGTGATTACATTCGAGGTACCAATGAGCCATTCGCAGAAGATGAAGGAGCTGGAACGGCGTCGCCGACGCGGCGGGCGGTTGCTCGCGGCCGGGGAAGCCCAAGCCGAGGTCGCGCGCCAGGTGGGTGTATCGCGCCAGACGGTGATGCGTTGGGAGCGTGCGCGGCAAGAGGGTGGATTCGAGGCGCTGCGTCGGGCGAGGCAGTACGGGCGCCCGGAACGCTTAAATGCCGCGCAGCGCCAAGAGCTGGTGCGGCTTCTGAAGGAAGGTGCGCTCGCGGCGGGTTTTCCGACCGAGTTGTGGACGCTCCCGCGGATCGCGCAGTTGATCGAGTCAAAGTTTGCAGTGAAGCTGGTCCCCTCGTCGGTGTGGCGATTGCTCGGGCGATTGGGCTGGAGCGTGCAGCGCCCCACCGGGGTGGCTCGCGAGCGCGACGAGCGGGCGGTGCGCACGTGGAAAGCCAAGAGGTGGCCAGAACTAAAAAAATAGCTGCGCGACAGGGCCGAATAATCGTCTTCATTGACGAGTCGGGTCTGTCCGAGAGACCTTGTCGCGCGAGAACCTGGTCCCCGAAGGGACAGACGCCGGTGCTGCAATACAGCTTCAGCTGGAAGCAGCTCTCGGTGATCGCTGGGCTGAGCTACTGGCGATTTTACTTCCGGCTGTTCAACGGCTCGATCAAGAGTCCCCAAATCGTTGAATTTCTCAAAGCTCTGCAAGCCACCATCGGCAAGAAGCTGCTCATCATCTGGGACCGTCTGCAGGCACATCGCTCCAAACTCGTGCGGGCTCACCTGGAGGCCCAGTGCGGCGCAATCCTCATCGACTATCTGCCGCCCTACGCACCGGACTTGAACCCTGTGGAATGCA
>DATDIL010000065.1:0-13026 GCA_036521075.1 Steroidobacteraceae bacterium | reverse complement strand
GCCAAAGTCGCGGGTTGTGCCGTCGGCGGGCTGTGGGCATCGGGCTTAAGCGCATCGGAGGCGCTTTGCGCCAGGGCCGGCAGCAGCCATGCACAGGCCAGTACCGGCAGGGCCAACGCGCAGCGTAGGGTTTTCATCAATGAGCGATCAGTACCAGCAGCCACGTCACCCCCAACAGTACAAAAGACATCAATACCGCGGCCGAGCCGATATCCTTGGCGAGCCCCGCCAGAACATGCCGTTCCAGGCCGATGCGATCAACCGTGGCCTCCACGGCGCTGTTCAGCAATTCAACAATGAGTATCAGCAGCACGGGCGCAACCAACAGCGCCCGCTCCACGCCCGTCCGGCCCAGCCACAGACCCAAGGGTATGACCAGAACGCTCAGACCCAGTTCCTGCCGAAACGCGGCCTCGCCGCGATAGGCGCCCCGGAGGCCTTTGCAGCTGGCTGCAGCAGCCCTGAGGATGCGGGTCAGGCCTTTTGGCTTCTCGCGGACCAGCGTTTCCGAGGCGGACATGCTCTTCCTACGGTTATTTTGCCGTCATGTTAAGCGGTACAATGCACTCATGTCGCATCCACGTCGTAAATCGCTCGTAACCACCGTTGGGGGCATCCGCGTCGGCGGCCCCAATCCCATTGTGGTCCAATCCATGACCAATACTGACACGGCCGATGTTGCGGGTACCGTGGAACAGGTCCGGGCTCTCGCCCGCGCCGGATCCGAGCTGGTGCGCCTGACGGTGAATTCGGTGGAAGCCGCCGCTGCGGTGGCGCCGATCCGCGAGCGTCTGGATCAGCTGGGTGTCAGTGTCCCGCTCATCGGTGACTTTCATTTCAATGGCCATAAGCTGCTGCGTGAATATCCCGGCTGCGCGACCGCATTGGCCAAGTACCGCATCAATCCGGGCAATGTCGGTCGCGGTACCAAGCGCGACCCACAGTTTGCGGAAATGATCGAAATGGCCTGCCGGCATGAGAAGCCGGTCCGCATCGGGGTCAACTGGGGCAGCCTCGATCAGGACCTGCTGACGAAGATGATGGATGAGAATTCGGCCAAGGCAGAACCCCTCGATGCGCGCGATGTCATGCGCCAGGCGGTGGTGGCTTCAGCACTCTCCAGCGCCGAGCGCGCCATGGAAGTGGGTCTGCCGAAGGAGCGCATCATCCTGTCGGCGAAGGTCTCCGGCGTGCAGGACCTGATCGCGATCTATTCGGATCTGGCTGCGCGCTGCGAGTTCGCATTGCACCTTGGACTCACCGAGGCCGGCATGGGCTCCAAGGGCATCGTGGCCTCCACCGCCGGCATGTCCGTGCTGCTGCAGCAGGGCATTGGTGACACGATCCGCGTATCGCTAACCCCCGAACCCAACGGCGATCGCACGAATGAAGTAATCGTTGCGCAGGAAATCCTGCAGACCATGGGCCTGCGCTCCTTCACGCCGATGGTCATCGCCTGCCCGGGGTGCGGCCGCACCACCAGCACCTACTTCCAGGAACTCGCCCAGCGCATCCAGTCGCATATCCGGCATCGCATGCCCGAATGGCGCCGCTCCTACGATGGCGTCGAAGATATGACCGTGGCCGTCATGGGCTGCGTGGTAAATGGTCCGGGTGAAAGCAAACACGCCAGTTTGGGGATCAGCCTCCCGGGCACCGGCGAGCGGGCGGTCGCCCCCGTGTACGAGGATGGCGCGAAGACGGTGACGCTCAAGGGCGAGCGCATCGCCGAGGAATTCCAGGAGCTGGTGGAGCAGTATGTCGCACGCAAGTACACGCCGAAGCAGGCGTTGTGACGCAGCGTCATGACTGAATTGGCCGACCGACGCTGCGCGCCCTGCGAAGGCGGTGTGGCGCCCCTGACGCGCGCGGCAGCCGATGAATTGCTGTTGCGCCTGGATCCAGCCTGGACTCTCGATGACGCGGCCGCCAGCCTGCGGCGCGAGTTCACCTTCCGCGATTTCTATCGCACCATGAGCTTCGTCAATGCAGTGGCGCATGTGGCCAATATTGAAGACCATCACCCGGACCTCGAAATCGGCTACAGCATCTGCCGGGTCCGCTACAGCACCCACGCCATCGGCGGGCTGTCCGAAAACGATTTCATCTGCGCTGCCAAACTGGATCAGATTCCCAGGCTCTAAGGTCCGGTGCCGGACCCAGTGCGTGCCGGATGAAGAAGCGCTTCAGCAGCGCGCTGCGATTGGTGAAGCCCAGGGCGCGACGCGCCAGGGCCGACACCGGCCCGACGCCCTGCGCGAGCACTCGGTTGAAGGCGTCGATGGCAAATTCCATCAGCTGATTCTCACCCTTGCGCCAGCGTTCATAGGCGCGCAGCGTGCGCTGCGCACCTAAATGTTCTCCCGAGGCGTGCGCCTGCAGGCATAACTGCGCCAACGCCGCCGCGTCCAGCAACCCCAGGTTCACGCCCTGCCCGGCCAGCGGGTGCACGACATGCGCCGCATCGCCGACCAGCGCGCAATGCGAGGCGATATAATGATCGGCCGTCAGGCGCTGCAGCGCAAAGGCCGCTCGCGGACTGGCCAGGCGCAAAGTGCCGAGCACTGCATCGCTGTGTTCCAACAGCAGCGTCTCAAAGTGCGTGCTCGTGGCGGCAAGCAAGGCGCGAGCCTGCGCTTCAGGCAGCGACCAGACGATGGAGACGCTGCCATCGGCCAGTGGCAGCAACGCCAGCGTGCCGCCTTCCACGAAGCGCTGCCAGGCGGTGTTCTGATGTGGACGCCCAGGCGTGAGACGCGCCACGACGGCCGTCTGCTCGTAGCTGCCGATCCGGGTCGCGATGCCAAAAGCGCTGCGTACGGCGGAGCGCGCGCCATCGGCGCCCACGAGCAGCTGCGCGGTCAGCTCCCCGGCCGATGACAGAACGCGCACCGGGTGCTGCGCACCCGCTTCGGCGCTCGCGCCATGCAGATCGGCGGTGATCACCTCACCGCCCGCGGCAATGAACGAATCCATGAGCGCGCGCGTGATCCGCTGCGTTTCGATGATGTATCCCAGATTAGGCTCACCGACCTCGGCAGCATCAAACTGCAGCGCCTCATTGCTGCTCGCGGCCACGCCCCGATACCACACGCGCATGCGCTCGTAGGCCCAGGCATGCGGCATGATAGCCGGCCACGCGCCCGCAGCACCGAGAATTTTTTCACTGGCGCGCGACACAGCGAGCACGCGACCATCCACCGGCGATGCCGCGGCCTGCAGCAGTGCCACGCGCAATGCGGGGCCATGGCCGGTGGCGCGTGCCAGCAGCGCACCGGCACACAGCCCGACCGGGCCGCCACCGACAATGAGCACATCCCAGCAGGCCGTCATCGCAAGGGCAGCCCACGCGCCAGTCGCGGCGCGCGACCGCCAAACCCGAGGCTGACTCGCGCCAGCGCGCTCTTGGCCGGCGGCAGCAGATCGAAGAGCAGCAGTCCGGCCCCGCGGCCCAAGCGCACCGCTGCGCGCGTATCGCCAAACATGCGGATCAGTCCGTCCGTGAAGCGGGTAACCCCGCGACGATCCTCCTCACGACTTTGCGCGAAAGCCGCCAGCACCGCCTCCGCGCCCGGATCGCCATTCGCGGCCACAAGTTCGGCCAGCGACGCCACATCCCGCAGCGCGAGATTGAACCCCTGACCCGCGACCGGATGCAGCGACTGAGCCGCGTTGCCGATCAGTACCGTGCGCTGTGCCACGGCCGCATCGGCACGGGTCAGTTTCAAGGCGTAACTGGCGCGACCGCCGACGGAGATGAATTTGCCCGCCCGCCAGCCGAAGTGCTGCTGCAACTGGCGCAGAAAATCCGTCGCGCTCGCGCCGAGTGTTGCGGCGGCCGCCTGCGGACTGTGGGCCCAGATCAACGTGTAGCTGCCATCGCGCAGGGGCACCAGTGCCAGTGGACCGGCGCTGGTGAAGCGCTCGAATGCCGTGCCATCGTGCGGCGTGTCCGCGGCCACGTTGGCCACGATCGCAACCTGATCGTAGTCCGCCTCGGTCGCAGTAATGCCGGCATCCCGACGGACGGCCGAATGCGCGCCATCGGCGGCGACGGCTAGCCGGGCGCGCACCGCGCTGCTGTGACCGGCCAGCCGCACGGTGACGGCCTGCGTGTCGGTGCTGACGGACTCGACCGTCGCCGGCATGCGCACACTGATGCGGTCATGGGTGCGGAGCTGCTGCCACAAGGCCGCGCCCAGTGCCCGATTGGGCACCACGAAGCCAAAGGCCTCGATGCCCTGCTCGCGTGCGTTCAGATGCGCGAAGGCGAACCGTCCGGCGTCGGAAACATGAATGGCACGAATCACTCCACATTGATCCGCCACGGCGCCCCACACCCCGAGGGCCTCGAGGATGCGGCGGCTGGCATTGCCCAGCGCCGTGGTGCGCTCGTCAAAGCTTGGATGGGTGCTGCAGTCCGGCGCCATGCCCTCGATGAGCACGATCCGGCGCCCGGCGGCGGCCAGCGCCAAAGCGAGGCTGGCGCCGACCATGCCACCGCCAATGACCGCGATATCGAACTCTTCCAATTGAACCTCGCCGGCGGCCTTACGCCGCGGCCATCAGCGCCTCGATGGCGTCCGGATCCTTGGGTGCACCCGCAGTGAGTACTTCCACGCCATCGCGGGTCACGACCACATCATCCTCGATGCGGATGCCGATGTTGGCGAAGCGGCGCGGCACGCCCTTCAATCCGGCCGGGATGTAGATGCCCGGTTCGATGGTCAGCGCCATGCCCGGCTCCAGCACCCGCCATTCGTCGGCAAGCTTGTAGTCGCCCACGTCATGCACGTCCATCCCGAGCCAGTGGCCGGTGCGATGCATGAAAAATCGCCGGTATGCGCCTTCCTTCGTCAGCTTCGCGACCGAGCCTTTGAGCAGGCCGAGCTTCACGAGACCATGTGTGACCACGTGGACCGCAGCCTCATGCGGATCATTCCATGTCGCTCCCGGCCGCACGGTCTGGATGGCGGCCTCATTGGCCGCGAGTACGATCTCATATACGGCGCGCTGTTCGCGTGAGAACCGTCCGTTCACGGGGAAGGTGCGCGTGATGTCCGAGGCGTAGTACTGGTACTCGCAGCCCGCATCGATCAGCAGCAGGTCCCCGCCCTTCAGCGGCTGGTTGTTCTCCCGATAGTGCAGGATGCACGAGTTGGCGCCGCCCCCGACGATCGGTTCATAGGAGGTGTCGGCATTGTGACGGCGGAACTCATGGAGGATCTCGGCCGTGATGCCGAACTCGCTGCCACCAGGACGGCACGCCCGCATGGCGCGGATATGGGCGCCGCTGGCAATGCGCGCGGATTCGCGCATCACCTCGAGCTCGGCCCGCGACTTGGTCAGGCGCATGTCGTGCAGCACATAGTCGAGCGTGATGAACTCCTGGGGTGGATGCTTGCCGTGGCGCGCCTGGGTGCGCAGGCCATTGAGCCAGCCGACCACGCGCTGATCGAAATCGGGATGCGTCCCCATGGCATAGAACACGCGCGTGCGGTTCTCCATCAGTCCGGGGAGGATTTCATCGATATCGCTGATGGGGAAGGCATCATCGGCGCCGTAATGTCGGGTGGCCCCTTCGGCTCCGGCGCGGCGTCCATCCCAGGTCTCGCGCTCCGCATCCCGGTCGCGCACGAACAGCACGTACTGCGCATGTTCACGTCCGGGCACCAGCACCGCCACCGATTCAGGTTCGCCGAATCCGGTCAGGTACTGGAAATCACTGTCCTGGCGGTAGGGATACTCGACATCGTTATTGCGATGGCGTACCGGTGCGGCCGGAATGATCGCGATGGAGTCACGCCCCATCAGGCGCATCAGCTGACGGCGCCGACGCGCGAACTCCTCCCGGCTGATGAGTTTGGGTTTGGCCAGCAGCTTCGTCGGCTGCGGGCTGCGCACACGGCGCTTGGAGCGGGGAGCGGATTTTGCATCATGACGTGACATATCAGTGCAGTAGCCTTTCGGGACGGCTGGTTTCCCGGCGTAGAGGTTCCAGTTCATCAAACAGTAGCTGTACGCCGGCGCGCACGAACTCGACCAGCTCGGCGTAAGCCCCTTCATTGGATTCAAGGCTCTCGGCGCTGTCCGCGGCAACATGCGTGATCTCGGTCAGGTCGCGCACCACTTCACCGACATCACCGGGCAGCGAGGTTGCATCGGTCAGCGCACTGGTGCCCAGACCATAGAGGAAGCCCTGGCACCAGGCGCCGAGTGCTGCGGCGCGGGTCTCGATCGGCTCCTCGTCCTCGGGCAGCAGGGGAGCGAACTGCATCTGCGCTTCTCCAAGGGCCACGCTGGTGCTGTGGAAAAGATCGAGCAGCAGCTGGCTGGCCGAGGAACCGGAATCCCCTTCGGGCAGGATTTCGAGCATCCAGTCCTCGAAGCGGTAGGCCACGGTGCAGCATAGACACCCAGTCAATGTGCCGTGCGCCTCGGCGGCGTCGGTCAGGCAATGTGCCTGGTTCAGGACCTGCTGGATCTGCTCATAGTCGGCGGCTTGCATCCGCATGGATTATGCCTATGATCGATCCCATGAGCACCTCAGTGAATTCAGAGCTCGATCTGGAGCTCACCCGCTTGGAATCCCGGGTCGACGAACTCGCCAGCCGAGTTGCGCAGCTGCAGGAGGAGAATCGTGCACTGCGACAGCGTCACGATACCCTGGCCAATGAACGTGCCTCCGTGCTGAACAAGAATGAGCAGGTGCGAGGCCGAGTCGAAGCCATGATTGGTCGCTTGAAAACCCTGGAGCACGGCGCATGAGCACTTCTGAACCCGCACGTGTCAGCGTCCGGATATTGGAAAAGGAATATTTTGTCGCATGCCCGCATGAGGAGCGGGCGGCACTGCTGGATGCCGCCGAATTCCTCAACGGCCGCATGCGTGAAATCCGCGACACCGGCAAAGTGGTGGGCCTTGATCGTGTCGCCGTCATGGCCGCACTGAATCTCGCCAATGAGTTGCTGCGCATTCGTGAACAGGAATCCAAGGGCACCAGCTCGGCGGTCACACGGGTGCGCGCGACCCGCGAGCGCGCGGAAAGCGCGCTGGCACGCCATCAGCAGCTGGAACTGTAGACCATATTCGTCGTCCGGCGCGCCGGCGCCCGGCATCGTGGTAAAATCCTCCCGCGTCGCCTGCGGTGTTCGATTTCGTGCCGGGTTACCTCTCGACCTTAATTTAGACACCCAGGGATAGGGCTCGTGGGCAGAATTGTGCAAGTCCGACTTCGTGAGCGGAAAGCCTTACCTCCCTCAGCTCGTCCCACTTTGTTGCTCTGGTTCGAGAGCAACGGTTCGTACCGGCATTCGCGGGTGACGCCTTGAATTTGCGGTCTGACGACCGAAACGTCCTGCGTCGGCACTTGAAGAAGCTGCGCCGGGCGGTCCCGCGGGCTGAACGCCGCGCCGCCGGCGAGGCCGTCGCCCATCACATCCGCCACAGTTTCAACCTGCGCCCCGGCTTGCGCATCGCCGTATATGCGCCTCTGCCCTCCGAGCTCGACACCGCGGCGCTGATACGCCTGGGCGAGCAGCACGGCTGCCGCATCTACCTGCCGCGCCTGACGGACCTGCGCCGTTGCCGCATGCAGTTCGTCGCAGCCGCCGGCGCCATGCGCCGTAATCACCTTGGGATAATGGAGCCCGTGCACTTGCGGCGCCTCTCGGCGCGCAGGCTGGACCTGGTGTTCGTCCCCCTGGTCGGCTTCGATGCGAGGGGCGAGCGCTTGGGGATGGGGGCCGGCTATTACGACCGGGCCTTCGCCTTCCTGCGCCAGCGAAGTCACTGGATCCACCCGCGGCTCATCGGACTGGCCTACTCCTTCCAGCAGGTACCGCATATCGAGGGCGCCGCGCATGACGTGCGCCTCAACGCCGTCATCACCGAGAAGGGACTCATCAAGTGCAATTCTGGCTGCTGAAGACCGAGCCCGACAGTTTCGGCATCGATGACTTAGGCCGTGCGCCGCGCAAGACGACGGCCTGGGATGGGGTGCGCAACTACCAGGCGCGCAACATGCTGCGCGATCAGATGCAGCGCGGCGACCAGGCCTTCATGTATCACTCCAGCTGCGAAATCCCTGGAATTGCCGGCATTGTAGAGGTAGTGAAGGCCGGCTATCCGGATCCGACCGCCTTCGATGCGAAGCATCATCACCATGACCCCGCGAGCGATCCGAAGAATCCGCGCTGGTACCTGGTGGACGTGAAGCTCGTTCGAAAGTTGCCGCGAGTGATCACCCTGGGTGAGTTGCGCGCGCATGCGAAGCAGGAACTTTCGGGGATGGTGCTGCTGCGTCCAGGCAATCGTTTATCGGTTATGCCGATCACTGCGGCGCATTGGAAGTTCATCACTTCAATGGTCTGATGCTCGCAAAATGAGTGATGCGTCTCGCGCGCCTACTCCTTCTTGCTTGTAATTTCAATTCGCGTGCGTATACTCCGACCTCGGACTAACCCTAACTGGAGATCTATCATGGCTAAGGCAAAAAAGAAGGCCAAGAAGAAAGCAGCGAAGAAGAAGTAGCTGCAACCGGTGGACGCGGCAGCAATGTCGCGTCCCCGGGTCGAAAGCAGATCGACTGTGTGCCCGCGAAAGCGGGCACAGTCGTTTCCGGGGTAAGCTCTTTCGGAGTGTTCGATGACGAATACACTGGAAAACAAGCGCCGCGCTGCGCAGGCCGCGTTGCCGTGGCTGGCGGCTCATGAGGTCGTCGGCATAGGTACCGGCAGTACGGTGGAGCACTTCATCAACTTCATCGCGGCCGACCGGGCCAACCTCAAGGCCGTCGTCTCCAGTTCCGACCAGTCCACCCGACTGCTGGAAGCGGCCGGCATCCCGGTGGTCGACCTCAACGAAGTCGGGGAGCTGCCGGTCTACATCGATGGGGCCGATGAGGCCAACGCCGCCCGCCAGCTCATCAAGGGGGGTGGCGGCGCACTCACCCGCGAGAAGATCATCGCGGCGGGGTCGAAGCTGTTCGTCTGCATAGCCGATGCCAGCAAACTGGTCGCGACCCTGGGCGCCTTCCCGCTACCGGTGGAAGTCATACCGATGGCATGCGCACTCGTGGCGCGCCGCCTAAGCGAGATCGGTGGCCGCCCGGTGCTGCGCGCGGGGTGCATCACCGACAACGGCAATCGCATCCTCGATGTGCACGACCTCAGCATCACCGACCCGGTAGCGCTCGAGTCTGCGTTGAATCAGATACCGGGGGTGGTCACGGTCGGCCTGTTTGCGCGCCGAGCGGCCGATGTACTGCTCCTGGGCGACGAGACAGGTGTGAAACGACTGTAAAGGGCGGTTTAATGACACCTGCTAAAACCGAAGCAGGGGGATTCATGTCGCAGCCTACATTTCTCACACGTGGCCTCATCGCGCTCTTCGCCAGCGCCTGCGCCGCAATCTGCGCTGCCCAGGAGAGCAGTCCCGGCGGGCAATGGCTCACTTACAATAACCATCTGGATGGCCAGCGCTTCTCCCCTTTGAAGGAGATCACCCCGGCCAACGCGGCGCAGCTGGGTGAGGTGTGCCGGGTCCAGATCGACGGGCCCACTTCGATGCATTCGGACCTGATCGTTGCGGACGGTGTGATCTATACCGGTACCGGCCGCGAGACCGTGGCGATCGACGCCGCCACCTGCGCCCTGCTGTGGCGCTTCACTTACACCCCCGATGAGGATCGCAACTCACCATCGACCCGCGGCGTCGCGGTCCTCAATGGTCGCGTGTTCCGTGGCACCAGCGATGATCGGCTGATCGCGCTCGATGCGGCGACCGGCAAGTTGTTATGGAAGACGGTCATCGGCACACCGGCGCTGGGGGAATCATCCGCGGCCGCGCCCTTGGCCTGGGGCGCAGTCGTTTATATGGGCATCAGTGGCAGTGAGCTTGGCGCGCGCGGGCGGGTGATGGCCTTTGATGCCGAAAGCGGCCGCGAGCTGTGGCGCTTCAATACGATCCCGATGGGCAAGGAACTCGGCGCGCAGACCTGGCAGCGCGCGGGAACCGCCAAGACCGGCGGCGGCGGCGTCTGGGGCGCGATGACCCTGGATGTTTCGAGCGGCGAGCTGTTCGTACCGGTGGGCAATCCCTGGCCGGACATCGATAAGGCCTACCGGCCCGGCGCGAACCTGTTCACAGATTCGATCGTGGTGCTGGATGCACGCACCGGCGCGCTCAAGTGGTGGCACCAGGGTACGGCCGAGGACTGGATGGACCTGGACATGGTCGCACCGCCGGTGCTCTACCGGCTCGCCGGCGCACGCGACTACCTGGTGTTCGGCGGCAAGGACGGCTATGTCACCGCCGTCGACCGTGATACGCACCAGCAGGTATTTCGCGTGCCGGTGACCACCATTGAGCGCATGCCGAAGATGCCCACGAAGGAAGGTTCGCGCATGTGCCCGGGCTACGCTGGCGGAGTGGAGTGGAACGGTCCGGCCTTCGACCGCCTCAACCATTCATTGGTGACCGGCGCGGTGGATGCCTGCTTCATCGTCAAGCTCGGTCCGGGGGCCACCGAATACACACCGGGCGGCCTGAGTTTCGGCGGCTCGGTCGCACCCGATGGACCGACGACCGGTTGGATCACCTCCCTCGACAGCGTGACCGGCAAGGTATTGTGGAAGTACCACACCGACAAACCGGTCGTCGCCGGCATAACGCCAACCGCCGGCGGCGTGACTTTCGCGGGCGATCTGGGCGGCAACCTGTTTGTCTTCGACAGCAAGAGCGGCGCGGTCGTAAACAAGATTCAAACCCGCGGCGCTCTGGCCGGTGGCCTGGTGACCTATGAGTTCGGTGGCCATCAGTACGTCGCTTTTGCGGATGGCAATATCTCCCGCAATGCCTTCGGCGCACTGGGCCTGCCGAGTGTCGTGATCATGGCACTCAACCCCAAGAGCCTGACCCGCGCCGGTACTGCCGCCGCGCCCGCCACGGTGGCGGCGAATGCGCCTGCGCGTGCAGCGGATCTGGCGGCAGGCCGGCGCCTGTACAGCCAGGTTTGTGTCGCCTGTCACGGCACGGAGGGGAATCTGGTTGCCGATCACAAGCTCAGCCTCGCCGTCGCGCGGCAGAGCCAGGCGGCCACCAGCGCCTACATCAAGAGTCCGAAACCACCGATGCCGAAGATGTATCCGGATCTGCTCAATGACCAGAGCATCGTCGACGTCACCGACTATCTCTACCAGCAATGGGGGCATCATGACTGACAGCAACGACGCGGCATTCGCCGCAGGAATGAAGGTTCGCCGCGAAATGTTCGGCCCCGGTGGCGCGGAGGACCGCCTGGCGCAGGCCACCGATTTCAACCGGCCGCTGGAGGAAATCGTCACCCGTTACTGCTTTGGCGAAACCTGGACCCGCCCGGGGCTGGACCGCAAGACGCGCAGCCTGCTCACTCTTGCCACGCTGACCGCACTGTCCAAACCGAACCAGCTCAAGTTCCACGTGGCGGGGGCGCTGGCCAACGGCGCCACGGTCGAGGAGATTCGCGAGACCCTGCTGCACACCATGGTCTATGCCGGCGTCCCCTGCGGCGTCGAGGCGTTCAATGCCGCCGCCGAAGTGCTCGCGCGCCACGGCGCGGGCGGCAAACCATGAGCGTCGCGGCCCTGAACGTCGCAATAATAGGCGTGGGCAACATGGGGGCACCGATGGCCGCCTGCATTGCCCGCGCGGGCCATAGCGTGACGGTCTTCGATAGTTCGCTACAGCAGGCCCGCAAGGTTGCCGCCGAACATGGCTGCCGCGCGGCGGCCACGCTCGATGATCTGGCCACCGCGGATTTCGTCGTGACCATGCTGCCCACGGGCGTGGTCGTGAGCGAGGTGTACCTGCGGGACGGTCTTGCCGGGCGCCTGCGGCGCGGCACGATCGCCATCGACATGAGTTCGGCGGACCCGACCGGCACGCGCAAGCTGGGTGCGGCCCTGGGCGAGCACGGCATCGTGCTGATTGATGCCCCCGTGTCGGGAGGCGTGCCACGGGCAGTCCTCGGCACCCTCGCCATCATGATCGGCGGCGATGATAAAGCGGCCATCGAACGTGCCCGACCCGTGTTGCGCACCATGGGGGATCGCTTGTTCGATACGGGTGGCCTCGGCACCGGTCATGCCATGAAGGCCCTGAACAATTTCGTCGCCGCCGCCAGCTTCGCCGCCTGTGCCGAAGCCTTGATCGCCGGCGAGCGCTTTGGCCTCGACCCGGGGCGGATGGTGGACATCCTCAATGTCTCCACGGGGCGCAATTTCCATACCGATATGACGCTGCGCGAGCATGTGATCGGGGGCAAGTTCGCCACCGGCTTTGCCTTGGGTCTACTGGCGAAGGATGTGAAGATCGCGGCCGATCTGACCCGCGACCTGAATTTCGATGCACCGCTGGTGCGACTGGTCAGTGCGCGCTTGGACCAGGCGCGCGATGCATTGGGCTACAGCCGCGACAACAGCGAAGCGATCAAGGCCTGGCAGTGAAAGCGAAGACCACCGCGCCCGATGAAGCGCGCCGGATTGATGCCGCATACGGCCTGGAGCCGGTATTCGAGCCTGGAGCGGGGAAGCCCGGTGGCGATTCCCCCGGCGGTAGCGAGTTTCATCAAGTCCAGTGTCCGTATTGCGGGGAGGCGTTCGAGACGCTGATCGACCTGAGCGCCGGCTCCGCGACTTACATCGAGGACTGCCAGGTATGCTGTCAACCGATCGACTTCAAGGTTCGAGTCGACCACGCCGGCGCCCTTGAGTCGCTCACGGTCGGACGGGGCGACTAGCGTAAGGTGTCTGCCCATTACGGCAAATGGTCCGCACGCGGCCGCAATCGAAGGATCGCTCGCCGGGGCGCACCAATGAAAAGGCCCGCCTTGCGGCGGGCCTTGATTTTTGGCTGGGGGACTAGGATTCGAACCTAGGTAAACGGAGTCAGAGTCCGTTGTCCTACCACTAGACGATCCCCCATCAGGAATCTCTCGCGGCCGTAATCGTTAACGCTTGGAGTACTGGGTACCGCGGCGGGCCTTGC
>DATDIL010000064.1:0-5782 GCA_036521075.1 Steroidobacteraceae bacterium | reverse complement strand
CATATTTCAGCGTAAGTGTAGCCAAAAAGCCCCGGCCCGATTCGCGACTCATGTCTCAATCCTCCGGCGGCGCCGGCCGTTGCTCGGCGGGCATCGCATAGCGTCGGCTGAAACAATGCATGCCGATTACACAACCGCCGGCGCACAGTGTGAGCCAGCCGCACAACGTACCGCACAGGATGCCCACCAGCCCGTAGCGGCTGCCAAGCGTCGCCGCGCCTACGGCTACGCACAGACTGATCCACCCCAGCACCGAGATTTGCGCCAACGAGCGGGCCGTGCCCAGAGCGGTCACCACGGTGGTCGAGAAGCTCTCGGCAACCCGCACCACCCCTATGGCCAGCGTGGCGGCGATGAGCCCCGGACTGATGGTGTACTTGTCGTGCAGAAAGTAGTGAAACACGAACGGGGACAGCAGCAGCACCCCGGCAATCGAGCCCGCTACCAGTAGTATCCCCATCATGATCTCACGCCGTAGAACCGCGCGGGCCGCCGGGGCATGCGGCGCGCTGCGCAGTTTCTCAATCAGTGTGAACGCCACGCCAAGCTGGGTCACCCGAAACGGCGCGCCGACCACCGCGGCCAGCACCGCATAGGTGGCCAGATCCTCAACCGAAGTAAGTTTCGGGATCGCGAAGCGCTCGAGCTGCCACAGCAACTGCCGTGCCAGACTGATGCTCACCGACGCGAGTCCCTCCCTGAGGGCCAGAGCGCGATCGAGCTCGATATGATCGGTCTGCCGACGCGCCGCTCGCGACCAGCCCAGGAGGTTGGACACCAGATACCCGGCGACCACGCCAGCCATCAGCGGCGTGGCGTCGCTCAACGACATCAGACTCGCGACTATCGCCAGCAACAGCAGCACGTAGTTCGGGGCATTTTCGAGCGACAGCGCCCAGCCCAGCTCGCCGCGTGATTGGTAGATCCCGACGATGATGAAATGGCCGGCGCCGAGCGTGCCGCCGGCAAACAGCAGCAACGCCTCTACCACGCTGAGCCCGTAGAAGAACTTGGCCGCGATTGCGATCGCGGCTGCAATCAGAGCAGCATTGGTGGCCGCGCGGCGCACCAACGGCCCGGTCACCCGCGGGCGGTGGCGCTTGACGACCACATCGAGCCCCAGGGGGCCGCTGGCCAATCCGAACTGGATCAGCGCCAAAAACAGCGATAGCAGTCCGAACTGCGCCGCAGGCAGCGCGCCCGCCAGCATGATGTTGGCGAGCGCGAATCCGGCGCCGCCAATGGCGAAAGTGACCGTTCCCCGAACGGACCCCGATGCGATAATACGGCGCAGCATCGTGCTCGCGTCCCGTATCGAGGTCTACAACTCAGGACAGACGCAGGGCGCTGGCGGCAATCTTCTTGCCGAACAGCTTGTTCTTCTTGCCGTACAGAAGAAACAGGGCACGAAACGTCGCCGACAGCAGTGCTGCAGCGGCCATTGCCACGTAGTTCATGGGATTCTTGTAGAACACATACAGGTTCAGATCGAATACCTCGATTTCGCCGAACCCAGTGTGGCCCAAGATCTGGCGCAACGAGTACTCCGTCATGGTATTGAAGTGGTCGAAATTCTGCGCCAGCGCTTCCGCACCCGTGATCGGATTGGCACCATTGAGCACGAAGGTCAGCAGCCGGCCGCCACGTTTGAGCTTGCGGCGGCACAATGCCAGGAAGTCCAGCATCTCCTGACGTGTCAGGTGATTGATCTCCTGCTCGAGCCAGATCAGATCGTAGCTGTCATCGGGGCTGCCATCCAGGAAGTCGAATGCAAAGCCCTCGCTGCAGTTCAACTGCCGGCGACGCGCCCATTCGATCTTGTCCGCGAATGAATCAATGCCGAGCACGTCCTTGTAGCCCAGATCCTTGAGCAGATTGACGCCGTAGCCCGGCCCGCAGGAGGCGCAGAGAATCTTCGCCTCCCGATTCGACGGGAAGAAGCGCTGATAATTGTGCTTATAGAAAAGATAGAAGCTGCGGTAGCCCTTTTCGATGTCGTCGGGGGCCTCCCAGAATGAATCGAACGGTTCGATGGTTGCCGTCAGCTGTCGTCGGCGCTGCACTCTCAAGTTCTCCTTGTTCGGTCGGGTTCAGCGGCGACCGGCGCAGCCGCGAAGATACCGACAGCGCGTCCTGAAGGACGCGGCACACCCGTTGGCTGGCTCAGCAGAGCATATTGCGTTCCAGGCCTGCCTGGGCTGGTGATGGGCGTCACAGATTCCACATCCGAGCGATGACTGCTGCGATCGGCAGGTCCGTATAGCACAATCATCCCGCATTCTCTAGCGCACCGGGACAGTGCGATGTGCCGCTCAAGACGGCCCGCCCGACGATGGCGTCGCATGCATGTCGCGCACGATGGGCGCCATCACCTCGAGCGCATCTGCGGTGCCGGTAGGCAGCAGCGAGTTGGTCTGATCGGTGGGCAGGCGCGGCAATCGGCGGGCGATCACCCGCACGCCGCGCAGATATTTGTGCATGTCAGCGCACAATATCTCACCGGCCGCCTTGGCCATGGCGTATTCGGTCATCTCCGCAGGCCGCGATTCCACGTAGACGGTGGAGGGATAGAACGCGCTGACGCCCGCAGGCCGCAGTTTCCGGCAAGCTTCCACCAGCCCCAGAAAACCCGTGACGTAAAATGCGTTGAATTCATCGAGGCGTCGCGCATCGCACAGACCGCTCTTGCGTCCGAAGATGGTGGGCGTGGCGAAATAATAGACATGGGTCGGCGCCTGTGCCAGCCGCGCCAGCTGCGGTGCCGCGTCCTGGCGCGCATCATAGGCCGCCGTCCCGCAGTTACCACCCCAGGCTTCGATCTCGCGGGCTACGGCCTCGGCATCCGTCTGACCATGCCGGTAGGTGACAATGACGTGGCCTCCGCCGGCGGCGACCAGCTTGGCCGTGAGCTCGCCAATACCACGCGAGCCGCCGACCACCAGCGCCAATGCGCCTCGACACTCGTTGCCTGCCATATGCGGCGCAACGGCGGCCATTTCCGCCTGCTTGACCGGCGGCAAACGGCTGGCGCTATCCAGCGAACCGGCGAGTCCGCCCCCGCGGACCGCCAGGCGCACCAGACGATAGCGCTGATCGACCGACGTCACGGCATAGCCCAACACATCCGATGCCTCGGAACCCTCGTCCATCGAAAGTTCCAATCCTCCGAACAGTGAATGCAGTCCCGGAACGACCATTCCGACCAGACACGACGTGCACGCCAACGCGGCGATGCGCGATGTTCCCAGATATTCCGCCGCGCTGGGAAACAGCCGCACGACCGCAGCGCGCGATGCGGAAAAACGCAACGTTCCGCTGCGTCCTGCCATCTGCTCGATAGACAGGTCGAGCGGTGATGAGGGTGTTGGCGTTGCGGCCGACCCCGGCCCCAGCGCCGGCACCGACAACAGCGGTAGCGCAGGCCGTGACGACGGGACGAATTCCAGGGAAAGACTGACCACCTCGATACCATCGACCAGTGCGCGCGCGCGCAGTGCCGATGCCGAGGACTGCATGATCTCGGCGTCCACTCGCTCACCGACGTAGACCATCTTCAGAAAGCGCGCCTTGAGACCAACGAGCTTCGGTAAACCACGCTGCCGTGCAGCCACACTGTCCAGCAGCCACAGCAGCGTGTGCATGCCGTGCACGACCGGGGCGCCTGCCTGTGTGCGGCGCGCCGCCACCACATCCATGTGCATGGGGTTGAAATCACCGCTCAGCGCCGCAAATTGCGCGTGGCTATCGGCGTCAAAGCTCTTCGACATTGGCACAGTTCGAATTCCTCAACCACTGCGAGTGCGCACCGGATCCGGCACTTCGGACGGCAGGGATGGGGGGACCACGGTCTGCGCCGGTGCGAACACCAGGTAACGGGACAGGCTGAAATTGATGATCAGGCCCGCACAAGAGCCCAATGCCACACCCACCAAAGGGCCCGCGAGCGCCGGATGCAGAAAATGCAGGTAGGACACGTACGTGAGGTAATTGACGCCTCCGCCCGCGCCATTGAAGAATAGAAATCTGAGCCACTGCTTCGCCTTGTTGGCACTGTGCCGATCGCGAAAGGTAATGATGCGGTTCAGGTACCAGGTGGACGTTGCCGCGACCAGGTACGACAGCACTCGGCCGTAATAGGGGCCGGCGCCGAGAAAGTCCATGGCCGCGTACAGCACCGCGGTATCGACGCAAAATCCGACGCACCCAACGAGTCCAAACCGAAGGAACTGCCGCAGGAGAATTGAAGCCGCTGGCCTGCTCATAACCAGGGCCAGGCCTTCATTGCGGCACGGGCTCCTCATTCCTGATGCTCTTCAGATAATCGATGATAGCGGCGCGTTCGGCCGGATCGGAGATGCCCGTAAACGTCATGGCTGTTCCGGGAACCATGGCCTGTGGATTGGTCAGGAAGCGGTCGAGTTTCTCTCTATCCCATCGCCCTCCCACCCGCTTCATCGCCGGGGAATATTCCTGATAGCCCTCGGCCGAGGCCACCTTGCGCCCGTATACATGCAACAGATCGGGCCCGATCAGATTGGTGCCGCCGTCCACTTTATGGCAGCCGCCGCAAGTCGTGGCGAAGCGCAACTCCCGGCTGGTCCCGGTCGCAGGCTTGATCGAGACGATTGCGGCGTCTTCGGTCCAAAGAATGATCCTGCCGTCGTGGCCCTCGATCAGCGTACGAGTGCGCCGCTTGATCGGAATCGGCTCTGCGAACTCGACGCGGTGGTCAACGATACGAATGCGGAACAACGATTCCGCGCGCAGCGATGACACCAGCAGATCGCCCTTCCATACCGGGAACAGGTCCTTTTCGATGCTGATCAACTGCGAGACGCCGATCGAAGGCACCCACGCGAATATCGGCTCGCGATAGCCGTCATGACGTCCCTGGGCCTTGTTGAGGGGCCATTCGAGGCTGGTGTAATCGGTGCCGTAGGTAACGTAGGGCCAGCCGTAGTTGGCTCCCTGTTCCAGGTAATTCAGTTCATCCCCGCCGCGGGGACCGTGCTCGGTTTCCCAGATGCCGCCATTTGCATCGATGTACAGACCCTGCTGATTGCGCTGACCGATGGCGAATGTCTCACTGGTCCCCTCATCGATATGGATCAGGACCGTTGTCCCCCAGGAAGCCTGCGGATCCTGGGAGTACATTTGGCGCGAATTGACGCCATCAAAGCCATGAAAGCCGACCGTGAACAGCAGCGAGTCCGGATCACGCAGGGCCAGACGACCGCCGCTCAAGTTGCCCTCGAACGGAGACGCCCGCTCGCGTAATTCACCCTCGATGGGCAGACAGGGCTTGGACTCGAATAGAGTTTTCCAGGCCAGCTTGGCGGTGCCGTTCATGAACGCGGCACGATCGCTCTCAGCCATCGAGACGCGTACCACGAAACAGCGCTTGGCATTGTTCCAATAGTGATGGCCGGCGAACAGCCGCAACTTGTCGCCCTGCTGCTGCAGCAGGATGTCCGATACCCTGAAGCGCCAGGTGTCGACCTGCGAGCCGGTAGATTCGCCGGGCGCATTGGTCAGAATGGTCTCCCGGGGCTTCTCGTACGGCAATCCCACCGCCGCGGCAAATTGCTCGCCATTGATCGGAACCCGGTAGGGCAGCGGTTTGACCGACAGCTCGTCGGGGTCACCGTGCCAACCGAACAGGTACATGTGTCCATCCCCGGTGGCCAGCAGGTACTGATCCGCGATGGGCGCCAGGCCGCCGCCACCGGGCACGGCGGGCTTGGGAATTCGCCCGTCGTAGTAGGTCACATCGATATTGTAA
>DATDIL010000063.1:0-40358 GCA_036521075.1 Steroidobacteraceae bacterium | reverse complement strand
CCTAGACTGAGTATCCCAGCAATTTCCACTGCGGCTCATGCTGCAGGTGACGCCGTGTGCGGAGAGTAAGCGCTGAAACTGTTCGCTTGTGTACTGGGCGGATTCAACCGGTGCAGATTCCACAGCATGCCGGGCCAGGATTCCACGTGATGTCGGGCCGACATTCCACGGCATGCCGGGCCACCGTTCCACCGCAAGTCGGGCCGGTTAGGGAGAGGTAGGACAACCGAGCTATCGTGACCTTTTCGGGCTTTTCCGGGGAGGTAGACGGTGGCGCAAGCGAGGTTGTCCGTGCGCAAGATTAGGGATGTATTGCGGCTCAAGAACGAGGCGCGCTTAAGTGATCGACAGATCGCCGCCGTGCTCGGGTCGGCTCGATCGACAGTGCAGGAGTGTCTGAAGCGGGCGCGTTCCGCCGGTCTGTCATGGCCGCTGCCGGCAGAGATTGACGATGATGATCTGAGCGCCCGCCTGTATCCGCGCGCCGAGATCGCGCCACGATATCCGGCGCCGGATTTTGCGGCGATCCAGACCGAGCTTGCGCATAAGGGCGTGACACGGATGTTGCTCTGGCAAGAGTACAAGGCGCGCCATCCGGACGGTTGCCAGTACAGCGCTTTCTGCCGCGACTATGAGGCCTGGCTCGGACGGCAAGATGCGGTGATGCGCTTCGAGCACACACCCGGCGACAAGTTGTTCGTCGACTATGCCGGCAAGACGATGGCGCTCGTCGATCGCTACACCGGGGAAGTCAAAGTCGCGCAGGTATTTGTCGCCGCACTGGGGGCAAGCCATTACACCTACGTCGAAGCGAGCCTGACGCAGACGGTGGCGGACTGGCTCGGCGCACACGTCAGAGCCCTCGAGTACTTCGGCGGCGTGCCATGCGCCATCGTTCCGGATAACCTCAAGAGCGGCGTGAGCCGCGTCTGTCGGTATGAGCCGGATCTGAACCCGAGTTATCAGGACTTCGCCGAACACTACGGTGTGGCGATCCTGCCGGCCCGGGTGCGCAAGCCCCGTGACAAGGCGAAGGTCGAAGTCGCCGTCCAGGGGATCGAACGCTGGATCATGGCGCCCTTGCGCCACCGGACGTTTTTCAGCTTGGGCGAGCTTAACGCGGCACTGCGCATCGAGCTCGAACGCTACAACGATCGGCCTCTGTCGCGCGAGGCCGGCACACGGCGTAGCCGCTTCCTCGATCTCGACCGTCCCGCACTTCGCGCGCTGCCGGTGCATGGGTACGAGTATGCGACGTGGAAGCGCGCCAAGGTCTTTCTCGATTATCACGTCGAGTTCGAGCGCCAGTATTACTCGGTTCCCTACCGACTGATCGGCAAAAGCGTTGACCTGCGCATCAGCAGCCACACGATCGAGGTCTATTATCGAGGGCAGTCGGTCGCCAGGCACTTGCGGGTGAGCGGCGCGCGGCGCTTCAGCACCGAGTCCGAACATCGGCCCGAGCGACATCGGGCCGTCATTGAGCTGAACCACGAGCGGCTCCTGGAACGCGCAGAGGCCGTAGGCCCTGCGACCGCATCGCTGCTGCGCGAGCAGGTGCACCGGCGGGCCCATCCGGATGAGGCGCTGCGCGCCTCGCTCGGGATCTTGCGTCTCGCGCATGACTTCAGTGCCGTGGCTCTGGAGCAAGCTTGCGAGCGGGCGCTCGCACTGCGCACATATAGCTACCGTGCCGTGCGCACCCTGATTATCACGCCGCCGGCGCCCGCGGCCGCAGCGTCCACCACCACCACGCATGACAACGTGCGCGGCGCCGGCTACTTCACCTGAGGAACCTATGCTCACGCAACCACTACTTCAACAACTTCACGAGCTGCGACTGCGCGGCATGGCGGCTGCGTTCGAGCAGCAACTCACCACGCTCGCATCCAAGGATTTGAACTTCGAGGAACGGCTCGGCCTGCTGATCCAGCACGAGCTCGTCGAACGGCAGTCCTGCCGATTACGCCAACGTCTGCGATGGGCCAAGTTCACGCAGATCGCAGCGCTTGAGGATCTGGATCTAAAAGCTGCCCGCGGCATCGATCGGACAGCGCTCGGCCAGGTCACTGACCTTGGCTGGATCCGCGAACGCCTCAACGTCATCGTCACAGGACCCACTGGCGTCGGCAAAAGCTTCCTCGCCTGCGCGGTTGGCCATGCCGCCTGCCGCGCTGATCATAGCGTGCGCTGCTTCCGGCTTCCCAGGCTCATCGACGAACTCACGCGCCATGCCGTTTTGCAGACTAAGTCGACGTTCCTGCGACAGATCGCCAAAGCGGATCTGCTGATCCTCGATGACTTCGGTCTCACGCCTTTGCCGGATCAGATCCGCCGCGATCTCTTGGAGATTTTGGACGATCGCTACGACCGGCGTTCCACGCTGATCACGAGTCAGTTACCGGTCGAGCAGTGGCATGCCTATCTCGAAGATCCGACGCTTGCCGATGCGATCCTCGACCGACTCATCCATAACAGCTATCGACTCGCTCTGAAGGGAGACTCGATGCGCAAACACAGAACGACTGCCACCGCCAAAGCAACAAAAGGTCATTGACGAAATCTGCAGTCTCAACGAAAGTATTTATGTCCTGCCTCAACCGGCCCGGCATGCCATGGACTCGTGGCCCGTCATCCGCTGGAAACACTGGCCGACATGCGTGGAATCAGCACTTCGCCGTTTCTCGCGCACACCAAGGACTATACAATTGAACGCTTCGTGGATGATTTGGAGGCGGTCCGACTTCAATTACATGCCGAACGAATGATTTTGATCGGCCATTCCCTGGGGTTCGACGCTAGCGGCGAGCTACATGGCCAAGTATCCGACGCATGTCAGCAAAGGTGGTCTTCCATTCTCCCGGTCCGATTTGGGATGTTGAAGATGCCTTCCAGGACATGAGTCGCACGGATTCTGCGCCGCTTGCGCTTAGCAGCATTCCGGTTCGCTTGCTGGCGGGAGCGTGCTCGGCAGCTATTAGGTCACGCAGATGGGCGAATCACAGAACGCGCAGCATCGCTCAAGAGGGATGCCAAATTGTGGCGCAAGTGTTTGACTATATTGCCTAAATGGTGGGCCGTGTAGGGATCGAACCTACGACCAATTGATTAAGAGTCAACTGCTCTACCAGCTGAGCTAACGGCCCGGTACGGATGTCTTGCGCCGCGGTGGACGGGCGGCGATTCTAGCCGAACTGACCCGCCCTTGTGCAAGCCAAATTGGGGTGGACGATGGGACTTCATCGGCCACTCGTGCGCGTAAGTAAATACAAGGGCTTACATGGTGCACCGCACAGGTCTGTGGTGCAGGTAGTGCCCAGGCGCCCCAAGGCACAGCCGCAGCCGGCGAGCCCCTATGGACGCGTTGACACCGACCGTACGGCGCCGTACAGTTTTGCGCATGAAAGTACCACGCAAGGGCGCAGAGGAAGCGCGCAACACGTTGCCCGATCTACTCGCCGCGGCCGAAAAGGGCAGATCGACGATTATCACCAGGCACGGGCGTCCCGTCGCGGCGCTGGTCCCGGCAGATGCCTACGAGGCGGCCGGAAAACAGCAGCCGCTCATCCCTGTTGCTGGATCCGGCCGCGGAATGTGGGGCAAGGATGTCACGCGTACCGTGAAGCAGCTACGCGACGAATGGAATCCCTAGACCTGTCCGGCCTGCCGGCACAGGCCCTGGTTCTGGTGGACTCGGCACCCATCATCTATTTCCTGGACGGCCACCCGGCACTGGGCCCGCGATTCAGGCCGCTTTTCGACGCCCACGCCGCCGGGAATATTCGCTTTGTCATCACGACCATTACGGTTGCCGAGGTCCTGACAGGTCCGCTCCAAGCGCGTGACGAAGCGCTGGTGGGAAGGTATCGCGCCATCCTCGAATCCTGGTCGCCGCTCGAACTCGACGTCGCGATCGCCGAAAGTGCGGCGCGTTTGTGCGCGACACTGCGGCTTAAACTTCCCGATGCCGTTCAGGCTGCCAGCGCGCTCGCGGTCAACGCTGCCGCTCTGGTCACGCACGACCGTGACTTCTCACGCGTGCGATCGCTGCGGATCATCGCCTGACTTTCGCAGCGGGAGATTACCCAGCCCCTATGCGGCCTACAGCCCCAAATTGGGGTGGACGATGGGACTCGAACCCACGACGGCCGGGATCACAACCCGGGGCTCTACCAACTGAGCTACGTCCACCATCGAAACCCGCGTCCGCGCGTGCGCGCGCCTAGTGGCGCGCCCGGCAGGACTCGAACCTGCGACCCTCGGCTTAGAAGGCCGATGCTCTATCCACTGAGCTACGGGCGCACAGCAAAATCTGCGACTTCGCCGCAAGTCCGCGCTGGATCCAGCTTCGTTACTGGTCGGGGCAGCAGGATTTGAACCTGCGACCCTCTGCTCCCAAAGCAGATGCGCTACCAGACTGCGCCATGCCCCGCCCCACCGCGACCGCGGATCCTGATGGACTATACCTTCAGACCCGAGCCGACGGGGGCCGGGATGATACGGAGGCCCCTGCAACCCGTCAATTCAGGCCCGGCGCCACTCGGTACGGCCGTCCGGGCGATCCTCGAGGATGACCCCCTGGGCTGCCAGTGAGTCGCGGATCCGGTCCGCTTCCTTGAAGTCTTTGTTCTTGCGCGCCGCCAGGCGCCTGGCGACCCAGTCGTCTATGGCAGCCTCGTCGAGGCCGGCCGGGGCCACCGTCGGCTCCACGGCCGCCGTAGCCCTCTGCGCCGCCTCCACCGGCGGCGTGCGCAGGCGCGCCCACTGCTCGGGTGGCAACTGGGCAATCCCGAGCACCCCCGCCAGCACCCGCAGCTCGGCCGCGATCCGGCCGGACTGGGCGGCCGTGCCTTCGCGCTTGGCCACATTCAGGTCGCGCGTCATGTTCTGCAGCACGGCCACGGCCTCGGGCGTGTTGAAGTCATCGTCCATCGCGGTACGGAAGGCCTCGGTGTAGCGGGTTACGGGGGCCGTCACGGCCGGTGCGACCTCACGCAGGGCGCTGTAGATGCGCTCCAGCGCCGCGCTCGCCTGAGTCAGCTGATCGAAGCTGTAGTTGACCGGACCGCGGTAATGGCTGGAGACGACGAAGTAGCGGATCACTTCCGGATGCCGCACACGCTTCAGTGCATCGACGATCGTCTCGAAATTTCCCAGCGACTTCGACATTTTCGTATCGTCGCGGTTGAGGAAGCCGTTGTGCATCCACACACGCGCGAAAGTATCGTCACTGGCGGCACATGATTGGGCGATTTCGTTTTCGTGGTGCGGGAATTTCAGGTCCATGCCGCCGCCATGAATGTCGAAGCGGGTGCCGAGCAGCGCCTCGGCCATCACCGAGCATTCGATATGCCAACCGGGCCGCCCTGCCCCCCAGGGTGAAGGCCATGCGGGCTCGCCGGGCTTGGCCATTTTCCACAGCACGAAATCCACTGGATCACGCTTGGTGGCATCCACCGCCACCCGCTCCCCGGCGCTGAGTTCGTCGACCTGCTCACCGGAGAGCGCACCGTAGGGCGCGAACTTGCGCACCGCGAACATGACATCGCCGCTGCTGGAAACATAGGCATAGCCGCGCTCGATGAGGCGCGAGGTCATCGCGATCATGCCCGGAACATGCGCCGTCGCCCGTGGCTCGTGGTCGGGCCGCAGGATGCCCAGTGCATCGTAGTCGCGGTGCATGAAGGCGATGTAGCGCTCGGTGAAGGTGTCGATGTTCTGCGCGCGCTCGGCCGCCCGCTTGATGATCTTGTCGTCGATGTCGGTGATGTTGCGCACGAAAGTCACGGCAAAGCCGCTGAACATCAGGTAGCGGCGCACGACATCGAAGGCGATCTTGGAGCGCGCGTGCCCCACGTGGCACAGGTCATAGACCGTATCGCCACACAGGTACATGCTGATCCGGCCGGGCTGCAGCGGCTGAAGGTCTTCCTTCGTCCGCGTCATCGAATTGAAGATACGAATCATGCCCGTAGGTTACGCGAATCGCGCCAGTCGAGCCTGCGCCGCACCCTCAGGCATGGCTCGCAGCAGCGGCGCCAGCTCCGGACCATGCGTCAGCCCGGTGAGGGCCACGCGCAGCGGCTGAAACAGGGCCTTGCCCTTGCGCCCGGTCGCGGTGCCGGTGGCGGCCGCGATCGCCCGAAAATCGCCCGACCCGCTGCCTGCCGCGTGGGCGGCAGCGGCAAAGAACGCAGGGCCTGCCGCATCGATCACGGCCTGCTCGGCTGCGCCCATCGCGGGCAGGTCACCGAACACGATTTCGCGCCACAGGGCGACATCCTCGGGCAGCACGATGTTGGGCCGCACGGCCTCGATGAACGCCATGCGCGTCGGGACCGGAATGCCGCCGGGCAGCTGCGCACCGAGCCATTCGCCGATCTGCTGCGCCGTCATCTGTTTGACGGACTCCTTCTGCCAGGTGCGCAGCTGGGCAGCATCAAAATGCGCGGGCGCCCGACCCAGATGCGCCGGCTCGAAGGCGCGGGCCATGGCGGGCAGATCCAGCAGCGCATTGTCGGGGCTGGAGTGCCCGAGACGGAACAGCAGATTGCACAGCGCGATGGCGGTGAATCCCTGCTCACGGTACTCACGCACGGTCGTTGCCCCGTGCCGCTTCGACAAGGGGGTGCCATCAGGGCCGAACAGCAGCGCGACATGGCCGTATGCGGGCACCGGCAGCTGCAGCGCCTGGAGAATCAATATCTGCCGCGGCGAGTTGGTGAGATGGTCTTCGCCGCGCAGCACATGGGTGACGCCCATGGCCGCATCATCCACCGCATTGCTGAAGAAGAACGCGGCCGATCCATCGGCCCGGCGCACGATGAAATCACCAATGTCGTCGCTCACGAAGCTCTGCGCGCCATGCACGAAATCGCGGAACTCGACGCGCTCGCCCAGTGGCACTCGGAAGCGCAGCGTCGCGGTGAGGCCCGACGCGCGCCGGGCGGCCCGCTGCTCGGGGCTCAGATGTCGGCACGTGCCGGCGTAGCGCGGGGGCTTGCCGGCCGCGATCTGGGATTTTCGGGACACTTCCAGTTCGAGCGCCGTGCAGTAGCACTCGTAGACCTGCTGCGCGCGCTCGAGGGTCGCGAAGTGCTCGGCGTAGCTTGCCACTCGCTGCGACTGGCGGTACGGTCCGCGGCCATCGTCGCGGCCGGGACCGGCGTCCCACTGCAGACCCAGCCAGGCCAGATCCTCCTGCTGATGGCGACAGAACTCCTCGCTGCTGCGCGTCGCGTCCGTGTCCTCTATGCGCAGGATGAAGCGGCCGCCGACCCGACGGGCGAGCAGGAAGCTGAACAGCGCCGTGCGGGCATTCCCCAGGTGCAGATTGCCGCTCGGGCTGGGCGCGAAACGCGTTACGGTGGCCGCCCGGGCCGCCAGGGCGATCGCCGCCCGTTCGGAAGTCTCAGTCATATGGCAGATTTTACGATGAATTCGCCTGCGCCTTGAAACACCGTCAGGTCAAGGCGGTCCAATTGCTAGAATCCACCCTCCCGAGTACCGGCTGGACGAAGTGAAAGATACATGATGATCAACCGACGCCTCGTTTCATTCCTCGCCGTGGCGGCTCTGGCGGTCACGCTGGGCGGCCCTTTGCGCAACCCGGCGCTCGCCGCCGACGCGCCGGCCCACCCCAGCGCACCCAACCCGCAGGTGCGCGTCACCACCAGCATGGGCACTTTCATCATCGAGCTGTATCCGGACCGCGCGCCCCTCACGGTGGCCAACTTTTTGATTTACGTCAAAGAGGGCCAGTACACCCAGACCCTGATGCACCGGGTGGTGCCCGGATTCCTCGCCCAGGGCGGTGGTTATTCTGCGATCGACGAATCGCTCAAGTCCGCCCACGGGTCGATACCCAACGAGTCCGGCAATGGACTGCAGAACAAGCGTGGCTTCGTAGGACTGGCGCGCACCGAGGCCCCGCACAGCGGCAACTGCCAGTTTTACATCAACCTGGCGGACAATCCGGATCTTGATCCGCTGCCCGTGCGCTGGGGCTACGCGGTGTTTGGCAAGGTGATCGATGGGCTCGATGTAATCGATAAAATGAGCGACGTGCCCATCGGCGCGGAGGGCAGGTTCAAGACCGATGCCCCCCTGACCCACATCGTCATTGAAAAGATTGAGCTGATTGGACCCGGAGGCGCCAAGCACGACGGGCCCAGGCAGCCGCTGGCGCCGGCCCCGAATGGCTCCGAGGTTCTCTCGCCGAACTGAAGGCCCATGGCTGAGCTGTTCGTCTCCGACCTGCATCTGGATGCGCACTCCGCGGCGGCCAATGAGCGTTTCCTCGCCTTTCTCGCACACGAAGCAGCTCAGGCGCGGGTGCTGTACATCCTGGGCGACCTGTTCGAAGCATGGATCGGCGATGATGATCCGGACCCCGTCAAGGGCCAGCTCTGCGATGGATTGCGGCAGCTCACGGATCGCGGGGTGCCCTGCTTTGTAATGCACGGCAATCGGGACTTTCTCTTGGGCGAGCAGTTTGCCGCCCGTACCGGCTGTCGGTTGCTGCCCGATCCGGTGATCGCGACCTTCGATGAGGAACGCGTGCTGCTGACGCACGGAGATGCCCTGTGCGTGGATGATCACCCCTATCAGGAACTGCGCACGACCGTGCGTGCGCCGGTGTGGCAGCAACGTTTCCTGAAGCTCACCCTCCCCAGCCGTGAGGCCCTGGCCGGCCAGGCCCGCCGCGGCAGCCAGGCCCATACCTCGCGCACCATCCCGTACGTCATGGATGTCAACGAGGCGGCCGTTGCGGCCGTCTGGCGTACCGGCGTCAGCCGCATCATCCATGGGCACACGCATCGTCCCGGGATTCATCCGGGGGTGTGCGACGGGCGCGCAGTCGAGCGCATCGTGCTCGGCGCATGGTACGAACAGGGCAGCTATCTGCGGCGCGACTGCGGACGCTACGAGCTGCGCGCGCTCTAGCTAATGTGCGGCAGGCGCCGAGGAGCCTGCGGGCGAGCGGTGATGGCGCGCATCGGCCTCCGCCTCCACAATGTCCTGGTACTTCTTGAACTGCTCATCGTTCAGGACCGGCTTCAGTTTCGCCATCGCGGCGTCCTCGATCTTCTGATGATTCCGGTGCGCGCTTTGAACATCCACGTTCTGTGCGCGCTCCTGCTTCATGGAGGCACCCAGGCTGGTGCGCTCCTCATCGAGGATTTGCGCGAAGCGGGGCTTCTGCGCATCGGTCAGCGACAGGTCCTTGGCAAGCTGCGCGATGCGGGCCTGCGGATCGGGCGCTTTGCCCGCCGGCGGGGCCTGACCCAGCGCGACCGTCCCGCCCAGGCACAACGCGCACAGCGCGCAAATGGTTGCAAATGGCTTTTTCATAATCCCTCAGACCCCAAAGCTGCTGTTGAATGCTCGCACGAGCGGCGCCGGCGATGGTAGCCGCAGGAGACGCTTGATGACCAGCGCCATCGGTACACTGAACGCGAAGGTGTGGGCCATCAGGCCATTCAGGACGCTATAGACGCTGTATGTGGGCGGCGCCGGCGAAAACAGCGCGAGCACGACGTTGTGCATGATGACCCAGGCGAAGATGCCATAGAACAGTGCGGCGAGCGTGGCTTCGATGGAACGGGCCCGCAACGCGGGCCAGATCAGGGCGAACACAATCCCCCAGATCACCGCGGTCAGGAAGTGGATGCACACCCCGAGTGCGTATGTGGTGGCACCCAGATGGCGGATTCCCGGCCCAAAGCTGAGCACGGCGGTGTTTTCGGCAATGCCGTAGACGCTCGTCAGATGCAGCAGTCGCACCCACACGATGAGTTCGTATATCCAACTGGTCACTGCGCCCACGACGCCACCGATCACACCGGCGCGCAACCTTACCGACAATGGCGAGCCGGCGTGTATTCCGATGCCTGTCGCGATCATTGATTCGTTCCCGTAAAAACCGTCAGGTTGATCGCGGCAGCGTCAGGGTGGCCTGCAATCCGCGCTGCGGCAGGTTCGCCAGTGTCAAGGCACCCCCGTGAGCCTGCGCGATATCGCGTGCAATGCACAACCCCAAACCGGTGCCCCCCGTGTCGCGATTGCGCGAGGACTCGATTCGGTAGAACGGCTCAAATACCCGCGCCAGATGCTCGGCCGGAATGCCCGGACCGTGGTCGCGAATCGCAATGACGACGGCCGCGCCATCCTGTACGTGCACGCTGACGCCACCGCCGAACTTGGTGGCGTTGGAAATGAGGTTGGTGAGGCAGCGCTTCAGTGCCATCGGTTTGCCGGCATACAGCACCCGCACCCGCCCGTGCACTTCGAAGGGTGTTCCCATCTCGGCAAACTCGCCCTGCAGGGTCCCGAGCAGCTCGTTGATGTCCACCGCCTCGGCAGGTTCGTCGTCATTGAGCCCGCGCAGCAGGGTCAAGGCGCCGTGCACCATGTTTTCCATTTCATCCAGATCACGATCGACACGGAACTGCATGTCGGCATCGTCGATCGTGATCATGCGCAGCCGCAGCCGCGTCAGCGGCGTCTTCAGATCATGCGACATGGCCGCGAGCACCCGGGTGCGACTGTCCACGTAGCGCTGCATGCGCTCCTGCATCGTGTTGAAGGCGCGGGCCGCGTTGCGCACCTCGCGCGAGCCGCGCTCGACCAGGGGTGGCTGGCGCAGATCGCGCCCCACGGCCTCGGCGGCGCGGGCCAGCTCGGATAACGGTCGAGTGATGCCGCGCGTCACCAGGTACACCGCGATGGCGACCAGCAACGCGAGCAATATCAGGTTGAACAGCAACGCTCTGGGCAGTGGTGCACCCCGCTGCCCCTGCGCCAGCCGGAACAGCAGATTGTCGCCACCGGGAATGCCTACACTCACATCGTACAGCTGGCCGCCGCGTTCGAAGGATTCGGCGGCCGGGCGCGCGAGGGTCATGGCAGGCTTATTGGCATCGGTGGTGGGCACCACGGAGATCTGGTAGCTGGGCCCCAATACGAACTTCAGCTGCTGCTCGAGCGATTGTCTGAAGTCCGGTAGCGGGGTGGGCAGCCCCGGTGGTTCCAGCAGCGGCTCGAGCAGCGTCTGCGGGGGCGAGCGCTGCCTGCGAAACTGCGCGCGCGGCCAGTTCTGCAGCAACGCACTGGCCTCGAGCCGTTCCCCGGGTTGCAGCAGCTGCATGGAGGCGGTCATGTCGACCACGCGCCGTGACCACTCGCGCACCGATGCCTGCACCAGGGTTCGGTCCCGCTCCCGGGACACCAGGAACAGGGAAATGAGCGTGGCCGCCAGCACTCCGATGAGCACAGCGATAAACAGCTGACCGAAGAGCGAACGCGGCCACAGGGACACTCGCCAGCCGCGCAGCGGTACCTTTCCCTCAGGCGGTCTCGACCGCAACTCCAATAACGTATCCCTCTCCGTAGACTGTTTTTATGATCTGCGATGCACGCGCGTCATCGCCCAACAGCTGGCGAAGGCGGCTCACGCGCACGTCGATGCTGCGATCCTGTGGATCCGCCTCGCGTCCGCGCAGCAGCGTGGCCAGCTGCGAGCGTGACAGAACCCGGCTCGGTGAACCCAGCAATACCGTCAGCAGCCGGTATTCCGCGCCGCTCAGCGCCACGGATCCACCTTCGGTATCGGTCAGAGTACGGGTAGTCGTGTTGAGCTGCCAGCCGCCGAAGCGGAAACTGCGCACCACCGTCGAATCCGGATCCTTCGGAGCATGGGCTGCCCGACGCAGCACCGCCTTGATCCGCACCAGCAGCTCGCGCGGGTTGAAGGGCTTGGCCAGGTAATCGTCTGCGCCGATCTCCAGCCCGACGATACGATCCACATCCTCACCGCGAGCCGTGAGCATTATGATCGGCACCTGCGAGTGCCGGCGCAATTCCCGGCACAGCGCCAGACCATCATCGCCAGGCAGCATCAGGTCCAGTACGATCAGATCGAAATGAGTGTGTTGCATTGCCGCAGACATTGCTTTGCCGTCCGCAACGGGTGTTGTGCGAAAGCCATTAGTCTCGAGATACTTGGCCAGCAATGCGCGAATTTCGCGATCGTCATCGACAATTAGGATATGCGGTTGGTCGGTCATGGCGTGAAGCATCCTGCCCCGGCACGTGACCGAAGCTGAGTATTTGTAAGAGATTGTTCAAAACAACCCATCCAGCGAACCTCGAGCGTCCGCGCATTCGTGTCCAACGCGCGACCCGTCCAAACGGAGACAACAATTGTCACGACTGAGTTGCATCCTGTCAGCACTTTTCGTCATTGGCACCGCCGCCGGGCTGGTCGGGTGCTCGACGACCCTCTCCACGCGTGCGCCGCGCGGACTGGACTTGAGCGGCGAGTGGCAGATCGATCTTCCCCTGAGTGACTTTCCACAAGAAGCGGTTCCGATTCAATCCGCCGCTGCCGCTGCACCGGATCTGTCCGGCAACTCGGGCGGTCAGCCCGGCGCACGCGGCGGTCGCGGCCGCGGTCGTGGCATGGGCCGCGGCGCCGGCGGCATGCCCCAGGGCGGCGGCCCCGGCCGTGCCGGATCCCCGGAACATCATTTCGCCATGCCGCCGCATCTGTTGATCAGCCAGAGCGCGACCGGCCTTAAGGTGGACATCACCATGCCCGACGGCAAGCATGTCACCAATGCCTACGTGTCGGGCGAAAAAAGCACGGTCACCACGACGCGCGGTGCGGCCGATCGGACCTTGGGGTGGGACGGCGACACCTACCTGATCCGCACCAAGGTGGGCGAGAAGGGTCCGCAGTCCGACGTGCGCTATTCCCTGGACAACGATGGCACGCTCTCGGTGATCTCCACCATCACCAACTCGGGTATCTATGACTTCCAATACACGCTCGAGTACGACCGCGTGAAACCCTAGAGCGGGGCGGCCTGCGGCGGCCCGGAATGAAAGCGGAACTGATCGTCCGGCGCCGTGGCCAATTGCGCTTCCCGGCATGCGAGTGCATCAAGCCGCTCTCGCCAGTTGAGGCCGCTGTCGCGTGCGGCCTGGGTCGCCAGACGCAAATACAGCTGGAAGTGCCGCGCCTCGGAGCGCTGCAGTTGTGCATAGAGCCGGTTCAGCGGCGCAGGCAATCGCGGCGCAAGCGCCGCGAAGCGTTCCGCGGAGCGCGCCTCGATCAGTGCACCGATCAGCAGCAGGTCGAGTTTGCGATGCGGTTCCGAAGTGCGGGACAGCGCACGCAGCCCGCCGGCGTAACGACCGGGCCTGGCCCGCGCAAAAGGCACCTGCAATTCCTTCATCAGGCCCTGCACCAGCTCGAAATGCCGCAGTTCTTCACGCGCCAGGCGCGACAGTGCCAGGGTCATGCCGTCATCCTCCGGGTACGCAAACAGCAGGGCCAATGCGGTGGAGGCCGCTTTCTTCTCGCATCCCAAGTGATCCACCAGCAGCTCCTGCCAGCGCTCACACGCCGCGGCGACCCACCCTTCGGGCGTCGCGGCCAGCAGGATCTGCTGCGGCAACGCCGCGCCGAGCGGCGCGCTCACGCAGCCACTTCGCGCGCGCGCAATTGCACCAGCGCCTCGCCTATGGCCGTGGCCGCGTCCTGCGCCGACTCGAAGCGGTCCGCCGGGGATTTTGCCAGCAGCCTGTGCACCAGGGGTTGCAGCGCCGCGTGCGCCTGCGGCAGGGGCGGCAGCGGCGCCTTGCGATGCAGGTAGATGATCGCCATTGGATTTTCAGCCACATACGGCTTACGGCCGGTGAGCATTTCAAACATGATGACGCCCAGGCTGTACAGGTCGCTGCGCACATCGATCGCTTCTCCATGGCCCTGCTCCGGGCTCATGTAGTGCGGCGTGCCGATGATCTGCCCGGCATCGGTGATGTCCGCTTCCAGGGCCGCATCCTTGGCCAGACCGAAATCAATGAGCGCGATCCCACCGTCCCGCCGCAACATGACATTGGCGGGCTTCAGGTCCCGATGCAGGACCCCCGTGGCGTGCACGGCGGCCAGTCCGCGCGCGATGGCCTGCGCGGTGAGCAGGGCTTCGGTCGCACGCAGCGGCCCACGCAGTCGCCGTCGCAGGTCCCCGGCATCGAAGTACTCCATGATCATATAGGCATGCTCATCGCTTATGCCCAAGTCGTACACCCTCACGACGAATTGTGGATCCACACGTTGCGCCATGTGGTGCTCCTGAAGGAGCCGTCGGAAGGCATGATCCAGGTCCGAGTCGTGCGTGACATCGCGTGCCACCTTGATGGCGACCAGTTCGCCACGAACGTCACTCTCGGCCACGTGCAGCTCGGCGAAGTGCCCCGTGGCCAGGGTGCGGATGCGTCGGTAGCCCGGAATGCGCGCGCCACTGAAGCGCTGTTCGAGCGCCAGCTGGCCGGAGTGATGGCGCTGCGCCCGTGCATGCGATTGCAGCGCAGCCGCGCCGCCGATCGCGGCCAGCAGTGCTTCGGAGGAATCCTCATTCCGACCCACGGCGGCACACGCACCGTTATTCAGCGCAGCCTCGCACAAGGCATCCGCAGACTGTTCGCCCAGAAATATGACCGGCGCGAATCCCGGCCGCACCGTCAGACGGGTGAGTTCATCGATGCTGCGCGCCGATCCCTCGCAGTCGCACCAGGCATGATCGAGCACCGCGACATCGAAACCCTGCGCGCGAATTTCCTCGGGCAGCGGCCCGCGTAGCAGCGGGTTGTATGCGACGAGTTCCGACTGCAGCCAGCGGATTTCGATGCTGTTGCGCAATCGTGCCTGCAATGCAGGATCATCGCCGATCACCATGAGGCGCATGCGACAGCTTACCGCACGGGCGAATGCGCGCCCGGGTTACGCTCGTACCAGCCGCGCGCCTGGGCGGTCGAAAGTTTCAGTCCCACCGCAAGGTCCCCGACATTGGTGCCCGTTGGCCCCGTGTGGACCAGATCACCCGCGGCCGCCAGGGCCGATTGGGAATCCGCGGCCAGCAAACTGCGCTCCACATCAAGGCCTGCGACGGTCACACGCGCGCAGGTTTCCCCATCCACCAGGGCACCCGCATCATCGGTGGGTCCATCGGTGCCATCGGTTCCGGCCGCAAGGAACAGCAGATCCTCCTCCCCGGCGATGAGTCGCGCCGCCGCCAGGGCCAGATGCTGGTTACGTCCGCCCCGGCCGGGGTTCGCAGGCAAGCGCACCACGGACTCCCCGCCCCACACACACACCTGCGCCGCGCTCAGACACAGCTCGTGAGTCAGGCGCACGGCCAGGCGGTCGGCATCACCCGCGAACCGCGCGTCGCTGATCCAGGTACGCAGGTCCAGCGCACGCGCGCCCACGGCCTGCATGGCATCCTCGATTCGGGCGATGATGCGGCGGGTCACCTGATCCGCCGTGTCGGCACCCGCCGCCACGGGGCCGAGAATGCCACTGCCGATGACGGCCGGATCATCCCCGGGCACATCCGATACAAACAAAGCCAGCGCCGCACGACCCTTGAGATGGGCGGTCAAGCCGCCACCCTTGAGCCGCGAAACCGTGCGCCGCTGCGCATTCAATTCAGTGATGTCCGCACCGCTGGCCAGGCCCGTGGCGTTGAGCTGCCGTAAGTCCTGCAGGGTACTGCCCGGCGCCAGCACCTCCACCAGGCTTGAGGCGCCACCGGAGATGAGGAACACGGGCATCACCGTCGCCGGCATGTCCGCCACGAACTGGAACAGTCGCTGCCCGGCGCGCAGCGATCGCTCATCGGGCATGGGATGGCTGCTCTCGATAATCTCCACGCCCGGCCGATCTTCCATGCCCGCCTCGAGATGCCCATCCTTGGCGACGATCAGCATGCGCAGGATGTCGTCACCCAACGCATCGTATGCCCCGAGGGCCATGGCACAGGCGGCCTTGCCCACGGCCGCCACGTGATAGCGCGTGGGCGTGCTGCTCGCGACACCCAGGATTTTGAGACTGTCCGCGGTGCGTCGGCGCCCGTCCACGGCCGCCAGACCCGCGTGCAGCAATTCGAGTAACAGCTGACGGCGCGGATCGCTGTCGGTCACGGTCAACGCACGACGCGCAAGGGTCCGCGGCGCTCGTCGCGGCGTAACGCCTTGGCGGCGTCAGAGCGCTCACTTTGCAGGCGCTGCAGATACTCGGGCGTCACATCTCCGGTGATATACGAACCGGAGAAGCAGGACGTGTCGAACTGGGTGATCTTCGCATTGTCGTGCAGGCAGGCCGCGACCAGATCCGGCAGGTCCTGGTAGATCAGCCAGTCCGCGCCGATGACGCGCTCGATTTCCTCATCCGTGCGGCCGCTGGCCACCAGCTCGTTGGCAGCCGGCATGTCGATGCCGTAGACGTTCGGGAAGCGCACCGGCGGCGCGGCCGATGCGAAGTACACCTTGCGCGCGCCGGCCTCGCGGGCCAGTTCGACTATCTGCGCGGAGGTTGTGCCGCGCACGATGGAATCATCCACCAGCAGCACGGTCTTGCCGCGAAATTCCATGTCGACCGCGTTCAGCTTGCGGCGCACGGACTTCTCGCGCATTTCCTGACCGGGCATGATGAAGGTGCGGCCGATGTAGCGGTTCTTGGTGAACCCCTCGCGATACTTAAGACCCAGTCGCTGGGCCAGCTGCAACGCCGCGGTGCGGCTGGTATCCGGGATCGGAATCACCACATCGATATCATGGTCCGGTCGCGCCCGCAGGATCTTCTCCGCGAGCCGATCGCCCATGCGCATGCGGGCGCGATACACGGAGATGTTGTCCATGATCGAGTCCGGACGCGCGAAGTACACATACTCGAAAATGCACGGCGTGTGCTGGACGCTCGCGACGAGTTGCTGGGAATGCAACCGGCCCTGCTCATCGATGAATACGGCCTCGCCCGGGCCGATGTCACGCACCAGCTGGAATGACAGCATGTCGAGTGCGACGCTCTCCGAGGCCAGCATCCACTCCGGTCCCTTGGCCGTCTCGCGCCGACCCAGAACCAGCGGTCGTATGCCGTTGGGGTCGCGGAAGCCGAGGATGCCATGGCCGATCACCATGGCGACGGCCGCGTAGCCGCCGCGGCAGCGACGGTAGACCGCATTCAACGCGGCGAAAATGTCCCCCGGTGTGACCCGCGGCGTTCCGACGCGCTGCAGCTCCGAAGCAAATACATTCAGCAGCACTTCGGAATCAGACGTCGTGTTCAGGTGACGGCGATCCTCGCGGATCAATACATCCGCCAGTTCCAGCGCATTGGTCAGATTGCCGTTATGGGCCAGGCAGATGCCGTACGGCGCATTCACGTAGAACGGTTGCGCCTCGGTCGCACCATCGGCGCCCGCGGTGGGGTAGCGCACGTGGCCAATGCCCATGTCGCCGCGCAGTTCCAGCATGTCGTGCTGCTGGAACGCGTCGCGCACCAGACCACTGCCCTTGCGGATCGACAGCGCACCACCGGCGGCGGTGGCGATACCGGCGGCGTCCTGACCGCGGTGTTGCAGCACCGTGAGCGCATCGTACAGACGCTGATTGACGGGGCTGGTCCCGACGATCCCCACTAAACCGCACATGCCCGACCTCCCGCTACAGTCTTACGGCACCACGAGATTTGCCGCGGAAACCTCGCGATGCTTGAACCGGTTGCCACCCAACGACCACAGCACGGCCGCCGCATCCTGCCCGAATGGCAGCAGTACCGACTCATGCCACCAGGGTTGCTGGTCCAGGCGCAACACCTGACACACGATCACGGCCGCCCCGACGATCAGCACCCCGCGTAACAGGCCAAACACCAGCCCGAGGAAGCGATCAATGCCGGTGAACAGTGACAGGCGCACGAAGTAGCCCATGATGGCGCCGATCGCCTGGCCCAGCAGCAGCACCGCGATGAACAGAATCAGCCGGGCGACCCAGGGGCGCACCGGTTCCTGGCTGAGTACCCCGCCCAGGTGAGGCTCCAGCACGCCCGCGAAATGCCAGGCCACAAATGCCGCGACGATCCAGGTTATGAGGGCGATGACTTCGCGTAACAAGCCTCGCAGCAGGCCTACCGTGGCAGAAATGACTACGGTCGCGATAATCAGGTAGTCGGCCGTATTGAGATGAAATGAGGGGTGCATCAAGGCCTGTGACGGGCAGGAATGGCGCCCGCGATTGTACTAGAGCTGCGCTGCAAACGTGCAGGCCGCCTCACGTTTTTCATCGCGGGACGATCTGCGTGCCCTTTTCGCCGGCCGCCTTTAGGCGTCCCTGCAGCTTCTGGGCGGCCGTCCTATCCCGCTCGGTGCCCACCCGGACCCGGTACAGCTTATGACCGCTCTTCGTGGCCTCGGAAAGGAATGCAGCAAAGCCACGCGTCTTGAGGCGCGCCATGAGCCGCGTGGCGTTCTCCCGACTGCTGAAGGTTCCCAGCTGCACGGTCCAGGTGACGGCATTGTGCGCCGGCGACGGTGCCGGTGCCGGGGGAGGCGCGGGCAGCGGTGCGCGCGTGGCCTCCGGAAGGGGGCTCACCGGTGCCGTGTGGATGAGCGGCTGCGGCGCAGAGTGGGGCGGCGCAGGCGCGCTGGCCGGCGGCACGGCCGTCGAGGCAGCCACCGGTGTGTTGTTCCCATGCGCCGACGCGCCAAGCTCCAGGGTGTAGGAGCGCATCGGCGCCTGATCAGGCTGCGTGGCAACTGGCGGGGACACGGGGCGCGGTCCGGTCAGCAACTCCGGCACCAGCAGCACCAGCAGGACGACCAGGATCACCCCGCCGGTAAGTCTCTCTTTGGCTTGCTGTTCCAAATCGGCCTCAGTAACGCTTCATTGTAGCTGAAGCCATTCCAGCCCCGCAGTGACGGTGCTGAAACTGCCGAACACGAGCACCCGATCGCCCGGGTGCGCGAGCTGGCGCGCCCGTGTACAGCCCGCGGCCACGGAAGGGGCCTGTTCCGACACGCGGATGTGGGGCAGCAGGCGCGCAGCCAGGTCCTCTGCCGTACCGCCACGCGGGCCCGGCAGGGCGCAGGCGATCCAGATTTCCGCAGACCGCGCCAGTACCCGGGCGATTTCGCCCGCGTCCTTGTCAACAAGTATTCCGCACACCGCAAGCGTGCGGCCCGCAACGGGCCGCTGCGCAAGATTCGCCTTGAGAGTCTGCGCCGCCGGCTCGTTGTGCGATACGTCCAGTATCCATTCCACCGGACCCGCAATCACCTGAAAGCGTCCGGCCAGTTCGACCCTCGACAGTGCGGCGGCGATGAGCTGGCGGCGCAGCGGCGCAGAGCGCCAGTCCGGGCCCGCACTTCGCGCCAGCGATTCGACCGCGGCCAGCGCAGTGGCCGCATTGCGATACTGAATGGCACCGGCCAGCTGCGGCGCCGGAAGGCCCGCGATCTGCCCGTGCAGTCCGCGATAGGTCCAGCTGTCGGGATCGATGTGCCAGCTGAAGTGCCGCTCAGCCACCACCGCCCGGGCTCCCAACTGCTCGATGGCGGCATACACGCTGCGGGGCAGCTGCGGTGTGCCCAGCACGGCGGGTCGGTGCGCGCGGAATATCCCGGCCTTCTCCGCACCGATGGCATCCAGCGTGTCGCCCAGCCAATCACGATGATCGAAGCCCACCGAACACAGCACGCTCACATCCGCATCCACCAAGTTGACGGCATCAAGCCGCCCGCCCAATCCCACCTCCAGCACCGCCACGTCCATCTTCCGGTCGGCAAACAGCACCAGCGCAGCCAGGGTGTTGTACTCAAAGAAGGTCAGCGTCGTACTGCCACGCGCCGCCTCTATGCGCTCGAACGCGTCAATCAGCTGCGCATCGGTGGCTTCGCGACCCTCGAGATGGATGCGCTCGTTGTAGCGCAGAAGATGGGGCGAGGTGAGGGTGCCGACCCGAAGCCCAAGCGCCAGCAGCAAGGCTTCGAGCGTCGCAACCGTGGAGCCTTTGCCGTTGGTGCCCCCTACGGTGACGACCCAATGAGCCGGGCGATCCACGCCCAGGGTTCGCGCCACGCTCCCCACCCGACCCAGCCCCAGATCGATGGCGCGCGCGTGCACCTGCTCCTGCAACGCCAGCCATTGTGCCAGCGTGCGCGTAACTGCCTTCATCTATGCCGCGTGCGCGGGCAGCTTCATCAGCATGTTCAGCATGCCGCCGATTCGATCGCGCATGTCGCGCCGATCGACAATCATGTCCACCGCGCCATGCTCGAGCTGAAACTCACTGCGCTGGAAGCCTTCGGGCAAGGTCTCGCGCATGGTCTGCTGGATGATGCGCGGACCGGTAAAGCCAATGAGTGCGCGCGGCTCGGCGAGGTTCAGATCACCCAGCATCGCCAGACTCGCCGAGACCCCGCCCATGGTCGGGTCGGTCATGACCGCCACGTAGGGCAATCGCGCCTGGGCCAGTTTGGCGAGCGCAGCGCTGGTCTTGGCCATCTGCTGCAAGGAGAACAGCGCCTCCTGCATGCGCGCGCCGCCACTGGAGGTGAAGCACACGAGCGGCGCGCGCTGAGCAATACAGTGTTCCACGGCGCGTCGGAAACGCTCGCCCACCACCGAGCCCATCGAGCCGCCGAGGAACTGGAATTCAAACGCGCTCGCAACCACCGCATTGCCGAGCAGCCGGCCCGCAAGCACTACCAGGGCATCCTTTTCCCCGGTCAGCTTCTGCGCCTGTGCCAGGCGATCCTTGTAGCGCTTGCTGTCCTTGAACTTCAGGATGTCCTCGGGTTGCACGCCGGCCCCGATTTCGACCTTCTCACCCTCATCGAGGAACCAGTTCAGGCGCTGTCGCGCGCCGATACGGGTGTGATGACTGCACTTGGGACAAACGTAAAGGTTACGTTCGAGCTCCGCCCGATACAGCACCGCATCACAGGCCGGGCACTTGCTCCACAGGCCTTCGGGGACCGAACGCGTGCGCCGCTCGGTCTTGATGCGCGAGGGCATGATCTTTTCGAACCACGACATGGCTTTTCCAGTGCGCTACCCGAAGGGGCGGTTCATAGGATCATAGCTGATACCGGACCTGGCGCCTCCTCGGGCAAGCCGAAGGCCCGGGGGTAGCGCACCTTCCAGAAATACAGGCCCTGCGCCGGAGCGGTCGGGGCACTGCGAGTGCGGTCGCGGCCGGCCAATACTTCGGCGGCCCACTGCGGCGACGCCTTGCCCACACCCACATCAAGCAGCAGACCGACGAGGTTGCGCACCATGTGGTGCAGAAAGGCATTCGCCGTCGCCTCGATCATCACCGTGTCCCCGACTCGCGCGACCTGCAGCGTGTACAGGCGGCGGATCGGCGAGCGCGCCTGGCAACCTGCGGCGCGAAACGCGCTGAAATCATGCTCGCCCAGCAGCAGCGCGGCCGCCGCGTTCATCCGTTCAACCTCCAGCGGACGGTAGATCAGCGCCGCGCGCTGCGCCGCGAGCGCGCAACGGCCCAGCCGATTGAGGATGAAGTAGCGGTAGGTGCGGCTTTCAGCACTGTAGCGGGCGTGGAAATGTGCGGGGACCGTGCACGCCCAGCGGACACTGATGCTGTCGGGGAGATGGGAATTTGCGCCCAGTACCCAGCCGCGCTCGGCGCGCACGGCCCGGGTGTCAAAGTGGGCAATCTGCCCCAGGGCGTGCACGCCGGCATCGGTACGCCCGGCGCATACCAGGCTCACGGTTTCGGCGGCAATGCGGCTGAAGGCCGCTTCGGCCGCTTCCTGTACGCTGCTGACGCCGGCCTGCTGGGTCTGCCAGCCGGAAAACGGCGCGCCGTCGTACTCAAGCGCGACGGCAATCCGTGGCAAGGGTATTAAGGCTCAGCCGGGCAGCGACTCAATGAGACGCTGGGCTTCCTGCTTCTGGGCCACCGAACCCTCGGTCACGACTTCCTCGAGAATGTTGCGCGCGCCCTCCGGATCGCCCATGTCCATGTAGGCGCGCGCGAGGTCGAGCTTCGTGCCCACTTCGCTCATGGTCACAGGCTCCAGATCCGGCAGCGCCAGATCTTCGGTGCCCAGCCGCTGTGTCTGCGCGAAAGCCGCATCGGGAATGGTGGCCGTGCCAACATCCAGGTCCACGCCGTGGTGCCCATTGGCTTGGGCGGCAGGCTGCGGCTCCGCCATCCCCAAGTTGAAGTCCAGGTCACTCGACAGCGCGGCGAGGCTGGCCGTTGCGCCGACGTCATGTTCGACGCCCTCGATATTCATCGGCGCATCGGTCGCGGCACCATCAAACTGCCAGGAGCCGGTGGGCGTTTCCGCCGGGTCGGCACCGAATGCGGGGCCGCGCTGTTCTGCAGTTTCCAGCAGACGGCGTGAACGTTCATCCAGTCCGGCGACCATGGTCGGCGCATCCGCGCCCCCGCCCAACGCCGGCTGATCCACCGTGTCCAGCGAATTCAGATCCAGACCCAGATCATCGATGGCCAGCTCTGCGGTCTGATCCACGCGCGCGTTCTGTTGCAGCACCTTCTCGACTTTCTGGCGTACCGTCGTGACGCCATTGGCGCCGGCCAGTGGCTGCTCGATGGTGGGCGACTCCTGAGTGACCCCATCGTTCAAGCCGCCGAAGCGCGCCGCCGCCAGGCGCCCCGCGGTCATTTCCTGGGTCGAGCCGGTACCATCGCCGCTGACCACGGTGTCCGCGTGCAGCGCCAGGTTCTTGTCGGTCGCCATGGCCGCGGCGGACTGAGCGGTCGCATCGCGCTCACCGATGGCGGTGCCGATATCCAGATCGATGTCATCCGCCGCGCGGTTCACGGCCGACGGCGAGCCGAGGACGTCAAAATCGACGCCGCTGCTCTGCCCGCCTTCCAGGTCCAGATCCACGCCGGCCGCGGCCGCACCGCTCACGGCGGCGCCCGCTGCGAACAGGGGATCCTCGGGAGCGAGCTGCTTGCCCATGATGAGGATCTTTTCCCACTCGCCCGGAGCCGCTTCGGCGCGCGTGCTGGCCAGCTCATGGGCGCTGTGCAGGAACTGCTCCTTGTTGCCCCACACGAAGAAGACCTCGAGCAATTTGAGCTTCAGATCACGCCGCGAGGGGTCCCGCGCAATGGCGATACGCACCAGATCTGCGGCCTGATCGTACAAACCATAGGCCATGTGGAAGTCAGCTTCGGCCAGCGGGTCGCCCTGATCCAGGTTGACCGCGGTTTCCGCGCTGATCGTCTGGTCGGCGGCGATATGCGGTGCGCGGGTGCTCGCAGCGCCGTCAAGTCGCGGCCTGATGTGACTGCCCGACTCTTCGACCAGCATGGACTCGGCGCGCAGCGGCACCACCGGCTGCGTATCGAAGGCCGATTCGCGCTGGCCCGGGAGGGTGGAATCGGCGCTGGAATTCAAATGCCCCAGCGAATCATCAAAGCTGGACTGCCGACGCTCGCGCCACGCACGCAGGCCGAACAGGGCCGCGCCCGCAACGATCAGCGCGGCCAACACCCACCAGTACTTGCGCAGCACGTCCATGATGCCGCTGCTTTGCTGAACCGCAACTGGAACGACATGCGCGCGGTGCCTGACGGGCGGCGCCGAAGCCGGCGCGCCGTTGTCCGCGGCAAGCGGTGCGGAGGTCGGCGCCTCGGTCGCGGCGGAGCTTTGTTCCGCCGCGCTGGAAGGAGCCGGCGCAGCCGCAGCGGGGGCGGGAGGCGGCGGCACCGCTGCTGCGGCCGACTTGGCTTCAGCCTGTGCGGCCAGCAGTTGTGCCTGCAGCTTCGCCAGATCCGCATTGCGTACGGACAGCAGGCGCTGCGACTCATCAAGCTGCGCCTGCAGTTGCTGGATCTTGCCTTGCAGGGCGCGCGTATCAGCACCACTGCCCGCACCGGCCGCACCGGCCGTCGCCGCAGTTCCGGCCGCGGTGCCGGGGGTTACCAGGTGCAGACGGCCCGCATCACTGTTCGCGCCCGGCGTGGCGGCGTTGGCGGCAGGCGCGGCGGCGGAATGCCAGGCCGCGTACTGGCGGCGCACTTCGGCCAGGGCATCGCTGGTGCTGACTGCACCCAGCGCAGCCGCATCCGGCAGGCGCAGCACGGCACCGGCCCGCAGGATATTCATGTTCTTGTCAAAGGAATCAGGATTGCCCTCGTACGTCGCCACCATCCACCGGCGTACGTCGGACGGGGATGTCGTCGCGGCCTCGTGGGCGGCGATGCGTGACAAAGAATCGCCGCGCTGCACGCGATAGGTCTGCGCGGAACTCGCGGGCGCCGCACTTGCGGCCGGGGGCGGTGCCGGCTGCGGGCTGGCCGGCGCGCTCGGCTGCGCAGCAGCCGGTTCACGCTGGATCGTGCCGCCACGGTTGCTGGCGCCGACCGCGGGGACCGCCACGGGGGCGGCGGCCTGTCCCTGGTCCGGCGTGTACACGGGCGGGTCCAGCAACACGGTGTATTCATGGGAAACCTGGCCGCGCGACCAGCTGATTTCCACCAGCAAAGTCACGAAGGGCTCGGTAATTGCCACTCCGGAGTGCACTTTGATGATGTCGCGCCCGTCGCTGGTGTGCTCGGGCTTCAGGGTCACGCTCGACAGGAAGGCCGGCCAGTCGAGGCCGTTCTTTTGGAATGTGTCGCGCGAGGCCACCTGAGCCTTGAGGCTCACCAGGTCATCGGGCGTCGCGCCGATGAGGTCGATATCAGCGTCAAGTGGCGCATTAAGTGACGAATGCAGATGGATGTCACCCAGGCCAAGCGCCATCGCGGCTGGCGAGCCAACGATCAACGCCGCCAGCGTCCACTTAAGGGATTTGGCAGTCATTCACGATACTCCGCGCCAAAGCGGCCGAGAAAAATGTCCTGAAAAACAAAAGCATGGACAGGATTGCGCAAATCCACACTACGGACAGCAATATAACTTATAAATAGTCGCGCACCAAAATCTCGGCGATCTGGACACTGTTCGTGGCCGCTCCCTTACGCACATTGTCCGCGACGATCCATAGGTCAAGCCCACGCTCTGACGACATATCATCCCTGATGCGCCCGACATAAACTGTGTCGCGTTTCGCTGCCTCGACCGCTGCCGTGGGGTATCCCCCGGGTCGCCGCTCGTCCATGACGGTCACGCCGGGCGCCTTGTGCAGTATTTCCCGCGCCGCAACAGCGCTCAGCTTCAATTTCGTGGTCAGGTGTACGGCCTCCGAATGCCCGAAGAATACCGGCACCCGCACGCACGTCGGATTCACCTGGATCTGCGGACTGCCGAGGATCTTGCGCGTTTCCCATACCATCTTCATCTCTTCGCGGGTGTACCCGTTGTCCTCGAATCGGTCAATCTGCGGGACGACGTTGAACGCGATCTGCGCCGGGATGACCCCTGCCTTGACCGGACCCTGGCCGCTGAGCAGTGCAGCCGCCTGCGTGGCCAATTCCGCGATGGCTTCGCGCCCCGCGCCGGACACGGACTGGTAGGTTGCCACATTGATATGCTCGATGACCGCGACATCATGCAGCGGCTTGAGCACCACCAGCATCTGGATGGTCGAGCAGTTGGGGTTGGCGATGATCCCACGATTGGTGTATTGCCCGATCGCATCCGGATTCACCTCCGGCACCACCAGCGGCACGTCATCCAGATAGCGAAATTCCGCAGTGTTGTCGATGACCACGCACCCGGCTGCCGCAGCCTTGGGTGCGTACTCGCGCGAAACTTCGCCACCCGGTGAGAACAGCGCGATATCGACCTGGCTGAAATCGAATTCGGCCAGGTTGCCGACTGCGTGGCGCTTCTCGCGAAATGTCACCGACTTGCCCAACGAGCGCTCGCTGGCCAGCGCGAACAGCTGCCTGATGGGGAACTTGCGCTCCTCGAGCACTTCGACCATGGTCTCACCGACCAGGCCCGTGGCGCCTACCACCGCCACATTGAAGCCCTCGCCCCCTGCCCTGCCACTCATGTCCGCCCCTGTTTCATAATTAGATGATCGGCGTTGCCGACCGTACATCCATATTCTGCCCGCGATGTCGCAGGTAATGGTCCATGAGCACGATGGCGAGCATGGCCTCGGCGATCGGCACGGCGCGCAGCCCCACGCATGGATCATGGCGACCGGTGGTGGTGATCTCGACCGGGTCACCGGCAAGATTGATGGTGCGGCCCGGGACCTGGATGCTCGAAGTCGGCTTCACGGTCAAGTGCGCGACGATGTCCTGGCCCGAGGAAATACCGCCCAGCACCCCGCCCGCATGATTGCTTAGAAACCCCGCCGGAGTCAGTTCATCGCGGTGCTCGCTGCCCTTCTGGGCGGCCGCACGCGTGCCATCACCGATCTCCACCGCCTTCACCGCATTGATCCCCATCATGGCGCTGGCGATATCCGCATCCAGGCGCTCAAACACCGGCTCACCCAGTCCCGGGGGCATGCCGCTGGCGATGACGGTGAGTTTCGCGCCGATCGAGTCCCCGGCGCCACGCAAGTCCCACAGCAGCGCCTCCAGCTCCGCGATCCGGGCTGGATCCGGACAGAAGAACGGATTCTCGTACGCGAACGGTGGATTCACCGGCTCAAGAGTGAGCGTACCGACCTGCGACACGTAGCCATAGATGCGCGCCCCGAGACGCTGCCCCAGGTATTTGCGGGCGATGGCGCCGGCTGCCACGCGCATCACGGTCTCACGGGCCGAGGAACGGCCCCCGCCGCGGTAGTCGCGAAAGCCGTATTTCTGCTGATAGGTGTAGTCGGCATGGCCCGGACGGAAGCGATCCTTGATCTTCTCGTAGTCACGCGAGCGTGCGTCAGTGTTCTCGATGAGCAGACCGATCGGCGTGCCGGTGGTGCGGCCTTCAAATACGCCGGAGAGGATGCGCACCGCATCCGGTTCGCGCCGCTGGCTGACGAACTTTGAAGTGCCGGTGCGCCGCCGCTCGATATCACCCTGCAGATCGGCCTCATTGATCTGAAGCCCGGGCGGGCAGCCATCGACAATGCAGCCGAGCGCCGGGCCGTGGCTTTCGCCAAAGCTGGTGACGGTGAAGAGTCTGCCAAAGGTATTTCCGGACATGATCCTACTTGGTCCTTCCGATCCTGGGCCTTACGATCCGAGCTGTTCGGCCGTGAGCACGAATACGCCGCCGCCGCCGCGTACAAAGGTCAGCCAGGTGAATGGCAGCCGGGAGAACGCGCGTCGGACCGCGGCTTGCGTGTTGCCCACTTCCACGATGAGAATGCCTCCGGGATTCAGATGCCGCCCGGCGTCCTTCAGGATCACCCGTACCGCGTCCATGCCGTCCTTGCCTGAGGCCAGGGCCACGCGCGGCTCGTGGCGATACTCCGGTGGCAACGAACGCAGCTCGCGCGCCCCGACATAGGGCGGGTTGCTGACAATGATATCGTAGCGCTCATCGTTCAGGGCGCCGAAGTAATCCGATTCCAGCAGGCGCACCCGTCGGCCGAGCCGGTGATGGCGCACATTTTCGGCCGCCAGCCCCAGGGCCTGCGCCGAGCAGTCCAGTGCGTCCACCCGCGCCTTGGGGAGCATTTTCGCGGTGGCGATCGCGATGCAGCCACTGCCCGTGCCGACATCCAGCACGCGGCGGACCCGACGTGCATCGATCCATGGCGCGTAGCCGCGCTCGATCAGCTCGGCGATCGGTGAGCGCGGAATCAGGGCCCGGCCATCGGTTTTGAACTTCAGACCCGCAAACCGGATCGTACCCGTGAGGTACACGGCCGGCGTGCGCTCCTGGATGCGGCGCCTGATCAGCTCGCGTGCGGCGCCTTGCTGGGGCAGGGTGGCGGTGCGGGCATAAATGCGAGCGCTCGGCGTCGGCAGCTTCAGGGCGTGCCAGACCAGCGCGGCGGATTCATCCCAGGCGTTATCGGTGCCGTGGCCAAAGTACACTCGGGCCCGCTGCAGATGGCGGGCACCGCGCTCGATCAGCTGGCGAACCGTGACCGGCCGTTGCTTGTGGGATACTTTGATCATGAATCTGCGATTGACCCGTGTCCTGATGATCCTGGTGGTGCTCATTGCCGCCGCCACGGGCTTTTGGCTGGCGCACCGACTTGACCACTCCGCGCCGCAGCTGACAAGTGGTACCTGGTTGCCGCAGCCGCGCAACATCGGGGAATTCTCCCTGATCGACCAGAACAACTCGGCATTCACCGCGGCGCGTCTGAAGGGCGCGCCGACGCTGGTGTACTTTGGCTATACCCACTGTCCGGATGTGTGCCCGGTGACGCTGCTGCAACTGGCACAGGTGGTGAAGACCGGCGTCGTGCCGGGGCTGCGCGTCCTGTTCATCACGGTTGACCCGGCACGCGACACGCCTGCGCAGCTGGCGCAGTATGTGCGTGCCTTCGACCCGGATTTCATCGGCCTGACCGGCACCCCCGCGATGGTGCAGACCATGGCGCACCGCTTCGGGGTGGCCTTCGTGCGGGTGGATCTGCCCGGCGGGGACTACAGCCTGGACCACTCATCGACCATCTTCCTCATGGACTCGCGCGGCCGCAACGTGGCCGTGTTCACGCCGCCCTATGACGCGAAGTCGCTGGCGGCCGACCTGCACCGCGCCGTCGGTGATCTTTAGCCATGATTCCCGGTGGTCCCGCGGCGCGCGGCTTCATACTGCTGCAGCGCCTGCTGCCCCAGCACACCCTCTCACGACTGATCCATGCACTCGCGCGCGTTCGCTTAAGAGGCTTCAAGAACGCGCTGATCGGCGCCTTCGTCCGCGCCTTCAGGCCCGTCATGTCGGAGGCGCGGCAGCCTGATCCGCTCGCCTACGATAGTTTCAACTCCTTCTTCACCCGCGAACTGGCCCCGGGCGTACGCGCGATGCCGCCGGACCCGCACAGCGTCGCCTCACCGGTGGATGGCACGATCAGCCAGATCGGCTACCTGGATGGACAATCGATCCTGCAGGCAAAGGGTCGCCACTACACCCTGGCCGCACTGCTTGGCGGCGGGCCGGCTGAAACGGCCGAGTTCGCCGGCGGCGCCTTTGCGACCCTGTACCTTGCGCCCTACAACTACCACCGTATCCACATGCCACGGGGCGGGCGGCTGCGCACCACACGGCATGTTCCCGGGCAACTCTTCAGCGTGAATGCCGTGACCGCGGCGGGCGTGGATGGCTTGTTCGCGCGCAATGAGCGGGTGGTGTGTATCTGGGATGACAGCCCACCGTTCGCGATGGTGCTGGTCGGGGCGTTGTTCGTCGGCAGCATCAGCACGGTGTGGCACGGTCAGATCACCCCGCCGACGCGACGCGAGGCGCGCGACCTGCCGCCCCTCTGCGGTCCGGGCGCGCAACGGGCGCGCGGCGAACAGATGGGCTGGTTCAACATGGGTTCGACGGTCATCGTGCTGTTCCCGAAAGATCGTGTGCAATGGCTGGCGGGCCTCGCTGCCGGGATGCCGATCCGAGTCGGCCAGGCGCTGGGCCAGCTGCAGCAGCCACGATGAGCGCTCCGCCGCAGGACTGGCGTCCGACGGCCACGCGCGAACGACTGGCGCTGCGCGCCACGTTGCTGGCGCGCACCCGCGCGTTCTTTGCGGCGCGCCATGTCATGGAAGTGGATACGCCGGCGCTGGTGAATGCGGCCGTTACGGACACCCACATCCATTCGGTGTCTGTCGATCTCACCGGTGGCGTGCGCGTGCCGGGCGTGACGCCGCCGAGAATGTTCCTGCACACCTCTCCCGAGTACGCGATGAAGCGCTTGCTGGCCGCCGGCATGGGCGATATCTATCAGATCTGCCACGTGGCCCGGGGCTTCGAGCAAAGCCGGGTGCACAACACTGAATTCACGCTGGTGGAGTGGTATCGGGTTGGCTTTGACCTGGGCGCGCTGATGGAGGAGGTCGAAGCCCTGGTGCGCGAACTGTGTACCGGGCATGCAGCGCTGGCAGTCACCGCACAGCGGGTGTCATACCGCGAGGTCTTTCAGCGTCACACCGGGCTGGATCCCCTGGATGCCACGATCCCGCAGCTGCTGCAGGTCATCGCCCACCTGGGGTATCGGGCCGCAGGGGCGCGCGATGAACTGCTGGACCTCATCATGGGGGCGCTGATCGGCCCCAGGCTCGGACATGCCTGCCTGACATTCGTCTACGGCTATCCAGCCTCACAGGCCGCCCTGGCACGCCTGGATCCGGCTGATTCGCACACGGCCCAGCGCTTCGAGCTCTACTTGGCCGGATTGGAGCTCGCCAATGGCTTTCACGAACTGGCGGCCGCGGATGAACAACGCGCCCGCTTTGCCCAGGACCTGCACGAGCGCGGGCAACGGGCACTGCCGATCCATCGGATGGACGAGCGCCTGCTGGCGGCGCTGGCCGCAGGCCTGCCCGACTGCGCCGGGGTTGCGGTGGGATTCGATCGGATGTTGATGCTGGCGGCCGGAGCCGCCCACATTGAGGAAGTGCTGCCGTTTCCTACGCAAACGGCATAACCGGCTATTGCTTGGCGCGCGAGATGTACTCGCCGGTACGGGTATCGACGCGGATGATTTCACCCTCGTTGATGAACAGCGGCACGCGCACGACGGCGCCGGTTTCAAGCTTCGCGGGCTTCTGACCACCCGTGGCGGTATCGCCGCGCAGGCCCGGATCGGTTGCGACGATCTTCAGTTCGATATGCGACGGTGGCGTGACCTGCAGCGGCTCGTTGTTCCACAAGGTCACGATGCACACCGTCCCGTCCTTGAGCCAGATCGCGTTGTCGCCAACCGCGGCCCTGCCGGCCGTGTACTGCTCGAAATTCTCCGGCACCATGAAAATCCAGAAATCGCCGTCCTGATACAGGTACTGCATGTCCATGTCGACCACGTCGGCCGCATCGACGGAATCACCGGACTTGAAGGTGCGCTCGATCGTGCGCCCACTCTTCAAATTGCGCACCTTGACGCGATTGAAGGCCTGACCCTTGCCGGGCTTGACCATCTCGTTCTCGACGATCGAGAACGGTTCGCCGTCCAGCAGTATTTTCATGCCGGACTTAAATTCGCTGGTGTTGTAGCTGGCCATTTCTTTCTCGCAGTGCCGGCCCCAAAATGGGTCGCGAATGATACCGGCAACCACTCTGGGCCGCCAGCCGGCCCCCCCGTCCACCTGGCAGCACGAGCTGGCGGGTGCCATAACCGATCCTGCGGCCCTGGCGCGGGCCCTGGACCTGGATCCGGGGCTGTTTGCCGCCGCCGGCCGGGCCAGCGAGCTGTTTGCGCTGCGGGTCCCCTTGAGTTTTGTGAGCCGGATGCGGCGCGGTGACCCCACCGACCCCCTGCTGCGGCAGGTCATGCCCGTGGCGGCCGAACTGCTCGAGCAGCCCGATTTCGGGTCCGACCCGCTGGCCGAGCGCGCGGCCTTCACGGCACCGGGACTGCTGCAGAAGTACCGCGGCCGGGCGTTGCTGATCGCCAGTGGCGCGTGCGCCGTCAACTGCCGTTACTGCTTTCGTCGCGAATTCCCCTATGCCGAACAGCTCGGCAGCGGCGCGGTGAGCCAGGCGCTGGACGCGATCGCGCGCGACACCCGCATCGAAGAGGTGATTCTCAGCGGCGGTGACCCCTTGAGCCTCAGCAATGCGCGGCTGCAGACCCTAACCGTCCGGCTGGCGCAGATCCCCCATATTCGCCGGGTGCGGCTGCACACCCGCCTGCCGGTGGTGCTGCCGTCGCGCGTGGATGCCGGACTGGTCGACTGGCTGCATCAGCTGCCATGGCCGGTGGCCGTGGTCCTGCACAGCAACCATGGCAATGAAATCGATGACAGCGTGCGCGCGGCCTGCGCGCGGCTGCGTGCCACGGGTGCCACGCTGCTGAACCAGGCGGTGCTGCTGCGTGGAGTCAACGATTCGGTCGAAGCCCTGTCGATTCTGTCGCAGCGGCTGTTCGCGGCGGGCGTGCTGCCTTACTACCTGCACCTGCTCGATCGGGTGCGCGGCGTGGCCCACTTTGAAGTGCCCGAACAGATCGCGCAGCGCCTGCTCGGTGAACTCGCCGCGACGCTGTCGGGGTACCTGGTGCCACGGCTGGTGCGTGAGGTGCCGGGGGGGCCGGCAAAAATTGCACTCGGTGCGCAGTTTCCCTCTTGGAAAATGTGAGACCCGTCGCACGCGCACGGCGGTAACGCGGCTGCCCGCATGCCCGGTGCTAGACTCCGTCGCGCAACACGCTGGCGCCGCCTTCGCGCTGATTAGGGGGTCTAAGACTTGTCCGAGCAGAATGCACTGCCCTTGATCGTCCTGTCCGCCACGCGTGATCCCGTCGAGGTGATCAACGCAGTGCTGCGCCGTGCCGGGCATGCCGCGCACTGTACCTGGATTCCCTCGCTGCGGGACCTGGGCGATGCCATCACTCAGCTGAACCCTGAACTGATCCTGCACTTCGAGCCCAGCAGTGAGGACCTGATCGCCGCGGTCGCGGTGCGCGATCAGCTCGCCGCCTCCGTGCCCCTGCTCGTGGTGGACGACTCGGTGAGCGAGGCGCGCATCGCCGATGCGATGGCCAAGGGCGCGCGCGATGTGGTGTGCGCGGGCAGCCCTGAGCGCCTGCAGGCGGTGATGTCGCGCGAGCTGCGCGTACATCGAATGGAGCGCGCTCTGGAGGGCACGCTGCGTACGGCCCGGGACGCGCGTCGCCAGCTGGCCTCGGTGCTGCAGCATTCGAACGATGCCATTGCCCAGGTACAGGAAGGTATCCTGGTTGATGCCAACGCCTCGTGGCTGGAGTTGTTCGGCTACGAGCTGCTCGCAGTCGCCGGCCAGCCCGTCATGGATATGTTCGAGCAGACCACCCATGCCGCATTGAAGGGCGCGCTGGCGGCCTGCCTGCAGGGCCGTTGGAGCAATCACCCCATCAGCGCCGCCATCCGCTTCGCCGACGGCACGCACCGTCAGTTCGATCTGGTGCTGGCGCTTGGCGAACATGAGGGTGAGCCATGCGTCCAGTTGATCATCGCCTCGCGCAAGGGCGAATCAAACAAGCTGGTTGAGGATCTTGCCGATGCGGTGCGCCGCGATCCCACCACCGGCCTGCTGTACCGCATGCCGCTGCTCATGGCCGTGAAGGAACGCCTCGCGACGCCCCTGAGCGGTGGCGTGCGCTATTTCGCCGTGGTCAAACCCGACAAGTTCGCAACGGTCGAGCGCGACGTGGGCCTGTTCGCCAGCGAGGATGTACTGTCGGCTTTCGGCACGCTGCTGCGCGAGGGCCTGCATCCCACTGAAATCATCGGCCGCCTGGGCGGCACGAGCGTAATGGTGATGCTGGAGCGCGGCAATGATCACGACGTCGAAGCCTGGGGCGCACAGCTGGTGGAACGCGTGGCACGCCATCGGGTCACGGTGGGGGAGAAAACCCTGTCCGTCACCTGTTCGGTGGGCCTGAGTGTCGCGCCGACCGTCGCGGCGGACCCGAACGCACAAACAGCGCAGGCTGAGGCCGATTCCGCCATTGCCGATGCGCTGCTGGCATGCGCCAAGGCCGCCTCACGCGGTGGCAACCAGGTCGCCCAGTCCGACAAAGCCGACAACGACAGCCGTGTAAAGGCGTATGACCAGGTGTGGGTCAAGCACATCAAGGCCGCCTTGATGGAGAACCGCTTCCGGCTGGTGCAACAGCCCATCGCCAGCCTGCAGGGCGGGGATCACACCATGTTTGACGTGCTGCTGCGCATGCTGGACACGAGCGGCAAGGAAGTACTGCCGGCCGAGTTCATGCCAGCCGCCGAGCGCAATGACCTGCTGAAGAACATCGATCGGTGGGTGGTCGGGGCATCCCTGTCGTTCGCCGCACAGCGCAAGCCCGGCTGCCTGTTTGTGCGTCTCTCGCATGACACGCTGAAGGACGGTTCGTTCCTGGGGTGGGTGGATAATCAGGTTCGCGCCACCCGCGCGGATCCGCACCGGCTGTGTTTCCAGGCGCACGAGGAGGTCGTGGCCACGCACGTCGAGCGGGTGCAAAAGCTCAGTGCGGAGCTGCGCACGCGCGGATTCCGCTTCGCGATCGAGCGCTTCGGTTCGGGTCGCGATCCGCAGGGTTTGATGGAGTCGACGACTCTCGATTACGTGAAGATCGACGGCGCCCTGGTGCAGGGACTCACCAGCAACCAGGAACTGCAACAGCGCGTGCGGCTGCTGGTCGAACAGGCCAAGGCGCGCAACATCGAGACCATCGCCGAGCGCGTCGAGGATGCCAACACCATGGCCGTGCTGTGGCAGCTGGGCGTGCAGTATGTGCAGGGCTACCTGGTGCACGCGCCCGAAGAGGTCGTGTTGCGCGGCTGAGCGCCACGGGCGGCTCAGGCCTTCAGCTGCGGGGCAACCTCGAAGGCGAACAGGCGCGCCGAATGCTGCGCAAATTCCAGCGGCATGTCGCCGAACATCATCTGGCACAGAAAAAAGTTGCCGCCCACCGCCTCGTTCTGCGCACGCACGAATTCCATGACCCGCTGCGGCGCCCCGGCGATCGCCATGCCGTTGGTTTCCATCTCATCCCACTGCGCCGGTACGGGGAACGGGAACGCAGTGCCGCGCCGCTCCCACAGCGCCGCCAGCGACGCGCGCCAGCGCGGATAGGCCGCGCGCGCGGCGTTGCGCGCATCGCTATCGGTCTCGGCGACCACGACGTGGCGGCACAGGCCCATGAAGGGCAGATCCTGCTCTGCGCGACCCAGGGCTGCCCACTCCTGGCGATAGCGCTGCAACCCGGCGCGCGCCGCGAGCGCGGGCCGCAGGGAAATCACATTGGCGGCAACCGATGCCGCCCAGAGCGCCGCGTCCGGATTTCCCAGCCCATACCAGATCGGCGGACGCGGCTGCTGCACACAGCGCAGCACCATCGGGAAGTCGCGCACCTGGAAGTGCTCACCGACAAAATTCACGGCTGCCCCGGTGAGCGCCGCAAGCACGATGTCCCGCGCTTCCTCGTAGCGCTTGTTGGTCGTCGCCGGATCGATGCCGTACAGCTCCTGCTCCAGGGTGACCGCGCCGCGTCCCATGCCCATCTGCAGTCGCCCGCCGCTCAACTGATCGAGCATGCAGATTTCCTCGGCCAGGCGCATCGGATGATACAGGGCAGCCACATAGACCATGGGCCCGAAGCGCAGGGTGCGGGTGCGTTGCGCCACCGCGGACAGGTAGACGTTGGGCGACGGGGCAAAGCCCAGCGGCGTGCCGTGGTGTTCAGCGACGTGGTAGGAATAAAAGCCCAGCTGATCGAGAGTTTCCGTGAAGCGCAGGCGCGCCTCAAAGTGCGCCTGCGGGCTCAAGCCGCTGTCATCGACGTGGTCCATGACTCCGAATTTCATCAGGACTGGCGCGTCAGCAACCACTGCGCCAGCAGACGCAGCGGGTCAGCGGCAGTTTCGAATGGTGTCAGGGCGGCCAGCGCCTCGGCGTGCAGTTTGTGCATGCGTTGCTGCGAGGCCGCGACGCCGATCACGGCCGGAAAGGTCGGCTTGGCGCGGGCACTGTCTGCGCCGGTGGCCTTGCCCAGCGTCGACGCATCGCCCAGCACGTCGAGCAGGTCATCCTGGATCTGGAAGGCCAGGCCGATCGCCGTCGCGAAGCGGTTCAGGTTCTCCGACAGCGCGGCGCTCAGTGTCGGCACGCATGCCGCCGCCATCATCACACTGACCTTGATCAGGGCACCGGTCTTGCGCGCATGCATCTGCTCGACTTCGGCGATACCAATCGCCTGACCCTGCACGCCCAGATCGATGGCCTGGCCGCCGGCCATGCCGAACGTGCCGCTGGCTTCGGCCAGCAGCTCGATGAGCTTCAGCCGAATCGCCGGATCGGGCGGCAGTTTCGGATCGCGCGCCAGCAGCTGGAATGCCAGCGGCTGCAGGGCATCCCCGACCAGCACCGCAGTGGCCTCGTCATAGGCTTTATGGCAGGTCGGACGCCCACGGCGCAGATCATCATCGTCCATCGCCGGCAGATCGTCATGCACGAGCGAGTACACGTGCACCAGTTCGATGGCGCAGGCCGCCGCCTCGACCTGATCATCATCAAGCCCTAAGGTCCGTCCGGTCGCGAACACCAGCGCCGGGCGGATGCGTTTGCCGCCGCCCAGAACGCTGTAGCGCATGGCTTCGTGCAGCCGCGCCGGAACCTCATCACGGCCCGGAAGCCGGCTCGCGAGCGCCTGCTCCATGCGCGTCTGCCACTGCGTCAGCTGCTGGCCAAAGGCGGCAAGTTCGCCGCGCAGCTGCGTCGTCAAAGCAAATCACCCTCGACCTTGCGATCGGGCCGCTTGATGGCATCCACCGGAATCATGATTTCGCTGGCGGCGGGTGCAGCGCCAGTGTCGATATTCAACGCCAGATCCGGGGCCATCGGCCCAAACACCTTCGGGCCCCGCCACGACGTCAACAACGCCTTGAGGGGATGACGGAAGGCGTCATTGACCGCCGTGCCCTCAAAGCCGCAGTGCGCCATGCAGTTGTTGCACTTGGGGTTGTTGCCGATGCCGTACTTGCCCCACTCGGTGTCCTCGATCAGGGACTTGTACGAGCTCGCATAGCCCTCGTCCGAGAGCAGGTAGCAGGGGCGCTGCCAACCGAAGACGTTGTAGGTCGGGTTGCTCCACGGCGTGCAGGCGTAGGACTGGTTACCGGCCAGGAAGTCCAGAAACAGTGAGGAATGATTGAAGGTCCAGGTGCGCTTGCGATCGCCTTGCTTCTGGCGCTTGAACACTTCGCGGAACAGGCGCTTGCTGGCACTGCGGCCCAGGAAAACGTCCTGGCGCGGCGCATGCTCATAGCTGAAGCCCGGGGACACGGTGATACCCTCGATACCGAGCTTCATCGAAGTATCGAAGAACTCCGCGACTTCATCCGGATTCTCCCCACTGAACAAGGTGCAATTGATTGTGACCCGAAAGCCCTTGGAGCGCGCCAGCCGGATCGCCGCCACGGCCTTCTCGTACACCCCCTCCAGGCACACCGATTCGTCGTGCCGTTCCTTGTTGCCATCCAGGTGAATGGAGAAGGTCAGATACTTCGAAGGTTGGTACTCATCGATATGCTTGGAGAGCAGGATCGCATTGGTGCACAGGTAGACGAACTTCTTGCGCGCAACGATACCGGCGACGATCTGCGGCATCTCCTTGTGGATGAGCGGCTCCCCGCCCGGAATTGATACCATCGGAGCGCCACATTCATCGACCGCCTTCAGGGCATCCTCGAGGCTGACCCGTTTTTGCAGAATCTCCTTGGGATAGTCGATCTTGCCGCAGCCGGCGCAGGCCAAGTTGCACTGAAACAACGGCTCCAGCATCAGCACCAGGGGATAATGACGGTCACGGCGCAGCTTCCGCCCCGCAATGTACGTCGCGACCTTCAGCTGCTGAATCAACGGTATGCCCATGCGGACTCCTAACTCTTTACGGGCCCCATTATGAACAAGTTGCGAGCACGGCGGGGCGGTGATCGTTCCAGACCCGCTCCCATTCCATAATGAACCAGGGCGTAAAGCTTGGACGGCGCTGCGCCATTTCGGCGTGCAATTGTGCTGGACTGAGCCAGCGCAGCCCCGCAATCTCATCCGGGTCGGGCTGGATCGGGCCTTGGGTTTGACCTATATACACGGAGCAAAGTTCGTTTTCAGCCCCATTGGCGTCCCACTGGGCCTGGTACTGGAATTTGAAGAGGAACTCCAGCGGGCAGCGCACGCCCAGCTCCTCGTGCAGCCGCCGCTGGATGGCCGTCTCCATGCTTTCCGCACGACGCGGGTGACTGCAACAACTATTGGACCAATACAATGGCCACAGGCGCTTGGCAGCCGAACGCTGCTGCAAGAGAAGTTCGCCCTTTGGGTTGAAAATGAGTAGGGAGAAAGCCCGGTGTAAGATGCCTCGGCCATCATGGCATTGCGCCTTGCTCATGTGTCCGACTTCGCGGTCCGCTTCATCGACAAGTATAAGCGTATCTCCACTGTCCACTCGACCATCGTCCATCAACAGGCACCTCCAAGCCCGAGCATGATAACCGCCCTGGAAACAGCCACGCCAGCCTTAAGCCCGGACCTCGGCGTCCTGGGCTGGGGGGGCATTGCGCTGAGCGTGCTGGCGGGCCTCTACACGCTGTTTGCCCTCCTCGGTGCGCTGCTGCGCCCACGTCGTCGGACCCACTGGCCCGGTTCTGTCGCATTGCCCGGCGTGACCATCCTGAAGCCCCTGTGTGGCGCCGAGCCGCGCCTGTACGAGTGCCTGCACAGCTTCTGCAATCAGGCCTGGCCACGGCTGCAGATCGTGTTCGGCGTGCGTGATCCGGCGGATCCGGCCGTTGCAGTGGTGCGACGGCTGCAGCACGAATTTCCGACACTGGACCTTACCTTGGTGCTGGACGGCACCTACCATGGCAGCAATGGCAAGGTCAGCAACCTCATCAATATCGTGGCCGTCGCCAAGCATGATTATCTGATCATCGTCGACAGCGACATCCGGGTTGAACCCGGGTATGTGCAGCAGGTCGTGGCGCCCTTGCTGGATGAAAGCGTCGGGATCGTGACCTGCCCCTACGTGGGCCGCCCGCTGCCGGACATGTGGTCACAGTTGGGCGCGCAATTCATCAACGGCTGGTTCGTACCTTCGGTGTTCGTGGCCGCCCTGTTTGGTTCGCGAGCCTTTGCCTTTGGGGCCACCATTGCCTTGCGCCGCCAGGTGCTGGAGGCCATCGGCGGACTGCCCGCGATCGCCGACCAATTGGCCGACGATTACCGTCTCGGGGAACTCACCCGCGAGCTTGGCCTGCGCACCGTACTGTCCGAGGTCGTGGTGGAGACGGTCGTGGAGGAGCGCAGTGTGCAGGATCTGTTCGGCCACGAACTGCGCTGGCTGCGCACCATCAAGGCCGTACGCCCGTGGGGTTACAGCCTGGCATTTGTGAGCTTCGCCCTGCCCGTGGCATTGATCGGCGCGGCTTTGGCACGCGGCGCGCATCTGGCCCTGCTGGCGCTGGCGGCGACGGTGCTGCTGCGCCTGGCGACGCACTTTTACTGGAGCGCCTCCGGGGACCGTTCGAGCTGGACCCGACTGTGGGCCGTGCCATTGCATGACTGCTCGCTGCTCGGGCTGTGGTGCTGGGCATTCCTGGGGCAACGCGTGCACTGGGGCCAGACCAGCTTTCACCTTGCACAGGATGGCTCGGTCGCACCCCTGGCTACCCCGCTCGAGAACGAGTAGTGCCCGACACGCCGGGGCGGCTGTGCATCATCACGGCCGATGATTTTGGGTTGCATCCGGCCGTCAACGAGGCGGTGGAGAGTGCCCATCGGGCGGGCGTGCTCACGGCCACCAGCCTGATGGTCGGCGCCGCGGCCACGCAGGATGCCGCGCAGCGCGCGCGCGCGCTTCCGGACCTGCGGGTCGGGTTGCACCTGACGCTTTGTGATGGCGCAGCGGTGCTCGCACCCGCGCAGATTCCCGATCTGGTCGATCGCGAGGGGCGCTTCCACGACAACATGGTGAGCGCGGGGTGGCGTTTCTTCGCCCGCCCGCGCGTACGGGCGCAGCTGGCTGCGGAGATTCGCGCCCAGTTTGCGGCCTTTGCGCGCCTGGGCCTGCCCCTGGATCACCTGGATGCGCACAAGCATTTTCACCTGCACCCCACCGTGTTGTCGCTCGCACTGCGCATCGGTCGTGACTTTGGACTCCGTGCCGTGCGAGTTCCCGCGGAACCTGCGATCGGCATGACCCGTGTGCTGATGCCGTGGTTCGGCCTGATGCGGTACCGGCTGCGGCGGGCGGGCATGGTCTGTAACGACCAGATCTTCGGGGTCGCGCACAGCGGCGCCATGGATGAGGCGCGGTTGTTGCAGATCCTCGCCGCCCTCCCCCCGGGCGTCACGGAAATCTACTTGCATCCGGGCACCCTCTCCGGCACCGCCATTAGTCCCGCCATGAGCGGCTATCGCCACCGCGATGAGCTGCGGGCTTTGCTGAGCCCGGCAGTACGCGCCGCGCTGTCCGAGCCGACGATCCAGCGCGGCGGGTACGCGGATATTGCGCAATTCAGACTTAACTCCCGGCATGCCGCTGTGTCATGAGGTGGGCGGTGCGGGTGGCATTGATTCTCGGCACGGTGCTCGGCATCGGGCTGGTGCTGCGCGAAGGCTTGGGTCCCATCCTGGCGCTGCTGGGCGCGGCCGGCTGGGTCCTGCTATGGCTGGTCCCGTTGCACCTGCTGCCGCTGCTGCTCGATGTTGTCGGCTGGCGCACCCTGTTGCGCTCCGGCGGTGCCGCACCGTCGCTGCTCGGACCAACGCGCCTGCTGGTCATCGCTGCCGTCCGCGAGGCCGTGAATCGACTGCTGCCCGTTGCCAACATCGGCGGGGAGATCGTCGGGATTCGCATGTTGTGTCAGGCCGGGGGCGAGGTGGCAGCGGTTGCCGCGAGCGTGGTCGTCGAGGTGTTGCTGACCATCATCAGTCAGCTGCTGTTCGCCGCCGCGGGCGTGCTGCTGCTGCTGCATCTGACCGGCCAGGTCGGCCTGGCGACCGATCTTG
>DATDIL010000062.1:0-79429 GCA_036521075.1 Steroidobacteraceae bacterium | reverse complement strand
TGCGAGCCGCGCAGCAGGCTGGCGCGAAGACGTTCGTCCACATCAGTGCGGCCGGTGTAATCATGGACGATCGCGGTTCCCGCATCTGCAATGCCGATGAAAGTGCACGTACCTATCCGCAAAGCTTCTCGGGCTACCTAGCCAGCAAGGCGCAGGCTGAGGAAGTGGTCCTCGCCGCAAACAAGCCTGGCTTCCGAACGGTCGCGCTTCGTCCACCGGCGCTGTGGGGGCCGGGCGATAGCTTTAGCAAGCAGCTTCCACGGGCCATCTCGTCCGGGCAGTTCGCGTTCATCGACCGGGGCGACTACCCGTTCGCCACCGCCCACGTCGTCAACCTCGTCGAGGCTGTTCAACGCGCCCTTGAAAACGGGCAAGGCGGTCGCGCGTACTTCATTCGCGATCAGGCAGTTAAGACATTCCGCGAGTTTATCAGCCTGATTGCCAACACGCAGGGCGTGTCCATCGACGGTCTACGGTCGATGCCGTACTGGCTGGCCTTCACCATTGGCCGGTTCATGGAAATCTTCGCAGCGTTGACATTCAAGAAGGGGGACCCGCCCCTGTCGCGCTCCTTGGTGCGAATGATCGGCCGCGAGTTCACAATCGATGATAGCGCGGCGCGGCGCGATCTCGGCTATGTCGGCGAGATGTCCAGGGAAGCCGGCCGGCAGATGTACCTCGCCGCCATCGAGGCGGCGAAGAAGAAAGAGTCGGCAACCTCGTCATCATCGGTGCACCTAACCGCGTCCGCGAGTTTCGACCGACACTCGGCCCATGTTTGAGCGTGTGCCACGGCTTGAATGAGGCAATGTCCGCTCGGGCGCTAGCTCGTCGCGAACGATCTTCCGCACCTGCTCGGCTGTAATCGGCTTTTCGGCCGTGCCTACGTGCTGCCCGAGCGCTTCGTTGATGAGCGTCTGATCAGAGGAATCATCCACCTAGCGGATCGTTCAGTACAGCTTCGCCCACAACCAGCGACAGGCCGTGCTCGACGATATTGGCGGCGTCCTTGTCGGGATCGAACGTCGAACCCATCACCGTGCACCTTACCTGCGCGCGCATGCGACGAGAATCACGCGCGCCTTGAGTTTCTTCGCCGCGGCGGCCAGTTGACCATCTGCTGTAAGGATCGGGATTTCCGCAATCAAGGCAGCGGCCAAATGCAGTGCATCAAATGTGCGGAGCGCGGTTGCCGCTTCTACTAGCTGCTGCGCCCTGATGAAGTGTTCGGCGCCAATCGCTATGCGTTGGTAGGAGCCTCCGCAGGCATGTGCGTTGAACGTGCCGAGGATTTGGGATGCCCCGCCTGCATCCAGTTCCTTCAGCTGACGTTTGCGCGAAACCAGAGAGCCAAATTCCACCAGGCTCAGATTGCTGATGACCGGAACTTCAACATCTCGCAAAGCGGACTCCGCCGCGAGACTCAGCGGCTCCGGGCAGTAGTAAGCACCCAGCACGCTGGTATCGATGTAGGCGCTTTCAACGGCCATCGCGCTCGCCGCGCAGGAGTTCCGCGGCAGGTGTTCCACTCTTGCCCAGGGCCTGCCTGAACTGTGCGAGTGAGGGTAGCGCCTTGGGCGCGCGCGGAATCGCCATGATTTTCGCCACCGGTTTGCCCAGGCGCGTGATCACGATCTCCTCTCCGGCCTCGGCGCGGTCGATGAGATCCGGCAGTTCCTGGCGGGCCTGCTTGATGCCGATGTGTTTCATGATGATCTCATTCATGCTCACTGCGAGAGCATGTGTGTACACCAATAGTGTACACTAACTCATGCGATCATCAAGGAAGTGGGGCGGATTCACACGTGGATCACACGCAGACTGACGCCTGTTCAGTAACTCATTGAATTGGAATGAATATCAGGATAAGGCAGTTTGGGGTTCGATTCCCATCACGCGCTCCATAGTTCTGCGGTACACCAGCCCGCCCAGGCAATTGTCACGCGACTATTCCCGACCGCTGCTCGCAGCGTTCGTGTGCTCAATAAGCAGCCACCCGAAGCCCGAAGTCTTGTCCATCTCACGAGTGAGCGCTGAATAGCGGAATGTCGGGCAGCTTCCGGCCCCGGAGCGGGCATTGGCATACCTGAAATGATCGCCAGAAAGCCCCGGTTCGGTCAGGCTCCATTGGGCACTATTTCCCATTGCTCCATGCGCACATTATAGTTTCCCGGCGGGGAGGTTTTGCCCCAGAATCGAGGGAAAAGGCGGGGTAATTCCGGAAACCGCGCCACACTGCATACCCTTGTTATCCTGACCCAATGCATTCGTTGAATATCATTTGGGCGCCACTGCGCCTGGTCATGATTGCGGCCTCTACGCCGCCAGCATGATCTTCTGGTCCAAAGAAGCTGAGCGGCGCGTGCTCGAATGCTATCGCGGCATTTTGGACTCTTGGGCAACGCCGCACACAGAACAGCGCCTCTCCACATCTCAAGGGGAAACATTTGTGCTCTCTGCTGGAGATCCAGCGAAGCCGCCTGTCATGCTGCTTCCAGGCTCGATGGCCAGTTCCGCCATGTGGCTACCTACCATGGACGTGCTTAGTTCAGACCACCACGTGCTTGCCGTCGATATCATTGGTGATGCTGGATACAGCGCGCCATCCCGCCCGTGGATAACCTCTGAGGCTCACGCGCGATGGTTGGATGACGTGCTTGATCGTTTATCGCTCGAATCCGCGGCATTCGTGGGCGCATCATTCGGTGGGCTCCTTGCGCTCGACTACGCCGTCAGAAGGCATGCTCGCGTGGAGCGTCTCGCGCTGCTGGCACCCGGTGGCCTCGTTCACATTCGCTTCGGCGCCGTGCTTCGAGCCGTCCCGCTCATGCTATTGGGGCCTTGGGGTCATCGCAAGGCGCTCAACGTCGATATGGGATTCTCTGGCGACGATGCACGCGCCGAGAACAAAGACTTTCTCAATCTCTTCAGTCTTGTTCAGTCCGGCTTCGTCGCTAGAATGCAAATTCTTCCACGACTCTCGGACATCGCACTGAAGACTCTGACCATGCCGATCCTCGCAGTACTTGGGGGTAAGGATTCCCTTTTTGACTCCCAGGCTGCTCGCAAGCGTCTTGTCACGTGCGTGCCGCATGCGGAAATCATCTACCTTTCAGAAGCAGGCCACGCTCTCCATGACATGACACCAGAGATCAAGACATTCTTGGATTCCCGCGCCTGCCAACAAACCCATGCAGCGGGCCGGGACGGATAGAGTCCCGATACCGGTCGCTCGTGAATGACAGAAAAGGGTGCAGAAACGGTGGTGCGGATGGTCCAGATGCCTGCATGCGATACTGCTCGGCGCCACAAATTGCAGTCGTTTAGATATTAAGGTCACAAATGATCATAGGGCGAATTTGCCGGGACCGCTCAGTCCGCTGGTACCTCCGGGAGTCCTCTCTGTGCCAACCTCGTGGGCCTCGGCAGTGAAATTCCTACCGCTCGCTCTCGCCGGCATCGCACGCAATCGGACGGCGTTCGCTCTTGTCTTACTGCAGGTGATCTTCATATTCATGCTCTTCGGCATGCTGCAAGGTCTGAATGCGAGCATGCAGCTTGCGATGGCCCACGCGCATGCCGACCGCCTGTTCGTCGGTAGCGCGGGTAGCCCGCTTCCCGTTGCGCTCACCGCTCGCCTCGGGAAGTTTCCGGGCGTCGCGCAGGTTGCCTTCGAATCGCAGTTGCCCTGTACGTATCGGGAGCCGAAGGACCTCGTCTTTGGCCTAGGCATCGATCCAGCGAGCTATTTCGCCGTTTACGGCGAATACAAAGCTCCAATAGGACAACTCAAGGCGTTCGAGCAGACCCGAACCGGGGTGCTCGTCGGCGCGGTACTCGAGCAGCGTTTTCATTGGAAGGTCGGCGACCGCATATCGCTGCAATGCTTCGTTCCGAATGCAGATGGATCGAAGACATGGATTTTCGACGTGGTCGGATTCTTCTCTCAGACCGAGCAACCAGAGTTCTCCAACGTTTTCTTGATCAACTACCCATACCTGAACGACTCCAGGTCGATCGAGCGCGACCAGGTGAATATCTTCGGAGTTAAGGTTGCGCAACCGTCGGAAGCTGCTGATATCGCGCGTAGTATCGACGCAACATTGGAGAATTCAGCCAATCCAACGCATACACAAAGCGACTCGCAGGTGGCACAGGGTTCTTTTCAATTTATCGGTGACATCGGTTTTCTTGCGAGTGCGATCAGCACTATCGGACTCCTGTCCTTACTCATTGCGACGGGCATGCTGATGATGCAATCAGTGCGCGAGCGTCGCGGTGAGTTTGCCGTAATGAAGGCGATTGGATTTTCGCCCCCACAGATTCTGTGCCTGGTACTCACGCAATCTGCGGTCACTTGGATCTGCGGCGCCCTTATCGGAATTTCACTCGCCGCAATTTTGCTGCCCCACGCTCGCCACCTCGTCAACGCCGAAGACCTTGCGTTATCGGTTCCGCCGTACCTAGGGGCGATCGCGTGCCTCGTCGCTGCAGGGCTGGCGCTTGTGAGCGGCGCAATACCGGCCTGGCAGGCGTCGCGTCTGAAAGGCTCAGAGCTGCTGGCCGAGCACTAGCGAAGGGATGCATGATTTCGATCCGGCAGGCTGCTGTCCTTTCCGTCTGGGGCTTGCGCTCCCTGCCCGCGCGCTTCGGCGCGCCGCTAACGACTATCGTCAGCATGACTTGCGCCGTGATGGTGTTTGTCGCACTTCTGTCGATGGGGGAAGGACTGCACACCTGGGCAACGCAAGGCACGCGCCCGGATCGGGTCCTGCTACTGAGCCGCGGCGCTCCGATCCCCGACCTAAGCATGGTCTCGCGCGAGGTGCTTGCCTCCGTTGCCAGCGATCCGGGAATAAAGGAAGACTCGCAAGGACACGCTCTTGTCGCGGCCATCGCCACGATTTCGCTGTACGTGCAAACACGTGCGAATAAGGGAGGATCCGTTGAGGTTCTCGGGACAACCAGTCCCGACGTGTATCCCGAAATTCACGTTCTGCGTGGCCGTTGGCCACGCGCAGGTCTGCATGAGCTCCTGGCGAGTTCCGAAAGCGAGCGGCTCGATAAGGGCCTGGATATCGGCGACCGGGTGCTCATTCGGGGCGCGCCCTGGATCATAGTCGGGGCATTCGCCAGCACCGGATCGTACTTTGACCAGGTCCTGTTCACTGATGCGGATACGCTGCTCTCGGCGATTGGGCTCAGCACGTACAACGAAATCGTGGCTATTCTAAAGTCAGCAGGGCAATTCAGTCAGTTTTCGGACAGGATTCAGCATGAGCCGACACTCATGCTGGATGCTTACCAGGAGGCGAGGCTTCGCGAGGAAACCTTTAGCGCAACACGCCACTTCCTCAATTTTGTGAGCTACTTCATTGGAGCGATCCTAGCGGCCGCGGCCGCCTGTGCTGCCGCTAACAGCTGCTACGCCGCGGTCGGCGCCCGGCGGAGGGAGCTCGGCACACTGAGAGCGATCGGCTTTGGCACACCTTCGATCGCTGCTTCCATCGTTGTCGAAGGGGTCCTGATATCATTGCTTGGGGCCTGCCTCGGGTATCTTGTTACTTGGGAAATACTCAACGGCAGGCTGATTGCGACCCGGGGTTTGACATTTCCACTCGCAATTGGAGTTCGGGAATTCGCGATCAGTGCGACCTGGGCCATCTGCATTGCGGTGGTTGCTTCTGCACCGCCAGTTGCACGCGCAAGCAGATTCCTAGGGAGCGGATCGGTTGCCTGACTTTCAGATGCTTCAAAACCCAGCTGATCGCTGTAGCGACCAGCCCATAGACTCCGGCCGCCATTCAAACGAGCGCCACCGCGGTGACGGCAGGTCGCCACCTGATCGAAGCAGTCGGTGGATACCGATCGCGATTCTCACTTCCCGAATGCTGCCGCTGTGCGTCCAGCGAAGGCTGGCGCGTTCTGTGGGAGTCAGCCCCACCGGGGTAAGAGTCGGAACCCCGTAGCTTGGGTAGCAGGATCAGCAGGGAAACCGTGGTCTGAAGCCTACCGACAACGTCAGGCGGCCCGATTCGCTGAAGTGTCGCAAGGACTCCGCCAAGCCACAGCACCGCTGGACGGCGCGAGTGCCTTGCTGTACCTGCGCCGGGCGCTGCGCACCGGGCACTATGCTGAGGCATCCCAGTGGGCGACACGGGCGTTCTCCAACACCTTGCGCGCTGCCGGCGGGGAGCAGGCGATGCAGCTGTTCTGCGCCGCGCTGGCCGATCCGGCCAAGCGCCCTGCGGCACGCAAGGCGCTGCGGGAGCTCGTTCCGCACCTGCTGGACAGTGCTGATGACGTGGATCTCGACCGTGACAAGACTTTCTTCGTCAACGCACTCACGCTGGTCGGGGATCTCGACGGGGCGTACGACCTGATGGGCAAACTGCTGGATCGCCGCCTCGAGAGAAGCAGTACTGGCGCGACCGACTGGATCGAGGTCTGGAGGCCCGAGATGCGGCCGTTCCGCCAAGACCCGCCTTTCCAGGTGTTCGTGACACGGGTGAAGCTGCCCGACTATTGGAAACAGTACGGACCGCGGGATGACTGCGACTTCAACGACGGCAAGCTGTCCTGTCGTTGACCGTGGCTCCAAATCACCGGTCGTTGCCGCACTCAAATCACACGCAGGGCCCTGTTCATCAACCGAGATATGTGGCGCGGACCCCGTATGCGTCGTAAAGCAACGCCGCACGACGGTCGCAGGTGACGAGCGTTGCTCCATGCGCTGCCGCCGTCGCAGCCACGAGCGCGTCGTAGGAGCCGCCACCAGTTACCGCTCGCTCGGGTAGCCCCAGAACAAAAGCCTTGTACGCTCGGGCGTCCAGACGGAGGTAAGATTTGATGAAACGTAAACGCAGAAAGTCGCGGACCACCGTTCCTGGACAGCGGTGCGGCGGCGGTAACCGAGTCAACACGGAATAGGTTTCGAGCGCGCAATGATCGATCAGGTGTAGTCCGTGATCGAGAGCATTGCGGGCGCGGTCGTGGTGTTCATGCCACGATGCAAACGCAGCAACGACTACGCTGGTGTCGGCCGCTTTCACCGACGAATCTGCTCAAGCATTTCACGCACCGCGTCGGCGGTGAGCGCGGGCAATTCGATGGCTGGGATTGCGACAACAGCCTTACCTCTCTTCTGCAGAGTCATCGGCGTCGTGGCGACCTCAATTTCGAGCCGCCCATCCCCGGCGCGTATCTCAAGGGCCTGGCCAGGCTTCAGGTTGAGCGCCTGCCGCAAAGTTTTGGGGACGACAATGCGCCCGGCAGAATCTATGGTGGTCTTCATACCATAAATTATGGCATAGAAATGGCATTACGCCGACCAGCGCGGGAAGGATCGGGCGTACAGCGCCGCGTCGGTTATGTTGAATTGGCGCTAATCACACGCCGGTCAAGCGCGATCCCAGCACCCGCTCCAAGTGCGCCGTCGATTCGCGCCGGAGTTGACGATGATCCTCACCGAGCAAGAAAAGCTTCGAGGCCGGCCTGTCGCTTTCCGACTATCTGGTCCGGGAGGCGCGCAAACTGGCCAAGCACCCGACGGCCAATACTCTCGGCGCGGATTGCGACGTTACTCGAGCGCGTTCCATAGGGCACGCCCGACGGCGGTGGTCGGGATCACGACACCCATTCCAATATCTACAACAAGGATGCCGAGGACTCCCCATGCGGTGGCACGATGCAGTCGTCGCGCGGTCAGAAAATCGTGCCCCACCAGTGTCAGCGGTAACAACATAGCGATCGCTACAGGCAGTATGTGGAGCACAAGCGCGCTCGTGGGCGCAGAGGACGCGAAGCCCCACACTTCCGGGAACCCCCGGATGCGTCCGGCTGCAGGAGTGATCATCGCCATTGAAGCCAGCAGCATCAGCCGTTTGTGTACATCGGCACGGCGACGCATGCACAGGGCAGTTGCGACGAAGACTGGGAACAACGTCATGATACCGATGTTGTTCCACATAGTCTGGATCCAGAAGGGCAACGGCAGTGGCAGTCCGGAATATGGTGTCCCGCCCCCCTTCAGATGCGCCGGAATCTGCAGTGTGACGCTGATTCCCGCAACTACGACGGCAAGTGCCAGCACTGCGCCCAAGATTCCGAAGCGCCGATGAAGATCGGTGCGATGCCGTGCCACGAGGGATGTTTGTACCACGAGCAGCACGAACCACGCTGTCATCATCGACCCGTGCATATAGACGTTCCAAGGTATCGGGGACACTTGGAACAGAGGTCTGAGAAAGAGCGTTCTGAAAAATCCGATCAGGACGATGGCGAGCAGGACCAGAGCCATTACCTGGAAGTACCGATTTGCCAGCCCGGTGCGTGGCAATGCGTCATGGCGCGGAAAATCCGTTTCAGCTGGAAGTATCTCGCCCGAAATCCAGGGGTCTCCAAGACTCGCGCAGGCGCTCGGTTTCGGCAACCTGAAGGCCGAGATGTCATGGGTGGATTGCTTCATGGCCGCGGTCCCGGTGGCCCCACAGGCGGCGTCCGCGTGATTGCCTCCTTGTAACGCGTCCATTCATGCTCGTTCATCACCTCGAGCAGGAACTTATTCTCCAACCAAAACTCGACGAGCTTGAACACTCCGCCGCGATCGCACAACAGCGCCTTCCAGCCTTCGCGTTTTGCGATTGCAAGTATCTGCGCCTCCGGAAGCGCTGAGAGAATGTTGAGATGAACCTCGCTGTAAGGCGAGGGCGAGGGATTGACGCGCATTCCGACTTGCTTTTCTCCCGGGATCGCTTCGTGCCCCCGAGGGCCGAGTTCGACCTGACTGCCGAGGTCATCGCCCGCGCTCGCCGTAAACACACCCGGTACAATCGGGAACGGCGCATAGGTGCCTCGCCACAGCTCGGCGATCGCGCGCGCGACGCGCTCCGGCTCATCTGCCGGTATGGATGCATGGATAATCATTGCTTCGCCTCCTTCAAATCGACAAATCCCCGGGTCGCGAGCAGTTTGGCGCGGGCGAGGGTGCCCTGCATGAAGCCGGCGGGAAGATTCGTGAAGGCTGCCTGAAGTCAGCTTCCGTCAGGTTTTGACAGACTGTGGAGCATTTGCGCAGACTGCACTCTCGTCTCCGGGGGCTGCTCATCGCGGAAGCTCATCGGGCCGCTCAGGGAGCATTCGTGGCGCTTCGCTATCGGGTTGATGATCTCGTGATCGATGCTGGCGCCCGCCAGGTATTTCGGGACGGGCGCATTCTGCCCGTCAGCGGCCTGACTTTCGATCTGCTGTGGGCGCTGGTGCGTGCGGCACCCTCCCGGGTGCCCGCCGAGGAACTGCTGCAGGCGGTGTGGCCGCTCGCGGTGGTGGCGCCCGAAACGCTGACACAGCGGGTGAAGCTCCTGCGTCGGGCTCTGGGCGACACCGGCGATGGCGCGCGCTACATCAAGAACGAACGCGGTCGCGGCTACCGCCTTGCTGCGCCCGCACATCCCCAATCGGATATTTCGTTGGCCGCCACCGCGCCGGACGACGCCGGCTCGCTCGCGGTGATGCCGTTCAGCAATCTCACGGGCGACGCCAGGCACGACTGCCTCTCGGAGGGACTTACGGAGGAGCTCGTGGCGTCCCTGGGGCGCATTCCGGGATTGAGGGTGCCGAGCCGCAGCTCGACCCTCGTTCACCAGGGGCTGGGGACCGACTCGCGCGGAATCGGCAAGGATTTAGGCGTCGCAATGCTCCTCGAGGGCAGTATTCGCAGCATCGCCGACCGCCTGCGCGTGAACGTGCGACTCGTGGACACCCACAGCGGCCTTCAGCTGTGGTCGAACATGTTCGAGCGCGAGTTCAACGAATTGTTCGACCTGCAAGATGAACTCGCGCGCCAGATCGTGCTGGCACTGCGGCGACACCTGGACGCTGCGATCCGGCAGCCGCGCACTCGCGTCTCGGGCACGCAGGATGTGGCTGCGTATCGCCTGTATCTGCAGGCGCGCATGGCCAATCGCGGTACCAAGGATTCCGTCAGTCGCTCGCTGTCGCTGATCGATCAGGCACTGAATCGGGATCCCAACTTTGCGGCCGCAATGGCCTACCGGGCGGTGCTGCAGGCCGGCGGTGTGATGCTGCGGGGCTTGCCCCCCGAGATGATCGAGGAACCGCAACAGTTCGCCCAGCGTGCGCTGGAGGCGTGCGAGGACCTGGCCGACGCGCACATGGCGCTGGGTCTCATCCGCGCCATGCGCGGCGCCTGGATCGAATCCGCCGAGCGATTCCGCGCGGCGATGGTCATCGAGCCATCAAGTTCCGTCGTCCGCAACATGCATGCGCTGGCAGTGTTGCGCCCAACCGGTCGCTTGACCGAGGCGCTGTCCGAGCTGCGCCACTCCTACGGCGTGTCCCCGGCGGAGGGCTTCACGGCTCACGAGTTCGCCATCACGCACTCCTTGATGGGGCACGACGAAGAGGCGCTGCGATATGTCGAGCTGACGCAGACGCTGAGTGGGATGGCAACGCACTGGGACTTGAATCTGGTCCGGGCGCGCGCCGCGAGCCGGTGTGGGGACTACGCCAAAGCTGCGCGCTACGCCGTGGATGCATTACCCGATGTGCTGCATCCGGCTGCTGGCATTGACGTGATGCACTCTCTTTATGGGGCTCTTCAGCATCCGGCCGGTCGCAACGAAGCCGCTGCCCGAATCACCGGATTGATCGACAGTCTGATGTTGCCGGGAGTGGATGGACGCACGCGGATCTTCTTTGTCACCGGGCTCGTCATGCTCGGCGATCTCGATGCCGCGTGGGCAGCTATACAGCGGATGTTGGAGCGTGCCGGTGCCTTCGTCAGCCAGATCGACTGGAGCGACCTGTGGAGTCCGGAAATGCTTCCGCTACGCCGCGACCGTCGGTTCCATTCCCTGATTTCGCGCCTGCAGTTTGAGCCCTATTGGCAACGCTTCGGTCCGGCGGACTTCACTGCAATGCGGACAATCTGAGATGGGACGCCGAATGGAATCTCCCGGCCGCTGCCGGCAGTTCACACGCACGTCACACGCAGGCCGTGATTTCGGGAAAATGGCGATGGACTCGAAAGATTCGCGTTTGAATCTAGACCTTCCTTCCACTTCATTTCGTGGGATTGACGCCAGTCGGGGCCAGCCCCTCTACGCCATTTATGATCGGATTGCGATCATTCTGTGTGCAATCGCCGTTGACGATCCGATCCTGATTTTTCACACGTATGTACGACAACGTAACCGTCCACGGACGCGTTAGGGCTGCAGGATCCGAAATGGTCAGCCGATCCTCAAGTTTGTTCTTTCCGACCATCCGGATGCGTTCCGCATAGTGCACCGACTCACTCACCATCGGCGAGAATGGGGACGGATCCTTCGCAACCGAAACGGTATCAACAACCAAAGTTCCGTCCTCCCAATGCCCGACCGAATCACCCCAGGGGGTTGGCCATCGATCTTCCGGTGCCGGATGTGAGCGACCGTCCGTAAGGATGTGGCGAATCTCGTCATCTTCAAAACTCATTGCGGTTTCTGTCCGCGTGATCAGCATCTCAAACACCCAGGGACCATCCATCACTGCCGGGAAGTACCACACACATGACTTCCCGCCATGAGAGTGACGCAGAGCTGCCTGCATCGCTTGGAATCGCGCCTCCCATTCGGCGTTGTACGGAAGGTGGGCCCCGAGGGGTAGACCGTGACTGGCACCGGTGCGTCCGGGATTACCCTCTGGCCAATCCTCGCTCATCCAGATTCCCGACCAATCCGGTAAATCCGCAACTGTATGTTCGCGTGCGGGCTGACTGCCGAATGCATTCGTAACCATACAAAGGAGACTGAGAAACGCACCCGCGGCAATTGTCTTGGCCACGAAGGATCTCCTTTTTCAGCTCTTTCTCTTGCCGAGCTGCTCGCCGGAGCTACCTGTTGCGGAGACGAACAGACCAGCCTTGACATCGCCGCGCGCAGGATGAACGGCAATTCAAATTTTATCGCCCGCCTTCAAGGTGCGCGGTCTCCACCCACCGCGAAACAACTCGGTTGGCGCGCCCATTTGAATGCTCCATTCGGTGCTAGACCCATCGCCAGGCACAGTCACTTGAATCCAGCAATGGGGGTTGGTCCACTGGAATTGTTTAACGGTGCCCGCCAACGTGATTTGCTTATCCTGGTTGAACATGGCGCCGGAGTGATGAGCCATGGATCGCGGCGCCCCCATCACTGACGCTACGGCGAAAATGAACCAGGCTGACAATGCTGGCCTCGTGGATGCGAATTTAGTCCAGGGCCGGCTGCTGCCCATGCAGTCGTTCGCTGGCAGGCGAATATCCATCGGAGCGAAATTCCAGAGCATAGCCTTACTCCGTCTGGCAGATTCGATCCGCCGATTACGCCAACATGCGCTTCGCCAGTCATCAATATCGATGCCGGCAAGACCACTTCCCGATTCGCCCGATTTGTCCCTTGGACGGGCTTTAGCTTGTTCACCGTATGTTCCCGCACGCGGACCACGCAGGCAACTGGCGCCGAGGCTAATTGGACCGTTCCCATCGATTCACACGTAGGTCACACCCAGGATTTGGCAAAGGCAGAAATGGCTGTGCGGTCAGCGGGTTAGGTCGGACCGACCTGATTTGCGGTTGGGCGCAGCAAATCGAAACGATGCGGCCACGAGTACTCCCCCAAGTGCGACACACAGCCAGCCAAAGGCGTCGCCGATGCGGTCGTAGAGCGTTGATCCGCCGCGCCCGTCGAGCGGTAGATTGCCCACCAGTGTTATAAACGCCCCCGACGTGCGGCTCTCGGCGACGATGCGACCGTAGCGGTCGCTCAAAGTCAGCAGGCCGCGGGCGGCAGTTCTTGCCATTGGCACGCCGTTCTCGACGCTTCGCAGCAGCGCATCACGTGCGTGAAACCAGTCATCGGCGGCAGCGCCGAGGTGTGACCAATCACCATGCGTGCCGATTTCCGATGCGGACACCGCGAGCAGTCGCGGCCGCATCGCCACGGTGTCGTGACGGATCGTACGCGGGAAGTCCATATCAAAGCAGATCTCGGGTTCGATGCCGTCCGGCAGTACGCGTGGACCGGGCCCCGGTGCGAAGACACGCGACTCGACGCCAGGAACGAGGTGTCGCTTCTCGTAGATCGTGGGACTCGACACGCTGGGTGCAAAGGCCCAAGCCATGTTTCGCCGCGCGCCTTCGAGGAGCGCGTTGAAGCCACCAACAACCGTTGCCCCCGTTGTGCCTGCGGCGGCGGCGAGCTTCACCTGGGCCTCGTTGTGCCACGGCGACTCGATTCGCGCAATGTTCTCGGGTAGCACGACGAGCTGTACATGCCCACTCCCGAGTCTTCGAATCTGCGCCGTGTAGGCATCAATGACCCGCAGTGCGGCCGGTGCGATGCCGGTTGCGGGGTGCACGGCGTCCACCCAGTAACCGAACATGTTGCTATCGATGAGGGCGACCGGCATGGCGCCGGTTGGCGGCCGTGAGACTCGCAAGTATCCGTATGCCGCATTTGCGGCGAAGAGCCCGAGCGCAAGCAACGCGGGCGCCGGATTGCGCGTACGCAGGCTGAGGGAAATTCCGGCGGCAACAGCGCCGAGCAGGAAGGTGATACCGAAGAATCCGACCAGCGCCGCGCTTTGAATCATCATTGGCGCGGCAACTTCGGCACCCGCGGGCGATATGATCGATCCCGCTGCGGGGTCGAGTGAGACGAGCAGGTCAAAGCCCGTCCAAAGCACCGCGAAGGCGAACATCGCCGGCACGGGACCGAGTGTGGTGTTGACTCGCCGTGCACCCATCGCGGCGAGCGCGAACAGCAGCGACGGAACCAGGATCTCCAGCGCCAGTATCGGGCCGGGAAGTACATTGAGGTACGCGCGCAGGATGCTGCTCAGACCGAGCGCAAACGCGCCCCACGCTGCGAGGAACGCCCTCCAGCGTGTCGTCTGCCCGAAAGCGAGCCAGAGAACTGGAACGGGCGCAAGCCACGCCAGCCACCACGCGTTGCCCAGCCCGAACGAGAAGTAGCAGCCGACGGCGGTCAAGATCATGCAAGCGATCGCAGTCATCTTCTGCTCTTCGTGGAAGGTTGCGCCGTCGGCGCGGCGTGCCGAGCCATGAGTCCATGAAACAGTCGCCCGATAGATCGGTGGACCAGCGCCTTGAAGGCTTCCGGCGGCAAGCTGAACCGGCCGGCCCGATAGAGGGCTATGTAGCCGTGTACGTGCGCCCAGAGCTCCAGCGTGACTTCCCAGATGTCATCTGTCTCGATGATCTCCTCTTCCATCCATTTCGTCACCGCATCGGCGAGCGGATTCAGGGTCGGCGAGTGGCGCGCGCGAAAATCCTCGGGAAAGCGCCTGGCCCCCTCGCGAGGCTTCGAAAAAACGTAATCGAAGATCTCCGGCCGGCTGAGCGCGTAGTCGAGGTAGGCATCCAGCGCATGTTTGATTTGGTCTGCGGCGGCTTCGTGCGTCGGCATCCTGTCCAGCAAATCCACGAACAGGCCAAATTCTGCGTCGACGACGTCTCGCAGCAATGCTTCGCGGGTCGCGAAATGATGGTAAATCGCCATCGGCGTTATCCCGATCGAGCGGGCGAGGCGCCGCATGGTCACCGCCTCGGCTCCTTCCTTCTCCAGAAGGCGCAGAGCTGCGCGCCGGATGCGCAGATCAGTTGGTACTGTTGCACTCACCTATACAGTGTATAGGATAGTCCTATACACTGTAAAGTACGCGTGCAGCGGCGAAGGCTTCAAGGAGCCTTGGCCAGCGCGCTCGGGTTCGAGGCCCGTCACCGGCTCGCAGATTCAGGGTCTGAGTTCCGGCACCAGCTGGTGCGCGATCTGGCTTCGCTGTAGCGTCGACTTCTGATCGGTTGAATACAGGGACTTCAAGAAAGCCTTGTCCCAGTCCGTCATGCCGGCGGGCGCGGCCTGAGGCGCGCCATCGAACAACTTCAAAATGGTTGGCGCGTCTCCCAGACGCGCCCCGGACTTGAGCTGGGCAAGGCCAGCCAGCGAGACATATAAGATGCCACTGGCCTATAGCGACAGCAGCTCCTGGCAAGATGCGGTTTCTGCATATGTCCATAGCGAGAGATTCTTGGCGTACGCGGAGGGCACGCCTAAGGCGGTGCGATGGTGAATCTCCCGCTGACTATCGGATTGCGATCGGATTCACAGTCATAGCCGATAAACCGGTCGATGCCGGTCGCCCTGCGGTACCCAATAGTGACCTGCCAGGGACGCACGAACGCGATCGGATCCTCGATTGTCATCTGATCTTCGAGTTCGTTTGGATTGGTCATGCGAATTCGCTCGATGAAATGGGCTTGATCGCTTAGTGGTGCCGCCGGGGCGAAAAATCCGATGGGTCCGGCCTTTCGCGCCACTGTGTCGACAACCAGCGTGTCGCCATCCCAGTGCCCGATGGAGTCTCCTTCAGCCGTCGGCCACAGATCCGTCCCCCGCGGATGCGCCCGACCATCGGTGTAGATATGCCGTACGGCGAGTCTTTCGAAGACAATCATGGTTTCCTCGGGTGTGACCATCATCTGAAATGTTTCATCCAGCGCCTCCATCTGCACGGGAAAGCCGAACCAGCAGCCCTTGTCGCTTTCGTCTGCCTGACCGGTCCTTCGATGGACCATCTGTGCCGCCACGCCGGCACTGTATTGCGCATTCCAGGCAGCGTTGTACGGAGGCGGAGCCGCAAGCTTCGTTCTTGCGATTAGCCGTATCGCACCGTCGACTCCGATGTCCCCGGAGGGATCCCTCAGATTGGAATCCTCTTTCCACTCCCAGAAGCCGGTCCAGTCGGGCAGTGCGGCGAACGCGCGCACGCGCTGCCTGGAATTTTCCGCGGAGTGCGCGCACGTGAAGCACAGGCACGTCACAAGCGCCGCGAGCGTGCGGGGAATCATTGCCTTGTTGTTCGTCATTGCCATCTCCATCAGTTATGGGCGCCGATCGGCCTGCCGTTCGGTGCAACCGCCGATACGAAGGAACCGCCGGCTGTACCATCCCGCATTGGGTGAATGACCACCGTAATCCTGGCGCCGGGTTCAATAGCGTTCGGTCGCCATCCCAGCCGGTACAAAGCGGCCGTCGACCCCATTTCGACGCTCCACTCGGCGGTGCTATTCCCCATGGGTACGAGCAACTGGATAAAACAGTGCGGATTCGTCCACTGGAACTCCTTCACAGTGCCCACGAGCGTCTGCGCCTTGTGATTGTCGAACATCGCGAAAGAATGATGCGCCGCAGCAGGGAGGGCTATCAGCAGCCCGAAAGCCTTGAACAGGATCGCCAGGCGCCGGTTCAAGGCCCGCTTCGGGGGCGAGTGCGCCAACCGGCTTGGATTATGGCAACAAGTGTGCATTGCGAGACCTCTCCTGTGCTGACAATCAGCTGCCGGCTGCAATCCTCGTCACAGCGGCGGCCCAATGCATGAAATCCCGGTGAAATCTGCTGACACCGGGTGATTTACCGTGACACCGAGTGACGGCGACGGATACCTTGTGGGTCTTTGACGGCAAATCGGCGCGCAGACACAATCAAGGCGTCTCGTGGATCGCACCCCAATCGACACATTTGTGCCCAAAATCATCGAAGCCGCCAAGTCATCCGCGACGGCCGCCACGGCCAGCGCTTACAAAGTCGGGGATCTGCAGATCGACGTAACCAGGCGCCGCGTACTGCGATCCAACACAGAGCTCCTGGCCGCCGGCCTGTCTTTTGACCTGTTCCTGGTTCTTGTCCGGGCGGCCTCGGAGGTAGTCTCCATCGATGAGCTGATGCGTCAGGTGTGGCCAGGGCTCATCGTTGGCCCGGAAGCAGTCACTCAGCGCATCAAGATCCTGCGCCGGGCGCTCGGGGATGATGCCGACCGGCCGCGCTATATCGCGGGAGTCCGCGGGCGCGGGTACCGCCTGGTAGCACCGGCCGTCACAGCCGAAAGCGAATCCTCAAGTTCCGTTCCCGGATCGACCGGCCCCACTGCGAGACGCATTCCCAGACAGTGGTATCTGACAGCGTTACTCTGCCTGGCGGTGCTGGCGGTCGCGATACCCGGATACTACTGGCACCGTGATGTCTCGGGGTCCCGGGCCCAGGCATTGGCGCAGAAAACGAACCCGGGCGTTGTCGAACCGCGCACCGCAGTGGCCGTACTGCCCTTCGTCAATCTGACCGGGGATCCGACCAAGGACTATCTCGGCGAGGGCATGGCAGAGCAGGTCATCAACATGCTGGCGCGAGTGCCGGGGTTGAAGGTGCCGGCCCGGACCTCGTCGTTCGCGTACCAGGGCCGCAACATCGACGTGCGCCGGATTGCCGCTGATCTGGGCGTGGGCACGATACTCGAGGGCAGTGTCCGCGAAGCCGGAGCCCGGGTTCGCATCACTGCAGAGTTGATCAACGCCCAGGACGGCCTGCACCTGTGGTCACAGAGTTACGATCGCAGTTTCACGGATCTGTTTCAGCTGCAGGACGATCTGGCCGCAGCGATTGTGAAGGCGCTCGAAGCGAGAATCGGCACTGCCTCGTCGGCAGCAATTGCACCAATCTCCCGAACCGGCAACATCGAGGCGTATGACTTCTATCTGCAGGGCGAGGCGGCCCTGGCGCGCCCGACACCGCAGGGCTTCCAGCGCGCGGTGGAGTACTTGCGGGCAGCAGTAGCGCGTGATTCTGCATTGGCGCCCGCATATGCGCGAATGGGAACTGCATTGGTGCTGTCAGGGGAAAGTGGAATCCAGCCCATCGAAAACGTCGCCGCGGCGGAGCGTGTCGCGAGACGGGCATATTTGCTGGACCCCACCCTCGCGGAATCTCAGGACGTGCTGTCAAATGTCTCGCGCTTGCGCGGTCATTGGCTGGAGGCGGAGGACTACGGCCGGCGGGCCGTGTCGCTCAGTCCGGATGATGCGAACACCCACTTGGTCGAAGGCTATCTGCTTGATGAAGTCGGACAACTGCGTGCGTCGCTGGCCGAATACGACCAAGCTTATCGATTGGCGCCAGCCAACCTGGCCGTGATCATGTTGCGGTCATTTTCCCAATCGCTACTCGGGCGCGATGCGGATGCCCTCAAGTCCATGCGCCTTGCCGAGGACCTGGGTTTGCCGCACACGAGTTTCGACACCGTTTACGAACAAGCTGCATTTCGTTCTGGCCGCTTTGCGGAAGCCGCCTCCGCAGCTGCGGACTTTCTGAATGGCGCTGACCCTGACGAGGCCCGCACCCGGGAGATCGTGCTACGGGTCTACGGTGCCTTGGCCGATCCCGGCAGCAAGCCGGCGGCCATGGCAGCTGCTGCGCGGCTGTACCCGCCGACGCGCGCGCGGCACTTGGATTCCGAAAAAATCGCCAATGCCACGCCGTGCCTGCAAAGCAGCTACGCCATTGCACTGCTGGGGGAGCTGGATGTCGCTTACGACATGGCAGGTCGTTGCCTGGATGCGCTCGCTGCCGGCGCGATTAACCACCGCAACCAGCGACTATGGTCGGACAGCATGCGGCCGTTCCGTCAAGACCCGCGCTTTCAGGCCTTTGCTGCGCGCCTGGGTCTGGTTCAGTACTGGCGGCAGTACGGACCGCCGGATGAGTGCCGGTGGGAGGCGGGGCGGTTGAAATGTCTTTGACCCGTACCATTCGCGTCGATCCGTTTCACGCGCTCGGTCAAGTGGGCCTGCGCGCTCAGATTCGCCACGCGTGGCGCTGGCTCTCCGACCGGTCCGGCGCTCACGGGTCCTCCCGTCAGGTCCTCCTTCCGGGGGCGCGAGCGTCCGTGTAGCTTTTGCCATTCGGAATTGTACGCAGGTGTGCCCTTCAGCAGCACGACTCGATTCTTCTGTCCGTCATCCCGAAGTATCAGCTTTTTCTCTCGGAAGGCCCACACGCCTGCGGATTGCTTCGAATTGGACATGTGCGCGCAATGGGTTCCATCTCGGTTCGATTGCGAGAAAGGTCAGTCGAACATCACGCTCCTCCACGGCTTCAGTTAGCGCGTCTAACAAGCCCGCGCGCTCGCCCATACCCAATAATACAAGTGCGCGATGAACCGGAGGTACATATCGGCGTCGCGACTGAACTTCCAATGCGCGCAACACACGGCGCGCTTGCGCAATTTGGCCCGAAATTCCCAGAGTATAACCACGCAATCCCAAGGCTTCGGTATTGCCGTCGGAATACCGATGCGCCAGCGAGAAATCCTGGAGCGCCCGCGTGTATTGCTGGCGGACTCCCGCTATTTTGCCGCGCACGATTCGGGCCACCCAGAAGCGGGGCGCCATTTGCAGCAGTCGTTCCAGCAAATCTGCCGCCTCATCGTACCGCCGGGCGTTGTAGAGAAACTGTGCCTCGTGGGTATTGAGTATGCGAGACAGTGGATCGAGAAGCCGGGCGTCGCGGATTTCACGAATGGCGTCGCCGTGCTGAGCGAGGTTCGAATGCACATGCGCCACAAACATCTGTGCGCCAGGATCATTGGGACTCAGAGTGGTAGCGAGTCGGAATTCCCGCTCCGCCGCCTCCCAGTTCCATTCATACCAGAAATGGACAATTCCGCGTGCAACGTGTGCCTGCGGGAGTCTCTCATCGAGCGCTAAGGCATTGTCGCCGGCCTCCCGAGCAAGCGGGAACGCATCGCGGGGGCGGGAGTCACCGGTAATCGGCAGGATGGCGTAGCAGGTTGCCAGACCGGCCCACGCCGGCGCATAGGCCGAATCGCGCTTGAGCGCTCTCTCAAAGTGCCGAATAGCTTGCTGCACGGAGGGGCCGGTGCGCTGCTCCCATAGAAAGCGGCCGCGCAGATACAGATCGTAGACCGTCGGATCAATCTCCGCGTGCTGGGCGGGAGTGGTCAGAAGTTTCAGCCTGATCGATTCCGCTACGCCTTTGGATATTCGCTGTACGTCGGACCGGGAATCGACTCGATGACACCCACGCCGGCGCAGATCAGCAGCGAGGCCAGAAAGCTCGACGAGCCCGATCGCGAATGACACTACCCTCGCGGCCGCCGGCTCTTTGCACAACGACGGCGGTCGCGAGTATTCGCGACGGGGCTGAGAAAATCGTCGCGCATGCGAAGCAGCCGCAATTCACGCTCAACGGCTGCCTCCAGCGTTGCGGACAGATTGATCTCACTCTTGCGCGCCGCCCGCAGCAATTCCGTAGAGATCGATACGTTTACCGCTTTCTTGCCGCCTGGAGATGTAGCCATCCAAGCTCCCCGAAAGTCATGCGCATATGGGGTGCGCTTCAAGTTCCAGAAGCGCGGAGCGCGTCCAAGTCGCTGATAATGTGCAAGTATTCGCGCAACGGCTGTTCAGGAGCAGGAGGGAGCACCCGGGCAGTAGGCTGAAGTCGTGTCGGCCCGTCGCGAACTGCCATGAGGTCATCGCTCCCTCAGGCGCGCGGCGGGGAAATACAGACCCAACAACCGGCGGTCCCACCATAGGCCCTTAGCCTTTTCTTGGCTGCTGGCATAGGTGTAGGCGTAGTACTGCGCGCGCACATACACCGGGGGCTTGTCGGGAAAGGGGTTCTTTTCCATCAGGGCCATCACAGCCGGCTCGTTCTTCAGCACCGCCGCAAGAAAGCGCGAAAACCATGGCAGGCGCTGCGGGTCATCGAGTGCGGCGAACCACATCTGCCAGTCCAGGCGCGGCTGGTGAAGAATATTCCAGCGCGGACGGCGCGCCAAGTCACCGGGCTTGTACCGAAACGCGTATTCGCGCCATTCGATGCCGTCGTTCGAGCCCTGTATGACGATTTCATTGCGCCGCGTCGTCATGACCGCGAACAGTCCGTAGCCGCTGACGATGTGCAGCGGATCGATGAACTGATCGACGGCCTGCGCTGCCACGGGTGGGTCACCGCCAAAACGCACATCCATCTGCACGAGGCTACAGAACACGATCAGCAACGCCAGCGTGCCGACGATGACCGTCGTCGCCCTTCCGGGCAGACGAGACGCCATCCGCAGCGGCAGCACGCGGATCAGGCGCCGCGGCAATATCTTCTGCACAGCAGCGTCATCGAACAGCAACAAGCACAGCAACATCGTCTGAAGATTGAACCAGTTGTAATTGCCGGTGAGCAGAATGCAGGCTTGCAGGAGCAGGATGCCGCAGGCGGCAGTGAAACGCAGCCGGCGCGGACAGAAGATCAAATACGGCAGCACCAATTCGATGAAGAATGTGGCGCCGGTGGCGAATTGCAGCACGCGCGCGGGCAGTTGCGCGGCGTACCAGGCCAGTGGCGTGGGCAGCGGCTGAGTGAGAAAGTGATATGACAGTGCCGACAGGTTCCGCCAGCTGGGGTCACCGCTCAGCAGCTTGACTACGCCCGACATAAACAGGAAGCGGAACAGCAGCCAGCGCAGCAGCCAGATGCCCGGCGCCTTAGCCAAGCTCAGCAGTAGTGCGAGAAAACCGGTCTCCAGCAGGTACGTGTCCCACTGGTAGCTCATGAAAGTCTGGCCGGCGTACAGGAGCGATAGATACAACACATAGAGCCCAAAGAGGCTCAGCCGCGGCAGCAGGTTGAAGACCAGCAGCAGCGAAAATCCCGCTCCAACCCAGCACACCGCCTGGATGGCGAAATCACTGGCATTCCACCAGAACACCATCGGCATCAGGAAGAAGCGCTCCGGCCCGGCCTGGGCATGGATGGCGTCCACGAGTTGCACCAGCGGCAGGATGCCGTGACTGCCGATCAGTCCCTGCGCCTGCACGCCGAAGGAGACGAAGGCGGAAAAATAGATCAACCCGAGCAGACGCAGGAACAGAAATGAGACCATATCGTACCGGGGCGGCCCGTAGTCCCTGCCCCACAGAAACAGGCTCATGCGATAGAAGGCCGAGCGGTGCGCGGCGATGAAGGCGTAAGCGAGTTCCGAGAGGACCGCGAAGCCGGGTAGGTTTCTGTATAGGGCGAGCCAGATTCCCTTGCCGCGCGCATGGCTCAGGGTCAGGAAGCTGGCCTCGGCCGCGCTCGCGCGCTGCCCATCGGGTGTGATGTATTGCACGGCGCGCTGAAAGTCAGCGACCGCGACCGCGGGATATTGCGCTGCCACTTCCTGGTACGGCCTGTAGTCGACAGTCTCGCCGGTGAGCTTCTGCCAATAGCGCGCCCAGTAGCCGCAGAACCCGCACTCCCCGTCATAGACCAGTCGCGGCCGTGCACCGGCACCCGCCCGATAGACGGAGCGGGCGGCAGAATTTCCGGATGTTTCTTGCATGATTCCAATCTAAATCCCGCCCGCTGCAGGCGCGAGCACAACACAGGGAGCGCTCGGGCAAAGCCCTGCGTCGGCCAAGCTCAGAGCGGTTCCCGGGCGAGTTCGAATATTATCCGCTTCGTCCGCACCCATCCGCCGCTTTTCGGTGTGCCTGGATGTTGGCGGCCGTCGCGGGCTGGGGCGAACGTATGACACACTGAATCCCCTGCGCTTCCTGCTCTGGCGTGTTTCAACCGATGACGCGACCCACCGAACAGCTCCTGCGCCCACGCAGCGACAACCGCGCGCTCCGGCGATGGGAACGCTGGACCGGGCATGCCGGGTACATCGCCGAAGGCGTGTTGTACCTCCTGGTTGGTTTCTCTGCACTGGTTGCGGCCGTAGGACGCCAGCAACCGAACGGTGCGAAGGGCGCACTGGCGAAGCTCGGGCAGACGCCGCCCGGCGATGCACTGCTGGTGGTTCTCGCCGGTGGTCTGGCCGCGTTCGTGTTGTGGCAGCTGATCGTGGCAATCGCGGACCCCGAGCATCGCGCTGAGCGCGGCAATCCTCGCCGCCGGCTATTGCGACTCGGACATCTCCTTAATGGCGTGTTTCACTGCATCTTCGTGGGTGAAGCGATGTGGAGCATCCTTGGCCTCAGCCGAGCGGACAATGAGCGCGAAAGCCAGGTCAAATGGACGGCGTGGATGTTCGCCCTACCCATAGGGCGGTATCTGGTTGCGCTCGTAGGCGCCGGCATTGTCATCTTCGGAGTGTGGCAATTCTATCGTGCGATGACCGGCGATAGAAATAAACGGGTCGAGCTTAGCCGCGCGCGCCTTCGACTCGCCATCAGCGCGCTCGGCATCTACGGACTCTTCGCGCGCGGCACACTGTTCTTCCTCGTCGGCGGCTATCTGGTCAATTCCGCCTGGCGCCACGACCCTCGCTATTCGGGCGGCATCGCCGGTGCGCTCGCCGGGCTGAAGCAGCAACCCTACGGGCAATGGTTGCTCGGTGCCATGGCGAGCGGGCTGCTGTGCTACGGGCTGTATCAGATCGTCAAGGAACCGTATCGGAAACTGGGGAACTGCTGAGCACGTTGCGCTATCGTTTAGCGCCCGCACCTCTCTCCAGGAGAGTCTGCACGACTGCAACCTGCCTTGCTTGTACCGCCAGGTCGAGAGCAGTTTCGCCGTCAAATTGCCGATGCCGAAAATCCGCTCCGCTGTCCAGGAGTAGACGCACCACCCTGTCATGGCCGCCTTTTGCCGCCAATTCCAAGGCCGTCTCACCGAATTTGGTTTCGGGATGGATGTCGGCACCGCTGCTCAAAAGCAACAGAACCACTCTTTGGTATCCTCCCGCGGATGCCATCATCAAGGCGGTGACTCCGTTGTCATCCCGGTCATTGACCTGCGCGCCGGCGTTCAAAAGTGCTTGCACGATCGAAACATTCCCCGAACCCCCCGCGAGAATCAAGGCAGTCTCGCCGCCAGCTCTGCGATGTTCCACCTGCGCACCGTTGGCGAGAAGTTCGCGTACGACGGCAGGGTCACGTCCGCGTTGAGCCGCGTGGATCAGGGCCGTATAGCCGGCCCCGTTGGGTTCCTGAAAGTCGACAGCAACCCCTTTGCGCAGGAGGCTTCTGACATGAGCGAGATTGCCATTTGATGCAGCGACTATCAGATCTTGCCCGTCGCTTCGACCGGCATCGGCTGGAGCCACGGTACCGTAGCCTCCGGAAACCGGTGTACTGAAGTCTTGCTTCTGCGCAAGCGGCGCTGTCAGGTGTCCGCTGACGATTGGCTCAGCAACTACGGCGCTTGCTATGCTCCCGAGCAGGATCATCTGCACTGCGCTCAGCCGTACATGACGAGGCGGATTAAAAATGCACTCGACTCTCCTTGCGAGATTGCCCCCTCCGACCGCTGCCGCGCAGCGCAGCGGCGGGGTCAGGTAATTGTGGCAAACGCGCACTATTCCTTCCGCGTAGTCCTTTGCTTTATTTCCGTCCGCAAGGACCTCCTCATCGCATGCACTCTCCCGCTCGGCAATGAGCCTGGTTTCCAGCCACCACACTAGCGGGTGGAACCAAAACAACGACTCAACCAGCATATGCAAGGCGGCCTTCAGATTGTCGCGTCTCCTCAGATGGCAGCGTTCGTGTGCCAAAACGGCTCGCAGCTGATCCTTCGACAGCCAGCCTTCGATTCCATCCGGGACCAGCAGTACCGGACGCAAGATGCCCGCGATAGCCGGCTCCTGCATCACGGTGGAGGTTCTGACACGGATCGGAAATTCGATTGCGACTGGTTTCGACGCAACGAGTACGCGCCGGATTCGCCACCAGGCCGCAAGCCAGCAGGCAGCGATAGCGAGCACACCGCAGGCCCACACTATTGCGATTAGATTCAACCAAGGATGCACGGATGCCGTGATGAGAGGCGCCGAACCAATCAGTTGCCCTGTCGCCGGCAGCGGCGTGGCGATCCTGTCCACCGCCATGCTGAGAACCTGCGTTACGCCCGTGCTCGCGTTCAGATTCGGCGGATGGCGAGGAATGTGGGAACCCAGTGCCGCCAGTAACGCGAAAGGCACCAGAAATTTCACTGACGCGGAGAACCACAGGCCGAAGCGAACGCCCGCGCGATGATGGCGCATCATGAGGGTCAGAACACCGACGCCTCCAGCGAAAAGGGTCGATTGCCAAAGGTGATTGATAACGGCATAGAGCATGGCTCATTCCTTGCGTTGATTCCTCTTTATCGCGCTGCGGGCTTCTTCCACGTCGTCCAGTGTGAGTCGGCCCGTATCAACGAGATGTGACATTAACGGTGCCACCCGCCCTCCGAAAAACCGCAACACATCGTCCACCAGTCGGCCTTGTGCCGCCGTGCGAGTTACTGCAGCCTCGAAAATGTGGGCGTTACCGATTTTCTTTATTTTGCGTACGGCCTGTTTCACCTCCAACCGCGCGACCATGGTTTGCACGGTTGTGTAGGCCACTTGGTCCTTTTCTGGAAAGGTTTCCTGAATCTCCCTGACAGAACACGCGCCGTGTTTCCACAACGCCTCCATGATTCGTAGTTCTCGTCTGCTAAGACGTGGTGGGTTCATGTTCGCCATCCTCCGACGTATGTAGTAGTAAATACCACAGTCTGCGGAGATGAGCAATAATGCCAGTCGAATGTCAGAAAGCGGGCCATTTCCGGCCAGCTCATGGCCCGCACCGAGGGCCTACATTTGCTCGGGCGCCTCGATGCCGATAAGGTCCATCCCGCACGCGAGTACACGCGCCGTCAGGCTGCATAAGACCAGGCGTGACGCCCTCGTCGTTGCTTCGACGTTCAGCACCGGACAGGCCTCGTAGAACCGTGTGAACGCTGTTGCCACCTGGAACAGATACTGGCATAGCCGGTGCGGCTGCAAGGTTTCACCGAGCCTGACGAGCGTACTGGGGAACTCGAGTAGCTCCAGTGCCAGCGCCCGTTCCGCCGGTGCGTGAATCGTGATCTGCGCCGCTGCCAGTGCGAGCTCCTCGTGACCAGCCTGCGCCTTGCGCAGGATCGACCGGATTCTGGCGTGCGCGTACATGAGGTAGGGAGCGGTATTTCCGTCGAACGAGAGCATCCGGTCCCAGCTGAAGAGGTAGTCCCGAATGCGGTCATTGGCCAGATCCGAATACTTCACCGAACCGACGCCAACCATCTCGGCAATGCGCGCGCGTTCGCTTTCGGTGAGCCCTGGAGCGCCTCGACCGGCGATTCCCTTGGCACGGTCGACGGCCTCCTCGACCAGTGCGGTGAGACTCACGGCCTCCCCGGCGCGTGTCTTGAGCACCTTTCCGTCCTGACCCAGGACCGAGCCAAAGGCGACGTGTTCCAATCGCACTCCCGAGGGAACCCAGCCGGCGAGTCGCGCGGTTTCGAAGACCATCGCGAAGTGCTGACTCTGGGGAGCGCCGACGACATAAAGAATTCTATTGGCTCCGAGACGGTCCACCCGGTACTTCAGCGCGGCGAGATCCGTGGCGGCGTAGCCGAAGCCACCGTCCTGCTTGCGCACGATAAGCGGCAGGGGCATGCCGTCACGTCCAAAGAATCCTGGAGGAAAGACACAGATCGCACTCTCGCTGGAGTGGGCAAGTCCCAGGTGTTCGAGTTCGTCAACAAGCGCCTCGAGCTGCGGGTTGTAACGGCTCTCTCCGGCCATGTCCTGATGGCTGAGTTTGACCCGTAGCCGTGCGTACAGCGCGTCAATGTAAGCTGTGGTTACATCTATCAGTTGGCGCCACAGCTTGAGTGTGATTGGATCGCCTTGCTGCAGCAGGACGACCCGACGGCGAGCGCGATCGGCAAAGCCCGCACCCCCATCGAACTTGAGCCGCGCAGCCCGGTAGAACGCCGAAAGTGAGTTTACATCACCGCCGCCCGTGGTGATGCCTTCATCCAGCATCTGTTCGATGAGCATTCCAAATGGCGTGCCCCAGTCACCGATATGGTTCTGGCGACGCACGTCATGGCCCAAATATTCCAGTGCCCGTGCCAGACAATCGCCGATGATTGTGCTGCGCAGGTGTCCGACGTGCATTTCCTTCGCGAGATTCGGCGAGGAATAGTCAACGACCACGGTTTCCGGGATTACCGCTCGCTCGACCCCGAGTCGCATATCATGATGCATACGGCCAAGCTGCGCGGCGAGATAGTCCGAGCGGCAAGTCAGATTGATGAAACCGGGCCCGGAGACTACAGCGCTCTTGAGTACCTCTCCCGAGGTCAGACGCGCCGCGATGGCCACGGCAACATCTCTTGGACTGCGCCTGAGCTGCCGCGCGAGCGCAAGGGCCACGTCGGCCTGATAGTCCGCGTGCTCCGAACGATGGACGGAGACCTCGATCGCCGCATCTGGGTCACCGAGTTCCGCCCGGACGCTGGCGCGGACCAACTGGTTGAGATCATTTGACGGATCGATCATGGCGAATATCCGGTCTCCTGTGTTGCTATGCGTCGGCTTCGAATCGATATTCCTTGAAGGTTTCCCGAAGCATCACTTTTTGCAGCTTGCCCGTTGCGGTGCGTGGAAGTTGCGAAACGAACACGATGCCATCGGGCAGCCACCACTAGCAGCGGGCGCTCCTGCCATTTCGGATGGGGAAGCCCAATCGCCGCGGCTTCCGCAAGGGCGGCGTGACCCATAGCGGCATTTTCCAAGTCGATCGAAGATATCCACTCGTCGCCGGACTTGATGACATCCTTCGCCCGGTCAGCGATTCTCATATAGCCGTCAGGGTCTGTGGTTGCGATGTCGCCCGTATCAAACCAGCCGTCCGCATCGAGAATCGACTCGTCGCCCAGGCCAAAATACGCGGAGGCAACCCAATGGCCGCGTACCAGCGGGCGGCCGGCCGCCATGCCGTCATGAGGTAGAGCCGCTCCGGCCTCGTCCGTGATCTTCAAGCTCACTCCATACGGAACACGGCCCTGTTTGCTCTGCAATTCGATTCGCTGCGCCTCGGTGGCCAGTTGATGTTTTTGGAGCGGATTACACAGCGGACCGATCGGCGAGGTCTCAGTCATTCCCCAGGCATGCAGGACGTGGAGGCCGAACCGCCTCTCGAAAGTCTCCACGACCGAACGAGGCACCGCCGCACCTCCGATCAGAACCCGCTTCAAGCTCAGCTCGTTGACCGGATCAAGCGATTGGGCCTGCACATATTGTTGAACCTGCAGCCAGATTGTCGGAACTCCGAGCGCAGCCGTGGCCCGCTCATCGCGCATGAAGCGGTATAGGCTCGCACCGTCAAGGGTGGGTCCGGGCAACAACAACCGTGCTCCGACCATTGCGGCAGAATAGGGCAGGCCCCACGCATTCACATGAAACATGGGTATGGCGAGGCATACCGAATCAACAGCCGACAATGCGAACCCGTCGGTCATGCAAATAAGCATCGAGTGCAGCAGCGTGGACCGGTGGGTGTACATCACACCTTTTGGAATGCCGGTCGTGCCTGAGGTGTAACACAGCGAGGAGGCCGTATTTTCGTCCGAATCGGGCCATCGATAGGAGCCGCTGCGCGCCGCAATGAGTTCTTCGTAGCAAAGCAGCTGCGATAGGGAAGTACACGGAACGTTCTGTCTATCCGTCAAGACGATATATGCCTTCACCGATTTCAGTTTCGGTGCCAGTTTCTCGATTAGAGGCGGAAAGCAGGAATCGAAGAATAGAAGCTGATCCTCGGCGTGGTTGATGATGTATTTGAGCTGCTCCGGGAACAAACGCGGGATCGCGGTATGTAATACCGCCCCGAAACCGGATACTCCGAAATGCATCTCCAGGTGTCGAAATCCGTTCCACGCCAGGGTGCAGATGCGCTCACCCTGGGTCACGCCCATGGCGGTCAGCGCTCTGGCTACCTGCTTGGCGCGACGTTCAACGTCGGCATAGGTGCATCGATGTATCGATCCTTCGAGCGTGCGCGAAACGATTTCAGCGTTTGGATGCGCATTGGCGACGTGCTCAATCAGCGATGAAATCAGCAGCTGATGATTCTGCATTAAGCCCCGCATGGCATTTTTCTCCTTCTTGGGGTCACCCGATCCATTGAACGCGAGCGGGATCTTCAGTCGCGAGAAAGCCGCGTCCTCAAGGGATCCGATCCATATTCCGATGTCATCCGACAAACGATCACGGGCGCATGGCCCGGGGTAGGACGTCAGTGCGGACGACGACTGCCAGTCGCGGTGGCAGCCACGCATTATCCACGGCTCGTGTTTCACTGTAGCGTGTTACAAAGTCTCGCACAAATGGCGCACGCTCAGACTCCAGTCGGCTACGCTGCGGGAAAGTCGGCGCGGACGCTATGAACGCCATGCCGATCGATGCTGCGATCTCGATTGATGTTTGTTTTCTGCCGGATCAAACCCGGCGGGCGATGCGCGAAGGTTGAAGCCTCTCTGCAGCCGAAGGGTTGGACCATTCTCGCGCATGAGCCGCACTTGCTCCGGGATGTCAACGCGGGTGGCCGCTCACAGGTCGTACGCCGAGCGGTCGGGTGTAACCCTGTACCGTCGTTCACAAACGGCGGCTACGGGGCCGCACAATCACGGCTTATGCGGTGCGCTTGGGCGTGTCTCGTCCAGCACCTCGATGACCGCCGAGATCACCACCTCAGGCTTAGTGATCGGGATATTGTGGCCGGAATCCGGCACGAGCTGATTGCGTCCCCGCGTTGACAAGGCAGCGTAGGCATCATGCCCCGTGCCCCACCCGTCCCGGAGGAACAGCGCGATCTGCTTGCGAAACTCCGCAAGCTCCGCGGGTGTGCTGGCGCCGGGTGTGCCTGGCGGCATAGCAGATAGAATGGATGACTCGTCACGTCCCGCGGTGAGCACGATCAACGGCATGTCGTCATAGCGACGCTGCGCATTGATCACTTCGCGAGAATCTGCATAGTGTTCCTTCTCAGTCGAGGCCTGGGTCAGGAGCCGCGCGGGATCGGCATTGAGCCGAGCGATCGCCGCCCTCAGGCGTGGATCGAGGGCGGCGAGAGTGGCTGTACATCGCTCGAACTCCGGAGCGCCGCGCTTTAGCGTGCTGCCCCGTAGCTCCGCGGCGCAGTGCTGCAGACCCTTCACAGTCTGCTCAACGGAGGCGCGGCTCATCGTTCCGAGCTGGGGCGCGATCCGTTCTTCGACCGCGGCCCGGTCGGGAATCTCCGGATCCACCAGGACCATTCCGACGACACTCTTTCGGTGGAGGTCAGCGAACCGTAGCGACTCAAGCCCGCCGAGCGAGTGCCCGACCATCACATAGGGGCCTAGGATGCCGGCCCGTGTCAATGCCAGCTCCAGGTCTGCCGTGGTGTGCACGATGTCCTGCGGTTCCGGGCTCGGGCTGCTGAAGCCGTAGCCAGCCCGATCCCAGGTGCAGACGCGCGTTCGCTTTGCGAGCGAGGGCTGGACCTCCCACCACCAGACAGACCAGGCTTCCAGGCCCGCTGACAGGATGACGGTCGGCGAGCCGTGCCCGAGACAGACCAGATTGATAGTCCGTCCTTTTCCTACGTGCACCGCGCTTTGGGGCGCCAAGTAAGGTGCCATCTGCTGTTCGTTCGGGGCGGTAGGCGCAGCGCGGCTGGCGGGCGCGACCAGGAATCCGGCTAAAAGAACCGAGAAAACCATCTGAATATTTCTCAAGAGACGGCTCCTCAGCTTGAATTCGGCTACATTACGCGGGTTCGGCCTCTAACGGCGGTTGAGCGGCCGCGCCGCTCATATTGGACACTAAACTTCCCGGTTGAAGTAGACGTACGAACAACATCAGCTTAACCAAGGTGGTTCATATGAAACGCATTCTCATGATCGGTATCGCAGTAGCAGTCGTCTCCCTGACAGGTGCTGCCGTGGTCAGCGGCCAGACGGCGCCTAATAGACCCCAAGGGGTGTCGGCGACACAGTGGATTCCCATCAGCGACAAGCTAGGCTTCGTGGTGCTGCCGTCTGCTTCAATTGGTTCAGGATCCGCGGATCCCGATGTTCTGCTGGTAAAACCGCCCGTTAAAGGTTACTTCATGGTGAAGGACAACAGTGGGTGGTCGCGCATTGCAATTGCAGAACCCGTATTTGGCCCCGGCGGCACCTGATCAACCAGGCACGATGGACGAGGTGGGGCCAGGTACGACGCGACCTGCACGGCTCTACTGGAGGGCGCGCCACACCGCGCGACCGGCTCCTGTGGCCGGTATCACCAGAACTGTTCCGATTCCGATCGCCGCTGAGCTGAAGGCCGCCCACGCCGTGGCACGGCTCAACTTGCGGGCAGTCAACAGATCGTGCACCACCAATGTCAGTGGCAGCCCCAACGCAAGGGCCACGTTCAGGAACTGGAATGCAATGACGATGAATGATGATGGCGCGGCGCCCCACTGCTGGGGAAAGCCGGCAATGCGTCCGAGCGCAGGACCTACCATCGCGATCGAGGCCAGCAGCAGCAGCCGCTTATGCACCTCGGGGCGCCGGCGCATCCACAGTGCAATTGCGACATACACGGGGAACAGCGTCAGCGCGCCGATATTGCCCCAGAATATTTGCATCGCGATTGGCAGCGGCAGCGTCGGTCCGCGGATGGCGGACAAGCCGCCGGTGCCCTTGAAGTTCGCGGGAATCTTGACCGTGAGGAAGATGCCGAGCCCCGTCACGGCAAGGGCCAGCAATGCACCAAAGGCGCCCAGACGGCGATGAACATCGCTCCGGTGCGCGGCTATCAGAGAAGTCTGAATCACGAACAACACGATCCACGCCGTCATCACCGAACCGTGCACATAGACGTACCAGGGAATGGCGGGGACCTTGAACAGGGGTCTTAAGTAGAACGTCTGGGCGAAGCCGACCAGGACGACGGCCAGCAGGAAGATCGACATTCCCAGAAAGTACCGGGTTGGCCGTACGGTTCGTTGCGTGTCGGTGCTTCGCGGCACGTTGACAGAAGAAAGTAATATGTCGCTCGGCATCGATATATCCCCACCAAAGGCCGCACCCGTCGGAATCTACTGTGCACCTCGTCCTGCCCCGAAAGGGCGACGGCGCTGAGCAATCCTGTCGCAATGGCTTTCCCCGTGTGTGATAGGGCACTGAAATTGGGTGAAGTCCCGGTGAACTTTGATGAAGCCGACGATCGGGGGTCACTTTGACACCATGAGCGCTGCCCCGCACAATGCCATAAAGGCCGCACGACTGGTCACAGCTGCGCAATCCCGTCTATGAATGCAGAACCGGCACCCGTGGCGCGGCCCGACGCGAGCGCCTACCAGGTCGATGATCTGCTCGTGGACGTGCGCGGGCGTCGGGTGACTCGCGACGGGGAAGACCTCGAAGTCGCGGATCGCTCGTTTGATCTGCTGCTGGCGCTGGTGCGGGCGGCGCCAAACCTGATGTCCGTCCAGGGGCTGATGGACAGCGTCTGGGCCGGGGTCATTGTCGGTCCCGACACCATCACCCAACGCATCAAGCTTCTCAGGCAGCGCCTGGGCGACAGCGCAGAGCACCCGCGCTACATTGCTGCGGTGCGCGGGCACGGTTACCGCATGGCGGCTGCGGTCACGCCACTCGCAGTGCTGCCGCAGCCAATTGTTGCGGCACCCGCACGGCCCTCAAAGCGTGGGCATGAAATACGTCGCTGGTTGCCAGCATTGTTCGTGCTGGCAACGCTGGTCGTCGCAGGCTTTGTTTGGTGGGGTCTTGACCGCCGCACAGGTGCGCGGGTCGCCGCGAACAGAGAATCTCGCCCGCCATCTGCGGCAGTCCCACGGTTCTCGGTGGCGGTGCTGCCCTTCGTCAATCTCACCGCAGATCCGGGCAAAGACTACTTTGGCGATGGCATGGCCGACGAATTGATCAATTCGCTTTCGCAGGTAGCTGGACTCAAGGTCCCCGCACGCACTTCGTCGTTTGCCTACAAGGGCAGCAATACCGACATCCGACAGATCGCGCACGACTTGGAGGTGGCGATGGTCCTGGAAGGCAGCGTGCGCAGCGCCGGCGGCCGCATTCGCGTCACTGCTGAGTTGGTGGATGCGCGCAGCGGCTATCACGTATGGTCACAGAGCTATGACCGTAACTTTTCCGATATATTCAATCTGCAGGACGAACTGGCCGCCCAGATCGTAGCGGCCCTGCAGCGGCATCTTGGCGCTCCAATCGCGGTGCCTTCGATTAGAACGCCGCCGACTCAGGACGTGGAGGCCTATCGGCTCTACCTGCAAGCCGCCGGAACCGCGCACGGGAACGTTCCGAGCCTCCTTCTCGCGCTTCCCATCGTCAACGCGGCCGTGGCGCGCGATCCGAACTTCGCGGCTGCCCTGGCATTGCGCGCGGGAGTTCTAGGCACCTTGGTTGGCATGGGAGGCGCGCCACTGGCCGCGCTCGATGATGCCGAGCGCGACGCCAGGCGGGCACTCGTTCTCAATTCGGGGCTGGCAGGGCCGTATCTTGCCTTGGGAATGATCTATTTCAGTCGGCGGGATTGGGTCAATGCCGAATTGAGCTACCAGGCGGCACTGGTGGCGGACGCAACCGACTCCTTGAACCACGGCATGTATAGTCTGGATGTACTCGAGCCCACGGGGCGCCTGAAGCTGGCGCATGCGCACGCCGTGGAAGCGTTCCGCCTTGCACCAGCCTCGGGATTCACTTCCGACATTCTCTCGGGGGCGGATTCCCTGCTGGGACTCGATGCGGAGGCCATTCGTTTCGCCAACCTGGATATTCTGATCGGGAGCCGACCCCATGGGGGAGCAGATTTCCTGCTCAATGCGCACGCCGCAGCCCGCCGTGGACGGTACGCTGAAGCAGCCAAACTGGCTGTGCAGGCCCTTCCGGAGCCGCTGCGTAACGGCGGCGGCGCAGAAGCGATGAGGCTCCTGTATTCCGCGCTTGCTGATCCGTCAAAGAGGCCAGCGGCACTGCGGGCACTACAGAGGCTAACGGGCCGGATTGAATTTGGCACGACTGATGCCCAGCTCAGTAGCTTCTTCGTTGAGGCATTTACGCTAATCGGAGCGGTTGATGCCGCCTACGGTCTGGCAAATGAGCTCATTGATCGGGGGGAGCGTCTGCACGTCGCAGCGCTAGGGCTGGACCCTAGGATATTGTGGGTTCCGGAAATGCGTCCGTTCCGCCAAGACCGGCGCCTCCAGGAGCTCGCGAGTCGTTTGAAATTGGTCGATTATTGGCAACGGTTCGGTCCGCCCGACGGGTGCGACCTTGAGAACGCCATTGTGACCTGCCACTGAGTCCGGCAGCCTCGTGCAGACTTTTTCAAGGTTCCGCTTCCGGCATGGTTCGGCTACCCACCAACCGACGCCGTTTTGCGCGGCAGAATGAAATGGTATTTCTGATCTTGCGGCCGCGTCATCCGAAATGAGAAGCCGTACTACGATGTGGGCCAATTCGCTCTCGGCGCGCGGTGACGGCGCGTGACAGAGTTTCAAGTACCCTCACACTCGCAGGCCAATCAAGGCACCCGTCGGTAACACTCTGGCCGTAGCGCAGCGGCTGACCGGCGACCATTTCCTGTCGGCCGCCGACGAGGTGGCTTTCGACCATGACACCGACGATGCCCGTGCTGCCGCCGGCAACCTGGGCAGCGACGTCGTTGATGACGTGCGGCTGATTCTCCGGTTTCTTGCCGCTGTTTCCATGACTCGCATCGATCATCAGGCGTGCCGGGCATCCGGCCGACAGCAGTGCGCGGGCGGCGGACTCGACGCTATCAGCATCGAAGTTTGGCGCGTTGCCGCCACGCAGAATCACATGGCAGTCGGCATTGCCGGACGTCGAGGCAATTGCGCTGCGCCCGTCCTTCATCACCGCGAGGAAATGGTGTGGCTGCGAAGCTGCCTTGACCGCGTCGATGGCGATTCGGACGTTGCCATCCGTGCCGTTCTTGAATCCCACGGGACAGGAGAGGCCGGAGGCCATCTCGCGGTGCACCTGACTTTCCGTGGTACGTGCCCCGATTGCGCCCCAGCTCACCAGGTCCGCCAGATACTGCGGCGTGAAGATGTCCAGAAATTCGCAGCCGGCTGGCAGCCCCAGGTGGTTTATATCGTTCAGCAGCTGCCGCGCGAGCCGTAGCCCTTCATTGATGCGAAAACTGCCATCCAGGTGCGGATCATTGATCAGTCCCTTCCAGCCAACCGTGGTGCGTGGTTTCTCGAAGTACACCCGCATGATGATCTCCAGCGTGTCGGCAAGGCGTTCGCGCTGCGCGGCAAGCCGTCCGGCGTATTCGCGCGCGGCAGCGACGTCGTGGATGGAACACGGGCCGATTACCACCGCCAGCCGATCGTCGTAGCCATGGAGGATGCGCTGCACGGCGTGGCGAGTCCGCAGTACGGTTGCGGTGGCCTCCGCGGTGCGTACGCATTGGCGCAGTAGATCCTCCGGCGCGAGCAGCGGCTGCATGCTGTGGATGCGCAGATCATCAGTCTGAAGTGTCACGGTCTGGGTCTCCTGATCGGGGCCGGACCTGGCGGCGAAAAAAAACCGCCAGGGGACTGGCGGTTTTTGCTGGATCCTTAAGTTTGCCTGTCTGTCGTCAGGTCGCGCCCGGTCCTTCCGCCGCCATTGCCGGAATGAAATAAAACCAGAAGTAGTAGCGGTTGCGAACCTGGGGCATGTCATACATTTAACACGGACCGAATGTGTTAGGCAACGACAACGAGCGTGGGTGTTACACGCCTGTAATGAGGCGGTAATACCGAGGTGACGAATTGCGTCTAGGTTCATCCCTCCACGACCGCCACGGCCGTCGGGATGTTCACGTTGCCGCAGAGCACAAAAGCAGCAATTCCGCCGTCTCCGGTGAGTACGGATCCGCCTCAGAGGGCATTCTGCAGCAGTCAGTCAATGGCCAGTACCTGAACATCATGGGTTACGGCGTGAACGCCAATGCCTTCAATTCGGGCGGCGCCAATCTCTATGGGACCACCGCCCTGGGGCAGACCACCAGCCTGACAAGCAGCAGCGGCGCTTGGCAGCTGTCAGGCAGCAATCGCCAAAGCGCTGTCGACCAACGTCCTATCGAACCGCTACTGAGGCGGGAATTGCGGATAGGCAGGTAATTGGTCATCGGTGCAGGACCAGTTCGCGCGCGACTCAGAGAAGATGTTCGCCTGCGGCTTGATCGGTGCCGCATCGTCCAACGAGCCTGCCGGAATCATGACGATATCGGAGTCCTTCGCCTGACGCGGCAGGCGACCGCCACAGGTTGCGCAGAAGGTATTGGTAAATCGCTTGGCGGCGGGGACCTTGAACATGACGACCTGCTCTTCGCCGCTGAGCCACTGGAGCACAGCGGGCTGAAGGAACATATTCGAGGCGTGACCCGTTCCCGTCGCCTTGCGGCAGCGAGAGCAATGGCAGTGATAGAAGCGCTTCGGCTCGCCGCTCACTTCATACTTCACGGCGCCGCACAAACAGCTGCCTTTGAGGGTGGACTGGGACATAACCGCGCTCCGGTCGATCATCTGGTCGTGAAGGATACGGCACCGTTGTCGGCCAAGGAAACCTCGGCCGAAGAAACTCCTGGAGCCGTCACGCCCTTTCGCAAACTTTGCGCCTCTTTTGGCGTGTTGCGAAGGGGGCGGGGTAGTCTCGGACGATCAAATTATAATCTGTGCGGGGAACTCGTGCGCACCAGCCTCATTTCAAGTGCCGTCGCAGCCGGTTTGTTCGCCGTCGCCACGCCAACGCCGACCCCTCGACGGTGGGGGTACGATTTCGGTTGTCCAGGTCGATGCAGACGACAATCCCATACCTATTTCCGTTCACATGGTGTGTCGCCATGGCTGATCGGCAGATGGTCGCGCACGTTCCCTTCGCGCACATGGATGGCGCCACGAACGGCTACCAACGGCCGTAAGCAAGGAGCGGACATTCGGCTGCCGAACAGATAGCATATCGCCCGCCTCTCCAACGGAACTTGAGAAGAGACTTGATTCGAAGGGAGAAATTCGTGCGAGCTGTCAGCCATTTCTTCGACATGAACGGCATCGCCATTGGCCTCGCGTGTGTGCTGCTCCTGGCGCCGTCGTTCAGCCACGCCGCGGCAGGCTGTTCTCTTACTGTCACGGCCCCCGGCTGGCAAGTTGTGACAGTGCATTCCGGTGGTCTCAGTCGCCACGTGCCGCTGTACATACCCGCATCCGCGGCGGGTCGCTCCGACATCCCCCTCGTGTTCGATCTGCACGGCAGCGGGGGTAATGGTCGACAGCAAGCACGGCACTCGGGGCTCACGGCGCAGGCGGATCGGCACGGATTCCTTCTTGCAAACCCGAATGGTGGAATTGCCGATCCCAGCAGCCCGACAGAGAAGTTCTACTGGAACGTGCCTGGAGTTCCCTTGATCGGTGGCGTGCAAATGCCCGCGAATGCACCCGATGACGTGCAGTTCTTCCGCGACGCCATACGGCAGCTCGAACGGGGCTCATGTGTCGACCCGCACCGGATCTACGTGACGGGCTTCTCGGGCGGCGCTCGGATGGCGTCAGCCCTGGCGTGCGAGCTGTCCGATCGTCTCGCTGCGGTCGCGCCGGTGTCCGGCCTGCGCGCGGGAGTGCCGCGAGCTGGCGATTTCGAGGCCCCGGACACCAAAACATGTGAGCCGCATCGAGCCATATCGATCCTCACGTTTCACGGTGTGCATGATCCAACGAATCGCTTCGATGGTGACGGGACATCTCGCTGGGGCTATAGCGTACCGGTGGCGTTTGAGCGCTGGGGGGCGCTGAATGGATGCCACAGAAGTGCGTCGGAGCAGAAGGTTTCGACCCATGTCACAAAGGTGACTGATCTCGGCTGCCGAGATGGCGCAGAGTTGATCCTCTATCGAACGGACGCGCCGGCTGAACACGGTGGAGGACATATCTGGCCTCATCCAAGCTCCTCTGCGCCGGGGTCCGCCGCGGCAGTGGAACAAGTCGATCAGCTGGACGCCAGCACACTGATCTGGGAGTTCTTTGCGCGGCACCACTCCTGAGACTGACCCAGCGGCACGCGTCGCCCTTCGAGCGCTGACGAAATGCCGAAGAATTTTCAGTAGGCGAGCGCGCAGCCATCAGCACGCATGTCGCTTGCCACTGCATACACACGGTCGTTGCCGCTGTAGCGATTCTCAATGCAGTGGTAGCGTCCAAAGCCACCGTCGGATTCGCCGATTAGCCAGCCCATCTGTGCCAGTTTGCCCCGCGTCGTCGCGGGGATTCCGTTCTCGAGGTGCAACAGGCCTATCGGGGACAGCCCGGGGGCATCCTCGCCCATGGACTGGGATGAACCCTCATGGTGCCAGCGGGGACTGTCTCCGGCAGATTGGATTTCCAGGCCGTAGTCGCGCCGATTCACGATGATCTGCGTTTGCCCCTGTGGCTGCATGTCACCGCCCATCACACCGAAGCTCATATAAGGCTTGCCGTTGCGAACGGCGAAGCCAGGAATGATAGTCTGGAACGGGCGCTTGCCGGGCGCATAGACATTGGGATGGCCATCGACGAGGCTGAAGAGCTGACCGCGATCCTGGAACATGAATCCCAGGCCATCAGCGACGAGGCCCGATCCCATGCCGCGGAAGTTGGATTGAATCATCGAGATCATCAGTCCATCGGCGTCGGCAGCCGTAAAATACGTGGTATCGCCATGTGAAGGCGCCTCACCGGGATACGTCCGGGCGAGAATGCGGTCTTGACGAATGAGCCTGGCGCGTTGCGCCGCATATTCTTTGGAGATGAGCCAATCGACCGGCACTTTGGAGAAGTGCGGATCGGCGTAGTAGCGTGCGCGATCCTCGAAGGCCAGACGCTTGGCCTCGATCTGCAGGTGAATCGACAGTGGGGACTGGAATCCGGCGGCTCGCAGGTCAAATTGTTCCAGTATGTTGAGCATCTGCAGCGTCGCGATGCCCTGCGTGTTTGCGCCAAGCGCATAGACGTCAATGTCGTGATAGTTTGCCTTGAGGGGTTCGACCCACTCGCTGTGATGGGCGGCAAGGTCCTCCGCACTTAGCCATCCGCCGATGCGTTTGAAATAGGCGTCGATGGTTTTCGCGATGGGTCCTTTGTAATAGGCATCGCGGCCGCCTTGCGCAATCATGCGGTAGGTGCGAGCAAGGTCCGGATTGCGGAATACCCCTCCGGCCTCGGGCCCCTCTCCGTAGGTATGAACGGCGTTGTCGAACTCTTCGATATTCGAGCGCCGGCGGCGAAGATTCCCCATGTCGGCGCGAATATAGTAAGCAATCAGGTCCGGTACCGGCGTACCCGCCTCGGCCATATCGATGGCGGGCCGGAACAGTTCCGCCCATTTGAGCCGTCCATGCCGCTGATGCAGCGTCCACCACGCATCGCAGGCGCCAGGCGTCGACACGGCAACGGCTCCGACGGGCGGCAAGGCACCATTGATTGCCCGGGAGCGTGCGATCCCGAGAGTGAGCAGGCGCGGAGATGCGCCGGATCCTGCAAGTCCTGTTACCTTGCGTTGCTCGGGGCTCCACAGCATGGCAAAGCAATCGCCACCCAGTCCGCAGGATGTCGGCTCGAGAAAGCCGAGACAGGCATTCATGGCAATGGCTGCGTCAACGGCGGAGCCACCGGCCTTGAGAATCTCGATACCCGTTTGCGTAGCCAGTGGATGAGCCGTGGCCGCTGCGCCAGAGGTGCCATAGACAGCAGTTCGAGTTGCGAAGCTTGCCCCCACGGGACGATCGCCGCTGTGAACGTCGTTGCGGATGAAGCGATTCTCGCCGGGCATCCACAATGATGGCTCAGCCACTTGCCCGGCGGAGGGCGCGGCGCCGCCGGCCGCAGCGGCCGCATGTGCGGATGGTGAGTCCTCACCGCTATGGACGAGCAAAGGGGCTGCCAAGGCAGCGCCGGGGACGCAAGCGAGGAATGTTCTGCGGCGCATCAAACTCTCCCCCGGAGGACTTTTACGGGATGTAAAGCAAGTCTGCGAGTGTAGCCAGTTACGCAGTGTTTCGCGCACACGGCGCCTACGGGCGAGCGCATACGCCAGTCAACCGACACGGCCGCACACTTGCGGATTAATCCCGCTGGTTCCAACTGTGTTGCGGCGCGTTACCGCAACTCGGTGACGAGGTTGAGCTGTTCGGCTCTGCGTTGGTACTTTGCGCGGACGCTGTTCTGCAGCTGCATCATGAACACTATGATCGCTACTCCCACGGCGAGAAATCGCGCCACGTACTGCAGCGCATCCGCACGGTGTGACGCCAACGCGATCACGAGCAGGACAGACCCTGGGACGGTTGGCAGTACATACCACCGCAGGTAGCGGGTTGCCAGCCACGTTCGATGCTCCAAATTCCGGCGGTAAATCGCTAGCGATTGCGCAAACCCAATGCCCGGCGGCAGAGGGCGCACCCGCGCCCGTGTGGCAAGCAACCACGTCAGTGTCGCAAGCCCCACGGCTGCGAGAGCGAATCCGCTCCTGTTCAGCCACCCGTGCGCCTGCCACAGCGCTATCAAGCAGCACACCGCCATGAGCAGTCCGAAGACGGTTTCAATCCCGATCACCGCCCGCCACCGCCGCTCAAATCCCCTGATTTCGGTCAGCAATTGGTCTAAGGACATCGCGCGTGCTATCGGCGGCGGCCACTCCACCCCCGTGGGAATCTGCAGACGTACGTAAAAAAGCTGAGCGCATCCCGTGGGAAAGACCACCATCATTTGGGAGCGTGAGAGCAGAAACTGCGGCGCAATCAAAGCAAGCACTGTCTCACCCAGCGCAACGGTCACGGCAACCGTCAAAACATCCAGCGCTGCCTGACGGGGCCAGGTTGGCGTCGGGGTTCGATACACATCCCGGAGCACTAAGGCGAGCATTGCCAGCACAGTCGGCAATGTCGCTGTGGGGCCGGGCTGCCGGGTGTTTCCCTGGAAGACGACGAACTGCAGGTACAAGGCCAGGACGATCATCAGCGGCAGGTTACAAGTGCGGCGGATGCGGCTCGCGAGCACGAAGGGTACCGTGCGCAGTGCATCGGCGAGGTACTGCCAACGCGATAGGTAACGCTCGTGCAAATCGCCCATCACATCTTCGCGGCTGGCTGGCGGTACCAGCATGCGCAGCACGCGTTCAACGGCCTCAGGCGGTACGGGACTCACTTGCTGGCCCATATTCCGGCTCCCCATGCCTGTTCGGCAGCGGCGCAAATTCGCCGCGAGGTGAGCACCGACTCACGCAATGAGTGTTCACCGTCGGGCTCCAACCGGTAGCAGCGCTTTGCGCGCCCGCCGCGCTCCGCGGTCGGCTCGGAACGCCAGGAGGAGACGAGCGCCTTGTCCTCGAGCCGATCCAGCGTGGAGTACACCGCGCCCAGCGCAACGCTCTTCGCACCCGACAATTTCTCGACTGCCCGGTGGATTGTCACGCCATAAGCGTCGCGACCGCATTGGAGAATTGCGGTCATCACAAGCTGCTCGAAATGCCCAATAGAACTGGCTGACGCCATTTGTACTACAGTGTATGGTATATGAGGTCGATTGACAAGTCGCGCACGGTTGAGGCTACCGCAAGAATCGTCGGGAGAAGGTAAATGAACTTTACGGACCCCAAGAAATCCCCAATTTTCCGCATTGCGGAAGTGGATGCCATGCGCACCTTCAGCATCCTGGTAGCCGCTTTGGCGCTCGCTGCCGGCGCGTTGTCAGCAAGCGCATCCGCGGCGCAGGCGGCACCTCTCACCGAAACGGACGTCTCCGCATGGTTGGACAGCTATTTGCTTCCCGCGATGCACGCCGGCGACATTGCGGGCGCCGCAGTGGTGGTGGTCAAGGACGGCAAGGTCCTGGTCGAGCGCGGCTACGGTATGTCCGACGTTGTCAAGCGCACACCGGTGGATCCAAGGCTCACTCTTTTCCGGGTGGGATCGGTGTCGAAGCTGTTCACCTGGACAGCCGTGATGCAGCTAGTAGAGCAAGGAAGGATAGATCTTGATACCGACATCAATCAGTACCTGGATTTCAAGATTCCGCCGCGCAGCGGCAACCCGATCACCATGCGCAATCTCATGCAGCATACGGCGGGATTCGAGGATGTCTATCGGCACCTCCTGATCGATGATCCACAGGTTCAGACCTACGAGTCGTGGCTGAAGAGCTGGACTCCGCAGCGGATCTTCCCAGCGGGAACCACGCCCGCCTATTCGAACTATGGGGGCACATTGGCGGGCTATATCGTGCAGCGCGTGTCCGGCGAGCCCTTCGACGACTACATTGAAAAGCACATTTTTCAGCCGCTCGATATGCAGCACTCAACTTTCCGCGAGCCGCTGCCAGCAGCCCTCGCACCGTTCATGTCCCAGGGTTATGCCACGGCCTCGCTGCCGCCGCATAAGTTCGAGCTGGTGGGCCCGGTACCGGTTGGTGCCCTGACATCCTCCGCGGATGACATGGCGCATTTCATGATTGCCCATCTGCAGGACGGGGAATACATGGGCAATCCCATCCTGCGCAGACAGACCGCCCAGCTGATGCACAACAGCCCGCTCTATGTGTTGCCGGGCATCGACCGCTTGGAACTCGGATTCTATGAAACGAATATCAACGGGCGCGAGGTGATCGGCCATACGGGCGATACTTCATGGTTTCACTCTGCATTACATCTTTTCTTGAAAGAAGGTGTTGGCCTTTTCTTCTCTTTCAACAGCCAAGGCAGGTCAGGAGCGGTGGGGCCCCTGCGCACGGCGCTTTTTAATGCCTTCGCAGACCGCTATTTCCCGGGGTCCGCCGAAACTCAACGGGTTGATGCAACTACCGCTGCGGCGCATGCCAGATTGGTGACCGGCTACTGGATCACATCCCGACGTTCCCAGTCTAAGTTTCCTGCCGCCATATGGGAGATCGTGCCCGGGGCGCAACCGAGAGTCACTCTCAACGCCAAAGGAGAACTGGTCTACTCGGGACTTGAGCCCGATGCCAAGCCGGTGCACCTGATCGAGACCTCCCCCTTTGTTTGGACGGACGCCGCTGCTCACGTACGGGTCGGCGCCAAGATCGCGGATGGCCGGGCGGTGATACTCGGCTCCGATCACTCGCCGGCGGAGGTGTTATTGCGACCCCAGTGGTATCAGAACGCCGCATGGGAATTGCCCGCAATTAACGTGAGTGAATGTGCGTTGCTGCTCACCGCGCTGTGTTGGCCGATTGTGGCACTCATGCGACGGCTCCATGGTACCCCTTTGAACCTGGATGCAAGGTCGTACCAGTCGTACCGCTGGAGCAAGATTGGGGCAATTGCCATCTTGGCCGCGCTGCCGTTGTGGGGCATGACGCTGAACCAGGTTCTCTCCTTCGGCGTGTCCGATTCTCAAGTACGGATCGCTCAGTGCTTCGGGTTAGTTGCCTTCGTCGGTGGCGCCGGCTTGATGCTGTGGAATGTGCGTACGGTATGGAGCGGCGTGCGCCGCTGGCCGGCTAGAGTATGGAGCATTGTACTGGCGCTTTCGGCGCTGGTTATGCTCTGGTTCGCCTCGGCATTCGGGCTAATTGGCTTCAGCTTGAATTACTGAGGCACGCGTCGCGGTGGCCCCGTTCCCGTTCGTTGTGAGCTGCCGCCATAACGTCCGAGAGTCTCACGCGATCTTTTGAACCCACTGGCTGCGCCAGGCGGGCGCCTCGAAGGGATCTGCGAAGTACTGAGTTTCGTGCACGACCTTGCCGTTGCAAAACTCCATAATGCTCACGGTAAAGGCCGAACGCCCCAGATAGGTGATGGTGTATTCCGTAACCCACAGATCCCCTTTTCCAAGCATTCGCCTGACGGTGAAACCCGACGGCTTGCCTGGATGATGGCTCCGCAAGGCCCGCAGGTTGCGTCGCCCGAGGATGCGTTCGCCGGACTGAGGATATTCACAAATGGCACCCTCATCGTAAATATCATGTTCGGCGCCTGCATCGCCGCTTGCCGAGGCGCGCCAATGCCGATTCAGGGACTCGCGTACTTGTGCCTCGTATTCGGTCTGCTGCAATTCCGGTGTGGCACCCATGATCACCTGCCTTGTGGAATGAAATCGAGGTTCTCGCGCGCGCGACTATTTTGCAGCCGGCACGGGGATCGTCAGCGCGATGTGGTCGACGTCGCCCACGGCGCGCGTGATGTGTCCCTTGCCCGTCAGATCATCCATCAGGACGATGCTGCCGGGTCCGAAGCGCCGCACCTCCCCGTCACCGGCAGTCACCTCGGACATACCCTGCACCGCGATCAGGTACATGCGCCGCGGGGCCCTGTGCCAGTCCTCGACCGCGGCGCGCTTGAGATACAGGAAGGTGGCCCCCGTGGCGCCGCGCAGCGGCAGGGCGACCAACGCCTCAGGATCCGGATTGGTGCGGGCGGTCGTGCCGGCGGTGGGGTTCTCCGGAGTCGCCGCCTCGAAGCTCAGCTTTTCATCGCGGAAGTGCGAAACGCCCTTGGCGTCGGCCCACAGGCGAGTGAAGGACAGGACGCGCGTGGTTGTGGCGGACGGGTGCGCTTTATCGGCGTGCGGCAGCAAACCCGGGGCGCCGAGCAATATGCCTGCGGCGAGCAGCCGAAGGAGGGGAGTCTTCATGGTTCAGCTACCTCTCAGTGGCTTGAGTTGACGATTGCGGCTCCTGCGTTCTTCGCCTAGCCCGCCGTGATCAGCTTGCGCAAAAGCCCGTGACCACGACGCCGTTGCGGCGCAAGGCGGCGATCCTCGGGGATGCTCCTGAGGTGCTCGTCGAGCGTCGACGATCGGCGCGCTGTGCTCATAGTTGTCCAAGATAATACAGGAAGTCGAGCGCGCCTCGCCCCGAGCGGACACTCCACTCGGGTTGCTTGAGCAGGGTCGTAGCTGCAATCGTATATGCCAATGAGACTGCCGCGCCAGCGCGTCGCGGAGGGGGACTTACCACGGAACCTTCCGCCCCAGGTAGTCCAGATACTGAAGACCCGCTTTCCCGGCCTGTGCGTCGATGGTATTTGCCAGATTCGGTATGCTTTCCTCGATGCTCAGAGGCGCCCCGGGGCCGCCCATATCGGTTCGTACCCAACCGGGAGCCATGAGTAGCAGCGTTCGCGGATCATCGGCGTGGCGGGCGGCGAAGCTGCGCATGAACATGTTCAGCGCCGCCTTGCTTCCACGATAGACCTCGTACCGCCCGTTCTCATTGTTGGAGATACTGCCCTGTCCGGAGGACATGACGGCGATCGTGCCACTCGGGAATACCAGATCCTGCAAGGCCTCGACGACACGCATCGGGCTGAGGGCGTTGGTCATCATCACGCGGATGAATTCGCCGGTCGACACGTCGGCGATCGTTTCGCGATCGTTGTTCTTGACACCTGCATTGACGAACAGCAGGTCGAACTTCCGCGACGCCAGTCGCGCTCGCAGTGCGGCAACTTGATCGGGATAGACGATGTCGACGGTCTCAATTTCGAGTCGGCCGTCGCAAGCGTCCAAAAGACCGGATAATTTCGACGTGGCTCCGTCTCGCTCAGTCGCCACGACGTGCCAGCCGCGCTTGAGATATTCCTCGGCCAAGGCGAATCCTAGACCGCGGGATGCTCCAATGAGGAGGAGCGTTTCATTAGACGATAGAGGTGGCATGCAAGAGTTCTCCTATCGGCCTTCAATGGTGCCCCTTCAGCGATGTACAATGCTGACTCAACGGATATCAACGGGCGTTCGTTGCGCGCTCACGGCTTGCCGTCCAGGATATCTGGATCGAGCGCCAAGGCCTGGCGCTGGTCCTTCGCGGCGTCGGTTCGACGTCCGAGTCGCGCGGCGGCAATCGAACGGTTCAGCAGCGCCACCGGCTGATTCGCGTCGAGTTTGAGACTTTCTGAATAGTCGCTGAAAGCGGAGCCAAATTCCTTCAGGTCGAGATGAGTATTGCCACGCTTGAAGTACGCCATCGCACTACCCGGGTCGACCTCGATGATACGAGTGTAGTCATCCACGCTCGCGGCGAGCCGCTTGCTCGCATAGTTTGCATTGGCCCGACCAAGGAGTGCCGGTAAGTTGCGGGGATCTGCCTGCAGCGCCACATCGAAATCGGCCAGCGCTTCATCGTCGCGATGCAAGGTTGCATATGCGTTGCCGCGATTGACGCGATTCGCCACCGTGGGGGCGAGTTCAATGGCACGGGTACAGTCGGAGACGGCGCCCGTGAAATCCCCCAGCTTCGACTTCGCGACTCCGCGGTTTGCCCACGCGATGGCGTCAGAGCTGTCGTTCGCGATCACCCGATCCAGGTCGGGCAGTGCCCGTTCAGGCTGCGCGAGCGACAAATACAAGCGGGCGCGAGCTCTGAGTGCTGGAGACTTCGGATCGAGCCGAATGGCGGCGCCGAACTCCGCCAGCGCCAGTTGAGGATCATCCTTGGAATCGAGTCTCCCGAGTGCCGCTGAGATCGGTGCATATGATGGCCTCCGGCGCAGCGCTTCACGATAGTCGCTCTTCGCCTTGTCCAACTCGCCACTAAGTTCGTAATCAGTCCCACGGTCATAATATGCTAGGCCGTCGGAGGGATCAGCGCGAATGGCTTCAGTGAGATCTGCAATAGCCAAGTCCTCTCGTTTGGACATCCGGTATACCGTCGCTCGGTTCGAATACGCAGATGAATCTTTCGGATCGAGGCCGATGGCGTGACTGAAATCGGCAATCGCTTCATCGTGGCGCCCAAGGCTTTCAAGAGCGGTCCCGCGATTATCGTAGACGACTGGGTCGTCCGGCGCGATGTTCATGGCACGATCATAGTTCTCCAATGCATGCAAAAAATCGGTCTTTGCCGCGTAGAGATTTCCCAGACCGATCCAGGGTCGTGGGTTCGTTCGATCGAGCTTGCCGGCTGTGTTGAAGTCTTTGATTGCCGCTTGATCGTCTCCATTTTGTTGAAGGGCAACAGCGCGTGCCACGTAAACCTTTGCGAGCTCGGCATCTTCCATATGGGCGCCGTGCATCGTCTTCCAGATGGTCATGTCGCAGCTCGAGATGCGTTTCGGGATCGGCAGGCTCTCGTCCGCGCACACCCTGCCATTCTCGATGGCCATGTTGGACTCGTCTAGGTCGGAAATGTTCGTTCCGATGAAAGCGCGCTCCCCCTCGCGGACCGATATCGAGCGATGGGCGGTAACCGTGACCTCTTCGATCTCTGACCCGGTAGCTGCGGTCTGCGGTGCAGGGGAAGGTTGAGAGGAACGTGCAGCGGATGGTGTAGAGGTGCTGGGTGACTTCCTCTTGAATGCAGCCCGCGGGGGAGTGAATGTGACCTGCGGCGGGGCGACCAATACCTGCGGGGCGCCGGCCGTCCCGGTGACACCGTCCGGACTGCTCCCCGTTCCAGCCGACGGTGCCGGCGTTTGCGCTACGCATATGGATAGAACCAAAGCGCTCGAAAGAATGATGAAACCTGTAACAGTTCTCATTGAGCATCCCAGTTCCGGCACGCTGTCCGCTTAGTCTCCGTTCCCCGCTATCATCAGGGAGCAATTTCGCGCACCATTTGGCGCGCGATCTGACCTCGCTGTTGCTTCGATATCTGTTCGGTCGCATACAGGGATTTCAAGAAAGCCTGATCCCGGTCGGTCAGGCCTGCGGGCGCGGCATCAGGCGCCCCGTCGAATAACTTCAGAATGGTTGGAGCATCGCCCAGGCGCGCGCCGGGCTTGAGCTTCGCAATAGCAACCATTGCGACGTAATCGGCGAACTGTCCCAGCGTCACCCCGTGCAACCGTGCCTGATCGGCGATCACAAACACGTCCTCAAATGCCCATATCTTGCTGAGCAGAATGTGGCTCGTGCGCTCCTCATCGTTGTACACCTTGACGCCCTGGAGGCCCGAGCCGCGAACCTGCGCCACGGTCCCCAGACCCTCGTTTGGAGCCGCGCCCTCAGGCGTTCTCATGATGGTTCTGTACCAGACCCGCACCGGGCGAGGGGTCTTGATGAACTCATCGGTGACAAACGGGGTGGCATCGCCAAATACGAGCCTGCGCATGCCGTTGCGATTGTCCCACCCCTGCAGAAGTCCTTTCGGATCGGCGGTCACGAGGATGAAGAGATTCGGGCGGCAATGTTCGCGGGCGCGCGGGACTCCGGCTGTGCGCGCGATTTCTGAGACACGCCCGAGGATGAACTCGCCCTCCTGCTGAGACAGGCCCGACACGAATGGGCAGACGGGTCCTTTCCAGACCCTTGGCGCAAGTTCCGCACGGCGAGCGGTTACCGTGACTTCTTCCAACCTCTCGGATGTATCAGACGAGGTTCCCGCCGAATGATTGGCCGCGGCAGACGTTGGCGATGCGCCAGGTGCAGCCCACGCCCATTGGCCCGCCACAACGGCCAGTATGGTCGCCGCCGCACAGATTCGTGACTTCTTGCTCATTTGTGCAGTACACCTGTCAGTGTGAGCGTACGACTTGTGCAACATGGAGCGGAGCAAGTGACGTGCTGCGAATGATCGTCGCTTGCTGTCCCGTGTAGAACCTGGTCCCAGTAGCGTTTGCGCACTCACGGTCTGCCGTCCAGGATATATGGATCGAGTTCCAAGGCCCGGCGCTGGTCCTTAGCGGCGTCGCTTCGACGCCCGAGTCGCGCGGCCGCAATCGAACGGTTCAGCAGCACCACCGCCTGATCCGGATCGATCTTGAGACTCGCTGAGTAGTCACTGAAGGCTGAGCCAAATTCCTTCAGGTCGAGATGAATGTTGCCGCGTTTGAAGTACGCCATATCACTATGCGGGGCTGCATCGATGATACGAGTGTAATCATGCAGGCTCGCGGCAAGCCGCTTGCTTGCATAGTCAGCATTGGCTCGGCCAACAAGCGCCGATAGATTGTGGGGCTCCACCTGCAGCGCCATATCGAAATCCGCCAGTGCTTCGTCATTGCGATGCAGCGTTGCATACGCGTTGCCGCGATTGACGCGATTGGCCACCGTGGGAGCGAGTTCTATGGCACGGGTGCAGTCAGCAATGGCGCCCGCCAAATCCCCCAGTCTCGACTTCGCGACACCGCGGTTTGCCCACGCGACATCATCAGAGCCGTCATTGGCGATCGCGCGATCGAGGTCGGGCAGCGCCCGTTCAGGTTGCTGGATCGACAAATACAATATCGCGCGAGTTCTAATGGCCGGAGACTTCGGATCAAGCCGAATAGCTGCGCCGAGCTCCGCCAGCGCGAGATCGGGATTGTGTTTAGCATCAAGTCTGCCGAGTGCGGCTGAGGCTGGCGCATAGGTTGGCATTCGGCTCACTACCTCACGATAGTCGGCCTCCGCCTTGTCGGTCTCGCCATTGAGTTCGTAAGCCGTTCCGCGGTCGTAATATGCCAGGATGTCGGACGGTGCGGTGCGAATGACCTCGTTGAGATCAGCGATAGCCAAGTCCTGTCGTTTAATTTCCCGATATGACTTGGCTCGATTCGAATACGCGGACGTATCGCGCGCATCAAGAGCGATGGCTCGACTGAAATCCGCAATCGCCTCGTCGTGACGTCCAAGGCCCTCGAGAGCTGCTCCGCGATCATCGTAGACGACCGGGTCGTCCGGCGCGATGCTCATGGCATGATCATAGTTCTCAAAGGCCCGCAAATAGTCGGCCATTGCGGTGTAGACATTCCCCATGCCGACCCACGGTCGTGGGCTCGCCGAATCAAGCTCGCCGGCTTCTTTGAAGTCTTGGATTGCGGCTGCATAATCGCCACTTTGTTGCAGGGCGTCGCCGCGGGCAACGTACGCCTTTGCGCGATCAGCGACTTCCATCGGCGCGCCGTGCTTCACCATCCAAATGCTCATGTTGCAGCTTGAGAGCCGTTTCGGCACCGGCAGGTTCTTGTCAGCGCATACTCTGCCATTCTCGTAGAGCAGGAGAGAATCGTTCGGATCGCCGGCAGACCTGGATTGGATATAAAATCGCCGTCTCTCAGCGACCGGTATCGACGGCATCAACCGACGCGCGCTGACCATAACCTCCTGTAGCTCAGATTCCGCGGCTTCAGCCTGCGGTGCGGAGGAGGGTGCAGCGGCGCTGGCCGTCGCTGTAACACCGACCGGACTGCTTCCGGTTCGTGGCGACGGCTCTGGCGTTTGTGCCAGGCCTGCACCCGGAGCCGCCGCGCTCGAAAGAATGATGAAACCGGCAACGGTTCTCATCGCGGAACACCGTGTCAGTGTGAGCGCCATACCTTTGCCACATCAACCCTTACTGGTGCGCCAGGTGGGTTTGCACGGTGATCTGATTGTCCTTCTCGAGAACCTCAATTCCCGGTTGCCGGCGCAGGAAGAGTACAAAATCGGCCAGGGCATCCGGATCAAAGGCCCCGTATGTTCCGCTGACATGAAAATCGACGAGTTCGGGGCTCGCGATGACAAGTCGGCGAGAATTGAAGCGATTGAATTCCTCGGCAGCTACGGGCAGAGGGGTCGAGGCGAAAATGAGGAGCCTCCGCGTCCATCCAGTTACCGCCGCCGTGTCTACTGCTTGCGGTACGGTGATCTTGTCACGCCGGATCGTCGCTTGCTGTCCGGCGTCGACCCTGGCGCCAGGGCCGGAAGGCGGGAGTACGGCAACGCGTCCTTCGACAACTGTAAGGACAGTGCCTATTGTGGTTCGATTCACATCGAACTGCGTGCCGACCGCGCGATAGCGTTCGTCGCCCACTCGAACGACAAACGGTCGGTTCGCATCCTTGGTCACGCGGAACATCGCCTGTCCCGACAGCAGCTCGACGGTGCGCTCGTGACTGGTAAAGTTCACACGCAGGCTGGAGAGCGCATCCAGATCAACACGTGATCCATCGGTCAACACGACAGCGCTTTGCTCGGCAACCTGGGTGGTATGGGCCACATTTCGCGAGTCCATTGCAATCCATATGGCCACGCAATTGACGACGAGGCTCAGGAACACAGCGGCTGCGGTGCGGGGTCTCAGCAGGCGTCGCAGAATGGTCTTTCGGGAGATGCTCGCACGCAACTTGCGCCCTTCGGGCACTGGCGTGTCGGCGACGCCATCGGCGCAATCATCAGTCCGCAGATCGGTGATCGTGCGATCGGCGCGTGCGCGGGCAACCAGGACGTCGATGTCGAGCTGGTGTTGCGGGTCATAGTGCTGCGCGTCTTCCCAGAGCGCCAGCACACTCAGGTACGCGCTTATGTGCTCCGGAGACGTGCGCAACCAAGCCGCGAACCGCCGCCGGGTGGCGACATCGGGCGAGTCGTTTTGGAACTCAACGAGCCAATGAGCAGCTGCTTCGCGGATCTGTGAGTTCATCCTCGTTCCTACCGTGGTTCGTCCAGCTGACGGCTACACTGAGCGAGCGCCTTGGCCAGATGCTTCTTGACGGCGCTACGGGAGATTTCCAGTAGCGCGCCGATTTCCGCGAGCGTGTACCCGTCACGACGTTGCAGCACGAACACCGCACGCGTGCGCGCAGGCAGCCGCGCAAGGGCTTGATCGAGGGCCTCGAGGCGGCGTTCGAGATGTACTTGCGCGGCCGGATCGGAGTCCGTGACGAGATGCTCGTCCAGCAATGCATCGAAGGAGTCCAGCGTCGCGGGCGAATTCGCGCTCGTCAGACTGTGTTGATGGATGACGTGGCTGGCAATGGTGAGCAGATAAGCCTCGGGGCTGCGGATCTGCTCGAATCGCTCGACGCGGAGCAGGCGCAGGAACACTTCCTGGGCAAGATCAGCTGTATCGGAGGTGTTGCGCAGACGCGCTGCGAGAAAGCGACGCAGGCGCTGACCATGTTTCACAGCGACGTCGGCGACAAAGTTCTTCTGGGTCTTGGAAAGCAAACCGGCTCCGTCGGAGGCCCCGTGCGTGTATTAGAGCGACGGCGATCGGAATCAGGTCACTGGATATTTACCCAGGTGCTCGTTAGGCGCAGCAGCCAGAACGGCAGGGTAGCGCTTTTCCGGGGGTAAGCCTTTGATAAAAAAGCCCTTGGGCCTTATCGTACCCGGATAAACTATAGTTAACCGATGGGCAGGGAGCTGCCGAGCCGGTTATTTCACACGCCTATTACCGGCTCTATTCGTTTTTTCGTGCTCTCTACCCACGCGGGTGATCCCGCCTGGCGCGTCGCTGCACCGGGTGCGTTGGCATTCAATGTGCGCAGAAAGTCGAGCACGAGGGTCTCGGCCTTGCGCGTCGAAATGGCCGCGGCACTTGCGCCGAAGGCTTCGTGGATCACCCCCGACCGCCATGCGTCGAAGACCAGCGGATTGATGTAGGATTTACGGCACACGGCGGGCGTGTTGCGCAGCTCCGCGGCGACTTGCTTGACGACACCGACGATCACTTTCTTCAAGGCCCGTTCGCTCGCCGCCGAATCCCTGGGAATTCGGCCGAGTAGCAGCAAAGCGTGGAGAGTAGCGCCCCAGGTCCGGAAGTCCTTGGCGGTGAAATCATCATCCATCGCTTCGCGCAAATAATCATTGACCTGGCCGGAATCGACCGGACAACGGCTGCCATCGTCCGCGACGTACTGGAACAGATGCTGGCCCGGGAGCTCCTGACAACGCTGGACGACGCGGACGATGCGCTTGTCGTCGATGCATAATTCGTGCTGCACGCCCCCCTTGCCTCGAAAATGGAGGATTGCGCGCCCGTCACGCACGAAAGTGACGTGACGATTGCGCAGTGTGGTCAGCCCGAAGCTCTTGTTTTCGCGTGCGTATTCCACGTTGCCGATGCGAGCCCGAGTGGTATCAAGCAGCGTAACCACTGCCGCCAACACCTTCTCGCGCGGCAAACCTTGAAGCGTCAGATCGCGAGTGAGCCTGCGGCGCAGCTTCGGGAGCGCTTCACCGAAGGCAACCATACGGTCGAACTTCGCACTGTCGCGCACCTGGCGCCACTGCGAATGGTAGCGATATTGCTTGCGGCCGCGCGCGTCATGGCCGGTGGCCTGCAGGTGGCCTCGCGGGCTCGCGCAGATCCAGACGTTCTCATACGCGGGCGGCACCGCGAGACTTTCGATTCGCCTCAACTCGCTGGCGGAATTCAACCGCCGATTCGCGGGAGTGAGGTAGTAGAAACCCTTCCCGGCGCGCATGCGACGGATGCCGGGCTCCTGGCACGACACGTACAGGAGTCCCGCTTCAACCGCCATTTGCGCCGAATCGGCGGATGAGGGCGCTGCAGGCTCGATCGTCACCATGGTTCGGAACGTCATAGGGACGAATTCATAACGCGGCAGGGGGCATTACTGCTATCGATTTTCACCCATATGTGCGTAGGAAAACCCGATTATGCGAAGTGGCTCACGCGCTGACGACGCGATTAGACAGTAGCCGCCGGCCGCGTGCAGGTCTGGCGGGCCCGCCCGCGGGCCTCCCCGGGGCGCAGTACCGTTCCAGACGCACAGCAGTGGGCAGGGTCCCGAGCTTGCGGCTCGCCCGCTAAGGCGCCTCGAGCGCACTGACGGTGACGTAGTATCCGTCCGGATCCCGAAGTGAGAACTCCCGCGTTTCAGTACTCGCATTCACGTGAGGCTCCGCGTCGATTCGGGAGACAAGCGCGCGAGCTCTGTGCCATGTCACGTCGAAATCGTCGACACGGAAAAACAAGAGCAGCCCGTTTCCCGGCGGTGCCGGATCCGGGCTCAGCAAGGACGGATGCTCGTGCGAACCCCATTGGTGCAGACACAGCAACACGGTTCCATCCGAGTCGCGGATCTGTCCCCAGTACTCATGACCCGGAGCCGTTTCCGGCTGCCCAAAAAGCGCCTGGTACCATTTGAAGCTGAGCGGAACGTCCTTGACGCCGACGATTGTCCATGTGCGCTTCATTTGTGCATCCGTGTAGTTCTAACTCACTACTGCGCAGGACCCGGCGAGGGCGGTCATGGCGGGCACTGGATTTAAAGTGTGCTCGTGACAATTCCCGCGCGAACGGTTTCGCGCGTGCGGACACCTTCATTCATCCAAAACCGCCGTAATGAGCTTCAGCGCAGAACCGGCGTCACGCGTGCTACCGAGCAAGATGATTTTAAGATGCCCGGTGTGTTGGTCGTAGATCGTATCGATGCGCAGCGGCTGTTCGGGTTTCGTGCGTCCGCTCACGAACGCAGCCAGAGCCTTCTCCGATTGGGCCGCAGCCTCCGGACTTATGGCATCGATCTGAACGATTGCCGATACCTCCACGTGACGATGACGCTTGGCTATTTCGCTGTCGCTGGGCGGCACGGGATGTCCCGTGAAAGCCTCCAGATCGGCGCGCGAAATTCGGTACTGTTTGCCGATGCGGGTCGCCTTCAGTTGCCCTTCGCGAACGTAGTTGCGGACCGTCTTCACGTGCAGGTTGAGTCGGGTCGCGATATCGAAGACCGAGAATAGATCCTGAGACATTTCCGTGCGCTCGATTGACCATGATGTAGGAGTAAGCAGACGATAACAGACGTAACAGGTCTTGTAAATAGGGAAGTATAAGGTATAATACGTCTTAGGTCGGCGCTAGGAACCGGGCCTGTGGGATGCAGCAGATGAACATCAAGGACATCGTCAAAGACAATCACGTGAGTTGGTGACGCGCCTCTGGAGGGCCCGGGAAAAGGGCGGGCATGTTTATGCGCTACCTTCGTAAGGCGATTGAAGAGGGCACGTTGTGGCAGGCAAGTTCCTCAAGCTTGAACTCGGTCCTCGGCGCTGCCGCCGCCCCTGCGCTATCCATTCGACGATGAACGGATCTATGCTCTCTTCATGGCGGCGTGAACTTCGCGCGCGCCCCGCAGCCTAACCGAATAAAGCTGGAGCGAGCTATGTACTTTCGATTACGTACCACCTGCGTCGCGCTCGGGGCCAGTATGCTGCTGGCTCAGGGGGTGTTCGCGGAGGCGGCGAAGGACACTACCGTAGACTTTGATCCATCCGTAACGACATTGCTGAAGAGTACCTACGGCGTCAAGGAGACAGGCGTCCTGCGCTCGGACATACTCGCGGCGGTTGCCAAAGAGGCGAGTCACGCTCCGATCCCCGACGGGCTCACACTGACCGTGACGGTGCGCAAGATTATGCCCACCCACCCGACAATGAAGCAGCAGCTCGACAATCCATCACTCAGTCCGGCACGCACGCGGTACCTGGGCGGTGCGGATCTCGTGGGCGAACTGCGCGATTCGAAACAGCAGGTCCTTGCCACCGTCAATTACCGAAACTTTGTGGACGTGATGCCAGCGGGCTCGCCATCCCTGGACCCGTGGGCCGATGCGCGACTGGCAATCGACGCGTTCGCCGCGAAGCTTGCCGCAACCTGGGACAAGCTCCCGACAAGGAGCTGAGTCAACCCGGCGGCCTCCGGCGTGCTACGCGAGGCCGGTTTCGTGGAGTCCACGGTGGGCGCACAACGCCGTCTGTAGCGGCTGAAACCGGAACCGTTTCAGGAAGTCGAAGCGTGGCTGGCGCAATTTCGTCGGTTCTGGTCAAGCGAAGCGGAAAGAGGACGACTCGGCCCAAACCGCGAACATGACCTGAGGAGAAAAATAATGAAGGTTAAATTGACCAGCGTTTACGTGGACGACCAGAGCAAGGCCCTGCGCTTCTATACCGAGGTACTGGGCTTTGCCAAGAAGGCCGATTTCAGCAATGGCCCCTATCGCTGGCTGACCGTGGTCTCCCCCGAGGAGCCGGAGGGCACCCAACTTCAGCTGGCGCTGAACGACAACCCCGCGGCCAAAGTCTATCAGCAGGCGATCTTCCAGCAAGGACAGCCCGCCGCCAACTTTTTCACCGACGACGTCAAGGGCGACTACGAGCGCATCAGGGCGCGCGGCGCCGAGTTCACGATGCCACCGACCGACACGCGGGGCTCGATAATTGCGAAGCTGAGCGACACCTGCGGCAACCACATTCAGCTCACCCAGCTGCTGCACCGGTAAAAAGATGACCGAAGCTGAAGCGTATGCGCCGGATAGAGTCTGGGAGGCACTGCCGATGTCCTCGACCACCTTCTCGGCGGAACTCCCATCGGCCGTATGGCGGGGGCGATGCCCAGTACGCCGACCAGTTTGGTATCGAACCGCCTGCGTGGCCGCTCTCAGGCGCGCGGAAGTCCTGATTAAGGACTCGGGGACTCGTAAATAATGCAACCACCCTTGAACAACACAAAAAGGGAGCTGTCACGGGAAAACGCGAGCAATGACTCACAGCATTGAATGGCCGCAAAGCCTTTTTTAGGACCGCGATCCGCTGAGTCTACTGCGGGCCGATGGTATGTCGCACCACGCTGCCGCTAATCGTCTGCGCGCCGAGCGAAAGGTAGATCTGGCATTCGGTGATGACCAGATCGAAGCTCATTCGGCGAGTCAGTCGGGCACTTAGGGATGCAATCATCTCGCGATCAAAGGTATTGATCTGGATGTGGTTGGCACGATAGATGTTTTCGGTCCTCAGTCGCGCGAGCAGCTGGTCCACGTCCTTATGCGAGTAGACCGCTACTTGGGGCGAGGCCTTGCTCGCGCGATGCAGGCGGGCCGGTTCGGGCAGCCCGACCTCGATCCAGCGATACATCGCCCCGGTCAGGTCATGCACGGCGAGCGCGGGTGCATCAGGGTCGGACAGCCCACCTTTGGAGAACTGGAGGCCTTCGCGGTATTCGAGGCAGTAAGCGAGCACGCGGGTCATCAAAAACGCATCGGTCTCCGAAGGATGCTTGGCAACCCGGAACGCAAGCGCCTGACACACGTTGCGGTCCAAATCGCTCAGATTGATCTCGAAACTGTAAACGGTTGCGTTGAGCGCCAACTTATCTTCCGTCGCAGGCTGTTTGCCCGATCAATGGCCCACCCATACCTGATGTCGCGCCGAGTCGATTACCGACCCTTGATCGAGAAACGCGAGCAAGCACCCCAGCCGCGTTGAACCGACCAGCAAATAGTCTCGAACCGCCATCCCGAGCGTCGCTCCAGACAGAAGAATCGGCGGCTCGATCCAGGTCCCCGTTTCGCGCCAGGACGCGACCACGTCCTCTCGTTCGTGAATGAGGTCGTTGTCGATGATGTCGCGGTAGGCCTCGTCGACGGCCTCCTGAAAGGCCCGGTCCACACAGATTTGCCTGAGTTCGATGCCGGAGCGGTCCTCCTGTTCCCAAGCGACTTGGCTGAAATCGACGCCGCGAAGCAGCGATTCCAGATTTGCATCGGCGTGCCGGTCATGGAAAAGCGCAGTGAACACGGCGGAAGGGCAGGCGAGGCCCGCCAGTTGCGCGGCGCGGGCATGGCGATCGGTAATGGGTTCGTAGAGCGACTGAATGCGATTCCAAGTGAGCATGTCCGAATGCTACTCCCCAGATCACAGAATCAGGGTGAATCGTTCGTCACATTGCCGCGGCAATGTCTGCTGCCGTGAATTCGATAATTGTGCCAGCGGGATTGAAATTGCCGCCCCGAAACTTGGAATCGCAGCCTCGATTCTATGGGGCGGCGGCGGGACCGTCCATCCAGTAATCCCGAACGCTCGACACTGTATGAGAACGAACCTGAGTGTTCGGAATGTGCCGCGATCAAGAAACTGATTGCGCACCGAGGATGATGGATGCGTAAACAATCGAGACACTGCTCCAGACTCCGAGCGTGAAGTACAGCGACATCCACAGCATTTCGTTCTTCCACGACTCCCAACGATACGACACGATCCGGCGCCGACAGGCGTCGAGCACACCCTGGGCAATACTTAGGTCGTGGTGGCCGTTGGCCAGATCGGCAAGCCACCGCGACCAGTAAGCTGGAGCATCGAAGAGAAATATATACGCGACGTAGGCGGCACCCCCGACGCACCAGGCCATCATCGGCAGATGCAGTCCTGCAACTCGATGCGGCTCCAGGATCAGCAGGCAGCCCACCACGAGGGCTGCCGAGACGCCCCAGATTGAATTCTCGAGTGCGTGGGCGCGCTGCGCGGTGGTAAGCACGGCGTACCACGAGCATCCCTCGGCGAGCACGATGAGCGGTACGATCACCAGCGACACGGTTCGCACGGGCAGGCTATCACTCACCAGCGCCATCCGATGCAGTATCAAGGCCCACTGGGCCGCGAAGCACAATTCCGCGATCGTTGCGACCGACCGGCCGACGATGATGCTGGATAGCCGGGAGTCGACGAGCACAATGCGAGGTATGTCGTACACCGGCAACACCGAACGGAATGCGCAACCGAATACGTATGCGGCGCAGAGCAGCAGCTGCAGATGATTGGCCGCGGCCTCAGCAGGGTTCACGGCCGATGCGCGCGTGACTGCGATGGCGGACAATGACCAAACGACCACGTTGAGCGCAGCGATGGCACAGAGCAGCAGATGCCACCATACAACGGCGCGCGAATTCACCTTGTCGGCTGGTACCGCGAACAGACTCGACCTGGCGCGCGCCAGCCATCCGCCAGGTCTTGATTCAGTGAGACTTTGCAAGTGACGGTTGTCCACACTCATTTGTTATCATGACCGACTCAACCGCGCAATCGGCATTTGCTGTGTTTGCTCAGACGGAACCGATTGCCTTCGTGATTACGCACGCGCGGAAAGTGAGCGGCCCTGGGGCAGTGAAAGTGTCGGCATCGCCAATGAAGGTGCTTCAATAGACTCGGGACAATATGATCGGTCGGATGACACTACCCATTCACGAGATGCAGGTAACTGACGCCATCTGCGTTGCCTGCGATGTTGCCAGGGAGTTTGGGCTCAAGATAGGGCAGCCGGTGCCTTTGCGATCGACGAACAACGCCGTGGCGTGGCTGCAGCCGGCAAATGTCGTCGCCAAGGTCAGCGTCGGACGCAATGCGCGCCTGCATACTGAATTGGAGGTCGTGCGCGAATTGCACGCCCGCGGCGGCCCGGTCATCTCACCCGCGGCACAGTTGCCGGCCATCGTTCATCGCCGGGGAGGTCTTCAAATGACCTTTTGGCAGTATCACCCGCAACACTCTAGCGCTGAAGCCCCGCCGGCCGAGGTGGCCCTGGCATTGAGGCGCTTGCACGCGGCGCTTGCACAACTCCCAACGACGGTGCGGGAGCGCCTTCCCTCGTACCGGGAAGAGCTAAGCGATGCGCGCTGCCTCCTTGTGGATCGCCGCGCACTGCCGGTAATTACCCGCGCCGACCGCGACATGCTCGTGACTACGTATGATCGCCTATCGGCCCGGCTGGACGCGCAGGTCTGTGTGGACCGGCTCGTCGCCCTACATGGCGCACCGCATCCGTACAACCTGCTGCTCGTAGGCGGCGCACCGGTGTTCATTGACTTCGAGACCACCTGCATGGGGCCTGTCGAATGGGACCTGGCTCATTTGGAACCGCGGGCGGAGCCTGTTTTCCGTGACGTCACTCAAGCAGAGCTGCTTTGGCTGTGCAGAAGCATGGCAAGCGTCAAGACTGCGACGTTCTGTGTGGCAGATATCGACCGTGGTGACATGCGCGAACACGCGCAGTGGCACCTGGCGCACATTCGAAATCACGTCGCTCCACGGCTGCGGTAGTGGATTAGCACCGCTACGGGCCGGTTGAAGTTTGTAGCAGGGCCGTGACTGTTGCAGATGCTGCGACTGACCCAGGGCTTACAGGATTGTTTCAAAGTTATGCCGCTGTCGTCCTGCTGCGACAATTTCCTATCGCCACGCAAAATGAGTAGCTTTTCACTTCGATATTGAAATCGCGGTCAACGTTGTTGGGGCCGCGGCGTTTTGGGAACCCGATGTACAGCGAGGAAAAGGCCATGTTTGCACAAACGTCAAACCTTCGTCGCACTCTGCTGTCACTGCCGGCCGGTGCGGCGCTCACGCTGCTGCTGTGCGCCTGCAACGGCGATTCCTCGAGCATGAGCTCGACCAGCACACTCGGCGCCACCACGGGCGCGAGCTCCGGAAATACTCCCGGTGCCCAGTCGTGCGGCAGTTCGTGCGGCACCGTGCTTGCCACTATGACGGATGCGCCCGGCGACTTTCTCAGCTATGTGGTAGCCGTGGACTCGCTGCAACTGCAGAAGGCGGATGGTACGACCGTGGAGACCGTGCCGGTTCCCACCACCGTGGATTTCGCGCAGCTGGTCGATCTCACGGAACTCATCAACGCCGGACAGATTCCGTCGGGCAACTACACCGGTGCGGTGATGACTCTGGACTACTCCAACGCGCAGATTACGGCGCAGGATGCGACCGGAAACCCCGTGCAACTCACCCCGATCAATGGCAGTGGCAACGCCATCACCGGAACGATGCAGGCGACGGTGAGCCTCGATGGCGCGCATCCGCTGGTGATCACCGCGGGCAACACGGCGCGCATCGCATTTGACTTCAATGTTGCGGCCTCCGATATGGTGAACCTGACGTCGGACACGGTCACGGTGAGTCCTACGCTCACGGCCACGATCTCGCCATCCGGCGACAAGCAGGTCCGGGTGCGCGGCACGTTTGCCAGCGCGGGGACCGGTGACTTCGTCGTAAACGTGGAACCATTCTGGTCACAGACCTCGACGGGGCAGTTCACGGTCGGTGTCACTTCAAGCACGACCTACCAGATCAATGGAACGGCCTATGTCGGCGCCCCGGGTCTGACTGCGCTGGCGGCGGTTGCAACCGGCACCACCATTGCTTCGTTCGGTACGCTGGATACCGGCACTTCGCCAGCAACCTTCACCGCGACGAATGTCGTTGCCGGCACGAGCCAGCAGAGTGCGACCGAGTACGAACTGTCGGGTACGGTCATCGCCCGTAGCGGAAATACGGTGACCTTGAGCGCGTCAACCTGGTGCCGGCCACAGGGCATTTACGGCGGATTTGAGCCGCAGAGCATCCCGGTGACGGTGGGCTCCGGAACAGTGGTCACGGAGCAGGGGGCATCCGGCCCCGTCACGATCGCCGCCATATCGGTGGGCCAACACGTGGACGTCTTCGGTCCTGCCACGCAGAGCCCCACCGGAGGCATCGCGAGTGTCGACGCGACCGCCGGCCAGATTCGCCTGGACTACACGCCGGCCTGGGGTTCGATCACCAGCCTGATGGCTCCCGGCGGATCGGCGGCCGGCAGCGCGGTGCTTAACCTGACGGCACTGGATGGATTGAGCATCAGCTCGTTTACGTTCGCGGGAACAGGCACGAGCTCGGCCACCGATGCCAATGCACAGGCCTATGTTGTCAATACCGGGATGCTCAGCCAGACCGGATTGGCTGCGAATGCGCCAATCCGGGTGTCGGGCTTTGTGACACCGTTTGGCACCGCGCCACCGGACTTCACCGCTTCGACCCTCGTGAACTACGCAAGCGTCACGAATTATCTCAATGTTTCATGGAGTTGGTCCGGTTCGACTGCGGCGCTGACGGGCCTGACGGCATCGAGCACCTCACTGACGCCGAGCCTGACGAACGTGGGGTGGGAGCACGACGTGCGCATCGGGCCGGAGAGTATCGACCTGACCAAGCTGTCGACCGCGCCGACCATCGTGCCGGCCACGACGGGGTCCGTGAATTTCACCATCGGCCACGCGGGGAGGTTCAAGGCCGAGAATTTCAGCTCCTTCTCCAGCTTTGTCACCCAGCTCTCCTCCGAACTCACCGGCGGGGTGGGCGTGATTCAGGTGGACGCAGCGGGCAGCTACGATAGTACGACCAACACATTTACGGCGACGGGGCTCGCGATCCTTCTGACCCAGTAGTTGCAAAAATGAATTTCCCGCCAGCGCGCCAAAAATTTGGCACAGTGCAGGTAGCGCAATGCTGGAAGGGATCTCGCCATGAGACGTGTACACCGGCTGCTCTATCAGGTAACGCTTGCCGCAGTGGCCGTGATGTCGCTGCACGCCGCATTGGCGCGCGACGGCGGGCTGGACTTGGCCGGTATGGATCGCAGCGTCAAGCCTGGCAATGACTTCTTTGCCTACGCGAACGGGAGGTGGTTTGCGAAAACCAGGATTCCGGCGGATCGCGCAGACTACGGCACATTCTCGATTCTCTCGGAAGCCATCGACAAGCAGGTCGCTGATCTGATCCGGGGCGCGGCACAAGCCGCCGCAAAAAGTCCGGCGGCTGGCAGCGAGGCGCAAAAGATCGGCGACTACTATCTAAGCTATATGGATGAGGCCGCGATCGAGGCAAGGGGAAAGGGGCCGCTGGCGGCACCTCTGGCGCGAATTGCCGGCATCAAGGACAAAAAAGCGTTGGCCGCCGAGCTGGGTGCGCAACTGCGGGCCGATGTCGACGCGCTCAATGCCAGCAATTTCTACACGGACAATCTCTTTGGGTTGTGGGTGGCGGCCGATTTGGACCAGCCCGGCCGCTACGCACCTTACCTTCTCCAGGGTGGTCTATCGCTGCCAGATCGCGACTATTACCTCGCGGACGCGCCGAAAATGATCGAGATCCGTGCCAGATTCCAGGAGCACATCGCCACGGTTCTGTCGCTTGCCGGGATCGGGGATGCCAAGAACAAGGCGCGGCGCATTTTCGCGCTCGAGACGGCCATCGCCCGCATCCACTGGGCACGCGCCGACTCCGAGGATGTTGCGAAGGCAGACAATCACTGGTCGCGGTCGCACTTCGCGAAGGATGCACCGGGGTTGGATTGGCCGAGCTATTTTGCGGCCGCTCATCTGACGAACGTGCAGGAGTTCGTCGTCTGGCAGCCATCGGCATTGATTGGCGAATCCGCGCTGGTGGCCGCAACTTCTCTGGCCGACTGGAAGGACTATCTGCAGTTTCATTACATCGACCACAACGCCATGCTGCTCTCCAAGGCGTTTGTGGCTGACCATTTCGCCTTTTACGGCAAGGTGCTGAACGGCACGCCTGAACTGCAGCCGCGCTGGAAACGGGCCGTGGCGGCGACCAACGCAGCGCTCGGAGAGGCGGTCGGCAAGCTCTATGTGGCGCGGCATTTTTCATCGCAGGACAAAGCGGCAATACAGGGCCTGGTCAGGAACCTGGTCGCCGCGTTTGGGCGTCGCATCGACTCTCTGACCTGGATGAGCCCGCAGACCAAGATCAAAGCGCACGCCAAACTCACGACTTTGCGAGTCGGCGTCGGCTATCCGGATCATTGGCGCACCTATGACGGCCTCGAGATCGCGCCAGGCGACGCTTTCGGCAATGCGCAACGCGCCGAGCTTTTCGCGACACAGCAGAAGGTCGCCCGGCTGTCGCAGCCGGTGGATCGCGACGAATGGGTGATGAACCCGCAACTGGTGAATGCCGTGAATCTGCCCGTGTTGAATGCGCTGAACTTCCCGGCTGCCATCCTGCAACCGCCATATTTCGACGCCACGCGCCACGCCGCCCTGAACTACGGCGCTATCGGTGCGGTAATCGGCCATGAAATCAGCCACAGCTTCGACAGCGCGGGAGCCCTGTTCGACGCCACGGGGAGACTGAGCAACTGGTGGACCGATGCCGATCTGGCTCACTTTCATGCCGCGGCACAACAACTCGTGCGGCAGTTCGATAGCTACAAGCCCTTCCCGGATCTGGCGGTAAACGGCCGGCAGACCTTGGATGAAAACATTGCCGATGTCGCCGGACTCGCGGTCGCGCTGGATGCCTATCATATTGCCTTGGCAGGTGCGGCAGCCCCAAGCCTCGATGGCCTGAGCGGCGATCAGCAGTTCTTCATCGCGTATGCGCAAAACTGGCGCGAAAAGATGCGCGCGCAGAGGTTGCGACAGCTGATCATTACGAACGGCCACGCGCCATCGCGCTATCGCGCCGACACGGTCCGCAATCTGCCGGCCTGGTACACGGCATTCGCCGTCAAGCCAGGCGACGCGCTCTATCTGGCGCCCGATCAGCGGGCGCAGATCTGGTAAGCGTCGCGCCGCGTGACCCGGGCGTCATGTGCGGCAGCCAGGTACCGTTCCAGGCAGGAGGGGTTGAAGTCGGCATTGCATGAGGTCATGACGAACAGGGTGACCTGATGCTCACCGGATCTTGCGAACACCCGCAAGAGCGTGCGCTGCACGGCCGCGACACGCGCCGGAAATGCTTCGTACCAATCCTCTAGAGTCAGTTGCCGTGAATAAAAAGCCCGCCAGCCGAGCTGCGCGAGAGATCTCGTGTTGTTGAACATTGCTGAAACCTGCAAATCATGGGCATGCACCGCGGCATCCCATCATCCGGGAGCCGAACGCAAGCTGGTTTCAGCGAAGCACGATGACGAGCGCTCCGGCCCCCGTCACCCAAGGAGGGTCAGGCGTGTGGCTGCTCGAAGCGCGCAGCTGATCCAGCCAAGATCGGTGTTTGAACAGTCATAGTTCTCTCGACCTCGCGCGTGGTTGTTGGAAAGGACCATTCGGGAGCCTCAATCATTGTCCGACGACAACGATCTGGAACGAATGCGGAATCATCGGCGGCCGCGGACGGCGCATGAATTCCGGAGCACCCGGCGGCAGGGCGGGTGCCTGCGCCGATGGGGCTGGAACGGGTCCATACTCAGCGGTGATCAGATAGATCTGGTTGGTCTTCGGGTCCAGTGTCAGCGTCTTGGCGCGCGCCGGCGTCGCCACCGTCTGTTCCACGCGGAAGCGCGTCGGGGAATCCTCCTTCACCACGCTGAGCGTGCCATCCCCCTGCGAGCTGATGGCTTCCATGGTCGCGGGATTGAAGATGACGCCGTCGCAACCGACGCCAGTGGGTAGATCGGTGATGATGTGGCCGTCTTTGGCCGACAGAATGATCATATTGCTCTTGTCGCGGCACGCGGCGAACAGGATTGCGTTCTTCGTATCCAGCGCGAGCCCGGCGCAGCCCGCGCCCTTGCTCGACACATCGTAGCGGCCGACCATCTTCATCGTACGCGCATCGATCACGGCGATGGCGGCCTTGTCTTCGATGTCGACGTAGATCCGGCCGTGTCCGTCGCTAGCAGCCTGCTCGGGTGCGCCACCGATGTCGATGGTGCCGAGAATCGCCCCATCCTTGTCGTCCAGTACCGTGATGTTCGGTACCGAATGGCTGAGGACATAGAAGCGATGATTGTAGGTGTCGTTCAGGTAACCGTCTGGGTTCCCCTGCACGTCGACCTTCTTCAGGATCGCGAACGTCTTCGCATCGAACATGGTCACCGGTTTGGAAGTGGCGAATCCATGGCCCGTCGCCGTATCGACCGCTCCTCCATGCGAGCTCACACCGGGGATGTCTCCCACCTGCGCCAGCGTGTCGAGGTTATAGACACCGATGTGACCCGCGGGGCCCGATCGCGCAACATACAGGTTGCGGCCGTCAGGATCCGCCGTCACATAATCGAATCCGCCATCACCTCCGACCAGTTGAATCCGCAGCACTTTGTAGGGGCCAGTGTCCTGTGCGTGGGCAAGCTGTGCACAGGGCAGCAGAAAGACCAGGGCTGCGAGGACGGCCGACTTGCGGTTCATGGACATATCTCCGGGACCTGCGATTAGTGGACGGGGTCGAAGAACAGGAGCTTGAGCGAGCCTGCAACAAGTGGCATCCGGCGGCGCGGCGGTGGTCCTGAGCCGCGCGCGCCCTGAAGGGCCGCAGAATCCCGCGCATCGATGTCGGCGGCAGCCAGATACAGTCGCCCACTGCGAGGATCGACACTCATGGTTCGTGCTGAAGCTTGCGTTTTGAGGGTACCAGCCGGCACGAACTTGTCGGCATTGATTTCGCGGATGATCGAGATCGTGCCATCGATGCCGTTGGAGCTGAAAATCAGCTTGCGCGTCGCATCAAATGCCGCCGCATCGGTACCGGCGCCGATGGGCAGCGTGGCGAGGGTAGTCCCGCTATCCGCATCGACGACCACGAGCCGACTGTTTTGGCAGCTGGAGAAGAGGCGATGCCGGGCCGTATCGATGGCAAGTCCATGAGGGGCGGCACAGTCGGGGATGGGCCAGGTGGCATCAACGCGATTCGTTGCGGTGTCGATGCGGATAATCTGCCGTTTCGCGACGCCGTTGGCGTAGACCTTGCCGTTGGCACCCGCGACCACATATTCGAGCTTGCTGCCGGCATCAACCGTTGCCACGACCTCGTCACTTTGCGGATCAATGACGGTCAGGGTACCGGGTTCGCTGTTGACGACGAACACATGGCCGCTGGTGGGGTCGATGGTGACGGCGTCCGCATCGTCCTGAGCCTTGAGCCGCTTGACCACCTTCAGTGTTTTCAGATCGAAGGAGGCCGCCTGTCCGGCTTGCCCGTCATCCGTATAGCCACGTCCGGCGGCGTGCGAGATGGCAATACCGTGGGTGCCCCCGGGAAGCCCCTCGACTTGGCCAACAATGCTGCCATCCTGGCCATCAACGACGGTAACCCGATCACCATGTGCTACGTAGACGCGATGCGAGGGGGCATCGTAAACGACATAGTCCCAGCGGTCAGGTGCACCCAGAGGCACTGATTTGACCAACTTATAAGCGATGCTCGACCCGGCCGGGTCCGTGCTGCCTTCGGGGTAGGCGCTGGCGCTGATGCCGACCGCCAGCACGAGGGCGGCAATTAATCGCAACCGGACCGCCTTTTGCATACAACGCCTCTAAAGCAGGATGCGCCGCGACTGCAACGCGCTGCCGCCGGATCCTGCCACCATCCGCTAAACCAGCGGCGTTGCTTACAAAAATATATAGATATCGTCGCCGCGTTTGCCGCGACGCAGCACCGGGCGGCACTGCAACGCCAATGGCGGGGGCAGCGAGCGTGAGGGTGTCAGCCTGGAAAAGCGCTAAAGTGTCCGCATCCGTTCTCCTCGAATAGGACAGATACTCATGCTTCCCAACTTTGGTCGGCGCTGGAAGATCCTCGCTGCGCTGCTTGGCAGCACGTTCGTCTGTCTGCTCGCACTCGCGCAAGCACCCCCGCCCAGTGCCGGCGCGACGGGTGGGCCCCCTTCGCAGGCGGTCGCGGTGGATCCGTCCGTCTATGACGGCTACGTGGGGCATTATAAATTCAGTGATACCGCGGTCATGACGGTCTCGCGCGATGGCACCCACTTGTTCACGGCGCTGACCGGCCAAGGCCCGCTCGAGATAGTGCCGACCAGCAAGACGGAGTTTTCCGTCAAGATCGTGAACGCGCAAATTTCCTTTGCGACGGACGCACGGGGTCGTGCGACAGCACTGACCCTGCATCAGAATGGCGGACAAGTCACCGCACCGCGCATCGATGACCAGGCCGCGAAACAGATCGAGGACGCGCTGAGCGCGCGCATGCAAAGCAAGACTCCATCACCAGGAAGCGAAGCCGCGATTCGCAGCCTGTTCGCGGGTCTGCTCGCGGGCAAGCCCAATTATGGCGATATGTCCCCGCAGTTCGCGCAGGCCACTCGCCAGCAACTGACCCAGCTTCAGGCGGCCGCGCAGACCCTGGGCCCGATTCAGTCCCTGCAGTTCCGCGGGGTCTCGCCTCAAGGTGCGGATACTTTTGAAGTGCAGCACGAGCACGGCACCTCGACCATGCTGATCATGCTGTCCCCGGACGGCAAGATTCAGGGAGCAGGCTTTAGGGGCCCGCCTCCCGCCGCCGCCGCGGCCGGCCCGAAGGCGGAGCAGGGTCCGTATCAGGTCACTTCCGAACCTGCCTTCGGAGCGGTCGGATTCAAGGTCTTCCGACCCGAGGGCCTCGACCGGATTGGAGGGCACGACCGACTGCCGGTGGTGGTCTGGGGAAACGGCGGCTGCACTTTCGACGCGCCGGTTTATACGGACCTGCTTTCAACAATCGCCTCCCACGGCTTTCTCGTCATCACCACGGCGGGTCAGCCGGCCCAAGGTGGGGCGCTGCGCGCGGCCACCACCGATGACCTTAAAGCCGCCATCGACTGGGCCGAGCGGGAGAATGCGCGCCCCGGCGCACCGCTCCACGGCAAGATCGAGGCGCAGCGGGTTGCCGTCATGGGTCAGTCGTGCGGCGGAGGGCTCGCGCTCGAAATGGGAGCGGACCCGCGCGTCGCGACCATCGGTGTGTTCAGCTACGGCACCACCGATGACATCCTGAAGAAACTGCACGGCCCGGTCCTGCTCATCAACGGGCATACGAGCGACTTCATGATGGGACCATCAAAGGCGACATTCGAGGCCATCGCAAACCTGCCGGTGTTCTACGGGGCGCGGCATGGCGTGGGACATATCGGAACCGTGACGCAGCCGGGCGGCGGCGAGTTCGCGACGGTCGCGTCCAACTGGGCTCTGTGGCAGCTCAAGGGTGATAAGAAGGCGAGTGCGATGTTCGTTGGCGCAAAGTGCGGACTGTGCACGAATCCTGATTGGGACGCGCAATCAAAGCGGCTCTAGGCCGCCCGGGACAGCACTTGCCAGGCCAACAGGAGCATGACGAGCCACCCGGCAAAGTAAATCATCGGGCGTAACGGAAAGCGTGCGAGGCCGGAAATCATGCCAATGGCATGCGCGACGCGCACCCAGAAAAAGGCGATGCAGCATCCGACCGTGACGGGCGTTGATACGTGGGAGACCGCAGCAACGAGCACGATGGCGGCGAATGGCACGAACTGCTCGAGTACATTCTGCTGGGCGCGGAAACTGCGATGAACCCATAGCTTCATCTGGCTGTGATCCGGCGGTCGGGTGAACTGCTGCGACTTTCCGGGAAAGTCCGTCGTGTTCACTCCGATCACATACGGAATCCACAGTGAACCGACGAGTAAGGCCGTGTAAGTGAGCCATTTGAGTTCCGGGGTCATTGCCAGAGTCCTTTGAAGATGCGAGTGGCAGCGCGGGCGCTGGCCGATCGGCTATTCGAGTCGCGGTCCACGGCCTTCCGGGTACATCTTCTCCCATTCGCGCCCATTGGCCGCCGTCACTTCCAGCTTCTCCACGGTCCCGTCATCCAGGCATCTGGCATTGACACTGAATCCGTCGGGATGTGACCGCGGCACGTAGAACGACTTGATCCCACACAGCGAACAAAACAGGTGGTTTGCGGTAAGCGTGTTGAACTGGTAAGTCGAGAGAACCTCGGAGCCCTGCAGCAACTTGAAGCGTGACTTCGGCACGATGAGGTGCAGATAGCCGCACTTCGCGCATATCGAACAATTGCAGTCCGAGACCTGCAGTACCGCCGGCGCCACGACCTCGAACCGGACCCGCCCACAGTGACATCCGCCCAAATGGGTAATCATGGAAGCCTCCGCGAAAGACAGCTGCCGGCATTTTAGCAGCAAGGTGGCGGACAAGGATTGCGCGCTGCGGGCTGCTAGAATGGTGCCATGGAGAGGTAATCATCTATGGACGCCCTGCAGACCCGCGCGGTACTGGCCGCGGCCGATGTTTCGGCTATCACCCAACTGGTACTCACCGAGCGTGAAAGCCGAGATCTGGGGCGTTGGGAGCGACTGGCAGACTGCTATCTACCGGACTCGCACGTTGAGATCAGCTGGATTTCCGGCACGGGAGCGCAGTTCGTGGCGGGCTCCATCGAGATGGCGCGTCGCGGCGTGAAGGCGCGCCATCGCCTCGGGCCGGTTCTGGTACGACTGAACGCCGAGCGCGCGCTCGCAACGCTTGCCTGCGTTATCGATATTCCCGGCGAAATCGCGGGGGTCGAGTTCTGCCTTTCCAGCCACGCCCGCCTGCTCTACCCGGTGGAGCGCCGTGCGGGACATTGGGGGCTGATGGGCTTTTATGGGATTTACGTGCGCGATGAGATCATCACGCGCATTCCGGGCGAGCAGCTGCCCATCCTCGCGCAGGACCTGGCGCGCTTTCGGCCTTCCTACCGCATGTTGTCGTGGCTGCTGACGCGGCAGGGCGGTTATGTCGTGAATGACGCGCTGCCTGGAATTGATCGACCGGAGGCGGCACAGGCACTGGAGCAGAAGTTACTTGCGTGGTCTGCAGTACAGGCTTAAGTTCCGCCGATGTTTGCGCGTCTTTCCATTGCGATGGCCCTCACCACGGCGCTGCTCCTCGCCGCGTGCGGAAGTCATGTTCAGGCCCCGCCGGTGGCTGCAACGGCTTCGGCTTCGGCCCCGGCTGTGGCAGGCCAGGTTGACCTCGCACGCCTGCAGGCAATCGATAAGGAGCCGGGCGCCTGGCTGACGACCGGTCGTGACGCCGGCAAGACCCACTATTCACCCCTGGATCAGATCAACCGACAAACAGCTGCCCGGCTCGGCTTCGCGTGGGAGCTGAAGACCGCCACTAACCGCGGCATGGAAGCTACGCCGATCGTCGTCGACGGCGTGATGTATACCTCCGGTGTGGCCGGGCGGGTTTATGCGCTGGATGCCGCAACCGGCCACCTTCTTTGGAAGTTCGAGCCGCCGCTGAAACTGAAGAATGCCCGCGGCAGTTGCTGCGACATCGTCAATCGGGGTGTCGCGGTCTGGAAGGGCAGGGTTTATGTGGCCTCCTTCGAAGGTATCCTGTATGCGCTGGATGCAAAGGACGGCACGGTTCGCTGGCAGGCGGACACGTTTGTCGACCATGAGCGTGCTTACTCGATCACCGGTGAGCCGCAGATCGCCGGAAAGGTGGTCGTGATTGGCAATGGCGGCGCCGAGTTCGATTCGCGCGGCTACGTGTCCGCCTATGACCTGCAGACCGGACGGCTCGTGTGGCGCTTCTACACCGTGCCCGGTGATCCCGCCAAGCCTTACGAAAGCAAGGCATTGGAAATGGCGGCCAAGACCTGGGACCCGAAACGCGACTGGCGAACGGGGGGCGGCGGCAATGCCTGGGATGGCATGGCCTATGACCCGAAGACCAACCTGGTGTTCTTCGGTACCGGCAATGGCGCGCCGTGGAACATCGCATACCGCAGCCCGTCGGGCGGCGACAATCTCTTCATTGCCTCGATTGTCGCGGTGAATGCGGACAGCGGCGAATACGTCTGGCACTACCAGGAGACACCGGGCGAGCGCTGGGACTACGACGCCACACCGCCCCTCATGCTGGCGACGCTCCGGATCAACGGCGCGGACCGCGACGTGCTGATGCAGGCTTCGAAGAATGGTCTCTTCTACGTTCTCGACCGGGCCACCGGCCAGGTTCTGGCCGCCGATAAGTTCGTCGATGCGAACTGGGTAACGCACGTCGATCCGAAGACCGGCCGCCCGGCCGAAAATCCGGACAGTGACTACACGAAGGGCAAGCCCGTGATCGTGTTCCCGTCGGGTGTCGGCGGCCATAACTTCAATCCGATGTCGCTTTCGGCCCGGACGGGACTGGTCTACATCCCGACGGTTCACAGTGGCGAGGCGCTGCTGGCGGCGCCGCGGACTGCGTACCTTCCGGATCGCATTAACACCGGGGTCCAGATTGCCTTCGCGACCCAACTGCTCGCGCCGCCTGAAACACTTCCCGCGGCCCTGCGACCGGTGACGGCACCGAGTTATCTCAAGAAGGTCCCCAGCCTCGATATGCACGCCTCGCTCAAAGCCTGGGATCCGATCGCGCGCAAGGTCGTGTGGGAGCACCGTTACCCCAGTTTCATGGATCACGGCGGCGTGCTCTCGACCGCCGGCGGTGTCGTCATCCAGGGCAGCATTGACGGCAAACTGCGCCTCTTCAACGATGATACCGGCGCCGTCATCAAGGAAATTGACACGGGCAGTCCGCTGATCGCCGCACCGATGACCTATACGGTGCAGGGGGTGCAGTACGTCGCGATCCTCACCGGCAGCGGCGGGGGCGGCTGGAACATATGGATGCCCGGCAATGTCGCTGCGGTGCGCGGCAACGACAATCGGATACTCGCGTTCCGCCTCGATGGCGGCGCCACGCCGATACCGCCGGAATTAAGGCCTGTGGCGCCGATACCCGCGCCGCCGGCCCAGGTGGGCACGTCGACGGACATCACCACCGGCGGGGTCCTGTTCGCCCGCAACTGTGCCGGATGCCATGCCAATGCCGATCCCGCACCGGTGCCCGATCTGCGCCGCTCCGGGTTCATCCGTGACCCGGCCGCATTCGAATCGGTGGTGCGTGGCGGATTGCTCGAAAAGCTCGGTATGCCGAGCTGGGATGATCTTCTGAGTTCATCGCAGGTCGAGCAGATCCGCTCAAACCTGATATCGGTAGCGCGTGTCGCGTACGCCAAGCAGCAGGCCGGAGTCTCGAGTGCGCCGGCGCCCGTGCTGCGCGAGGGTCACCCGTAGAAGCGGCTGCAACTGGCCGTACACTGGAGCACCAATTGACGTCCCCGCAAAGCGTGAGAACACACGGTCCCGGTGCGAAACGCTGGTTTTGGCAGGCGCGGCGCCGCTGTTTCCTCTTGCTGCCGGCAAGGCTGCAGCTGCAATCGAGCACCCGGTCGCCGCCCCTTCGGACTTGAAATCCATCGGCCTCGTCCCCAGCACGGGGCGAAGGATGCGCAAAGGCCTATCGAGGGAGGGCACCTGAGGGAGCGTCGGTATTGATTCTCCAATCGGGGAAAGCGCTTGCGCACGCTGCCCGCGGAAGCCGCCGAGACACCTGGAAGAGTGCTGAAAAATGCTCGTTTATCCACGTTGGAAATACTTTCTCATTCTCGTTGTCCTTGTGTTTGCAGTGGTGCTGGCACTGCCCAATATCTTTGGTCAGGACCTGGCGCTGCAGATTGCACGCAAGGACCACGACCCAATGACAGCGGCCGCGCTGCCGGCGATTGAGCAGTTCCTGAACGGTGAGCACCTGGCTCACGGTAGCGTCTATCTGGATGACGGCCATGTCACGGTGCCCTTCGCCGAGTCCGCGGATCAGCTCAAGGCTCGCGATGCCGTCAATACGAAACTCGCCGACCAGTACATCACAGCCTTATCGATTGCTTCGCGAGAGCCGGCGGCATTGCGCGAAGTGGGCCTGCGTCCGATGAAATTGGGGCTGGACCTGCAGGGCGGGCTTGACCTGTTGTATCAGGTCGATTCGCAAGGCGCGGTAGCGCAGCTGCTGGACAGCTATGCGCAGGACCTGCGCCGCGCCCTCGCACTGGCCAATCTGCCGTTCAATGAGGTGGCCATCGTGCCCTCGGCAGGCGGCGCTGCGGACAGCCTGCGCGTGACCTTGGCGGCTGGGGCAAAGCTGGATGCCGTGCAGGACATCGCCCGAAAGGCGCTGCCGGACCTGCCCTTCACGCGAATGGCGCTCCCCAGTGGGTCCGCGTTGCAGGGCACCCTCACACGGACGCAGATCCGCGACCGGCAGGACTATGCCATCGAGCAGAACCTCATCGTCCTGCGTAAGCGCGTCAATGAGTTGGGGGTTTCCGAACCTATTGTGCAGCGCCAGGGCCTCGATCGCATCAATGTGCAGCTGCCCGGTATCCAGGACTCGGCTGAAGCGAAGGACATTCTGGGCAAGACGGCATCGTTGGAGTTTCGCCTGAACGCGGTCAACGGGGATCCGTATGCTGTCGCCCAGCACGGCAATGCGCCGGTGGGCACCAAGCTGTACTACAACAACAAGGGTGAGCCGCTGCTGCTCAAGCGCGAAATCATCGCCACCGGCGATGAAATCACCGGCGCCACGGCCACCACCGACCAGGACGGCCCGATCGTGAACATCAAGCTGGATTCGCGGGCCGGCGATCGCATGCTGGCCGTGACGCGCGCGAATATCGGCCGCCCCATGGCAGTGGTGTATATCGAGAAGCGCAGTGAGGTAAGCGAACTCGACGGCAAGAAGGTAACCCGCTACATCACCGACGAAAAGGTCATCAACGATGCCAGAATCGACAGCGTCTTCGGCAACGCCTTCCGGATCACCAACATGACAGCGGGCGAGTCACGCGAGCTGTCGCTGCTGCTTCGATCCGGATCGCTGCCGGTGCCGATCTATCCGATCGATGAGCGCACGGTTGGACCGAGCCTCGGCAAGTTGAACATCGAGCGCGGCCGCAACGCCTTGATGATCGGCACGGGCGGTGTCTTCGGGTTCATGGCCATCTACTACCGGGTGTTTGGCCTGGTGGCAGACGCGGTACTTCTGGCGAACGTGGTGCTGCTCATTGCCCTGTATTCCCTGTTTAGCGGTGTGCTGACCTTGCCGGGTATTGCCGGCATGATTCTGACCGTGGGCGTCGCAGTGGACGCGAACGTGCTGATCTATGAACGTATCCGCGAGGAGCTGCGCAATGGCGTGGCGCCACAGGCCGCGATCCGCGCGGGCTTCGAGAAGGCGTTCTCGGCCATCGCGGACTCCAATGTCACGACTATCATCGCCGGTCTGGTGCTTTGGGTATTCGGTACGGGTCCGGTGAAGGGCTTCGCGGTGGTGCTGGTGCTGGGCATCGCCACATCGATGTTCACCTCGTTGATGGGCAGCCGCGCGCTGATCACCCTCATGTATGGGGGTAGGCGCAAACTCACCCGCCTCCCAATCTGAGCGCTCCGCTGCAGGGGTGCCAATACTCCGTGCCTGTGATCCATTACCAGGATTTTCCTGCGCCGGTGTGATCAAATTCGAAACTTCGCAACCGGTCTGTCGGTCAATGAGTGATCTCGACGCATCTACCCAATCACCGTGCATAAGGGATTGCTGTCTGGGCGATGACCTTACCTGCCTTGGCTGTTTTCGATCCCTGGATGAGATAAAGGAATGGGGACTGGCCGACACGCAACGGCGGCTCGTGATTCTGCACAATGCCAGGCAGCGCCGAGCGGAATATCAATCGCAAACCGCCCGCTAGATCGCGGCCTGCCGCCCGATTTCAACGACGGCGTCCACCGGAAGGCGCAGGATTTCGCCAACGTGCGCGGCGTTGCGCACCATGGCGGCGTAGAGCGCCTCCTCCCACAACGGCAGGCCCTTGCCGTCGGTGCGGCGCACTATCGTTTCGTGGCCGACATAGTAGGTGACGTCACGGAGGTTCAGGTTGCAGCCGAATGCGCGCGTCTGCTCCAGCAGCACGGGAATGTCGGGGTGCTCCATGAAACCGAAGCGGGCCGTTGCGCGCCAGAACTCGGGAGCGAGTTTTGTGACCTGCAGACGCTCATTCTCGGCGATCCAGGGCACGCTCTGCGTCACCACGGACAACACCAGCAACGAATGGTGCAGCGAACGGTTGTGTTTGACGTGCCACGCCATGACCGGCGGGATGTCCCGGGTGGTTCGGGTCAGGAACACCGCAGACCCTGGTACCCGCGGAATCTTTTTGGCAGCCAGTTGTTCCAGGAACTCGTGAACCGGAGTCAGCTTTTCACTTGCCAGCGCGGCCACGGCGGCGGCGCCGCGGTGCCAGACGACCATGACGGCGAAGACGGCGGTGGCCAGCAGCAGCGGAACGTACCCGCCGTCGAGAACCTTCATGGCATTCGCGCCAAAGAAGCCCGCGTCGACGCATACCAGGACCAGGGCCACCGCGCCGCTTCGTAGCAGCCCCCAGCCCCAGATGTCGCGCATGGCCATGAACAGCAGGAAGGACGTCATGAGCATGGTGAGCGACACCGCGATGCCATAAGCGGCCGCCAGGTTGTCCGACTTGCCGAAGAAAAGCGTCAGTCCGATGGTGGCCGCCGCGAGCGTCCAGTTGACTGCGCCGACGTAGATCTGGCCGTAGCCTTCGGCCGAGGTCTGTTTGATGGAGAGCCGTGGCATCCACCCGAGAAGAATCGCCTGGCGGGTCATCGAGAAAGCACCCGTGATGATCGACTGGCTGGCGATGATGGTCGCGAGCGTCGACAGCACGATCAGCGCAATCAGCAGCGACGGCGGGCATAGCCGGAAGAAGATGTTGTGGGTGATCGGCGCACCGTCCAGAACCATGGCGGCCTGTCCCGCGTAATTGAGCACCAGGCTCGGGAAGACGACCACCGACCAGCTCAGCCGAATGGGGCGCGAACCGAAGTGCCCCATGTCGGCATAGAGCGCCTCGGCACCCGTGACGCACAGGAATACGCCACCGAGCACCAGGAACCCCTCGAAGCCATGGTTGAAAAGGTAGTGCAGGCCGAAGAGCGGATTGAGGCTGATGAGAACGACCGGGTGGCGTGCGATGCCCCAGACTCCGAGCACCCCGATGGTGAGGAACCACAGGCCCATGATCGGTCCGAAGGCGCGCCCGATCCGGGCGGTGCCCAGTGGTTGCATTGCAAACAGCAGCAGCAGCACGCCGACCGCCGCGGGCAGGACGTACGTATGCAACGCGGGTATTGCAATATCGAGGCCCTCGAGCGCGGACAGTACGGAGATTGCCGGCGTTATCGCCCCGTCGCCGTAGATGAGCGCGGCACCGAATAGTCCGAGAGCGACGATGAGGGGTCGCTTGTGTTTCTTGATCGCAAGCAGCGACATGAGCGCCAGGATTCCGCCCTCGCGGTCGTTGTCCATGCTCATCGCAATGATCACGTATTTGATCGTCGTAATGACGATCAGCGTCCAGATGATGAGTGACAGGGCGCCGAGAATGACCTCGGGAGTCGGCTGGCCGCCGGTGAGGGTCAGCACCGTCTTGAACGTATAGAGCGGACTCGTCCCGATGTCACCGAAGACGACGCCCAGTGCCCCCAGTGCAAGTGCCGCAGGGCCGCCTCGGGATGCGCGCGTCTCGGCACGATTGGTCGTCGTGGACATTGAGAGGGAGTGTAGGCACTTCCATCGCATTCTGCAGGTACAATGCGCCCATGACGGCAGACATCAGTGCCCTGTTCACGCCATTGCGCATCCGCAATCTGCTGCTGCGCAATCGCTTCGTCATGCCGGGCATGCAGCGCGGCTTCATGAACGATGGTGCGCCGACCCCAAAAATGGTGGCCTACATGCGCCGCTGTGCCGCCGGCGGCGCGGGTCTCATCATCAGCGAGTCCACCTCGCCCGATCATCCTTCGGCCTATTGGCAGCCGGTCATGGGCCGGATGGAAACGCAGACACTGGGCGCGTGGCGGCAGGTGATCGAAGCCGTGCGCGGGGAGGGTGCGGGCTTTCTGATGCAGCTGTGGCATCCGGGCGCGATGCGCAAGGTCGCAGCCGGACATCCGCTGGCCGACTCACCGACGCTGAGCCCTTCCGGTCTGATCCAGGCCGGCCGCATCAACGGCCGTGCCATGACGCGCCAGGACTTCGAAGAACTCGCGCAGGCCTACGTACAGGCGGCCGAGCACGCGCAAAGCCTGGGCGCAGACGGCGTGGAGGTCCATGCCGCGCACGGGTACCTCATGGATCAGTTCCTGTGGGCGCAGACGAACCGGCGCGAGGACGAATTCGGCGGCCCGACGCTGGCGCAGCGCGCGCGCTACCCGGCGCAGATCGTGGCGGCCATTCGCAAGGCCACGGGCAGCGATTTCACGATTTCGTTTCGCTTCTCGCAGTTCAAGGAAGTCGACTACGGCGCCGTCGTGGCCCCGGATCCCGAGGAGTTGCGCGCCATGCTCGCCTTGCTGCGCGGCGCCGGCGTGGACCTGTTCAACGTATCCTCGCGGCGCTTCCATAAGCCGGAATGGCCGCAAGGGCGGCAGCCGCAGTTCACGATATCGGAGTGGGTGAAATCGTTGATCGATGCGCCGGTCATGACCTGCGGTAGCGTCGGGCTGGATGTGGAAATGTTCGCGAATCTTTTCGACAACGAGGAGCCGTCGCAGCTATCCGTCGAACGCGATCTGGCGCTGCTGGCGCAGCGCGTCCGTGCCGGCACGCTGGACCTCGTCGGCGTGGGCCGGATGCACATCGCGAACAATGATTTCGTCAACAAGGTGCGCGCCGGTCGCTACGGCGAATTGGCGCTGTTCAACAAGACGGTGCACCTGGCCGAGGCCATGGCTGCGCTGGAGCCCGGCTTCGTCGAGGAAACGCATGGCAGGGCTGCGGGCGAATAGCAATCAGCTGCGCACTTTTGCAGCCGCCGCGCGCGCTTCCTTGAGCTCTTTCCAGTTTGGCGCGTAGTGCAGCGCTTCGTCGTACTTCGCGAGCGCCTTTTTGGCATGCCCCTGCCGTACCAGGGCGTCGCCCCAGCCCTTGAGCGCATCGGCGAAGTGCGCAGTCCTGCGGTGCGCGGTTTCGAACTTGCCTATCGCACCGTCGAGGTCACCCCTGGCAAGCCGCATTTCACCCCATTCGCTGTACGCGAAGGGCAGTGACGGGGCCTGTCGTACGGCCCCGGCAAACCAGCGCTCGGCCGCGGGCCAGTCGTGCGAGCCGGCCGCGATCTGCCCGCGGACGCGTATGCACAGGTAGCAGTCCTGCGGCGTCGTGGCGATCCGCTTCGCGGCGCCTGCGAGATCGCCTGAGCGCGCCATTGCCAGTGCCTGCAGGGGTTGGATCCACACGTCTCTCATCGGCGCGAAGACCTTGTTCTGGGTCGCGTGCATTTCGAGCCACGCATCGACAGTTTGCGCATCGGCGGCGGCGGCGGTCCAGTCGCCGTTCGCGGCGGCAATCCAGTACGTCGGAAGCGCATAGAAGGCGTTGGTGGAATCCAACTGCATGAATGACGCGTCGTCGCTCGGCGCCAGGGTGTTCGCGATGGAGCGTGCGGTGTGCGGGTCGTGATTCATCGCGTAGGCGGTCGCCGCCAGCGCCGTCGCCAGTTTGTCGGTCCCCAGATAGAATGGCGTGGATTCTGCGATCGTCCAGTCCTGCGCGGATTTCTGATTGTCGCCCATCAGGGTTTCAAGCCACGCCACCGAGATTATCTTGTTGCCCTCGAAGAATTCGTCGGTGGTCCCCGGGACATATTTCTGCGCAGTGATCGCGAGCGGTCGGGAGTATTCCAGGGCCTTCTCGTCATGTCCGGTCCACACCTCCGCCCCCACCAGGCAGATTTCGGCGGATTCGACCAGCGCCCCCGAATAGGCAAGGCCCTTCGAACAGTGTTTGCGGGCACTGTCCAGATCGCCGCTGACATACCAGTCGAGCATCCCCCATTCGATATTGGCCCAGCCGCGCTCGGTCGCCGCACCATTGACAGCCAGGTCGGTGATGACGGCGAACGCCTCAGTGTTGCGGTTGTGTTCGGTCAGATATTGAGTGAACCGATAGGGTTGACTGGTGCGATAGACCGCTTCGGCCGCCTTGTCCGCCAACTCATCGAAGTCGCTTTCGGAGCCGGTGAAGGTGGTCGGCGGCGCCTCGCCGATGCGCGCGGTCACCGCTATGCCGGTCGGCGTGCGAATCACCTCGCCGGTGATGTGATTGGAATGCCCGAAACGGTCGCGCAGGTACTTGCCCACCATGTGCAGGTCCAGGCCGGTCTCGGGAATCTCAACCTTGATGTCCGAGCCCCAATTGTTCTGGTAAGAGTCAGCGGGACGATCAGACTCCGTGGCCGCCTGCATTGCCTGCAACTTGTCGAGGAAGCGCGTCGCAACGACCTCGCCGGTGAGCCCGTCCCGGGCTATGTCCGGCGGGACTGAGAACGCCTCGACCACCAGACCATGATCCGTGATCGCATCGCGGACCATCACCAGGGCGAAAATGCCGATGGCCGTCGCAAGCAGGACCAGGAAGATCTGGAAAGCAAGGCGCAGGCGCAAGCCAAAGCGGCGAATGTCGACTTCGCGCGCCTGGCCTCGCAGGTAGTGCAGGCGCGCGGGATGCTCCTCCTCAAGGTGCCGGTTCTGGGTGTGCAGCAGCTGAGTCTGCTGCTTGAGGAACGCAGCCGTTTCCCGTGCAACCTCCGGATCGCTCGCCGACAATCGCGCGGCAACCGCGGCTGCGAATGCCTCGGCACTGGCTAGTGCCTCGGGCGCTTCGACCTCGGGCTTCTCGTCTTCGCCCCCCAGCATCCCGCCGATCAGGCCTTCGGCCATGGCAACCGCTCCGTGTTGTTCTTGGCGGCATGGTCGTAGATGCGATGTGCATTAGCAACAGATGTTGGGGGCCGA
>DATDIL010000061.1:0-27608 GCA_036521075.1 Steroidobacteraceae bacterium | reverse complement strand
TGACTCAGCCGATCTTCGACGCGCATCTGCGCCGCTCCGAACGGCGCGAAGCGCTGGCTGCCTATCGGGCCTCGGCCGCCGACTACCAACAGACCGTGCTCGAGGCTTTCCGGCAAGTGGCGGACCTGCTGCAGGCACTCGACCATGATGCAAAGCTCCTCGTCGCCGAAAAAGCGGCCCTCGATTCCGCCGCACACTCCGTGGAGCTGCAGCGCGCGGCCTATGTTGGCGGCGGTAGTGGCATCCTCGGACTGCTCGATGCGCAGCGGCAGTACCGCCAGGCCTCCGTGCAGTACGTCCGGGCACAGGGGCAACGCTACCAGGATACGGCGCAGTTGTTCGTGGCGATGGGCGGGGGATGGTGGCAAGCGGATCTTCGCGCCACCACGGATCGCTAGGCGCGCGCTCCTTGGCGCCGCCGTACACGAGAGGGCGCTATTGCGCTATTGTCGCGCCGGCGCCTCGAATACATTGGATCAATATGCCTCACTGGTGGCAAAGCGGTGTGATCTACCAGATGTATCCGCGCTCATTTCAGGATTCGAATGCAGATGGCATCGGGGATCTGCGCGGCATCATCTCGCGACTGGACTATCTCGTCGAACTGGGCATCACGGCAGTATGGATTTCCCCCATCTATCCCTCGCCGATGGCAGACTTCGGGTATGACGTTGCGGACTACTGCAACATCGATCCGGTGTTCGGAACCCTCGCCGAATTCGATCAGTTGGTGGCGGAACTGCATCGCCGCGACCTGAAGCTGATCCTCGATTTCGTTCCGAATCACACCTCGATCGAGCATGCATGGTTTCGCGCGAGCCGCTCCTCGCGCCTGGATCCGCAACGGGATTGGTACATCTGGCGTGACCCGAGCCCCACGGGAGGACCGCCCACCAATTGGCTCAGCGAATTCGGCGGCGCCGCCTGGACCTGGGACGCCCCGACACAGCAATTCTATTATCATGCCTTTCTGGCGGATCAGCCGGACCTCAATTGGCGCAATCCCGAGGTGCAGGAGGCCATGTTCAACGTCATGCGCTTCTGGTTGGCGCGCGGCGTGGATGGATTTCGGGTCGACGCCATCCACATGCTCTTTGAGAGCGAGGAACTCATCGACAATCCGCCGAACCCCGCATGGCACACCGGCAAATCACCGGCGCGCCGGCTGCTGCGTGTCCACAGCTCGGATCAATCCGAGACCCATGCGATGATCCGGCAGATGCGCCGGGTCGCGGATGAATTCCCGGATCGTGTGCTTATCGGTGAGGCCAATCTGCCTTACCCGAGGCTGATGCTGTATTACGGGGAGTCGCTGCGGGGCTTCCATCTGCCCTTCAACTTCCATTTATTGAAGGCGCCATGGCAGGCGCCCCCCATTGCCGAGCTGGTCAGGCAGTACGAGGCGGCACTGCCCGCCGGTGCTTGGCCCAACTGGGTGTTGGGCAATCATGACCTCTCGCGCCTGATCGATCGCGTCGGCGGCATCGCGCAGGCGCGCCTCGCCGCCATGCTGCTGCTGACCTTGCGCGGTACACCGACGATCTATTACGGCGAAGAAATCGGCATGCGCGATGTCGAGATTCCACCCCAGTCCGTGCGAGATCCATGGGAACGAAACGTGCCCGGGCTGGGCCTGGGACGCGACCCGTGCCGCAGTCCCATGTGCTGGACGCCGCAGCCAGGTGCGGGCTTTACGAGCGGCTTCCCGTGGTTGCCGCTCGGCGCGCAGTTCACACGCGTCAATGTGCAGGACGAGAGCCAGGATCCCGGTTCATTCCTGTCGTTGTATCGCGCCTTGCTCGCGCTGCGTCGCGCTGAAGCTGCCTTGAGCGTGGGATCCTATCGCGAACGTTGGGTTGCTCCGCAATTGTTCATGTACGAACGAACCGAAGGCACGCATCGCTTGCTCGTCGCACTCAATTTCAGTGAAACGCCGTGCGCGCTTCCCGCACTCGAGGGCCCGATGCGGATTCTGCTGTCCACCCACGATGGCGTTCGCCCGCGCGGCTCGATGATGATTTTGGATGCCTATGAAGGGGTCGTTGGCGATCTTTGATCGGCTCGCTAGCCGCAACCGCCCAGGGCATAAGCCTTGGGGGCGCCGGTGAGTCACCGTGCGCTCGATGGGGAAGCGCTCCTACATGCGAGGTCTGTATTGTCTGAAACCATTGTCCGTCAGCGGGTGCCAAACTGCTCTTGGGACCTTAAATAGGAGGGCTTCCCATGAAACACAATGCGCACTTGGCAACCGTGGGCGTGTTGGCATGCATCGTGGCGGGAACAAGCGCGGCCTTCGCCGCGGGAACCGACGTTGGCAGTAACCAGCCGGTCAGTGATAGCTACATCACCACGAAGATCAAGGCGGTCCTGACGAAGGACAGGGACACGAAGGCCAAGAACATTCACGTCAAGACCACAGACGGAGTCGTGTCATTAAGTGGCACGGCCAGGTCTGAGGCGGAGAAGGACAAAGCCGAGCAGGACGCACGCGGCATCAAGGGTGTCACGGATGTACACAATGACTTGCACGTTCGACAGCCGGGCTGACCGGCTCAGGTGACACACCTCGAGTATAGCCGGGGCGTTCGCTCATAGGCGGTTGCGCCGGGGCGAGCGCCCGCGCTCGCCCGTCGCCTTGGAACGGGACGTATTTTTGCGGATCCTGGTTCGAGAGCTGGCCGGGACGCTTCAGGACGTCGTTGGCCTCGAGGAGGCTGCAGGCTTCATCAGCGTCGTCGGGCAGCGAATGGGTTCGCAAATCAATGAAGACTATAAGCGCGCGTTGCAGGTGCCGAAACTGGATCGGCAGCAGGTGGCGGCCGTTTTGGTGGACCTGAAGCGGCGCATCCAGGGCGAGTTCTTCGTCATAGAGGAAAGTGATGAGAAGCTGGTGCTTGGTAATCGATTGTGCCCGTTTGCAGAGAAGGTCGTCCTCATTTTTCGCGATATTTCCGCGCGCCGACAAGCCGAACTTGACGCCCGCGATGCGGATCGGCGCAAAGACGAGTTTCTTGCCACGTTGGCACATGAACTGCGAAATCCGCTCGCCCCGATCCGCAATGCCATGCAGATTTTGGCGAGCACCCGCGGCGCGGCGGATGCGAAAAGCGCCAACGTGCATCGGATCGTGGAACGGCAACTGAACCACATGGTGAGGTTGATCGATGATCTGATGGATCTTTCGCGCATAACGCAGGGGCCTCTGGAGCTCCACCAGGAACGCGTGGAACTTGGGCTCGTGGTCAAGGTTGCAGCGGAAACGAGCATGCCGCTGCTGGAAGCCAAGCAGCACACGCTGCGGATCATCCCCTGCGCCGAACCTGTTTACGTACACGCGGATCTGACGCGCCTGGCGCAGGTGTTCTCAAACCTGTTGAACAACAGCGCCAAGTACTCACCCGTCGGCTCGGATATCTTCATCGTCGTCAAACGCGAGGCAACAGATGCAATCGTTGAGGTAATCGATGCCGGTGTGGGAAGACCACCCGCGCTCATCTCACGTATATTCGACATGTTTGTGCAACTCAATCCTCCGGGGATGAGAGAAGGGCTTGGCATCGGTCTCGCCCTGGTCAAGCGAATCATGGAACTGCACGGTGGGAGCGTCGAGGTATTAAGCGGTGGCGAGGGCAAGGGCAGTACCTTCCGCGTTCGCCTCGCGGCCGTGCACTCTGAAGTGCAGCCGCCAACCCCAGGCGCGAGGAACAGTGTTCAAGCCGGCTGCGGTACGCGAATTCTGGTCGTGGATGACAATCGCGATGCGGCGGCTACTCTCACGATGATGCTGGAACTCGCCGGACACGAGGTGCGGACGGCGTATGACGGAATCGACGCGCTGCGGTAAAGCCCGTTGACCCTGATGCGATCAATTGGTTGATTGATGTAGCCAAGCTCAGCTGAGTGCCGCGCTCAGGCATCACTGCCGGCTACCTGACGCGCGCCAGCGCGGCAGCGAGTACCGGGTCGCGCCCCGCCGCATAGTCCGCGTAACGCGGCTGCACGAGGATATCGGGTGCGAGCGAAACGTTCTTCACACCGAACGCGACCGATGGCCAGTAGCATCTGTCGAGATCATCGCACCCCTTGCTCCAATCCTCGAATTGCAAGGCGTAGCTGACTCGTATTTTCGAGTTGGGGAGCGTCAAGTTGCCGCCCTCGGCCCAGAACCCCCCCGGATCAGCGACCGGTGACCCAACGAATACGGTGCGGCCGGCGCCGAAATACTTCAGTCGTGCGGCCGTCACGATTGCGGCGGAAAGCGTGACGCCATCGACGAGAACCAAAACCCGCCCGCCTTTGCGCACCAGCCGCGGCAGGCCTTCGCTGAACATGAGCGTGTTGAAGAAGTTACCGCCGGTATTGAGTCGCAGGTCGACGACGATGTTCGCCGGCCGCTCTTTGAGCAGCATTTGTTGAATGACGGTCATTTTCTGATCGAAGGATTCGCTGCCGATCGGCTCGATCATGTTGCTGCGAATGTAGAGCACGTGCCTGTCGGCGCCGATCACCTCCCCGGAAAGGTCAACCGGCTGCTGGTACGTGAGAGGAACGACGGTGGTATCGAGGGCATGCGGCCAGCGATGGGGCAGGGACTTCGCATCGGGTATGAGCGCGGCCCACAGTTCATGGTTAGGCGTCGGATCGGGCGAGGGCCGCACCTGCATTTGAAGCGTCTTTTCGGTTCCATCGGCAAGGCGAAAGGTAATATTGGCTTTGTCATCCGACGTACTTGCACCGATCGCGTGGAGAGGCTCGAGGAATACCAGCCAGTTGGCGCTGTACCAAGTAGCCCATGGTTCGTGGCCTGAAATATAAGGTCTCAAGCGCCTTAGCGCCTCTTGCGGCGCAAGCTCGCCGAATTTTTCGATACGCGCGCCGATCAGATTGGCGAAATCGGGATGTGCCTTCACGACGTACAGACCGTCGGCGAACCACCACAGCCGTAGCGGCAGCGAATGGAAGTACGCTTGAGGATATGCGGCGGTGTGGGTGTTGTGCGGTATCGCGACGGCACGGGCGACATCGAGTGCAAATTGTGGTGAGTCCAGGGAGTCAACGTGCCCAATGGCGTCATTGACGAAGGAGTCGAATGCGGCGTGGCTGCGCGCATCGAAACTCTTATCCTTCGTGCCGAACACGTCGCGCAAATAGACGAGGTCCGCCCGCATCTGCGGCCCTGTGAGGCCTGGCGAGGAGCCGGGCGGCACTTGATTGGCTATTGCGGCGCCAGTTGCGAACAGCAGCACAAGACAACAGAACGCACCCGGACGCATGGGACTCTCCGCAACCGTGGACACTTGTGCAGTCCAGAACACGGCCGGCCGTCAAAAGTTACAGCCTCAGTGCGCGGGCGCCTCGCACCTGAAGTTCTGCTCCTCGTCCGTGCTGCCCCGGCCCGTGTACACGGCTTGCTGCGGATAGGGGCACAGCGGGCGCGTCCGCGGCGCGGTGCCGGGCGGGTTGCTGGCGATGATGCGTTGCGGCGCACGCCCACTGCCGACCCAGCCGTCGATGCTCGAGAGGGTATCGATGACGGAGGGCCCCTCGCCGCCACCGCAGTGGCCCATGCCGGGTACCAGGAACAGGCGCGCATTGGCCGACTCCTTGGCTGCGGCGTGGTGCGTCAGCGCCGTGTAGAAGTTCACGGTGCTGCGCGTGGGGATCAGGCCGTCGGCCATGCCATGTGACAGCAGCAGCTTGCGGCCGCCGGCAAGGAAGCCCTCGACGCCGGTGGGCGGCACATCCAGGTCGGCATGGCCGACCTGCAAGGATCGCTCGACATCGTGGTCGTAGTCGAAATTGCGGAAGTCCCACTTCGGATCCCGGAACACGAGCGCGCGAAAGAATGTCGTCGCCACGGGGAAGGGCTCCGGACCCATCGTGAGGATGGGCAGCATGTCTTCGCTGCCGGGCTGGAAGCCCGGATAGATCAGCTTACCGGTGCGCGGGTTGTGCACGCCGGCATAGATGGCGCGCAGCGCGGCCACCTGCGACCCCGTCAGGCAGTCAGCACCATCGTGACCCTTGCACTGCAGGACCTGCGGATCAAAGTCGCAATCCAGGCGCGACACGATGCCATCGGTCACGCCATCGCGCGCATCGCAGGCCTGCAGCACCGCCTTGTGCACCAGGGCGAACTTCTGCCGCGAGATCTGGCTGGCGGAATCCTTCAGCGTTGCCACGCCGGTCCACAGCGAGGCGATCATCAGGCCCACCATCGGGTTGGCCGGCGCCATGGCCGAGATGCCGTCGTAATCCTTGGGGTACCGGTAGGCCTCCATCAGGCCCTGGCGACCGCCGGTCGAGCAGCTGACGAACAGCGAACGGCTGGCGGGCTTGTCGTAGAACGCCTTCACCAACTCCTTCGCCGCGACGGTGGTCTCGTGCACCGCGCGATAGCCGAAATCGATCAGCTTCTCGGGATGTCCGGCCGCGAAGCTGCCATCCAGCGGGCTGCCCTGATGACCATCGTCGGTGGCCATGGTGGCATAGCCCTTGGACAGGGGCTCGGCCATGGAAGACAGCACGATGGAACCGGCCCATACCCCATTGCCGGTGCCGACGAACTTGCCGTTCCATCCGGAGGCAGGCAGCCACACCTCGAAGCGGATGTCCGAATCCGCTGTCGGGTGCAGCGTTCCGGCGACGCGGCAGAACGCCGGCAGGTGCCCATAGTCGGTGGCGGGCGCACCCGGCCCACCGCCGCCCGCCGCGGCGGCCTTGAACGCACCGGCTGCAACAGGTTCGGCGCCGGTGATGGTGGCGTGCGGCAGCTTCAGATCAGCCAGCTGCGCGCACGGCGCGGCGGCGGCCAGTTGCGTGTCGAATGCCGCGAGCGCGGCGGCGCCCGCCAGCCATGCCGGAATGCAATTGCGACCGAACATATGGATTCTCCCCCTGGCGTCGGCCTCAGTGCCAAGGGACATCTTAAGGGCTAAGAGCTCGGTGTGGCGACACCGGTGACGCCGCTGTGCGTGAATTCGAATCGCAGCAGCCACTGCCGACTGCCGGGCGCGGCCGCGGGAGTGAACGTCCATTGCCTGGCCGCATCCCGGGCCAGGCGGGCGAAGTAGGAACTGGGTCCGGTGTTTTTCAGGTGTGCGTCGATGACGGCGCCCGAGCGATCGACGACCACGAGCACCGCAATCTTGATATGCCCGTGAATGGTCCGCAGTGCGCTGCGCGCCACATTGGGCATCTGCGCATGGATCGCGGCGGGCGGCGGCAGCTGCGCCGGCGGATTCGGCGTGGCTAGCGGCGCCACGGCGGCAGATCGCGCCGCAACGATCGGGGCGGCGTCGTGAACACGAAACAGGTGCAAGTCCGCCCATACCGCGGCCAGCACAATGAGGAAGACGATCGCGACCACGGCGGGCATTCGCCCGGGCTGCCCGGATGACTGCGGTATCGGGGCAGGCGGCGGCGGTGCGGGCAGCGGCGGCGCTACGGGTGCGCTGGCGACTGGGGCCTGCAGATCCGTGGCCGACGGGCGCGTCGCGGGGCTGTAATGCAGGCAACGCTGCACCATCTGCGCGTAGGTCGCAGGCATGCTGCTCGGCAGGCAGGCCGCGTCCGATTGCTCATTTGCCCATGGCAAGGTTTGCGTCAGTGCCTCGACCAGCGTCACACCCAGACCCCAGATGTCGTCGGCGGATGCGAAACGCGCGTAGCCCGCCTCGGGAGGATCGTAGAAGGAAGGCTCGGCGATGCCCACTCGCGGAGCGCCGCTGGGACGGATGCTATCCGTTGCGAGCTTCAGTTGATCGTTGACGACCAGAACGTTTGGCGGCTTCAAGTGCGCCAGTACCAACCCGTTTCGGTGCACGAAACTCAAGGCATCCAGGGTGGGCGGGAGCAGTTCGTGAACTTCATCGCCAGTCAGCGCCCGCTGGTCGAGGACTTCACGCAGAGTCTGCTCTGCGTACTCCATGACGACGAAGAGAAACGGGCGGCCGCCGAGTTGGCACAGACCCGCATCGAAAAGCCGTATCAAGTGCGGATGCGACAGACCGCTGGCTGATCTCCAGTGCGAAAGCTGCGCGAGCGTAACCTGCTCAATCGGGACGATCTTTACCGCGGCACAGGCAACCCCCAGTGCCTTGCATTCGGTCAGAAATATCGCGCTGTGCGCGGACCCATTCACGAGCCGCTGCAAGGGATACAGTCCGTTGATGACCGTGTTTTGCCACCCGGACCAGATCGGGGTCACCTGCACAGCTGAATCTTGCGCTTTCATGTAGCTGAAGCGTACGACTGATCAGCACCTCAGGGTGATATGTCCGCCCCTGGCGACAAATCACCCTATCCCCCTAGATAAGGAACGACGCGACCCCATTAGACTCAATTAGTTGTACAGCGACAAGTTTCGGTAAGGGCTTGCTTCGCTTAAGCTTTCTATAATCGCCATGCGAATGCCTAACTCATTTTTGGCCCCCTTCCTGGCCCTGCTGGCGGTCAGCCTTTCCGTGCAGGCCGGCGCCGCGGACGCAACCGTCACGGCCAATGACGCCACGGTCAAGTCCGAGTACGTCCAGCGCGGCCAGCAGGACTGGGGGATGCTCAAGGAATACTGCAGCAAGTGCCACAACACCAGCGACTGGGCAGGTGGCGTCGCATTCGACACCATGCAACCGGGGCAGGTCCCCAGCAACGCCGACGTGTGGGAAGCGGCCGTGCGCAAGCTTAGCGGTGGGCTGATGCCCCCGCCGGGCAATCCGCACCCTCCGCAGAAGCAGGTCGAGGGCTTCGTCGGTTGGCTGCAGGCCTACCTGGATGCGGCGCACGGGGTGGGCGATGAGCCGCTCGCGGGCAATGTTGCCGTCCAGCGCCTGAACCGCACGCAGTACGGTGCGGAAGTTCAAGGACTGCTCGGGATCACCGTCAATGTTGACGATCTGCTGCCGCCGGAGACCGAGGTCGGCGGCTTTGACAACATTGCCGCGGCCTTGAGTGTCTCGCCGACCTTCCTCAGCCAGTACGTTCGCGCGGCGCGTGTCGTGGCGCATCTGGCCGTCGGCGAGCCATCCCCGCGCACGGCCACGACCCTGTTTCCGGCGCCGCGTACCAACCAGGACGCGTACCAGCCCGGCATGCCGCTGGGCAGCCGCGGCGGGGAGGCGTTCACGTACAACTTCCCGGTGGACGGTGAATACCGCTTCACCATCAAGGATCTCGACGTGGGCCTGTATACCTGGTCGACGGAAAGCCGCAACACGCTGGTGCTGCTCGTGGATGGCAAGGAAGTGTTCCGCGGCGACCTGGGGGGCTTGAAGGACCTGGAGACCGCCGATCGCGAGGGCGCGGCGGGCGCTGCCAAGATCATGGCGCGCTTTGCGAACATCCCCGTGCACCTCAAGGCCGGGCAACGCAAGGTGGTGGTCACTTTCGTGCAGCGCTCGGAGGCTGAATCGCCCTACGACGTCGGCTCCGGCGGCTTCACCGCCCGCTTGCGTAGCGCGCGGCTGCTGGGTGGCGTGGAGGTCTCCGGCCCGTTCGGCGCGACGCAACTGTCCGAGACACCGAGCCGCCAGAAGATTTTCATCTGTCAGCCACAGGCGCCGGCTCAGGAGCGCGCCTGCGCGCAGAAAATCACCGAACACCTGGCGCAGCTTGCGTTCCGCAGACCAGTCACCCCGGCCGACCTGGACAAACTGATGCCCTTCTATGAGGCCGGGTACAAGCTGGGTGGCTTCAACCGCGGCATCGAGCAGATGGTGGCCGCCGTGCTGGTGAGCCCGGCGTTCCTGTACCGGGCGATTCTGCCATCGTTGGATGCCGCCCATGGCAAGCTGCACGCCCTGAGCAATCTTGAGCTGGCCTCGCGCCTGTCGTTCTTCCTGTGGAACCAGGGACCGGATGAGGAACTGCTGCGCGTGGCGATGGCCGGTGAACTCACCCAGCCGAAGGTGCTCGACGCGCAGGCCAAGCGCCTGCTGGCTGATCCGCGCGCCGCCTCGCTGGTGAACGACTTCGCCTTCCACTGGCTCGACCTCGACAAGATCGACTCGGTGGTGCCGGACCCGACGCTGTTCCCCGACTACAGCACGGAACTGCGCGATGAGTTCACGAAGGAGGCGAACCTCTTCATCTCGAGCATTTTCCTCGGGAATCAGAATGTCATGGGCCTGCTCGATGCGAACTACAGCTTCCTCAATGACCGCCTGGCCCGGCATTACGGCATCGATTCGGTTTATGGCAGCCAGTTCCGGCGCGTGGACCTGAAGGATCATCCGGAACGCTGGGGTCTGCTCGGCAAGGCCGCGATGCTGATGGAAACCTCGTACGCGGACCGTACCTCGCCGGTGCGGCGCGGTGCGTGGATACTCGACAAGCTGATGGGCACGCCGCCCGCGCAGCCACCGCCGGGCGTCAACATGAACCTGGACCAGCCCCCGGGCGTCAAACCGACGACGGTACGCGCACGGCTGGCCCTGCACCGGCAGAACCCGAGCTGCGGCCAGTGTCACGGGGTCATCGACCCCTACGGCCTGGCGCTCGAGAACTTCAACGCCACGGGCGCGTGGCGCACTTTCGACCACGTGGCCAACGAGTCGATCGATCCGGCCTCATCTCTTCCGGATGGCAGGAAACTCACGGGTGAGGAGGACCTGCGCAAGCTGCTGGTGAGCCAGCCCGACCGCTTCGTCACGGCCTTGACCGAGAAGCTGATGATGTACGGCCTGGGACGCAAGCTCGACTACTACGACATGCCGCAGGTGCGTGCCATCGTCCACACGGCCAAGCCGCAGGACTACCGTTTCTTCGCGATCGTCCGCGGCATCGTCAACAGTGATGACTTCCGCATGCAGGCGGAGCCGAAAGCAACGGATGCGCCGAGCCTGAAGTTGGCCGCGAACACGGGGAGCCACTGATGTTCCTGACCCGGAAACACCTCTCGCGCCGCACGGCCCTCAAGGGGCTCGGCGTCTGCTTGGGTTTACCACTGCTCGATGCGATGATCCCGGCCGCCACCGCGCTGGCACAGACGGCCGCGGCGCCGAAAATGCGGGCGGGATTTTTCTACTGGCCGCATGGCGCAATCATGGACAACACGCCCTATGGGGCGAAAATGGATCACTGGATGCCGAGCGGCACGGGAGCGGACTTCAAGTTAAGCCCGATCCTTGCCTCGCTGGAGAAGTACAAGCGCTACGTCACTTCCTTCAGCAACCTGGAGGATAAGGCGAGCTTTGATTCGGTACACGTGCTGGTCCCGGCGGCGTGGATGAGCGGGGTACAGCCGAACATCTCCTCGGTGGTCCCGGACATGGCCATCACGCTCGACCAGGCCGTCGCGAAGCATATCGGGCAGGAGACCGCGATACCTTCGCTGGAGATGGCCTCGGAGACCACGGTCCAGGTCGCCGCCTGCGGTGGCGCGGTTGGCGGCTGCTACTACAGCTCGACGCTTTCGTTCCGCGACGCACATACGCCGCTGCCGATGGAATACAACCCGCGCAAGATCTTCACGCAGTTATTCGGCGAGGGCGACACGGCGCAGGAGCGCAAGCAGATCGCGCAGGAGACATCGAGTCTGCTCGATCTGATTTCGGACAGCACCACCTCGTTGCAGCGCCAGCTGGGGGCGGCGGACCGCAACGTGCTGGCGAACTATCTGGACACGGTGCGCGAAATCGAGCGTCGCATCCAGCAGGCCGAGTCACACAAGCTGACTAACGTGACCTTGCCCGAGGCCCCGGAAGGGGTCCAGGACGGCTTCGACAAGCAGGTGGAGCTGATGTTCGATCTGCTCGCGCTGGCGTATCAGGCCGATGTCACCCGCGTGGCCAGTTATTTCATGGTCTCCGAAGGCACCAACCGCACCTACAACTTCATCGGCGTGCCGGATGCCTTCCACCCGCTCTCGCACCACGCGAACGACATGGGGCGAATCGAGCGGCTGGTGAAGATCCAGACCTGGCACGCGGAGCGCTTCGCCCAGTTCCTCGGCAAGCTTGCGGCCACGCAGGATGGCGATGGCACGCTGCTGGATCACTCGATCTTCCTGTACGGCTCGAACATGAGCAACAGCGACAAGCACAACAGCTACCCGCTGCCCAACATCCTGGTGGGCGGTGCCTGCGGCAAGGTGAAGGGCGGCCAGCACATCGACCTGCCGGCGCACACGCCACTGTCCAATGTGCTGCTGACCATCCTCAACACCGTGGGCGTCGCTGACAAGAAGTTCGGCGCCAGCACCGGCACCATCGCGGTTTAGAACCGGAAAGGCGAGGCACCATGCAGCGCAGGATCGTCCTTCAAGGTGCCCTCACGGGCCTGGTGGGTCTGTCGCTCGCGCCGCTGGTGCGCGCCCTGGCGGCCGATGCGCCGACGCTGACGCATCTGAACGACAGGCTCGCCGTCGTGCGCGCGGGCAAGGACAACGTGGTGGCGCTGTCCGGTACCGACGGCCTGCTGCTCGTCGACAGCGGCAGTCCCGGCGCCACGGATGGACTGCTGGCGCAACTGCGGCAGCTGCCGGGCGGCGGCCATGTCCACACCCTCATCAACACCCATTACCACGCGGACCAGACCGGCGGGAACGAGCAGTTGGGCAAATCGGGCGCCACCATCCTCGCGCACGCGAAGACGAAGCAATGGCTGCAGACCGAGCATTACGATCCATCGACCGAAAGCTACATCAAGGCGCAGCCGCCGGCGGCGTGGCCGACGCAGGTGTTCTACGCGACGGGCACGCTGAACGCCGGCGGCGAGCACGTCGATTACGGTCATCTGGTATCGGCGCATACGGAAGGGGACTGTTACGTGTACTTCCGCGACTCGAACGTGCTCGCGGTGGGGCACGTTGCCGCACCGGTGGCCGATCCGGAACTGGACTGGTTCGCGGGCGGCTGGCTGGGCGGACGCCTGGATGCGCTCACCCTCCTGCACAAGCTGGCCGATGACAAGACGCGGATCGTGCCGGCCTACGGCCCGGTCATCAATCGCGGTGACCTGCAGGCGGAGTTCGACCTGCTGCAGAGCGTCTATACGCGCATGACCGATGACCTGCGCAAGGGCTTCAGCGCCCAGGACATGCTGGATGCCGGCGTGCTGAACGGGCTGGCGCGGACCTGGACCGATCCGAAGAAATTCGTGTACGACGCCTTCAAGGGCCTGTGGGGCTACCAGGACTCCATCGCCCCGAACATCGTGTGAGGTGCATCATGAAACGGTGGCTCATCGCAGCAGCAGGCGCACTGGCGCTTGCGGGCAATGCCTACGCGGATAGCCGGCTGGCCGATCTGGTCCAGGCGGGCGATGATACCGCGGCACTGAAACTGATCGACGCGGGCGCGGATGTGAACGCGAAGCAGGGCGATGGTGCCACCGCACTTGACTGGGCCGCCTATCGGCTGGATACGCGCCTGGTGAAGGATCTGCTCAAGCACCACGCCGACCCCAATGCCATGAACAGCTTCGGCTCGGCGCCGCTGATCGAGGCGATCAAGGCCAACAACGTCGAGCTGGTCGAAATGCTGCTCAATGCCGGCGCCCATGCGGATGCGCCGAATGCGGATGGGCAGACGGCCCTGATGCTGGCGGCACGCATCGGCGCGTTGCCGATCGCGAAGCTGCTCCTGAGCCATGGCGCGAACGTCAACGCACGCGAACAGTGGCAGGGCCAGACCGCCCTGATGTGGGCGGCGGCGCAGAACTACCCGCAGATGACGCAGCTGCTGATCGCTCACGGGGCGAAGGTCAATATCCGCGCGGCCTACTATGACTGGCTGGACAATGCCACGCAGATCACCTCGGAGCCGCGCGCGCAATACCGCCCCGAAGGCGGCCTGGCGCCCTTGATCTATGCGATCCGCGGCGGCTGCCAGGAGTGCGTGGAGACCATGCTCAAGGCCGGCGCGAACGTCAACCTGCCGACACCCGAAGGGGTCACGCCCCTGATGTCGGCCCTCGACAACCTGCACTACGGCATCGCCAAGTATCTGCTGCAGCATGGCGCGAATCCGCGTACCTGGGACTGGTACGGGCGCACGCCGCTGTTCGTCGCCGTCGACATGCACAGCTACATCCAGCGCGCCGGCCGTGGCGGCAATGGGTATGGTCTGCAGACCCAGCCCGCCCAACGCAGCCAGGCGCATGAGGACACTACGACGGCGGTCGACATCGTACGCATGCTCCTGGATATGGGCGTCGATCCGAACGTGCAGTTGAATCTGCACCGGCCCAGCCATGGCGCGAACAACGGACGCTTCACCGATGACCTGATCAGGACCGGCTGCACGCCGCTGCTGCGGGCGGCCATGTCACACGACAACGAACTCGTCACCCTGTTGCTCCAGCGCGGCGCGCTCGTGGATCTGCCGAACGTGAATGGTGTGACCGCGCTCATCGGGGCGGCGGGCATGGGCATGAGGGGCGGTCCGGGTGCGATCGTGCCGGACTTTCGCGGCGACTTTTCCAAAGATGCGCCGCAGAAGGCCATCACGACGCTGGATATCCTGCTGAAAGCGGGCGCCAATGTGAATGCCCGCGTGACCGATACGAGCAGCCACTCCGCCCGCATCGCCCGGGCCAGCCAGATGACCGAACGGCAGGGCCAGACGGCGCTGTACGGCGCGATCACGCGGCATTGGACTCCCGTCGTGCAGTATCTGCTGGCGCACGGTGCGAAGGTCGACGTGGCGGACGACAAGGGCCGCAGCCCGCTGATGGCAGCCACCCAAGGTGTCGGTGACCGCGGCTTCGCACCGGACAAGGACATCATCGCACTGATCAATCAGGCGGTCGCCGCGCAGAAGCCCCCCGCGACCGCGGCGAACCTTACCCCTGCCGCAAGCCGGTAATGATGGGCCGGCGTGCGGCGTGGATCGCCGGGAACAGCCCACCGAACAGCGCCAGCAGCAGCGCGTAAGCGGTACCGGTGAGGATCAGCGCGGGCGTGACACTGAAGGCGAAACTCACCTGGGTGAAACTTTGGTAGTTGATCGTCGAGGTCTGCAGACCATTGAAAGCGAAGTACGCGATCGCCGCGCCGAGGACACCGCCGATCAGCCCGAGCAGCAGCGCCTCGATGATCACCGAGACGGCAACGGGCAGTCCGCCGAAACCCAGCGCACGCAAGGTCGCGATCTCGGTGCTGCGGGCTGCAACCGCCGAGTACATGGTGTTGAGCGCGCCGAATACGGCCCCGACGCCCATCAGCAGCCCGAGCACCGTACCGGCACCACGGATCACGGCCGACAGGAGCGCGGATTGCGCGGCATAGAATTCGCGCTCGGTGAGCACGTTGACGTTCAGGCGCGGATCGCTCATCAGGTGCTCCTTGAACGGCTTGATGCTCGCCGCGCTCGTGAGCAGCGCCCGCACGGTCTGATAGGTGTCGCCGCGTGAGTAGGCGCTTTGCAGCATGCGCACGTCGGTCCAGATTTCAGACTCGGACACACTGCCGGCGTCGGTGAACTCACCGACGATGCGCCACTCGTTGTTGCCCCATTTCACGGTATTGCCGATCGCCAGGCCGCTGAGGGTCTGCGCGGCGCTGTGGCCGACAATGACCTCGTTGCGTCCCGTCGCGAACATGCGTCCGGCGACCAGCCGGAAATGCGAGCGCGTCTGCGGGCCAGCGGCCTCGATTCCCCGGAACGGCGCATTGGCTGCGGTGCCGGTCGAACGCTTGGGCTGATCCACGGTCGTGTACAGCTCCGCGGAAACGATCGGCCCATGGGCATCATGAGCGATCCCCGGCGCCTGGTAGATGATCTGCACCTGCTCCTGGGAGAAATTGCTGGTCATTTCCTCATTGCTGCTGCCGCTGAGCACGATGGCCACCCGATCGGAACCGGAAAGCTCCAGCGTGCGCCGGAATCCCTCGCTGATCGACAGCAGCGCGACCAGGATGAGTACCACCCCGGCAATGCCGATAACCGAGACGAGCGACGGGGTCAGGCGCAGCGGCAGCGTGCGCAGGTTCATGCCGGAAACGGCGGTGATCTGTCTGATCATTTTCATATTGCGGCCGGACTTCGCTAGCGTCCCGCCAGCCCATCGACGATGCGCAGCCGCGCCGCGCGCACCGCCGGCAGCGCACCAGCCACAACTCCGAGCCCGACCATCAGCAAGATGCCCACGAGCAGCGCCTGCGGCGTGAGCAGGAACGCGGAGAGGTATTCGCTGAGCACGGTGCCGAGACGGCCCACGGCGAGCATCGCGCCGCCGATCCCGATCACACCACCCACCATCGTCAGCAGCAGGGACTCGCCGATCACGAGCGCGAGCACTGCAGGATCGCTGAAGCCGAGCGTCTTCAGCACCGCCACCTCATTGGTGCGCTCGCGGACCGATTGCGCCATGGTATTGGCGCTGACCAGCAGCATCGTGAAGAAGACCGCGATGCCGATGGCGGTGACAATGGCGCCGATGTCACCCGTTTGCTTGGCGAACCCCTGCACGAAGGCCTTCTCACTGCCGGTCTTGGTCTCGGCCGACGAGTTGGTGAACAGCGCATCGATGGCGGCGCCGACCTGCGCGGATTGCGTGGGATCGGCGATGCGCACGATGTACCAGCCGACAGTGCCCTTGCCGATACTGCGTGACTCGTCAAGGTAGTCGTAATGGAAGAAGAAACTGCTCACATCACCGGAAGGGTCCTTGTTGTCGTAGATGCCATCGACGACGAAGTCCCAGATGTAGCTGCCGTCGGAGCGCGCGTAGATGTCGGAGCGCAGCGGGATGCGATCGCCGACTTTCCAGCCGTGGCTGTCGGCAAGCGCCCGGCCGACGATGGCGCCCACCCGGTCGTGCAGCCAGTGTTCCTTCTGCGCCGGCGGCAGCCGAACCTCCGGGTACATCTCCAGGTAGCTCTCGGGCGGCACCGGGTAGGTGATGATGATGTTGCGCTCGTCCTGATAATGGCCCCCGAACCAGGTCGAGTGCGTCACGAGCTTCACGCCGGGGACGGAGGCGATGCGCTGCAGGTAGCTGATGGGCAGCGGCTGCACGATCGATACCTTGGCCATCGTCACGAGCCGGTCGACGCCCGCGAGATTGCCATTCGCCTCGAAGCCATTCTTGACCGCGGCCAGCAACCCATACAGCAGGAATGCGACCGCGATCGACAGCAGCGTGAACATCGAACGCGGCGTCCTACGCCGCAGGTTCGCGAGCAGTAGCGGCAGGAAGCGGAACATCGCGCTCTTAAGGTTGCGGGGGCGCGACCCGGCGGATGATGCTCGTCGCCATGGTCACGACGGAAGCCAGATCGCTCAAGTCCCCCGGGACCACCAGCGTCGTGCTCTCCTTGGCGAGCTTGCCGAATTGGCGCACGTACTCCTCGCCGATGCGCAGCTGCATGGCCTCGATGCCGCCGCGATCACTCAGGGCGCTGCCGACCTGGCGCAGGCCCTCGGCGGTGGCGGTGGCCACGGCGAGGATCGCGGCGGCCTGGCCCTCCGCCTCATTGACCTGCTGCTGACGGTTGGCTTCGGAAGCCTTGATGACCCGCTGCTTGTCGCCCTCGGCCTGGTTGATCTTGGCGTCCCGTTCGCCCTCGGAGGCGAGGATCACGGCGCGCTTCTCGCGCTCAGCTCGCATCTGCTTTTCCATCGCGGACAGCACATCCTTGGGCGGCGTGATGTTCTTGATCTCGTAGCGCATCACTTTGACACCCCAGGCGCCGGAGGCTTTGTCGAGCTCGGCGACGACGTTTGCATTGATGATGCCGCGGGCCTCGAACGTTCGGTCGAGCTCGATCTTGCCGATCTCGCTGCGCAGAGTGGTCTGCGCAAGCTGCGCGATTGCAAAGCCGTAATTCGTGATGCCATAGGAGGCCAGATGCGGATCGAGCACCTGCATGTACAGGACCGCATCAACCCCAACCTGCACGTTGTCGCGCGTGATGCAGATCTGCTCGGCCACATCCAAGGCCTGCTCCTTGAGGCTGTGTTTGTAGGCGACCCGCTCGACGAACGGCACCAGGATATGAAAGCCGGCGTGCAGCGTGCGGCTGTACTTGCCGAGACTCTCGATCACGTAGGCGCTTTGTTGCGGCACCACGATGGCGGTACGTGCAATCACGAACACCACCACGATGGCGATAATGATAAAGACGTAGGACGTAACCATGAGAAGTCCTTAAGATTGCCTAACCGGCGGGGCGGACCAGAAGTGTCATACCTTGGACGCGCACGACACGCACACGAGTGCCGGATGAAAGTGCCGTCTTGCTGTCGTTTTGCACTGTCCAGAAGCTGCCGGCATGCTCGGCCTGGCAACTCTCCTCCGGCGCCAGCGCCGCGGGCAGTGTCAACTCATCGCCGCTGGGTCCCCGGCGAACCTCGGGCGGATGGCCGCGCAGCTTGCGGTAGATGCGGCCACGGAACAGCATCATGGAACCGCCGGCCAGGATCGCAAACAACGCCCATTGTGCCCACTGCTCGACGGCCGTGAGCGCAACCAGCAGGCCAACGAAAATAGCGGCTGCGCCGACGAAGACCAGATAGAACTGCGCGTCGACGAACGCCAACTCGGCGCCGAAGAGAATGGCGCCGCCAATCAACCACGCCCACCAGCTCAATGGAGAACCCCCGAGGCGCTACTTTAGCGAACTGTTGCGACCCGCCCCATTATAGACCATGCGTCCATCGCACCGGGGATTGTCCATCTCCTTCAAAAATAGGCGGGGTGATCGAAGTCGGCGATGAGCCCGGGCTGTTCAGGCGTCCATTCGAGCTGCGCGCGGGTGCGCGCGCTTGACGTCGGGGCGTCGATGCCTGCGAACGTCGCGCACCAGCCGAAGTGCTCGGCCGGCCAGCGATTGAGCCCATCACCGATATAGGCGGACACGCCTTTCGCGCGTGCGAACCCGATCAGAAAAGGCACGAAGCCGTGATCGCCATGCCCATGCACCGACGGGGGCAGCCGGACAATCGATGCCCGCACGCCGCGTTCCAGCAGCGCGGCCGTTGCGGACTCAGATTTGCGAGGAAAGGAAGGGATCGCCGCATCCTCCTCGGTCGCGGTGCGGCCAGGGGCGAGGAGCGCGACCCCGGAGGTCACGAGCAACGGACGCGCGGAGCCTTCGAGCACGGCACCGAGCGCCTCGATGACGCGCTGGTCCTCCGCGCAGTTCTGCGCAAATTCGCGAAGTCGTGGTTGAAAGCGGTGTGGATCACGCCATCCGCTGCGGCCGCGCCGCGGCGCAGGCTGTCGATGTTGGCGAGCGAACCGCGATGGCTCTCGGCGCCCGCTGCGGTGAGTGCCTGCGCCCCCTTATCGGAGCGAGCCAGGCCGAGCACGTGATGGCCGGCGCCGATCAGATCCTTGACGACAGCCGAGCCGACCCAACCGGTCGCTCCAGTGACAAATACGCGCATGACACAGCTCCTTCCTTTTCGTGGCAGACAAATGTCCGCCCAAGAACTATTCTAGTAAAGTAGTGACATTATCCTGGTATGATGACTAATAGAATGGAGGCAGCACATCGCGAAACAGACCCACCTTGGGACCTACCTGAAGGATCGCCGCGGGAAGCTTGATCCCGCGGCGTTCGGCTTTCAGGCAGAGCATCGCCGCACCCCCGGGCTGCGCCGCGAGGAAGTGGCACAGCGGGCGAAAATCAGCCCGACCTGGTACACCTGGCTCGAACAGGGACGCGGCGGCGCGCCCTCGGCCGACGTGCTCGAGCGGATTGCGCGGGCCCTGATGCTGACGGATGTGGAGCGTGAGCATCTTTTCCTGCTCGGCCTCGGCCGCCAGCCGCAGGTGCGCTATCGCAAGGATGAAGGCATCACGCCACGCCTGCAGCGCGTGCTCGATGCGCTGCAGCCGAGCCCCGCTCTGATCAGGAGCGCGACCTGGGACGTGGTCGCCTGGAACCGGGCAGCGACCGTGATGTTCATCGACTACGCAGCGCTGCCACCGCAGCAGCGCAATATGCTGCGCTTCATCTTCCTCGATCCGCGCGTGCGCGCGGCCCAGTACGATTGGGAAAGCGTGGCGCGGTTCGTGGTGGGCGCGTTCCGGGTGGACGCGGCACGGGCGGGCGCGGCGGCGCAGGTGCAACCGTTGGTCGATGAACTGTGCCGGCTCAGTCCCGAGTTCGCGGCCATGTGGCGCGACAATGATGTTCGCATCCATGGCGAGGGCATCAAACGAATACGACATCCGCTACTTGGCCTGATCGGCTTCGAATATTCAGCCTTCGCGGTCGACGGTCGGCCGGATCTGACCCTGGTCATCTACAACCCGGCGACGCCTGCGGATGCGCGCAGGATCAGTTCGTTGTGCGAGGAACCGGCGAGCACCGCTCGCATCAAGTAAACGGGTTTACGACTCGCACGCCGGTCGGCGCGTAATGTGCGCTGTTGCGGGTAACCACGGCCAAGTCGTAAATCAACGCCGTCGCGGCGATCTGCTTGTCTAACGGATTCTGCGGATGTGGTACGCGCAAGCGGCCCCAGATATGAGCTGTCTCATCGTCGAAGGGCAGGATGGCGTCTGCGTACTCATGCGCCACGCGGTTTAACCAACGCTCCAGACGCTGCGCCTGCACCCCATCGCCACGATATCGAATCATTTCGACACCCTGTCGCAGTTCACCGATGGTAATCGCGGATAGGAATAATGCGGCATTGTCACGCGCGGCGTTGTGAAAGAATGCCTTGACGCCGGTATTGCCCTTCGCACCCTTGCGCGCCTCGCTGATTACGTCGGTATCGACCAAGTACACCGCTCAGCCTCGTCGATCCGACTGCTCGCGAACGAAATCCTGATCCATACCGACATTCGGCATGGTGCCCAAAACCTCGGCCAGTGGGCGGCGGCGTGGGCCACGAAGCACCGCGTGCAGTATTTCGCGGTGTTCCTGCTCGGCGCTGCGATTGTGTTTTGCAGCACGTTGCTTCAAAGCCTTGACGAGGTCCTCGGTGAGATTGCGGACCATAAGTTGTGCCATCGGCTCTCCGTTTGATCGCTACTGATAGCAATGCTAGCGTAGTATTCTGAGCGGTGCAAGCACTGCTAGCACTGCAAACAGCTGCGGTGTTATTCTCAGGAAATGTTATCCCGCAAACGAGTCGTCGTGGTCGGCGGTGGGTTCGGCGGACTGTGGGCCGTGCGGGGGCTCAGCGCAGCGGCCGTGGACATCACGCTGATCGATTGCTGCAACCACCACCTGTTTCAGCCGCTCCTGTACCAGGTGGCGACCGCGGGATTGGCGGCGCCCTCGATCGCGGCACCCCTGCGGCACATCCTGCGCCGGCAAGCCAACGTCGCGGTACTGATGGGCGAGGTCAAGACCATTGATCTGGCAGCGCACCGCGTGTATCTGGGCGAGCAGTCCTTTGAGTACGACTATCTCATCGTCGCCGCGGGCGCGACCCATGCCTACTTCGGTCACGATGAGTGGGCCCAGCATGCGCGCGGCCTGAAGACCCTGGATGACGGGCTGGCCATTCGCGCGCGAATTCTCACCGCCTTTGAAAGCGCGGAACTGGAAACGGATGCGCAGCGCCGCGATGCGTGGCTGACCTTCGCGATTGTCGGCGGGGGCCCGACCGGGGTGGAGCTGGCGGGTACCTTGGCGGAGATTGCGCGCCATACCTTGGCACCGGAATTCAGGCGCAGCAATCCGCGCCAAGCGCGGGTACTGCTGATCGAGGCCGGTGAGCGGGTATTGGCGAACCTTCCGCCCCGGTTGTCGGCCAAGGCAAACGCGCAGCTGGTGCGCCTTGGCGTCACGGTGCGCACGGGCCGCGCGGTCAGCGGCATGGGCGCCGATCATATTGAGCTGGGCGAGGAGCGCATCGCCACTCAGACCATCATCTGGGCTGCCGGGGTCGCGGCTTCATCACTGGGACGCATGCTGGAGGCGCCGGTGGATCGGGCGGGTCGCGTGCTGGTACAGCCGGACCTTTCACTTCCGGGCCATGCGGAAGTGCTGATTGTCGGTGATCTGGCGAGCATATCCTGCGACGGGCGCGCCGTGCCGGGCATCGCCCCGGCCGCCAAGCAGATGGGTACACATGCAGCGAATGCAGTTGCCGCAAGTCTCGCGGGACGCACCCGTGCCGCGTTTCGCTACCGTGACTACGGCACGCTGGCCACGATCGGCCGGCGCGCCGCGGTCGTCGAGATGCGCGGCCACCAGCTGTCCGGCACGCTCGCGTGGTGCTTCTGGCTGGCCGCGCACATCTTCTTTCTCATCGGCTTCCGCAATCGACTGGTGGTCCTCATCGATTGGGCCTGGGCCTACTTCACCTATGATCGCAGCGCCCGCATCATCATGCGGCCGTAGAAAACAGCCCCTTCAGTCAAACCGGCGCACTCTTACTCCAAGATCCAGGGGCAGCATTCCATGATGCTGGAAGTGGAGATTTCACAGTCATGGTGCCTCGGGAAGCTGAGCATCGACAGGACGCGCAAGGCAGGTCAAGCTGTCAGCCTCGTGAAGGCCACGGGGAGAGATGATGCGGCCGGTAACGCTGGGGCGGATGACGGTTCAAAAGGTGTTCGAAATGGAAAGCGGCCCGCCGATGCCGCGGATCCTGCCGGGGATCACGCCGGGTGACCTCGCGCGCCTGGCGATGTGGTACACGGATGCGACGCTCGGCCCGACCGCGGAGCAGTCGGCCTTCATGATGAGCATGCATTCCTATGTACTGCAGCTTGACGGACTCACGGTGCTCGTCGATGCCTGCAACGGCGACCACAAACAGCGCTCGATCCCGGATGTCGACCGTGTCCAGACTCCGTACCTGGCGAATCTCGCCAAGCTTGGCTTGAGTACGGACGACATCGATCTGGTGCTGTGCACGCATCTGCATTTTGACCATGTCGGATGGAACACGCGGCTGGACGGCGGCAAGTGGGTACCCACGTTCGCCAATGCGCGCTACCTGTTCTCGCGGCGTGACTTCGAGCATTTTGGCAAGCAGGAACTGGAGGACGATCATGTACGCGCCTTCCGCGATTCAGTACTGCCGGTCTATGAAGCCGGCCGCGCACAGTTGATCGAGGCAGATATCGCCGTGCATCGGCAGATCGGCGATGGCGTGTGGCTCGAGCCCGCCTTCGGACATTCGCCCGGCAATTTCTCGGTGCTTGCCGAATGTGGCGGCGAGCGGGCGATCTTCTGGGGCGATGTGGTCCACCACCCCGCGCAACTGGTCCGCCCGGAATTGACGATGTCCTTTGACACCGATCCGCAAATGGCCCGTGCCACCCGGCTGCGCACCATCGCGCGCGCCGCCGATGAGGCACTGGTGTGCTTCCCCGCCCACTTCCGCGATCCTTCAGCAGGACGCGTCGAGCGCGACGGGAGTGCATATCGCTATCGTTTCCTCGGAGAATCCTGCTGAAATGCAGATGCGCACGAGGGAGGAAGTGGGCTAAGCTTGCGATGTGAGACCTAAACTGGCGCAACGATGGCTGGCTAGATCGTGGTTTACAGCGTTGCTGTTCGCCGCGCTGCTCAGCCGCGCACTGATTCCGCTTGGATTCATGCCCGGACCGGGCGGAATTGTTCTGTGCAGCGGCTACGCGCCGGTTTCCGCCATGCCTTACGGCCCCGAGGCTGAACACAGCATGCCGGGCATGGACATGTCCGGCAACGCGGAACATGCACACGTCAGGGCGCCCTCGCGGCGGCACGAAGGTGTGCAGATATGCCTCTTTTCCGCTGTTGCAAAGGTGATGGCCGTTGGGCATGGATCCTTGCTGGCGGCATTCTCACTCTTCAACTCCAGTAGGACTGTTTTCCCGCCGGAAAAGTCCATACCTCGTGGCACGATCGTGCCGACGAGTCTGCCGCGCGGACCTCCCGCCACCGCCTGACCCCGACCATCATCGGCTGGAGCTTCGTCCAGCACCTCAACGCGAGCGCGTTCCGAAACCAAGGACGCGTTCCGGCGACCGTATTCGGTTCGCGCGTTTCGGGAGAGATTTTCATGGGTGACGCTTGCCTCAAGCGCCTCTTGCTGCCGATTTTTGCCATCCTCGTGGCGGCGGCACTCATTGCACCCGCGTGCGTGCGTGCCGCGGATATCGGCGACGTCCACGGAGTCGTGCATGACGCCCAGCACCACCCCGTGGCCGGCGCCAGCGTGCAGCTCAAGGCGGCCGCATCGGCCTGGTCGCGCAGCGCACGAACCGATCGAAACGGCGAGTTTGCCTTCCCGGGGGTGCCACTGGGCGACTATGTGTTGAACGTCAGTCAGACCGGATTCGTGACAACGACGCAGCCACTGACAGTCGTGGCAGGCGCGGCCCCGTCGACCCATATTCAGCTCAGCGCCGGCGACTCATTGGCGACCGTCACCGTGACGGCAACCGCGCTGCCCAACGCGGACACCTTTACCACCAGCACGCTCGTGGATCGGCAACAGATCCAGACGACCCCGGGTGCGGATCGCAGCAACAGCCTCGCCATGATCACCGATTACGTCCCGGGTGCGTACTTCGTGCACGACCAGCTGCATGTGCGCGGTGGCCATCAGGTCACCTGGGAGGTCGACGGAGTCGAGATTCCCAACACCAATATCGCAAGCAATCTCGGACCCCAGATTGATCCGAAGGACATCGACTTCATGCAGGTCGATCGCGGCGGCTACGGTGCGGCGGAGGGCGATCGGACCTACGGTGTGTTCAACGTGGTGCCGCGCACGGGATTTGAGCGCGACAACGAAGCGGACCTGATGGTCAGCGGCGGCAATTTCGCTCAGACCAACGACTATGCCAGCGTCGGCGGCCACACGGATCAATTTGCGTACTACGCAAGTGTAAACGGCAATCGCAGCAATCTCGGGCTCATGACGCCTGACACGCAGATCATCCACGACGCGCAGGACGGCTACGGGGGCTTCTCCACCCTGATCTATAACCTGACTCCGCAGGATCAGTTCCGAGTCGTGACGTCCGCGCGGCGCGACGACTACCAGATCCCCAACACGCCGGGGCAGATTGCGGGCGACGTACAGCGTGAGGCCGATTCGTACACGCTGTTCTCGTGGGTTCGCACCTTGAGCAGTTCGGCGCTGCTGACGAGTTCGCTGTTCTACCACTACAACCGCGCCGATTATGACGGGGCGGCATGGGATTACCCGATCAGCACGACCTCGCAGCGCTCGTCCAGCTATTTCGGGGGCCAGGAAAGCCTGCACGTCAGCCTGGGCCGTAACACGCTGGATGCGGGTCTGTCAGCTTTCGGCCAGGCGGACAACCAGTTCTTCAACGTCCTGTTCAACGATGGCAGCTATTCTGCGGTAGCCCAATCTTTAAGGCCCGACGGCAATGTCGAGGCCGCGTGGCTGCAGGACACCTTTCAGCTCACGGACTGGCTCGCCCTCTCGGGAGGCGTGCGGCAGACACACTTCGCAGGGCTCACCACCGAGAATGCGACCGATCCGCGGCTGGGAACAACCCTCAAGCTGCCGCGCATCGGTTGGGTGCTGCGCGGCTTTTGGGGAAAGTTCTATCAGCCTCCTCCCCTTGAGACGATTTCGGGGCCGCTGCTGACCTTTGCCCAGAGCAGCGCCCTGGGCTTCCTGCCGCTTCACGGTGAGCGCGACGAGGAATATCAGGTCGGCCTGACCATTCCGCTGCGCGACTGGACGGTTGATCTGGATCATTTCCGGACTCAGTCGCAGAACTTCTTCGATCACAACCCGATCGGCAATTCAAACGTATTCCTGCCGATCACGATCACGGGAGCGCTGATCGAAGGCAACGAGCTGACGGTGCGCTCACCGCGCTTCTGGGCTGGGGAGCAGGTGTACGTCACTTATTCGAACCAGACCGCCGACGGAACGGGTGCCATTACGGGGGGTCTCACGGACTTCACACCAGCCACGGGTTATTACGCGCTTGATCACGATCAGCGCAATACGCTCAACGTCGGCTTCCGCGCGCAGCTGCCCTGGCAAACCTATGCCTCCATGAATCTTTACTTTGGCTCCGGATTCTCCAATGGCGATGCGCCCCCGAGTCATCTGCCAAGTCATGGATCACTGGATGTCAGCCTCGGCAAGGAGTTCAACCCGAGCTTTTCGGCTTCACTCACCGTCGTGAACGTTACCGACAAGCACCTGCTCATCGACAACAGTCTCACCTTCGACGGATTTCATTGGGACAACCCGCGCGAGATCTACGGACAGATCCATTACAAGTTTGGTTACTGAACCTCGTATACTCGGCCCCGGTGCGAGCCGGAGAAAGGGATGCACTCCTCGTGGCGAGTCCTGTGGTTGATGATGTTGGCGCCCATCCTCGTGGTCGCCGCGGCGGCCGGCTGGGCCGATGACGCGCCGCCGGCGGCCGGGCAACCAGCGCAGTGGGTCAGCCGCAAGATCAATTTCACCTACGTCGGCTTCGTTACGCGCTACACCTGTGACGACCTCGTCGACCGCATGCGCAACGTGTTGCTGGTGCTGGGCGCGCGCAAGGAGGACCTGAACATTCACGCGACCGGCTGTACGTCGGATGGCGGTCAAGTGGAACGCCTGCCGGGAGTCGCGGGGACGTTCTCGGTTCTGGTCAGCTCTGAGGCCGACAGTGTCGACGCGGTAGCGGCCGGGTGGCAGCGGGTGGCCGTGTCGGCGGATGCCTCCTATTGCGAGCTGCTACAGCAGGTGGGTCGCAAGGTACTGCCGCTGTTCAGCGCGCGCAACGCACAGTTCAGCAGCACTTGCCCGGCGCAGGCGGTGATCGGATCGCAGAAGCTGACGGCCGAAGTCCTGGCACCGCTGTCCGCGCAGCCTCGGCAGCCTTAGTTTAAGGCGTTCGGTCCCACCAAGTGCATTGGCGCGGTTGCTCAATCAGCTGTTGGAGCGATTCCGCGGATGCGAAGTCCCGCTACACTGATGGAATTGGCCCCCGATAAAGACGCGGCATCGACATCGCGGGCGGTCAAATTGGTATTTCAGTCACACAATTGCGGTGTCGAATTGCGGCGCCCATGCAGTATCAGTAAGGATCTTGGACGTTAAGAGTCAGTATTCGCTGCCGCAGAGACTTAGCTGGGTAGGCCAATCTTCCTGGCTGCGCCCCGGGGGGTGAACACTCGGACCGGAACCGCGCTACCCGTACGCTCGCAAGGTGCCCAGCGGAGCATTCTAGTGTCACGACGGCCGATCGATATCTCCGTTTACACCTATCAGCCTCGCGCCGGGCGTTTGTCGGTGCGAGTCGAGCGCGCAATGCGCAGTGCAGTGGTGGCCTCCATCTGTCTCCTCGCCCATGGGCTGCTACTGCATCACCTGATTTGGACCGCGGGAGCACCGGCAGTTCCGCCAAAATTTCTCCCGGCCCGAATCAAAATGGGCATCGAAAGCGATCAGGAAGCTATGCAGTGGATTGCCCTGGACCCCAATGCCGTGACCGATCCGTCGCAAGAAAAACCGGAGCTGCCGCCCGCGCATCTAAGCCAGATCGACGTTCCGAAAATGCTGATGGAGGAGGCGGTGTTGGTGGAAGACATGAATCTGCCCCCCACGCCGGATGCCGCGGTCGCAGATGCGTAAGCGTTAACCACGCGGCGTATTTCCCGGCCTCGATCTGATGCGGACAATGCCCTCCAGTTTTCAACAACTGGAGAGCACGATGGAGAAGGGCAGACGGCGGCGGTATGGCCCGGAGACGTGGCGGAAGATCCTGGG
>DATDIL010000060.1:0-15023 GCA_036521075.1 Steroidobacteraceae bacterium | reverse complement strand
GCCAATGGTCGGACTTTCAAGCAGAATGAGTCATCACCACTCTACCCGTATGTGATGCGGGCTGGCCAGAGACGGTTGCGGAATGCGCAGGTGATCACGTTTCAGGATCAGGCCGTCACGCCTTCCTTGCGACATCTCAGCGCCGCCGCGACCCAGAACAGTCCGCAGACGCCCACCGCGAAGGGGACCAGCAGCACGCCCTGCCCCAGCGAGGTGTGATCCGACACGCTGCCAATCAGCGGCGGCGAAATGACATCCCCGAGGAGGTGGATGGCCAGCACGCTCAACGCCACCGCGGACGCGCGATGCGCCGGGCTGACGAGAGAGACGATGACGGAGTTGATGGGGCCGGTGGACATGAACAGCAGCAGCTCAGCGACCACCAGCCCCGGGTAGAAGACCGACGGCGAGGCGGAAGTCAGGCAGACAACGACCGGCGGCAATGCCAGCAAAGTCGCGATTCCCGAGACCCACAAATATGCCTGCCGCGTGTAGCGCCGGCAGTAGTCCCCAAGCCAACCTCCGGCGAAAGTACCCACGAAACCAGTGACCACGACGATTGCGCCGAATCCTGTGGTCGCCTGCGCCACGGGCACCGCGCGTACCCGTTCCAGGAAGGTGGGCATCCAGAAAGCCAAGCCGCCCACGGCGAAGGTGTAGGCCGCATATCCGAGCACCGTCAGCGCATAGGATGCCTGCTGCGCCAGCTGAAGGTAGAGTGTCCCCGTACGGCGCAACGCCCGCAGTACGCCAGGCCGCTCCGCGGGGCTCGCAGTGATTGAGCCGGCAAGCGGTTCGGATGCGCCGCGCGGCGGGTCCGCCAGGCGCAGTACCCCCAACGCGAGCAGCAGACCCGGCAAACCCGCGACGAAGAAGGCGGCCCGCCAGCCCCAGGCCTGTGAAACCAATCCGCCGACCACATACCCCAGGGCGGCACCGACCGGAATGGCCATGTAGAATATCGCAAAGACGCGTCCGCGCCGGGCCGGCGGGTAGTAATCCGCGAGCAGCGCTGGAGAAATGGTGGCATACGCCGCCTCGCCGATTCCCACCGCCGCGCGTGATGCGAACAATTCCCAGTAAGTTCGCGACAGACCCGACCACATCGTCGCCAGACTCCACAAGGCTACGCCAATCGCAATGGGGCGCGTGCGTGAGCGACGGTCGCCCAGGTAGCCGAATGCGGGTGCCGCCAGCATGTAGACCACCACGAACCCTGGGGCCAGAAAGCCGAGTTGGAAATCGGTGGTCACGATGCCGGAAGCCTTCATCTGCGGGAGAACCGCAGAGGGGACGTAGCGATCCAGATAGTTGAGCAGATTGATCAGTGTCAGGACGAACAGGCCCCGAGCCGCGCAGTGCACGGCGGTGTGCGGCCCGGCGGAACGGTCCGCGCCTTCCCGACCCGGGAGGCTTTGTCGCTCGATCACGCCACTTCGCCCCATGCCCGCCAAAGTGCGAAATGATACGCTGCCCTTCGGGCCAAAAGCTTCAGACCTGTCACGAGGATCTGTCATGCCAGTAACAGGATGCAACGTGCAACATCGCTCCCGGAATCATGCTGCGGCGCTGCTCGGGGCCGCGGCCGGTTCATTGCTGACACTTGCTGGGTATACGACGGCCAGCTTTGCCGCCGCGCCCGACCCGGACCAGCAGCGATGGCTTGCGCCACACGAGACCGGGCTGGTCACGGACGGGCGGGTGCATTTCTTCCCCCTGCCCCATGAGCGCAGTGGCCCGACGACCGTGGTGGTCGCGGCGGATGGCCGGATCTGGTTCACGGAAGGCAGCGGCAATCGGATCGGCAGCATGAATCCGGATGGCAGCGATCTGCAGGAATTTCCTCTACCACATCCGGACAGCGCGCCGCGCATCCTCGCGCGCGGCGCGGATGGCAATCTGTGGTTCTCCGAACATACGGGCAACCGCATGGCCCGCATCACCCAGAACGGCAATATAACCGAATGGGATATTCCCACGCCGAACAGCCAGCCGCGTGCCATTGCCTTAGGCAAGGACGGCAATATCTGGTTTGGGATGTTCGCCGCGGGCAAGGTCGGTCGCATCACTCCCAAGGGCGTGATCACCGAATTCACGCCGCCCACTCCCAACAGCGGTCCGCGCGCACTCGCCGCGGGCGGCGATGGCAACATCTGGTTCTCCGAATACCGGACCGACAAGATCGGACGCATCACACCCAAGGGTGTGATCACGGAGTTTCCCCTGCCGCGCCCCAACAGCGGGCCCGGCGACATCACGATGGGGCCCGATGGCGCCTTATGGTTCGTGGAGCTGTCCGGTGGCATGGATGGCGTGCGCACCGATGGCAATCGCGTCGGACGGATCACTTACGGTGGCAAAGTCAGCGAGTATCCGATGCCGGTTGGCGCTGCATCCGCCATCAACATCGCCGTCGGCCCGGACCGCAATCTGTGGTATACCCGCGGCGCGAGCGTCGGGCGTGTCACGCTGGATGGGGGGGTGACTGAATTCGCGACCGGCCCCGATACCCGGGATGTGGGACTCACCGCGGGCAGCGACCGGGAGCCCCCGACACGACTTGTAAACCGGCTGTGGATTGCCGATGGCGGCGCGAACCGTCTGAGCTATCTGCAGTTCGCACCACCTGCGGCTGATCACTAAGGGGAAACCGATGAAAGCTGGAGTGATAACGGCAGCTGCCGCGCTATGCCTGCTGAGCGCGGCCCACGCACAGACACCCGCTGGCGGCGCACCCGCCGTGACGAGCGGCCCGGCACCCACCACCTTCGTCGTGAGGTTCAAGATCAAGGCCGGTCGCAACGCCGACTTCGAGAAAATCATGAAGAAGCTGCAGGGTCAACTTGCCACTTCCGAGCCGGGCAATATCTACTATGACCTGTACCTGCCTTCGGCGGATTCCCAGACATACGTCCTCATCGAGCATTACAGGGATGCCGATGCCATAAAGGCCCATGGCAAGGATCCGAATACCCAGGCCATGGCAACCGCGATCAAGGATTTGCTCGACGGTCCACCTGTGGCGGAGCGGCTGATACTGGTGAGCAGCAAGCCTTAAGAGCGAAGTCGTGCTGCAGTGGAACCCGCACCGGTATCGATGGTACGAGGCTCGCAATTCAGATGGCCGGCCATCTCGCGCATGACCAGCGCGGCGCAGACCGTAAGCGTTGCCGGGGAGTCACAGCGGTGTGGATTGCCGACACGGATTCGGCGTAAATTGTCGATCATGAACGCTACATCTGATCTGGATAGCCGGCTCGATGAGGCACTGGAGGAGACCTTCCCTGCCAGCGATCCACCGGCCGTGCATTCCATTGACCCGAATGAGCACAATCCACGGCCACAGCCCCCTGAGCCGCAGGACGGAAAGAATTCCTAGCCCCGTGCGACCGGGGCCCGGAATTTGGCCGGTGCCTCGCTGCGCGGTGCATGATGCCCGTCCTGGTAGGTCATCTGGCTTATCTTGAGCACGGTCGCGACCAATTGCCGGGTCGTGCCGGCTTCGTCTACCTGCGCAGTTTCCACCGCACCGGCTGTGCCGTAGTCCCCGTCCGACCGTGTTTCCCGGCCGTTTACGGACGCCTCGTCCCTGTTCCGGGTGTCACGATCGCCGCGACCTTGATACTACGGCCCGTTAGGAGGACCAAAATGACAACGACCAGCAACACCAGCGGCTATGTGATTTCGTCAGACAAGGTGGAAGGCACGGCGGTATTCAATGGCAGCGGCGATAAGCTCGGATCGATTGACGATCTGATGATTGACAAGCGCACGGGCCATATTCGCTATGCGGTGCTCGAGTTTGGCGGCTTTCTGGGCATCGGATCTGATCGCTATCCCATTCCCTGGAATGTCCTGCGGTATGACACGGCCAAGGACGGCTACGTTGTGCCCCTCGACAAGCACAATCTTGAGAACGCGCCCCGCTACCAGCTCGACGACATGCCGACCTACGACAGTGCCTATGGCACACGGGTCGACAGTTATTACAGCAAATTCAGCTGAACGTGTGCAGCCCACGCCGGCTGGCGCCAGCGATAGCGCAAGTCGGCGTGGGTTCCCCAGGGCCGGCCGCGCGACTATTGATTCGCGAAAAACGACCTGGTCGCGGCCAGGCAAAACGGTGCGACCAACGTCGCGTGATAGGCCTCGGTCACCGCCAGGAAGCCACCATCCGTTGCCCCTTGTGCGATTGCATCCGCCGCAATCAGCGCTTTGGCGACCGCAAATTCCTGCTTCAGGGTGCCATAAGGATCCATGGCGGCCACCGGTGATTCCAGATCGAGGACTGCGATCGCGGCCGACACGGGTGGATGCGCCGTCCAGTAGCTTTGCATCAGCTGCGTGTTGAACCAGAACACCTCCGGGTCGTCAGCTCCGCCGCACAGTTGCACCGGCGCCACGGGCACCCAGTTACGCAAGTCATTTTTTTGCAGCGCCTGGCGAAAAGGCAGCTGTGGGGCCACCGCGGCGACCCCCGTCGTTACCGCCGGAAAACCTCCGTCCGGATTCTGCTGAGCATCCTCGAGATAACTGAGCCGGTAGCTGTTCAAGATCAAATTGCCGCTACCGAACCCGAGTGCGAATACGGGAGCCAGGTTCGCAGGTGACGTCGGCGGGGTGATGTCGGCAAACTGCGGGGCGGGAGGGGTCAGGCTGAATAACGCATATTGCGGCAGTTTTCCCTGGGTATACAACTCGGCGCGCGTCAGGGTCGTCGGCAAGAGGGTGGCGATGCCGCTGGCGTACTGGGGCTCGAATACGTCGGCCGGGCTTGGGTAGATATTCCCGTAGGCGGCCTGATACGCGGTCATGAGCAAAGTGGTCGAGATTGGCGCACCGCCATTGACCGCCCCATAGAACACCGCATCCGCGAACGCTGCCAAGGCGTAAGGTCCCGACATCGGGGCAGACGCAGTGACCGTCATCCCCGCCGCCTGCATCGCCCGATGCGTCGCCATGGCGACATAGCCGCCTTGCGAGTACCCCGTAATGAACAGCTTACCGTTGTCTTGGGTGAGCGTCGCCGAGGCGATTGGCAGCGCCTTACGCGCAGCGGCGAGGGCGTCGATCATGTCCTTCGCTTGCTGTTCGGCGATCAGATAGGGATGGTAGGCAAGCGTCGAGGTGTCGTAGCCCGCATAGTTTGGCGCAACGACGATGTATCCCTGTGATGCGAATATCGCGGCCATGCCCAGTGCCTCCGCATTGTTCAGATCCGTCATGTCGAACGTGCGGTCGGTGGTGGTTCCATGCGCATACATGACGATGGGGCGAGCGCCCGTACAATCCGAGCCAAGGCCGCTGGGTATCATCAGGGCAGCCGATGCCGTGGTCGGCTCATTCGCGCCGCCGACAGTCTCGTATTGGATCTTGTAGATGAGCACGTCGCAAACCGGCGAACCACTCAACGACAGCAATTGCTGATTGGTTGCCAGATTGAGTTCAACCAGCAAGCTCGGGGCCGTTACAGTCGAGATCAGTTGCCCCGGACTTTGCAGCAACGTGCCTTCCGGTGGCGTCGAACCGGTACCGGGGGACGAACCCTCATCGCTGCCGTTACCACTCCCAGTACCGCTACCGCTGCCGCCGCAGCTCGCCAGTATCAGCATCCACAGCAGCAACAGACACCGGTGCTGGCGCAGCGGCATGGGTACACTCAAGATCATAACGACCACTCACAGCGATTGCGATGCGGCAGTCTGTTCCACCGCGCCTAGTGCGGTCTGTCCGACGGGATCCTCATCGCCTCGTAGGCACGAGCGCCGCAATTGACCATCATCGCTCTACCGCACAGGCGGCAGTGGTGGCAGCGGTAGAATCCAAGGCGAGGCGGTCTTTACGGTCGCGTGTCCGACGCCCTCCGCAGGTTCCACGCGCACGGCAAATTTACCGCAGCAAGGACAGACGATGAGGGGAGTGGTGCGCGATCGTCCGGCAGCTGGAGATTCGATGGAACGCCCACATTGCGGACAATTGACAAGCATAGTGCAGCTCCGTACGGGAGTCTGCTAGCGGCGGGGGCGAAATGCGCCCGCCACGAGGCTCTGAAACCGTGCTGCAACATGTTACGCCCTATTCGCCCCGGCTGCCTGCTCCTGACGGCGCCCACTTGTTCGACGGCAGATTCAGGTAAGGGCCGAGGTCCGTGCGCGCCTGCTCTTCCATAATGCCCACCTGCACATCAATGCCGGCGGCGCGCAATTTCTCGATTCCCGCACCATTGTTCCTGGGATCCGGATCAACAATCGCAACAACGACTTTGCGAATTCCCCGGGCAATAATCGCCTCGACGCAGGCGGGTGTGCGTCCGTGAAAGGAACATGGCTCCAGGCTCACGTAAAGGGTCGCATCGGTCAGATCGCCTTGGGAAGCTGCCAGTGCGCCAATCTCTGCGTGCGGGCCGCCGGGTGGCTGCGTATGGCCCCGGCCACTTATCGCACCTGATCGAACAACGACGCAACCGACCGGCGGATTGGGCAGGCAGGCGGGTAGCGCCTTTCGACCCTCCGCCAGGGCCTGCAACATGTAAGGATCAACGCTCACCGCCACTACCGAGGGCATATACAAATCGCCTTGAGTTCACCCGTCGTCGATGCCGCATCCGTGCCGCGCGACGATCGCCACGGCGAGGCGGTGAAGTATATAATTCCGCACCAAGTCCGGTGCGCAGCTGCAGGCGAGGGTCTCAGACTTTCTCGATCATATCGCCGCGGCTGCAAACGAAGAAGGACTGCCCCGATGGCAAAGGCCCCTCTGCCCGCTCGTGGCCGGGCTTACCCGGCAGGACGGTGAGCGCTACATCCTCGTGCACCCTCAGCTCGCGACGCCTCAAGCCGTGCGGATCTGGTATACCTCCGAAGCGCGCACTACTGAGAGCGTCTCCCTCCTGCGTCGTCCGGGTGATCTGCCGCCCTTCGTGCGTGTCGTGGGGTCCAGTCCGTGTCCGGCTATTGTCCGGCCTTTGTCCGCTGTCCGTGCTTCGGACACCTGATGTCGCATCAGGCACAGACTTAGTCCATTACTGTTCAATGGGTTACGTCGAACGGCCGTCCTGGCACAGCCGTTGCAAAACTTGAGCGATGCTTCAGCTACCGGGCAGCGCACACTGCAAGAGCTTCGCCTACTCGCTCAATGTGGGCCCAACATCGCGTATAGGAGGCGCTATGTGGCGATACTACGTCGCACTGGCCGTTCGCAGCAGTTCACGAAGCAAGTCATTGACGATGCTCGTGATCGTACTGATGTCATTCGGCGTCGCGGCTTGCATGGTCTGTTACGCAGTTTTCCGGATTACTACTGGCGATCCCATCCCCGCCAGATCGGCAAAACTCTACGTTCCGCAGGTGGACAATTTCGGCCCGATTAAGAGCAGCAGCGGCGAACCTCCCGATTTGTTGAGCTATTTCGATGCCATGGCCCTTTGGCAGGCACACGGAGCGCGACGTCAGACCCTCGTCTATCCCGCGAAATGGGGCGTGGAATCCAATAATCCGTTGGTGCCGCCGATGTCGTTGGCCGGTGATGCTGTCACTGCGGACTTCTTCGGAATGTTCGATGTTCCGTTTCACTTTGGCACCGCATGGTCTGCTGCAGATGATGCGCAGCATGCAACAGTTGCTGTCATCAGCCGCGCGCTGAATCAGAGGCTGTTCGGGGGACAAAACAGTGTCGGAAGAACGATTCGCGTGGATGGGCTTGCCTTGCGAATCACGGGCGTGCTGGACAGATGGAATCCCAAGCCGCGGTTCTTCGATGTAGCGGGCAGCGGTCCGCACTCCGCGTTCGACGATGCCGGGCAAATTTATGTTCCGTTCACCCGCGCCGTCGACCTGAAAAAAGTGAGCCCCACATGGTATTGCAGCAAGAACGGCATCAACCCGGACATCGCCAACTGGAACAGCTTCCTGCACAGCGAGTGCGCGTGGATCAGTGCGTGGGTAGAGCTTCCGACAACAGCGGACGTGCAGCGGTACACGGAGTTTCTGCGCAACTACGCCAGCGAACAACAACGCACCGGTCGTTTCGCCTGGGATCCCAATACTCGCTTGCGTAATCTGCTGGACTGGCTGGCCTTCGAACGTGTTGTACCCGAGTCATCGACCCTATCCATGACGGTTTCCTCCAGCTTTCTGGTGATCGCGCTCGTCAATGTCATCGGATTGATGTTGGCCCGATTCATGCGACGCGCAGCTGAGATCGGAGTGCGTCGTGCCTTGGGTGCTTCCCGATGGGCCATCTACCGGCAGTTCCTGACCGAGGCCGCAACCATTGGGCTGGCCGGCGGCCTGTTCGCCATCGCGCTGACGTTGCTGGGTCTGTGGAGTCTTGGGTGGCTCTTCGAGCCCGGGATCGCACACCTGGTGCACGTGGACGCATCACTTGTGGCAGGGACGGTCTTGCTGGCCATCGGCACTACGTTGGTCGCGTCGCTCTATCCGACGTGGCGAGCGGCGCGAGTACAGCCCGCCTGGCAAATCAAAATAAACGGCTGAGACGACATCAATGAGGCCGCCCAAGACTATATTGCAGACAGGCCCGATTCTCGCGGCACTTGGCCGGCACAAGATCGCAACGGCCCTGATCGTCCTGCAGATTGCACTGACGCTCGCAGTGGCCAGTAACGCCCTATTCGTCGTCGTCACGCGCCTGGTTCATTTGTCCCGACCAACCGGCACCGACGAATCACATTTGTTCGTTATCAAGAACAATTGGAAGAACGGTCAGGATCCTTCGCAGATCGACGCGCAGATCCGCACCGATCTCGTGGCGCTACGCAAGGTTCCCCGCGTACGCGACGCCTTTTCCAGTGAGGCTTTCCCGTTGGAAGCCGGCTACGGCTTGCTCACCGGATTGAAGCTCAAGGCCGACCAGACCGCACGTCCTAAACTCGCCGTCATTTATTTCGCCGATGAACACGCCATCGACACGCTGGGAGTTTCACTGACCGCCGGGCGCAACTTTCGTGCCAACGAAGTCGCCATCATCGGTCGTTACGGCAAGGTCAGCGCTCCGGTAGTCATCATCACGAACAGCCTGGCCCGCAAGTTGTTCGCCGGCGGCGCCGCGCTGGGTAAGACGGTTTATCTGCCAGGCGGCCCTGCCCTCATCATCGGCGTCCTGCAGAGCCTACAAGGGCCTTACGCAGGAAGTGGTGCGACTACGCGGCCCTTCGATGAGGACAATGTCCTGTTTCCGGCTCGCTCCGTCGACCCTGAGGGGCTCATCTACTTAGTGCGCACAACCTCAACCGACGCGGCACCGATAATCAAAGCAGCGCTCGAAGCCCTATCAAGAGAAGGCAATGGACGTCTCATTGATCCAACGGATGGTGTGCTGACCTTGACCCAGGCACGCGCCAGGGGCTATGCGACTGATCGGAGCGTGGCGCTCATGCTGAGCATAGTCTCCGGGTTGCTGTTATTGGCCACCGCAGGCGGCATCGTTGGCCTGAGCAGCTTCTGGGTGAGTCAGCGGCGCAGGCAGATAGGCATCCGTCGATCACTTGGCGCATCCGCGGGTGACATTCTCGGCTACTTCCAGGTGGAGAATTTCCTTATTGTCACCGGCGGCATCGCTATTGGATCCGTGCTCGCTATGCTGGCGAATCTGGGCCTGATGAAGTTCTATGCCTTAGCACGCCTTCCGGTCTCCGCGCTCCTGATTGGCGCACTGCTTCTATGGCTATTGGGCCAGATGGCGGCGTACGGACCGGCGCGAGCTGCCGCGAGGTTGCCACCGGTCGCTGCGATTCGCTCCGGATGAGCGGCACATTATCGCGCTCGACCCCCTGTGAGGTGGTGGGGTGTGTGGGAATTGAACCCACGACCAGCGGATTAAAAGTCCGATGCTCTACCGACTGAGCTAACACCCCGGATTTTCGGAGCCGACCCAGGGTCGACCCGGCAAGGGCGCGCATGATACTACAGGGGCGCCGCCGCACGCAGAGGACAACAAAGCGATGAAAGTCTCGGAAGCCCTGTATAGCCGCATGAGCTGCCGGGCCTTTTTGCCTGATCCGGTTCCGGAAGGCACATTACGTCAGATATTGGCGGCGGCCAGCCGGGCGCCCTCGGGTGGCAACCTGCAGCCCTGGTACGTCGACGTTCTGACCGGGGCGCCACTGGCCGCCCTGATAGAACGCGTGCGCGCCCAGGTTGCGGTGCACCCGCTGGGCCATCCGTCCGAATACCCCGTCTATCCGTCACCGTTGGGTGAGCCCTATCGGACCCGCCGCTTCGAGAACGGGGAAGAGCTGTACGCAACTGTCGGGATAGCGCGCGGGGACCGCCCCGCCCGTTTGCGACAGTACGCCCACAATTACGCGGCGTTTGGGGCGCCAGTGCTGCTCTTTATCTGCATTGACCGCTACATGGGCTCGGCGCAGTGGGCGGATATGGGCATGTTCATGCAAAGCATCATGTTGCTGGCGCGCGAGCACGGATTGCACACCTGCCCGCAAGAATCCTGGTCCGGCTGGTACCGCGAGGTCGGCGAGGCCATATCACTCCCCGTCCACCGCATGCTGTTCTCGGGTATCGCGGTGGGCTATCGCGATGAGTCCGCGGCCATCAACCGGCTGCGAACCAACCGGGCGCCGCTCTCGGACTTCGCAACCTTCCGCGGTTTCGGCTGAAAGTTAAACGTAGCGGGTTGGATCCGGTAGACCGGCTGCCCGGAAGCCATCCCGGCGGATCCGACACGAATCGCATTTGCCGCACGCCCGTCCCGCCGCGTCGGCCTGGTAACACGAGACGGTCAGGGAATAATCCACACCCGCCCGCGCGCCGGCCTGGATGATGGCGGCCTTGCTCCAGGTGATCAGGGGCGCCTGGATTTTCAACGGCCGGCCTTCGACACCAGCCCGGGTTGCGCGCGCGGCCAGGGCCTCAAAGGCAGCAATGAATTCCGGACGACAATCCGGATACCCCGAATAGTCCACGGCATTGACGCCCAGATGAATGCCGGTCGCCCCCAGCACCTCCGCCCAACCCAGCGCCAGCGCCAGCATCATGGTATTGCGTGCCGGCACATAGGTCACTGGAATACCCGCCGTCGGGTATTCCGGAACCGCAAGCGTAAGGTCCGTAAGCGCCGAGCCGCCAATGCCGGCCAGATCGACCTGCATGACCCGATGTTGGTGGGCGCCCAGCGCGGCCGCGACGCGGGCGGCCGCATCCAGCTCCGCGCAATGTCGCTGCCCATAGGCCACTGACAACGCATAGCATTCCAGACCGCTACGACGGGCAAGCGCCAGCACCGTTGCCGAGTCCAGGCCGCCCGACAGCAGCACCACCGCGCGCTCTACCGCCGGCACGTCATTTCCCGGCCACATTGCCCCATAGGTACTTGTGCAGCTGCAGCTGGAAGCGCACCGGAAGGTGATCCTCCAGCAACCAGTCCGCCAAGGTCCCCGGGGGCAGCTGCTCATGACTGGGCGAGAACAGCACGGTGCAGCGCGCCGCCAGTTTCAGCTCATCGAGCTTGGCCCGACTCCACTCGTAGTCCTCACGGCCGCAGATCACAAACTTCACCAGATCCTTCGGGGAAAGCCGATCCAGCTCCATGTACCGATTGCGCGACGCTTCGCCGGACCCTGGGGTCTTCACATCGACCACCAGAGTGACCCGTGGATCAACGCCCGCCAGCGCGATCGCGCCACTGGTCTCGAGCGACACGCGCAGCCCCTCGTCACATAGCCGGCTCAGCAACGCCGTGCAACCTTTCTGCGCCAGCGGCTCGCCCCCGGTTACGCACACGTGAGGGGTATCAAATGCCCGAACCCGCTGCACGACCTCCTCCAGCGTCGCCCACTCCCCGCCGTGAAAGGCGTAGGCGGTATCGCAGTATTGACAGCGCAAGGGACAGCCGGTGAGGCGCACGAATACCGTCGGGATACCCGCAGTGTCAGCCTCTCCCTGCAGTGAACGGAAGATCTCGGTGAGCTTCAGGCGGTCCATTCACTGGGCCGGCAACTGCTGCAGCCGTGCTGCGGCGAGGTTCGCGGCATCGGATCCCGGAAAGCGCGTCGCTACCGACGCCAGCGTCGCACGCGCCTGCGCCGTGTGTTTCAACTCAGCTTGTGTATACCCCAGTTTCAACAACGCATCGGGCGCCTTGCGCGAATCCGGCCAGCGGTCGAGCACCGTCTGGAAGGCCGCAGCGGCATTCTGAAAGTCGCGGGTCACATAGTAGGACTCGCCCAACCAATACTGCGCATTGTCCGCCAACGAGCTTTGCGGCCAACTTTGCAGGAAGTGCGAAAATGCCGTGATCGCATCAGCGTATTTAGCCGCCTTCAGAAGGTCGAAGGCCTGATTGTATGCGGCCTGGTCGGCGCCCGCGCTCGTGGGTTGGCCGCTCGCAGGCGCACCCGGCGGCGCGCCGCCGGCCTGCAAGGAGCTGAGCCGCTTGTCCAGATCTGCGTACATGTCACGCTGCTGTTTGCGCAGCGTCTCGTTGGCGTTCTCCAGCACTTCGACCCGACCGCGCAGCACACTGACTTCGTTTTGCAACTGGTCCGCGCGCTGCGCCTGCGTCAACAGGCTCTGATTCTGGACGACCCGCTCGATTTTGGTCGTGCGTGAATCCAGATCACTGAGCTTGCCCTGCAGAACCGGATCCTCCTCCGGCGTCGTCGCGCAGCCGACCAGCCAGAGCACACCGGCGGCCGGCAGCAGCCAGCGCCAGGTCCGTAACGCATTACTGCTCACATTGCCACACATGGCGCCTCCCCATCGGGTCACTGGACGTAGTTGATCATGACGCGACGATTCTTGCTCCACGCGGCCTCATCGTGGCCTTCCACCGCGGGACGCTCGGCACCGTAGCTGACCGTGCTCAGCTGCGTTTCGGCAACGCCCTGCAGCAGCATCGCGCGCCGCACGGCCTGTGCCCGACGCTCACCGAGGCCGATGTTGTATTCGCGTGAGCCGCGCTCATCCGTGTTGCCCTCCAAGCGCACATGCAGGTTCGAATGTGCGACGAGGTAGTGCGCATGGGCACTGATCAGCGCCATGCCCTCCGGATTGATCTCGCTGCTGTCGAAGCCGAAATAAATCGTCCGTTGGGCCAGAATGCCCTCCGTGGGCCCTCCGATATCCACGCCGCCCCCGGCTGCATTGGCGCCGGCAGCGCCCAGCGCGCTGTTGCCACCGGCGCCATTCGCCTCGGCACCGGCCGCGGGCACCTGGCTCGAAGCGGCCGCATCGGTGGCCTTCGGGGGTTTATGAGCGCAGGCCCCCAGTGCCATCACGGTTGCCAGCAACATCACACTCAATAACTTTCGCATCGTACTCTCCAACAATTTCCGCAGTAAATTCAACGCGCGAACGGTGCCCACACCGGCTCGCGCACATCCGCCGAATCGGCGCGCAGGCGCTGCGAGGTCAATCCATCGACCGAGACTCGCTGCAGGATGCTATGTCCGCCCTCAATGCCCGAAAAGATGAGCATGGCACCATTGGGCGCAAAACTGGGCGAGGCGTCCAGGCGGCCGTGCGAGAGGATGCGCACCGTGCCGCTGGCAAGGTCCTGCACGCCGATGCGGTAATTCGCGCCGTCCTGCGTGACCATGGCGAGCTTGGTACCGTCCGGTGAGACTCGCGGACGAGCGTTATAGGCACCCTCGAAGGTGACACGGCGCGGCTTGGCCCCGGGCTCCAGTCCGATGCGATAGATCTGCGGTCCGCCCGAACGGTCCGAGGTGAAATACACCGACTGTCCATCGGCTGCGAAAGTACCCTCCGTATCGATCGAAGGTCCGTCCGTCAGGCGCGTAAGTTGCTGAGTGCCCAGATCCAGAACGTAAAGGTTCGGGGTCCCGGAGCTTCCTCCCAGGGTCACGATCAGTTTGCGGCCGTCCGGTGACCACGCAGGCGCGCCGTTGATCCCGACGCGGCCGGATACCAGCCGTCGCGTGCCACTGCTCACCTGCTGCACATAGATCGAAGCGCGCTTGTTTTCGAATGAGACATACGCCAGCCATTGACCATCCGGAGACCAGGCCGGGGACATGACCGGCAGATGCGATTCCAGGATCACGCGGGCATTCGCCCCGTCCGCATCAGCCACGATCAGCTGGTAGCGTTGCGCCGGCGGGCTGCCATCGACGGACACGTAGGCGATGCGCGTCGCAAAGGCACCGCGTACGCCGAGAATCTTCTCATAGATCACATCGCTGCACCGATGTGCGGCATCGCGCACCGCGGCCCCCGTGCCCGTGAACCGCGGATTCGCCAGCTGCTGGCCGGTCAGGGCATTCAACAATTCGAAATCCACGGCGACCTGGCCGCCGCCCAGCGGCGTGACCCGCCCGACGACCACATAGTCATTGCCCGCCGCCTTCCACGTCGCGATCTGCACGTCCTGTGCGCGCGAGGGGGTTGTGGTCATTGCCGAACGCGCCATGCCCTTGAAGCGGCCGCTGCCCTCCAGATCGCTTTGAATGACCTGGGCGACATCCACGCCGTTGTCGGCACCGCCGGTACTTGCGAACGGCACGATGGCCACGGGTACCGGGTCGGTGACGCCCGAGGTGATTTCAATTTTCAGCTGTGCCGGCGCCAAGCCGGGCAGTACCGCAAGGCACAGCAGCGCCGCACACCAGCGGGCACGAAACGGAAATACTTTAGTCATTGGCTCGCATCAATCCGTGGGTCGGAAAGTGACTTCAAGGTTGCGCTCAAACAAAGACGGATCCGAAGGGGCCGGCAAGGGTGAGGCGCGATAGGCCGCATCCACGATTGACCGCTTGACGGCATCATCGCCATTGCAGGACCCCATTCTCACAGTGAGGACTGCGCCACCCGGCGCCTGTGTCAGGTATAGCGTGCAGTCAAGACCCGCGCGCGCCGAGGGCGGCCGGATCCATGCCCGCTGGATGCGTGCCTGGATCAGCGCGGCCCACGTGGACATGGCACCGCTGGCGCGCGCCGCATCCAGGCGTTCTTCCGCATCAATACTGCGTTGCAGGTCCGCCTGGCTCGCAACCGCCTGGGCCTTCGCGGCAGCGGCGGCCTTGG
>DATDIL010000059.1:0-8933 GCA_036521075.1 Steroidobacteraceae bacterium | reverse complement strand
GGAAGGTGCGAAGGCGACCTCCGAGAAAAGCCAGCAGCTCGGGGACCAGGCCAAGGCCAGCGTCGAGTCGCAGCCGGACAAGACGATCGACAAGACCAAGGCGAAGATTCATAAGCACAAGGCACATCATCATGCCAAGGCCGCCAAGGATGCGGCAAAGGACATTGACAAGTAAGCGGCTCCACGGGCGCGTGCTCGACCCTGCCGGCGCCTCCGACGCGGCCGGGTGCTGTCCTTCCCCTGCGCCTGCCCATGATGTAAAAATCGGCCGTAAGGCGGTCCGGTGACCGCGGGGCGCGTGCGTTCCCATGGCCGCAGATGCTGACAAGATTCCCACTGAAGCGACCGTGTGGCTGGCGCGACTGGAGCGCGGGCTGCTGCCTCACGAGGGCGTGATGCTGCGCGAGTGGTTGCGGCAGCCCGCCCACCGGGCGGCCATCGTTGATGCGGCGAAATTGTGGCACGGCCCGGATATCATCGCCGTGCTGGCGCAACTGGTGCCGGTCGGATTCGGCAATCCGCCCCCACCGCAGCCCAAGCACCGGCGGCAGCTCGTCAACGTACTCATTGCGATCTTCGGCGTGCTGGTGACGCTTGTCCCGATGGCGTACTTTCAGCACCCAACGCCGGGGGTGTTTGCCGCCCATCCCACGCCGTTGCAGCGCGGTGTGGCCTGGGGCGAATCGGTCTACACGACCCGGGCTGGCGAAACCCGCATCGTCTCTTTGCCCGATAACAGCACCGTCACGCTGAACGGGCATTCCCGGCTAGGTGTGTTGTTCAGTGCCGCCTCGCGACTTGCGATGCTGGAGTACGGCGAAGCCATTTTTCGTACCGCACCGGAGCGACGGCCATTCGAGCTCAATGCCGGTGGTCGTTATTTCGTGGCGTCACCGTCGCTATTTGACGTTCGCGTCATCCGCGAACAGGCGCTTGAGCTCACCGTCATCACGGGTGCGGTGACCATCCGTGGTTTGTCGTGGCACTGGCCCGCCACACCGGCGCAGGCGCGATTGTTTGACCCCAAGGTGTTCGCCGATACCACCGTCGGATCCTTGCAGGCAGCCTCGCTGGAGGATGCAGCGCTCAGCCGCTATCCGATTACGGCGGCGGTTGCCGATGCGCGGCTGCGCTGGCAACCCGATCAGGTGATCTACGTTACTCCCTGACGGCGCCCGAGTGCGCGTAGTGGCGCAGTTCCTCTGCGACAAAGGCCAGATCCGTGGCCTCCTGTATGGCCAGTCGCATCTGCAGCTCCAGGACATCCTGCGGAATTGCGCTTTGATAGCCCGCCAGGCAGCGGGCAAGGGCGAGGGCGGGAGCGATACCTTCGGTGCGGCACATCCGATAGGCCTTCACGACCAGTGCCTCGGCCGCTCCCGGGGTTAGCATGACCGGACACTGGGGGATCATTGCCGCAAGTTCGTGGGACTCGATCGTGAGCTCGTAGCGTTTTGCCAAGGCGCCGATGAGCCCGCCGCTTTGGGCACGCGTTGCCGTGGGCAGGATGGGCACCTTCAGGTCAATGCGGCCGGGGCGCTTCAGGTCCACCTCGATCAGGTCAGGTCGGGACGATCCGAGCACCCATACGATCCTGCCGCGATTGTCGGTGTCGGCCATTTCCTGGGCAATCATCGAATACAGCCGTCCGGACAGGCCGCTATCGGAAATACCCGAGTCGCGGCGGCCCAAGGTCTGGTCCGCCTCATCGACGAACACGATGCAGCGACCCAGGGCGTGGATCAGTCGAAATATCTTCTCCAGGTTCGCCTCGCTGGATCCGATCCACTTATCGCGAAAGTTCTTAAGTTTCAAAACGGGCACGCCGGCCTCCCCCGCCAGACACTCCACCAGGAAGGTCTTGCCGGTCCCCACCGGGCCGCACAGCAGATAACCCATGGGCAGAGCTTTGATATCGTTGATCCGCCACAGCGCGATATCCTGGCGCAGCCAGTTCTTCAGGGCATCCTGTCCGAAGTAGTCATCGAGCGTACGGGTCGGTTCGACAAATTCCACCAGGCCCGGCGCGTCGCGTTCAACCATTTCCTTCTTCAGTGCGGCGAAATCCTGCGACTGCAGGATCTGGCCGTTGTGGGCGCGCACTTTGGTGATCTGCTGCAGCGTGTTCACTGACAGTCCGGTGACGGCAGCCGCGAGTGCGCCAAAATTCGTCCCGGCGCGAATGGTGCGCGGATACTCCTGGTGCAGGACGCGCAGCGCCAGTTCGAGATCACCGGCGCTGGGCAGTGGAATGCGCACCAGCTTTGCTTGCGGCGCGAATACCACCAGCGGATCCAGATCGGTCAGATTGTCCGCGATCAGGAAACTGAAGAAGGGCAGCTGCGCGAATGGGCTGCTCAGTCCCCAATCGCGTACCAGGCAGGTCAGGCTGCCATGTTGGAGGCCCTGGCCATCCGCGGGCAGCAGTTGGTCGGCCCCGCGCACCACGATCGCCACGCTGGGAATCTCCTGGCGCCGAACGGCTTTGATATTTGCCAGATACCGGGCATAGCGATTGATGAAGCGCACCGCCTCGAGCGGTTCGAGCGGCAGGTTACGCAATGAGGAGGGCACCCATTGCGCCAGATGTTCTTCGCCGCGCTCAACGGTCAGACCGTTGCCGAGATCGTAGGAGAGCACCACTGCCATTTCGGCGAGCAGCGTGTCCTGCAGGTACCGATCAATACTGATCAGCCGCTCGCCCACGGCCAGGCGATCATGCACATTGCCATACAGTATGCACTGGCCACTGGCGCCGCTGCGGAACGCAACATCAAGTTCCGCAGCCCAGGTCGGGGTATGAGTCGGCATTTCTTGCTTATATCATGCGATCGTGGCCGTGCTAACGTTGCGAATATGAAGATAGGCCCCACACCCGATCGATGGCGGTTGCAGCGCAGCACGGCTTCCCCACAAGAGCGCGCGGGGATCGGGCGACGCGGCTTGCTCGGCACAACGTTGGCGGCGACTGCACTCGCGGCGACGCACTCCGGACACCTATGGGCCGATGCCGGATCCACCGCCATCCCCGATCGCTTGGCGGCGCTCAGTGGCTCGGGTCAGGCGCTGCAGCTGAGCGCGGCGGAGATCAAGGACCTGCGGGCAAGTCTGCACGGCTCCGTGCTGCGGGCGCAGTGAAGCGACTGCGCGCCACCTATGGTGAGAACTACCCGCGTCTGGTGCAGTTGAAGGACAGGGTCGACCCGGGAAATCTGTTCCGTTTGAATGCCAACATCAAACCCAGTGTCCCGGTCTGAGGCCCGTAACCATTACCGCGATCGATCCTGAAACACTGCGGGCCTATCGGGAAACCGACTACCGGGTTCTCGAGCAATTGCCGGCAACCTTGCATGTCGATGCAGCGTGTGCGGAACTTGTGCTCCTGCATGCCAGGTATCAAGCCAACTGCAGCGCATTCATGACGGCGTACAACCCGCTGGGCAGACGCGCTACCGCCCGTGAGAACGCGCAACGCCACGAAGCGCTGCGGGCGGAACTTGCGCGCCGCAAGCTGGTGGCGATTCGCGGTATTGGCGAGCACCCCCGCAACCCATGGCCGGGTGAACCCAGTTTCCTCGTGCTGGGCATCTCGCGCCGGGCCGCGCGGGCGCTGGGTCGACAGTTCGAGCAGAACGCGATTGTCTGGGCAGCGCCCGATGCGGTGCCCAAGCTGATCCTGCTCAGGTAGGTGCAGAACTACTTGCTTTGCTTGTAGTTGCCCGCGAAGCCTGGGTCGCACTCGTACGGGTAGACGTGCTGGCCGGGTTGTTTGCGCCAGGCGATGAAGCGCACGCCGCGATTCTGGATCACGGCCGGATCTTCGTATTCCTGAGTGGCCATCAGGAGCTTGCCATCCGCACTGAGACGGAACCGTTCGGTGACCTTCATGTTCTCCGAGTGATCCAGGCCGTTGTTCGTGATGGTCGCAGCTTCCAGGTGCGTCGTCTCCACCACCAGCGTCGAGCCTTCCCAGTGGCCACTCGAGAAGCCGGTCATGGAGTGTGGATAGTCCGCCTCGGGCTTGCGGCCATCCAGGAAGATCATGCGCACCATGTCGTAGTACTCGAGCTTCATGACGATGAAGACATCGCTTTGGAAGATCTCGATGGGGAAGGGCCCCTGTAGCGCGTACACGATGGAGGGTGAGCGACAGGCGTTCTGCGGCTTGAGCTGCTCGCGCGGGTCCCACCTCTTCGCGGCCGCCAGCGCCGCGGGGGTCGGAATCAGTCCGCCGTAATCGCCTGCGGGGAATTCGACCGGACCGGTGTCATCCATAAAGGCAGTATTCGGCGGCACCCGTGCCATGAGCACCGGATCCCGCGGTACCTTCATGTCCAGATTCCAGAAGCCCGAGAAATCCGGATGGGTCGCGGCGGGCGCGACGGCCGCCTGCGGCGCCGAGGTGACCGATGGCGCAGTGCCTTGCGCCGTACAGCCCGCGATGGCGAGCAGTCCGATGGCCAGCCACCTCATGGCGGCGGCTGCCCGACCATGCGGCCGTCGGGGAGCCGGGCGGTCTTGAGGCGTATGTAGCGGCTGCCATCGCGCGCGCGCCAGCCTTCCAGGGTGACCGTGTCCCCGACATGCAGGCTCTGCGGTGTCCAGCCGCGTCGCCGCAGAATGGACGGTGAGTTGGTTTCGGCACGCCACGTCAGTTCACCATGTCCCTTCGGGACCGCCACTGTGATGACACCGTGGGGGTTGCGGAACTGGAAGTCCCGGACCACGCCGGTGATCTTAACCAGCTGGGCGTCCGTATCGAAAAACACCGCAAAGGAATGATGCGCGCCGGCAGTGCCCGCCAGCGTCAGCATCAGGGCCACGGCTGTGACCGTCCGCTTGAAAATCCCCACGCCCCCTCCCGCGCCGCCGGTCCTCGTGCGGCGGGGCCATTCTAGTGCAAGCGCAGCTGCGACAGGGGGTCAAGCGATAGCTTGGCGCAGCGGCTGCTCGTCTGCGCTGGCGCGGCATTGGATTTGACGTCACCGGTCGTTTCGCAGTCATATTCCCCCTCCAATCCTTTCCAAGCGTGCTGAGGCGGGAGTTCGCGATGCAGGTGAGAAAGAAGTCGAGTGCACAGGCAATGCCATACCAGCTGTCGCTGCATGTCAGGCACCCCTCGGTCGATCCGGGAGAGATCTCACGCGAACTGGGTCTGGAGGCCATCGAGTCCTTCCGGGCCGGCGACCCCCGGCACTCACGCAGCGGCGTTGCCGCCACGGCGGTGCACGGGGAAACCTACTGGGCGGCTGTGCTGGACCCGATGGTCTGGTCCGCCCCGGCAACGGCTGCCCGGCGTCTGAGTCGCGCGGATGTGACGCACCAGTTTCTGGCAACCCTACTGCCCCAGGAAGCCAAGGTACTGCGCGCCCGCTTCGGAATCGAGGAAGGCGAGGCGATGCTGCCTGGCAGTCTGGGCTGGGGTATCGTTCTGGTCGGCCATTGCCTGGCCGTGCGCCACGGCCGGTTCCTGGCGCGGCTGCGCGAGCAGGGTGGTTCGCTGACATTGCTGGCGGCGGTAGAACCGGAGGCGCTGGTGGGACTGCGCATTACGCCGGAACTGGGCCGTCAACTGCATGAGCTGGGGCTGACCGTGAAAATCGAATTGACAAACAGCGTTGATTTCAATCCGGAATTGAACTGAAAAGGCCGCACCGGGGAACCTTGCCGCACTGCGATCGCTCTAAGTCGCTTTGCCCGTAAGATAGGGTGCCATGAGATTCGGACCATCACGATTTATCCTGGCGGTGCTGCTGCTGGGCCCGGGTCCGGCCGCATGGCCGGCGGATAATGCCCCGTTCGACCTTGCCGGGCCGCAGCTGCGCGTAATGATCACGCGTGGCAGCCGGACCTTGCCCGTGGCCGATGTGCCCAATCTGGCCGTCGGCGACAAGGTGGGCATCAAGGCCGAGCTGCCGGACACCCAGGCGGCGCGCTACGTGATGATCGTGGCATTCTTGCGCGGCGCCACCAATCCGCCGCCGCCAGAGTGGTTCTTCCGCTGCGAGACCTGGTCACGCAAGTGCGCGGAGGGACTGCACCTGACCGTTCCGTCCGGCGCGCAGCAGGTGCTGGTGTTCCTGGCACCGAGCACGGGCGGCGACTTCAACACGCTGCGCGATGCCGTACGCGGACGTCCGGGTGCGTTTGTGCGCGCCTCGCAGGATCTGAACCAGGCAAGCCTCGATCGGTCTCGGCTCGACAGCTACCTGCTGGCCATTCGCGCCTTGAATGAGGCGGACCCATCGAAGCTGCGCGCGGCCGCGCCGCTGTTGGCGCGCAGCCTCGCCATCAAGGTGGACGAGAAGTGTCTGCAACGCATTCCGGAGCTGCAGGCGCCGTGTCTGATGGAAGACCAGGATTCGCTGGTGCTCAATGATGGTCACAGCACCTCGATCGTTGAGGCGTTGACCAGCGGACCGGCCAGTGACCTGACCATGGAAGCCAGCTACACGCCGCAGCTGCGCTACGGCTACTACAGTCCCTACATCGCCTCGATCCTGGATATCGGCCGCATTCTGGGGTCATTTCTCACCGCGCAATACCAGTACCTGCCGGCGCTGCCCAGTGCGAACGGGGAGCAACTGTCCCTCACGCTCAACGCGCCGCCATCATTTCACGATCCCAAATCCGTACTGGTCACCGCGTTGCCGGCGATTGAAGAGGCACAGCTGCCGCCGCTGCATGCCGTAGACCCGCAAGCCATCTTCTGCGCCCGCAAAACCGGTCTGGTGCTGCCGGTTGAAGGTGCGCCGCTGGTATTTGCGACGCACTATGTTCATGACGTGGCGCTCACACTGACGGGCAGCGACGGACACAGCGTTGAATTGCCTGCCGCAGCGGATGCGCGCCAGGGCGGCTTCGTCATTGATATTACGACTCTGGGTAATGCCAACCTCGGGGACGCGGTGGTCGGTACGCTGCACGGTTACTGGGGCTTTGATCACTACCAGGCTCCCACCTTTCACCTGGTCAATGCCCAGCACAAGCCGTGGGCGCTGCCGGTCAGCGATCAGGGCGCGCTGGTGGTGGGGCGCGAAGGCACGGTTCATCTCACGGCAGACAGTGTCGGGTGCGTGGATCGCATCATGCTCAGGGATTCTGCCGGCAAGGAACTGAAAGTGGATTGGAAGCCCGTCAAGCCCGATGCGGTAGAGGTGAAACTGCCGTTGGAGGAGGCAGCCCCGGGCCCGGTGACTCTCGTCGTCTCCCAGTACGGTACTGCGGACACGCAGCAAGTGGCACTGAACACTTTCAGCGAGGCCGCACATTTGACGGGCTTTGTCATTCACTCCGGCGATGCGGCGGCCACGCTCAAGGGCACACGGCTCGATGAGGTGGCGAGCCTGACGCTCAACGGGATTGCGTTCAGCCCGGAGAGCGGCGGCAGCTTGACCGGCAGTTCCGCGGCGGAGGAATTGCCCATGATGGCGGGCGATGTTCAGGCCGCCGCGGCATTGAAGGCGGGTGATGCGGATGTGGCCAAGGTCACCTTGAAGGATGGCCGCAGCTTCATTCTCAACGGGCGGATCGATGAGCCACGCCCAAGCGTGACTCTGATCGCGAAGAGCATTCAACCATCGCAAGCGGGACTGGCCAGTCACATCGCGCTCAGCGACTCGGATCAACTGCCGCAGGATTCCGTCCTCGCGTTTTCAGTCCGCGCGGTCGTGCCACAAATCTTCTCCCGCACGGAACAGATCGAAGTGGCGACCGCCGATAGCGCCTTCTCCAGTTTGCTGTCCATCACCGCCGGCACCTTGATGCTCGCGGATGCACACGTGGCCGTGGCAAGACTGGATCCGGCCAAGGCATTCGGTCCATCGGCCTTCGGCCCCCTGCGGTTTCGGGTGGTCGCGGACGGCGTACCGGGCAGCTGGCTACCCTTGGCAACCTTGGTGCGCCTGCCGCGGCTGGTGTCGCTGGAGTGTCCCGAGACCGCTGATGTGGCCTGTCGGCTGTCGGGTACGGACCTGTTCCTGATCGATTCGGTATCCGCCGATAAGCAGTTCCACAGTCCCGTGCAGGTGCCCGATGGCTTCCCGGGCAATACCTTGCCCGTACCGCATCCCGCGTCGGGCGAGCTTTATGTGCGGTTGCGGGATGATCCGGCGATTGTCAATGCCGCGACCCTTGGGACACAGGTCCTTGCGGTCGCCCCATAATGGATCGCGCGCATGCGCGAATTTATTTTGCTCACAGCAAATTCACAGCTCATCCACAGGCCGGAGACGGTAACATGGGTCAGATGGGACTACTCGAAGCATCCGGTGGGCGACTCGAGCGAGGCAGGTCCGCGACCGCGTTGTCCACCTATCAGGTCGGACAGCGCACCGTGCAGCTGTTCCAGCTGGTCAATGGCCACATCCAGTGGGTGTGCAACTGCGAGGACTATGCCGCCTCGGCCGGGTCCGCACAGGGACCTTGGTGCAAACATGTCGCCAAGGCCTCCGCGATCCGCTCCATTGAAAGACTCACCGGCGCGCGCGTGGTGGGCCGGGGTCGTGCGGCCGCGCGCGAGGCGACGCAGTGCGTGGATGCCTCGCAGCCGGATGTGGCTCAGCCGCTGCAGTCGGCCGTTCAGCCCTACTGAGCGCTTTGCGGTCGCGGCGATGTCCGAGACGGTATTCGACAGGATCATCGCCGGCAGCATTCCATGCCACAAGGTGTACGAGGATGCGCATGTGCTCGCCTTCCTCGACATTGCCCCACTGAGCCGGGGACACACTCTGGTGGTTCCCAAGGAGTCCGCGGCAACCCTTGACAAGCTCTCAGATGAATCGGCGGCGGCCTTGGGCCGGGTGTTGCCGCGCCTGTGCCGTGCGCTAGTGGCTGTCACCGGAGTGCAGGAATACAACGTGCTCGAGAACAATGGCAGTGGCGCCCATCAGGCGGTCCCACATGTGCATTTCCACATCATCCCCAAGCCCGAT
>DATDIL010000058.1:0-34366 GCA_036521075.1 Steroidobacteraceae bacterium | reverse complement strand
TCACGGCCGGTTCTGGACGCCGTGGCCACTGGCCTGAAGGAGCACCCGCGAGTGAAGGTGGAAATCCAAGGCCATACCGACAGCGTCGGCACGGCTGCCTACAACCTCAAGCTCTCGCAGCGCCGGGCCGAGTCGGTGCGCACTTACCTGATCATGGATGGAGTCCCCGCGGATCAGCTGGCTGCGAAGGGCTATGGTGAGACCCAGCCGGTGGCCAGCAACAAGGACGATGCGGGTCGTGCCAAGAACCGTCGCGTCGTGATGTACGTGCTGTCCAACCCGGGTGACGTCAACGTCAAAGGGCAGGGCAGTGCCCAGGACACTCCGCCCCAGTAACCGATAGCAACGCTCGCAAGGCCCCCGGTGTCCTTATCCTAAGGATGCCCGGGGCCTTGCTTTTCCCTGTGCTAGCGGCGGGTCGGCGTTGCCAGGACGTAGTCGCGGATATTGCCCTGTATGAGACCGGGATCCAGATCCCGTTCCTGCATTTCCACGGAAATGCCCAGCGGCGCGCGGGCGTGCACCTCCCGCAGCTGTTCGCAGGCCGCCGCGAAAATCTCCTCGCAAGCCTGGCGGCGGGTGGCATGGTCACGGCCGTGCCCGACGCATACACACAGGTGCACGAAGGTATTGTCCGGCTGACGCGCGGCATTGCAGTACGGCTCGCTTTCGTAGGCTCGCGTGCGCATTCCCCCGGAAGGGAACATGCCGGTGGCCAGGGCAGCCTGCCGCATGGCCTCGACGAACTTCGGCAGATTCAGCTGCCGGCGCAGGTTCGAGGAATGCTCAATGACGATGTGGGTCACGGGAAAAGGATCGCACGTCCCTTCAGGGTCGGGCAAGGCCGGTCCGTCCGGCCCGATTGCTCAGTCCGACAGGGCTTTCAGATCACGCAACAGGGCGGCACGTCCGCGCTCAACCTGATCCAGGCGCTGTGCGGCATCGCGCAGCGCGAACAGGTCCTTGACGTGGGCGTCATGCAGCCGGCGGTAGGCGGCACGGGCCGCCAGCCACTGCCGGGTGGCGCTGGCGAAGCGCGTCGACAGATCGCGTCGCATGTTGATGATCGACAGGGAACTGAGCGGCATACGTTTGGCCTCACGGGGTCGCCGGGGCGAGACACTGCACTCACGGTATTACAGGCATGCGACACGTTCAGCGCAACCGCATGAATTTGCGAGGCACGTCTCACAGGTCCGGCGCGCATACAATGGCAGCCAGGGGACGCCCGGCGGGGGCGTCGCGCTTGAACGGGAGTGGGTGGATGACTTCAGCCTTGCGGGTGGCGGTGATAACGGGTGCCGGCAGTGGCATCGGCAGGGCGGTCGCGCTGGCGTTCCTGGCCGATGGCTATCGGGTGGTGCTGGCGGGACGGCGCGAGCCGGCACTGCACCAGGTGCTGGCGACGGCGGGTGAGGCCGCCCGCTATGGCCTCGCCGTGGCCTGTGACGTGACCAGCGAGCGCTCGGTTCAGGCGCTCTTTGCCAGGACCCGAAGTGGCTTCGGACGTCTCGATGTGCTGTTCAACAATGCCGGCATCACGGCCCCGGCCGTGCCCCTGGAAGATCTGCCGGTGGCAACCTGGAGCGCGGTCGTCGCCACGAATCTGACCGGAGCCTTCCTGTGCACCCAGGAGGCCTTCCGCATCATGAAGAATCAGGATCCGCGCGGCGGGCGGATCATCAACACTGGCTCGATTTCCGCGCATGCCCCGCGACCGCGCTCCGTGGCTTACACGGCGACCAAGCACGCCATGACGGGCCTGACCAAGTCGACCTCCCTGGATGGGCGCGATTACGACATCGCCTGCGGGCAGATCGATATTGGCAATGCCCGCACGGAGCTTGCCGACAATCTCGCCAAGGCCAGCGCCGCGCCGGAACCGTTGATGGATGTGGAGCATGTCGCGCAGGCCGTCCTCGGCATGGCCGCACTGCCGTTGTCGGCCAATGTTCAGTTCATGACCATCATGGCGACCAAAATGCCCTTCATCGGGCGCGGCTGAGCTTCAAGGACCCGGTGGGCTGTGGCCGCAAAATCACGCGGCGGTTGCGCGATCCGTCGCCGCGATTCCGCGCACCTCCTGCTGCTGCAGGCGCGCGCGGCGCTTGGCGCCAATGCGCCGCACGTACAGGTAGACCACCGGCGTGGTGTACAGGGTCAGCAACTGACTGACGATGAGGCCGCCCACGATGGAAATACCCAGTGGGTGGCGCAATTCAGTGCCATCGCCGCTGGACAATGCCAGAGGCAGGGCACCAGCGATGGCCGCGCAGGTGGTCATCATGATGGGCCGGAAGCGCAGCGAACAGGCGCGCGCAATGGCATCACGGGATACGAGTCCCAGGTTGCGCTCCGCGTCCAGCGCAAAGTCGATCATGATGATGGCATTCTTCTTCACGATACCGATCAGCAGCATGATGCCGAGGAAGGCAACCAGGCTCAGTTCGGTGTCGGTGAGCATCAGTGCCAGCAACGCTCCGAGGCCCGCCGAGGGCAGCGTGGAAATGATGGTCAGCGGCTGGGTGAAGCTCTCGTAGAGCACGCCCAGCACCACGTAGATGGACACCAGGGCGGCCAGCAGCACCAACGGCTCACTGCTGCTGGACTGCGCGAACAGTCGTGCCGTGCCGTAGGGACTGCCATGGATGCTGACGGGCATGTGGATGCGCGCCATCGTCCGCTCGATGGCCGCCTGCCCGATGCTCAGTGCCTCCCCCTCCGGCAGGTTGTACGAGAAGGAGGTCGAGATTGACGTCCCGGTGTGGTTGACGGTCGTGGGGGTGGTGGAGGTGTCGTAGTGACTGAAGGCGGAAAAAGGCACCACCTGCTCCGCGCTCACACTGATCGCAGCCCCGGTCGAGGTATTGCCACGTCCCGCATTGGCCAGCGAATTGGACGCCAGGTTGCGTGCCGCATCTTCGGCGACGGCGCTGGCCGCCTTCGAGACTCCCTTGAAGGAGGTCGTGCCGGCAACCGCCTGGGTGGCCTGGGTGCCCGAAATTGCTCCCCCGGAGGTGCTCAGGAACATATCCTTCAGCACTTGCGGGCTCTGCGAGTACTGCGGTGCCACCTCCAGGACCACGTGATACTGCTGCGGACTGAAGGGATTGTAGATGGTCGAGGTCAGCGCCTGGGTGAAGGAGTCCCCCAGGGAGCTGTCGATGACGCTTTCGTTCAATCCCAGGCGCGATGCGGCGTCCCGGTCCACGATCAGATCGGTCTGCAGGCCGCCGGGCTGCAGGTCGGTGTCGACATCAGTGACTTCCGGTACGTCCTGCAGGGCAACCTTCAGCTTCTGCGACCACTCTCGCAGCTCGGTCAAGTCATCGCCCAGCAGCGTGTACTGGTATTCGGAGTTGGCCGAGCGGCCACCGCCGCCGCCGCCTATATCCTGTACCGCCTGCAGGAAGGTGATCACACCATCCACCTTTTGCAGCTGCGGCCGCAGCCGCGCGATCACCTGATCCGCCGACGCCTTGCGCTGTGACAGCGGTTTGAGTGTGACATTGAATTGTGCCGTGGCGCCGCCGTTGCTGCTGAAGCCGCCCCCGCCGACAGCGCCGGCGACGCTGGACACCGCCGGATCGGCCTGAATCACCTTGGTGACCTGCTGCAGCTTGCGCTTGATCATGTCAAACGAGGCCGACGCATCCCCGCGCATGCCGCCCTGCAGCTGCCCAATATCCTGCTGCGGCATGAATCCTTTCGGTATGACGACGACCAGATAGCCGCTCAGAACGAGTGTCATCAGCAGCGACAACATCATCAGCCGCGGATGATTGAGCGCAAATCCCAGCGAGCCCTCGTAGCCGCTGCGCAGGGACTCGAATGCGGAATTGAAGCTGCGCAGCAGGCCATTCGCCCGCTCGGGGCGGTCGTGGCCCAGCAGACGCGCGCACATCATCGGCGTCGTGGTCAAGGAGATGACCAGTGAGATCAGAATCGCCACCGACAGGGTGATGGTGAATTCACTGAACAGGCGCCCGAGGATACCTGGGAGGAACTGGAAAGGCAGAAATACGGCAACCAGTGACAGGCTCATGGAGACGACGGTGAAGCTCACTTCACGGGATCCCACCAAGGCTGCCTGCATGGGCCTCATGCCATTCTCGACGTGGCGGATGGAGTTCTCCATTACCACGATGGCATCGTCCACCACGAAGCCGGTGGCGATGGTCATGGCCATCAGCGAGAAGTTGTCCAGGCTGAACCCCACCAGGTACATGACCCCAAAGGTTCCGGCCAATGAGACCGGGACCACGACGGCAGGAATCAGTGCGGCGCGGAAACTGTTGAGGAAAATATAGACGACGAGAATGACCATCAGCACCGCGACCACCAGGGTCTGCTCGGCCTGGCGCAGTGAGCCGCGAATGGTGATGGAGCGGTCCTGGACGACATCGACACCGATATTCGGATCGATCTCGTGTTCGAGCTGCGGCAACTCCTTCTTCACCGCATCGACCACTTGCACGATATTGGCGCCGGGCTGCTGGTACACCTGCACCGTGACGGCCGCCTTGCCGTTGTACAGACCATAGGTGCGGCGATTTTCCGTGGCGCCGTCCTGCATGTCATATACCTGCGCCACATCGCTCAGGCGGATTATGGCGCCGTTACGGCTGGCGATGATCAGGTCACGATACTGATCGGCCTCGCGGGCATTGTCATTGGTATAGATCTGGTAACGTACGTCCCCCACTTCAATGGCGCCCTTGGGCGCATTGGCATTGGCATTGGAAATGGCGGCGGCGAGGTCCTGCAGACTGATGCCGTACTTGGACAGTGCCATCGGATTGACCTCGACCCGTACCGCGGGCAGGGCGCTGCCGTTGATGTTGACGACGCCCACGCCATTGATCTGGGACAGTCGCTGGGTCAAGACCGCGTCCGCCGCGTCATAGATCTGGCCCTGGGTGAGGACGTCCGAGGTCAGGGCCAACGTCATCACCGGGTTCTGCGAGCTGTTGACCTTGCGATAGCTCGGATTGCGGGTCAGAGCCGATGGCAGGTCGGCATGCGCCGCTTCGATGGCGGCCTGAACGTCCCGCGCTGCGCCGTCGATGTCGCGGTCGATGCCGAAGGTGAGCTGGATGTTGCTGCTGCCGACCCCGCTGTTGGAGGTCATGTCATCCACGTCGGCAATGGCCCCCAGATGCCGTTCCAGCGGCGTGGCCACGGTCGCGGCCATCACTTCCGGACTCGCCCCCGGCAGGCTGGCTGACACAAATATCGCCGGCACGTCGATCTTCGGCAACGGCGCTACAGGCAGCAGACTGAACGCGGCAATGCCCGCGATCGCCATGCCGATGGTCAACAGCGTGGTGGCGACCGGACGGGCGATGAACGGGGCCGAGAGGTTCACGTCGGCTGGTCCACCATCGGCCCATGGGGCACGGCCGCAGACCTGCGCGACCCGTGCGCCAGGCGCTTTGCGATCCGGTCAAAGGCCAGATAGATGACCGGAGTGGTGAATAGGGTCAGCACCTGGCTGACCAGCAGGCCGCCGACAATCGTCACGCCCAGCGGATGTCGCAGCTCCGAGCCGGTGCCCGTACCGAACATCAGGGGCAGGGCCCCGAAGATGGCCGCAACGGTGGTCATCAGAATGGGTCTGAAACGCAGCAGGCAGGCCTGGTAGATGGCCTTGCGCGGTTCCATGCCCTGGTTGCGCTCCGCATCGATCGCGAAGTCGATCATGAGGATGGCGTTCTTCTTCACGATGCCGATCAGCAGGATGATGCCGATCAGGGCAATGATGGTCAGATCATCGCCAAACACGATCAGCGCCAGCAATGCGCCGATGCCCGCGGACGGCAGCGTCGAGAGGATCGTGACGGGGTGGATGAAGCTTTCGTACAGCACGCCCAGCACGATGTACATGACCAGCACCGCGGCCAGCAGCAGCAGCAGTTCGTTCGACAGGTTGTTGCGGAAGGCCAGGGCGGCGCCTTCGAAGGTGGTCGAAATACTGTCCGGCATTGCCAAGGTCTTCTCGACCGCCTCGATCGCATCCACCGCGGCGCCGAGCGATGCGCCGGGTGAGAGGTTGAACGAGACCGTGGCAGCCGGGAACTGCGCCAGATGATTGATCAGCAGTGGCCGCGCCTCCATGGTCACTTTGGCGAGCGCTGACAGGGGAACCTGTCCGCCCGCGGCCGATGGCACGTACAGCGACTGGATCGAGTCGGTGGAGGCGTAGGTCTTCGGGTCGGCCTCGATGATGACGCGATACTGGTTCGATTGCGTGAAGATGGTCGAGACGATGCGCTGGCCGAAGGCGTCGTACAGCGCGTTGTCCACCGTGCCCACGCTCACGCCCAAGCGCGCCGCGGTGTCGCGATCGATGGTGATGTAGGCGGCCAGACCATTGTCCTCAAGGTTGCTGACCACATCGGTGAGTTCCGGGCGATCCCGTAGCGCGGCCACCAGCTTGGGGGTCCAGGTACCAAGCGTGTCGGCACTGGCGCTTTCGAGAATGAACTGGTACTGCGTACGGCTGACGGTGGTGTCCAGCGACAAATCCTGCGAGGGCTGCATGTACAGGGTGATACCGCGCACATTCGCGGTTTCCTCCTGCAGGCGTTGAATGATGTCGTTGACCGTCGCACTGCGCTCGTCACGGGACTTCAGATTGATCAGGAAGCGGCCGCTGTTGAGCGTGACGTTACTGCCGTCGACCCCGATGAACGAGGAGAGACTTACGACATCCGGATCCTTGAGTACTGCCGCGGCCAGGGCCTGCTGCCGGTCCGCCATTGCCGCATAGGAGATCGATTCGGTCGCGACCGACACGCCCTGGATGAGGCCCGTGTCCTGATCGGGAAAGAAGCCCTTGGGGATGAGGATGTACAGACCGGCCGTGACGAGCAGGGTGGCCACGGCGACGACCAGGGTCAGGCGCTGATGGTCCAGTACCCACGTCAGCTGGCGCCCGTACCAGGCAATGGTGGACTCCAGCCACTTTGAACGCTCCTCGTGGCTCGGGTCGTCAGGGTGACGCTGTTTGAGCAGCAGTGCGCACAGCATCGGCACCAGGGTCAGCGACACGATGGCCGAGATGATGATGGATACGGCGAGTGTGACCGCGAATTCGCGGAACAGGCGACCCACCACATCCTGCATGAACAGCAGCGGTATCAGCACGGCCAGCAGCGAGATGGTCAGCGAGATGATGGTGAAGCCGATCTGCCCGGCGCCCTTCAAGGCGGCATCCAAAGGCGGCTCTCCCGCCTCGATATAGCGGGAAATGTTTTCAATCATCACGATGGCATCGTCGACCACGAAGCCCGTCGCGATGGTCAGCGCCATGAGCGACAGATTGTTCAGACTGTAGCCGGCCAGGTACATGACCGCGAAGGTGCCGATCAGTGACAGTGGGACCGAGAGGCTTGGAATCAGCGTCGCGCGCAAATCGCGCAGGAACATGAAGATGACCAGCACGACCAGCAGGACGGCCAGGATAAGTTCAAACTGCACATCCTTGATGGAGGCACGGATCGTGGTCGTGCGGTCGGTGAGGGGTGTTACATCCACCCCAGCAGGCAGCGTGGCCTTCAGACCCGGCAGCATGGCATTGATCTCGTCGACGACATCGACGACGTTGGCGCCGGGTTGGCGCTGCACGTTGATGATGAGCGCCGGAGTCTTGTTCATCCAGGCGCCGAGCTTGGTGTTCTCCGGTGCCTCGACCAGGTCGGCGACATCCTTGAGCCGCACCGGCGCGCCATTGCGGTACGCCACGACGATGTTGGAATACTCCGCCGCACTTTTGAGCTGATCATTGGTATTGATGGTGTACGCGCGCGATGGCCCGTCAAATGTGCCCTTCGGGCCGTTCTGATTGGCGACGCTGATGGTGGTGCGCAGATCATCGAGATTCAGCCCGTAAGCGGCGAGGGCGCGGGGATTGATGATGGCGCGCACGGCCGGCCGCTCGCCGCCGCTGATGCTGACAACGCCAACGCCCTTGACCTGCGCGAGCTTCTGGGCAATGCGGATATCGGCCATGTCCTCCACCTGCGTCAGCGGCATCACCTGGGAGGTCACCCCAAGGGTCAACACCGGGGCGTCCGCGGGGTTGACCTTCGCGTAGATCGGTGGTGCGGGCAGGTCCTGGGGCAGCAGATTCTGGGCGCCACTGATGGCAGCCTGAACTTCCTGTTCGGCAATATCGATGGCCAATGCCAGCGAGAACTGCATGGTGATGACCGAGGCACCCGCGGAGCTGGTGGAGGACATCTGGTTCAATCCGGGCATCTGGCCGAACTGCTTCTCCAACGGTGCGGTGATCGCCGAGGTGATGACCTCGGGGCTCGCGCCCGGATAGAAGGTCTGCACCTGGATGGTCGGATACGCCACTTCGGGCAGTGCCGCGAGCGGCAGCTGCTTGTAGCCGATCATGCCCACGACCAGGATGGCGATCATCAGCAGCGTGGTCGCCACGGGTCTTAGGACAAATATTCGTGACGGATTCATCGGCAGGCCTGCTGCCTCGCGGCCCTCGTCACGGTCTGCCACCGCCGGGGTAACCGCCGGGGCGGCCCTGTCCGTTGCGGCGCCGGAAGCCATTCGGGTTTTTCGGCGCGTTCTTGCGTTCGGCCTGCGCCTGCGCGCGCGCTTTGGCGACGTCGGCCGCTGTGGCGTCCGGCAGTTCCACCTGGGCGCCCTCGCGTAGCCGGTCACCGCCATCGGTCACGACCACATCGTTGAGCTGGATGCCGGACTTGACGGCCTGGGTCTCCCCATCCACCACGCCCAGCACCACGGGTCGCACGGTGACCGTGTTGTCGGGTTTGACCAGGTACACGAATGCGCTTTGTACGCCATCCGGTGCGCCGCGGCGCACCGCCCCGCCCGGTATGATGATCTGATCCTTCAGGGTCGTAACCTGCAGGGAAACATTGACGAACTGGCCCGGGAACAGCGTCCCGTCGGTATTGTCAAAATCGGCACGCAGCTTCAAAGTGCCGGTGGTCGTGTCGATCAGGTTATCGGTGGTGGCGAGCGTGCCATCGGCAAGATGTTCCGAGTTGGCACGGCCCGTGGCCACCACGGTCAGCTTTGCCCCGGATTTGACCTGGTCCATGATGCTGGGAATATTGTCCTCCGGAACTGTGAACAGCACCGAGATGGGATGCAGTTGCGTGACGACGACGATGCCGTTCGCATCCCCCGGGGTCACGTAATTGCCTGGATCGACCTGCCGCAGACCGACTCGTCCGTCGAGGGGGGAGGTGATATGCGTATAGGCGAGATTCAGTTCTGCGGTCTTTACCTGGGCCTTGTCGGAGGCCACCGTTCCGGTGTCCTGCCCCACGGTCGCACGCTGGGTATCCACCTGCTGCTGCGACACCGAATCCTGCTTGATGAGGTCCTCATAGCGCTTCATGTCCAGCTGCGCATCGGCCAGCATCGCCTGATCGCGGGTCAGGGCCGCTTGCGCCTGGGCCAGCGCGGCCTCATACGGCCGCGGATCAATCACGGCGAGCAGTTCGCCCTTCTTGACCATCTGGCCCTCCTTGAAATTGACCTTCTCCATGATGCCGCTGATCTGCGCCTTCACGGTCACGGTCTGCAGTGGCGTCACGGTGCCGAGTCCGGGAATGCGCACGACGATATCGCCCTTGGTGACGGTGGCGACCGAAACGGATACCGCGTTGGTGCGGAAATTGAAGACCGGACGCGTGTTGGCCGCGTTCTGCACCTTGGCATGGTGCAGGAACAAGGCGCCACCTCCGATGAGGACGATTAATACGACAATCAGGACCCAGTGGCGGCGCACGAATGCCACAGGTCCCGTGGAGGAGACGGTGGTCTCCGAATCAACTTCGTTCAGCACATATTCCCCGCAAGCGGACTATATTGTTGCGTTCTCAAGACCGGGTGCATCTTCAATTGTGGTACTCATTTGACACCCGGCCTGGCTGCAAGTTGCGGCGCTGATGCAGCCGCATCTTCCGCCCCAGCCACGCGGACGCGAAGATTAGCACGCAGGATGTCACGGGTTGCGTAACAGAATGTGTGGGATTAACGAACTGCTGCCGGGGGGTCACCGGCTGCACTATCCAGTGTTTGAGTGTGCCTTTAGGAGCGGCGCCTGGCGCTGTCTCCGGCCAGATCGAATCGGGACTTTCCGGGTGGCGCGACCAGCAAAGAGGCCCACCCGTCCGGCGCCCGGGGCGGGTGCCACAGGAGAGTCTGGGGGTCCAGGCGAGCCAGCTGCCGGTTGCCGGCCCAGGCGGCACCGTCACTGACATGCAGGACCTCAAACGGACCATAGGCACACGAGGCCAGGCCCGCATTGTTTTCGAAATAGATGACAACCGGCTCCATGGACTCGGCGCGCGCGAACTCGGCATCCCGTAGTAGCCAGCCGGACATCCATGTGGCCACCGCGTCGTTGCTGGCCCCCCGGCACAGCATGCCGCCGATGAAGCGGAAAAACTCGCCCGGCTCGATGCTTTCGGCCGATCCCTGTCCCGGTGAGTAGAACCTCAGTCGCAGCATGTTCGGGCCTTGGGATTTGAAGGCGCCTGCCGGTGGCGTCAGCCGACGGCCTGATGGGCGCGGTAGAAATTGCCGGACCGGACCTTAACCACGGCGGCCCCGGCATCAAAACTCACGCCGGCGGGATCACCCCCGGCGGCCACGACCTGCATCTGCTCCAGCAGCATCCGGCGCACCATCATGATACCGCGATCGGAGCTCACCAGATGCTCGTCGGAATGCAGTGTGATCGGGCCCTGGCCGGCCTGCGCCTCGTAGTCGCCGGGCGTGTTGCGGTGTTCCGCCTCGGTCATCTGCCCCCAGGTCTTGCCATTGAACAACATGCTGCGAAAGGGGGTGTCCTTGGGGACCCGGGCGACCATGGCCTGCACATAGTGCGTATCATCCACCGGCACTACCCAGGAAATGCCCGTGGAGGCTCCTGCCTTCAGTGTCACGTCGGGCACACTCATGATGTTAGGCAGCAGCCAGGATGAGATCCGGTCCACTTCCCGGCCGTCGGGCAGGTGCCGTACGGCGCTGTAGCACACGCCCGACTCAGTCGTGAAGAAGTCCACCTGCGGCATGACGGCAAACTGGGGTACGAACTGCACGGTGCTGAACGTCGAGTGCAGGACCTGTACGTGGAAGGGGTCCATCACATTGTCATTCATATGTAGCCAGCTGTATGGCACGACCGCCAGGGAATCATCGCCCGTGGCGCCAAACCCACTGTAGCTGTGCCACAGGGCCTCCCCCGCCGCGAGCGCTTCAAGATTGTCGTAGATCGGCAGAACCGGGCGCTTGTGCGGCGGGCCGAGGTAGGCGAACAGCAACCCGTAGCGCTCCTGCACGGGGTACCAGGGCTGGCGGGCCGAATCGCGATGCCGCCCGTGATCCGGCTCGCAGGGCTGGTCCAGGCAGCGACCCTCCACGTCGAACAGCCAGCCGTGGTAACAGCAGCGGATGCCCTCCTCCTCGACCCGCCCGTAGTACAGGGAGGTGCCGCGATGCATGCAGCGCGGATACAACAGACCGGCACGACCCTTGCGATCACGGAACAGCACCAGGTCCTCGCCCAGGATCCGCACCTTTCGTGGCGCTGACTGCACGCTTTCGGCGAGGGCAACCGGATGCCAGTAACGGCGCAGCAGTTCTCCACAAGGCGTGCCGGGTCCCACCTGTGCGAGCGTTTCATTGAAGTACGCGCGTGGGCGTCCGTAGGCACTCCCAATCGTCTTGGTCGACATGGTATCCCCCTCACTGCGTCCGCATGCAGGCGACCCAAGCTTGTACCGCGGCAAGGGCCGGTGGCAAGTGCGTGGCTAAGGTTCCGCGATCGGGTACAGGATGCGTTCGACCTGCTCCTGCAGGCGCTTCTCCGACACCGGCAGCAGCGTGCGCAGTTCCTGCGCATGCAGCGAGACGCGGAACTCCTCGAGCATCCAGCGCAGCCGCCGCAGCGCGGGCGCGGCCGCCAGCGGTAACCCGCGCTCGCTCAAGCTTTGGTATTGAGCTTCGAAGGGGCGGATGCGCGCCACCAGCGCGGTGTCGCGCTCCGGATCCGTGCTCATGCGCACCGCGCGGCGGGAAATGGCCTTGAGATAGCGCGGCAGCTGGTTGAACCAGGGCTGCTCCGGAGTGGCTGGAAAATTCGCATCCAGCAGCGCGTTCAGCTGCGTGCCCATCTGGGCGGCGCCGGCGGCGAAGACCTCCCCGCGCAGCGCGTCCAGCGCGGTGCGCGCGGCGCGCCGTTCCTCCAGGATACTGCGCAAGGTGGCGATGAGGCGCGTGGCCGTGGCATCCAGCATCGCGCGCCGCGCATCCAGGCGCAGCGCGAAGGCGTGTGCCTCGCGGGGCAATTCATCGTCGGCGTCGAAGAAGCACTCCTGGAAGACCCGATCGGTACAGGACTGTGCCAGCGGGCGGCTTGCGGACAGCCCCTGCGCCAGCAATATCAGCGCGCGATCGTCGCCGATACGCCGGGCAATGTGTCGTGCCAGCTGGGGCAATGCCAGTACCGCCAGGCGCATCAGACCGGCACGCGAGAGCTCCTGGGCTTGCGCGAGGCTGCGCGCCTCGATCACCTGTACCGCGCTGCCGGTGTCGCGCAATGCGGGCCAGACCTTGAAGTTGACGCCAGCGCGCAGCACGCAGCGCATCTGCGGCAACGGGCCAAAGTCCCAGGCGCGCCAGGCATCCGGTGCTGCCGTCCCGTTCGTGCGTGTGCCGGCGCGCAGCTGCCGTCGCAGTTGTGCCAGGTCACGCGCCTGCGCCAGGACTTGCGCGCCTTCCAGCGCCCGGACGTTCAGCCGCAGATGGTCGGGCAACGCCGCCGCGGCAAGCTGCGCGGCCGTGACCGGCGTGCCGGCCCGCGCCGTGATCCAGGCGGCGAGCCAGGGGTGAAAGGGCGGCAGCGGCCCGGCGCTGACCGATTCCAGCGCGAGGCGCGCCGTGTCGGTGACCGGGACGAGCTGGCGGCGGATTGCCTTGGGCAATGAGCGCAACAATTCGGCAATCTTTTCCAGGCGGGCGCCGGGCACCAGCCACGCCAGTTGCTCGGTGTCCAGTTCCTCGACCAATTGCCCGGGTACACTGAGCGTAATGCCATCGCCGGGGGAGCCGGGTTCAAATACGTAGCTGAGCGGGAGTGCATTGCCAGCGATATGCATGGTGGGCGGGAAGAACTGCGCGCCGGCTTCGGGCGCCGCGCGGCGCGAGAAGTCCGCGAGGCTCATGTGCAGGGCTGCAGGGTCCGTGCGGGCGCGCTCCCGCCACCAGCTCTCAAAGCCGGCCACCGAGTTGACCTGCTGCGGAATGCGCGTCGCATAGAACTGTGCCTGCGTCGCCTCGTCCACCAGGATGTCCCGGCGGCGGATACGTGCCTCCAGTGCCTCAACCTCGGCCTTCAGCTCACGATTGGCGGTCACGAACGGCGCTGCGATGCTGCTGCGCGCGCCGACCAGCGCCTCCCGAATGAATATCTCGTGCGCTTCGGCAGGGGCGACCGCCCCGTAGCTGATGCGTCGGCGGCTGGCCAGCGGCAGTCCGTACAGAGTGACCGACTCGTAGGCGCTGACCTGCCCACGCGCGCTGACCCAGTGCGGCCCGGAGTATTCACGGCGCAGCACATGCCCGGCGACACCTTCAATCCACTCGGGCTGGACCGCCGCGACCATGCGCGCATAGAGGCGTGTGGTCTCGAGTAGCTGGGCCGCGACCACCCATTTGGCTGACCTGGCAGCCAGGGGCGTGCCGGGCGCAATGACAAAGCGCGTACCACGCGCCCCCAGATATTCACGGCGTTCATCGAGCAGGCCAATGCAGCCGAGCAAACCGGTTAGCACCGCGCGATGCAGATCGGCGTGATTCGCCGGGGTCTGATTGACTTTCAGGTCCAGATCCTGCGCGCTGGCGCCGAGCTGACCGTGCAGATCCTGCCATTCGCGCAGGCGCACGAAGGAGAGGAAATTCTCGCGGCACCACGTTCGCAGCGCCGCCCCACCCAGGTTCGCCGCTTGGGCGTGAAACCGCTGCCACAGGTTCAGCACCGTCACGAAATCAGAGCGTCCATCGGCGTACACCGCGTGCGCCTCATCGGCTTGGGTCTGGGCATCGCTGGGGCGCTCGCGCGGATCCTGTGCGGCCAGGAACGCGGTAATGATGAGCATCTCGGAAAGGCAGCGCAGGCGCGCCGCGGCCAGCAGCATCCGCCCCAGTTTCGGATCGCAGGGCAGTGCTGCCAGGCGTCGGCCGAGGGGCGTAATGCAGCGCCGCTCATCCATGGCGCCCAGCTCCTGCAGCTGGCGCACGCCATCATTGATCTGGCGCGTGTCCGGTGGATCCGGAAACGGGAAATCCTCAGGATCCCCCAGTTGCGATGCGGCCATCTGCAACAGCACGCTCGCCAGGTGCGTGCGCAGGATCTCCGGCGCCGTGAACTCCTCGCGTGCCGCGAAGTCCTCTTCCGAATACAAGCGGATGCAGATTCCGGGTGCCTCACGCCCGCAGCGTCCCCGGCGCTGGTTGGCGCTGGCCTTTGACACCGGCTCCAGTGGCAGCCTCTGGACCTTGCTGCGCAGGTTGTAGCGGCTGATGCGCGCCAGCCCGCTGTCGATCACATGCCGCACCTGGGGTACGGTGAGCGAGGTTTCGGCGACATTGGTTGCCAGGATCACGCGGCGCGTGGTGTGTGCCTCGAAGATGCGCTCCTGCTGTGGCGCCGTGAGCCGCGCAAACAATGGCATGACCTCCAGGCGCGACAGTCGCGCGCGTTGCAACGCCAGCGCCGCTTCGCGAATGTGTTTCTCGCCCGGCAAGAACACCAGGATGTCACCGCGCGGCTCAACATCTGCGGCCGCAAGCTCACGCACCGCCGCAACGATTCCCTCGGGCAGGGACAGTTCGGCGGCCTCTTCATCCGGTGCGGCGAGCGGGCGGTAGCGCACTTGCACCGGATGGCTGCTGCCTTCGACGTCGATGACCGGTGCGCCGTCGAAGAACTCGGCCAGGCGCTGGGTATCGATGGTCGCCGAGGTGACGATGACCCGCAGCTGCGCGCGCCGCGCGCACAGCCGCTTCAACGATCCGAGCAGCAGGTCGATGTTGAGGCTGCGTTCGTGGGCCTCATCGATGATGACGGTGTCGTAGGCCGACAGTTCGGGGTCGAAGGTCAGCTGGCGCAGCAGGATGCCATCGGTCAGTAGTTTCACGCGGCAATCCGCTCCAGTGCGGTCCTCGAACCGCACCTGACAGCCCACCGCGGCGCCCACGCGGGTGCCCAGCTCGGCCGCGATCCGGTTGGCGAGCGCGCGGGCGGCGATCCGCCGCGGCTGGGTATGGCCAATCATGCCTTGCGTGCCGCGTCCGGCCGCCAGGCACAGCTTGGGCAACTGCGTGGACTTGCCCGAGCCGGTCGCGCCGCACACGATGATGACGGAGTGACTGGCCATGGCGGTGGCGATGTCCGCCGCGCGGGCACAGATCGGCAGGCGCGGATCCGGCGTCAGGTTCAACGAAGATTGCATAGGGCGCGGATTCTGGCCGAACATGAGGTTGTTGTGGGGCCCGCGTGCGGCGCCCGGTCGAACTAAGGAGCGGCTCATGCCATTACAGGTAACTCGTCCGACCCCTGCCGGGTGGCCGCGGATTTCCCCCTCGCTGGCCTACAAGGACCCGGTCCGCGCCATCGACTGGCTGGTGGCGGCCTTCGGTTTTTCCGTGCGGCTCAAGGTTCCCGACGGCGCCGGGAGCATCCAGCATTCGGAGCTGACTTTTGGCGATGCGGTCGTCATGGTGGCCGGTGAGAAGTCCCACGGGCTCATGGGCGCGCGTTCACCCAAATCGCTCAACGGTGCCACCACCCAGGCCCTGTTTGTCTATGTTGATAACATCGAGACCCACTACACTCGTGCCCTTGCCTCCGGGGCGGTGCTCGCGCGCGAGCTCGCCACCACTGATTATGGCGCCGAATACTGGATTGACCGCGGCTACACGGTCCTGGATCCCGAGGGCCATGCCTGGCATTTTGCCCAGCGCATCCGTTCCGCCGACACGGCATGAACAGCGTTCGATAGCCATTGCGGCCACTGCCGGCCCATGTCATAAAAGCCGGCTGCTGAACCTTACGGATGCGAACAGGGGGGTCTATGACAATGTTTTCGGGAGCCCGCGGTGTGATACCGGGCGTGACGCTGGTCATGCTGGGGCTGGGCGCCGTATTGCCGGCGTTCGCACACCATTCCTTTGCGCTGTTCGATCATCAGAATCGCGTCACGCTCACCGGCACGGTGGTCAAGTTTGAGTGGACCAATCCGCATGTATTCATACAGCTTGAGGTTCCCGGTGGTGCCGCGAGCAAGCACTACACGGTGGAGTGCGCCAGTCCCAACGTGCTGACGCGCGTGGGCTGGAAATTCAACGATGTGAAGCAGGGCGACAAGGTCACGCTGCTCATCAACCCGTTGCGCAATGGCCAGCCCGGCGGAATGCTGGAGAAGGCCACGCTTGCCGATGGGCGTGAATTGAGTGACGGCAATCCGCCTGCAGGCGTGTTCCCCAGGTCATAGTCATGAATATTCGAACGATCAGTTTTGTTGCGCTCACAGCAACCCTCGGCCTGGCGACGGCGCATGCGGCGGATGTCGCCACGGCGCCGGGTGCCGCTGGACAGCCCGCGGACTTCACCGGCGACTGGCAGCGCTACCCCGGCTTTGGACGGGGGGGTAAGCCCGATCCGGCGACGCTCCCACCCCCGGATGGCAAGATGGTCCTCAAGCCGAAATATCAGGGGCCTTACGACGCAAAGCGGGCCAGGGAGCGCGCCTCGGACGCCAAGGGTGAGCCGATCGCCGGGAGCGGTGTGGACTGCCTGCCGTATGGCATGCCGGAGATGATGTCGGCGATCTATCCGTTGGAAGTCCTGCAGACCCCCGGCCAGGTGACCATTATCGCCGAGGCGTTTTCACAGGTGCGGCGCATCTACCTCGGCAAGACCCAGCCCAAGATTGAAGAAGTGCCCCCGGGCTATTACGGTCACTCGGTAGGTCACTGGGAAGGCACGACGCTGGTCGTGGATACCGTGGGCGTAAAGGATTCGGTGCTGGGGCATAGCGAGATGCCCCATAGCGACCGGATGCGCATCACCGAGCGCATGCATCTGGTGACGCCCGACATCCTGCACGATCAGATCACGGTCGAGGATCCCGTGACCCTGGAACAACCCTGGACATTCACCTTTGCCTACAAGCGCATCCCGAATTACGAAATGCTCGAGTACGTGTGTGAGAACAACCACGAATACATCGACGATCAAGGCGTGACGCGACTGCGTTTGCAGGACACCAAGTGAGGAATCAGTCATGAACGCAGCGCTGAGACCGGATTTCGCCCGCACCCACGCCTTCCTGGGACAGAAGCATCAGTTGCTCATCAACAACGAGTGGGTGGAACCGCGCGCCGGCGGTCGCATCGAAGTGCTGAACCCGGCGACCGGCAAGGTCCTGGGCCACGCTGCGGCCGGTGACGCCGCGGATATCGACCTGGCCGTGCGCGCCGCCCGCCATGCGTTCGAAAACGGCCCATGGCCGAGCATGCCGCCGGTAGCGCGCGCCAAGCTGTTGTGGAAGCTGGCCGACCTCATCGAGCAGGCCGCGGATGAAATCGGCGAAGTGCTGAGCCTGGATAATGGCATGCCTTTTGGCATGGCCAAGTTTGCCGGCGCCCTGGGCACTGCGAATGGCCTGCGTTACACGGCCGGCTGGAGCGGCAAGGTGCACGGGGAAGTTCCCGAACTGTCCGAGCCCGGCAAGCTTGCCTACACGCTGCATGAGCCGGTCGGCGTCGTCGGCTGTATCACGCCCTGGAATTTCCCCTTCGCCATGGAAGCGGACAAGGCGGCTGCCGTGATTGCCTCGGGTTGCACGATGGTGCTCAAGCCCGCGGAGCTCACCCCGTTTGGTGCGCTGCTGCTCGGGCGCCTGGTACTCGAGGCGGGCATTCCGCCCGGTGTGATCAACATCGTCACCGGCTACGGCGACCCTGCCGGCAAGGCGCTGGTGGAACATCCGGATGTGGACAAGATTGCCTTCACCGGTTCGACGGCGACGGGCAAGTGGATTGTCCAGGCCGCAGCGGCCACCTTGAAACGTGTCACTCTGGAGCTGGGCGGCAAGTCACCGAACATTATTTTCCCCGATGCCGACATGACCCGTGCCATTCCCGGGGCTGCCATGGCGGTGTTCGCCAATTCAGGACAGATCTGTGTGGCCGGCTCACGGCTCTACATTCACAAGAAGGTCTTCGACCAGGTCGTCGCCGGTATTTCAGGTATGGCCAAGACGCTCAAGGTCGGCCCGGGTCTGGAGCCGGAGACTCAGCTCGGGCCCCTGGTCTCGCAAGGGCAGCTGGATCGCGTGACCGGCTATATCGAGGCGGGTCGCGGCGAGGGAGCCGAAGTGGTGACGGGCGGTCAGCGCCAGGGGAGCGAGGGTTACTTCGTACAGCCCACCGTGCTGGCACAGACCAACCGCAGCATGAAGGTGGTGCGCGAGGAGATCTTCGGGCCCGTCATCTGCGCCATGCCCATTGATGATGATGACCTCGACCGCATCGCGCGCGTGGCCAATGACACCACCTACGGGTTGTCAGCCTATATCTGGACTCGTGATGTGGGCATCGTCCACAAACTGGCCCGCAAGATCCGTGCCGGCACGGTACAGATCAACGGGGGGACGGGACTTGACCCCGCCGTGCCCTTCGGCGGCTACAAGCAGTCCGGCTGGGGCCGCGAGCACGGCCGTGCCGGCGTCGAGAGCATGATGGAGACCAAGGCGGTCGGAATCACGCTGTAAGGCCGCGATCCACCCGCAGGTCGCGGTTCATGCGCAGCGCATCTTCGATTCCCTGGTAATACCCGCGCATGAGCTGACCGGCCCGGTAACTGAGCGATGCGTAGAAGTGCCGCGCGCCGATATTGTTGGCGCGCACTTCCAGCGCCACGTCAAAAGTGCCCGCGACCCGTGCGCTGTCATGCAGCCAGTTCATGAGTTGGCGGCCCAGACCCCGGCGCTGATGAGCGGTCTCGACGGCCAGCAGGTTCAGGTGGGCTTGGGTCTCGCCGAACTGCATGATGGCAAAGCCAGCCAAAAACCCATGCATGCGGGCTGTCACGACCACGCTATCCGTACGCTTGATGTGGCAAAGTACCCGCTCTGTCGACCACGCCGGCGGCAATCCGGCCTCGACAATGCGTCGCGAGAGCGAGGCGATGGCGGCGGCATCGCGGGACAATGCCAGTTCGAAACGGTACGCATCCATTTGCGCTGCTAGAATACCACCAAGGGACCGATATTCAGGCATGTCAGGCATAAACGTGGATTCGCCGCGAGGGGCTCTTCAGGCGAAGGACCACCCTCACCTCAGCATCATCGTCCCGGTGTACAACGAGGAGGAGAACCTCCCCGTGCTGTTCACCCGGCTTTACGCGACCCTTGATCAGCTTGCGTGCAGCTGGGAATGTGTGTTCGTGGACGATGGCAGCAAGGACCGCTCGGTGGCGCTGCTGCGCGCCCAGTACCAGCTGCGGCCACGGCACACCCGGGTCATCGTGTTTCGCCGCAATTTCGGCCAGCACTCGGCCATCATGGCCGGGTTCGAAGCGGCCATGGGTGATGTCATCATCACCCTCGATGCCGACCTGCAGAATCCGCCCGAGGAGATTCCGCAGCTGCTGGCGGCCGCCGATGCGGGCCATGACTATGTGGGAACCATTCGCAAAGGGCGCCAGGATCACTGGGCGCGCGCCTTTCTGTCGCGGCGCATCAACGCGCTGCGCGATCGCATGACCCCCATCCGCATGACGGACCAGGGCTGCATGCTGCGCGCGTACGCGCGTCACGTCATCGACGCGGTCAAGGCTTCGCACGAGGTCAATACGTTCATCCCGGCCCTGGCCTATCTGTTTGCGCGCAGTCCGGTGGAAATCGAGGTCAGACATGAAGCGCGTCATGCCGGAGAGTCGAAGTATTCGTTCTACCAGCTGATCCGGCTGAACTTTGACCTGATGACGGGCTTCACCGTGGTGCCACTGCAGCTGTTCTCGATGCTCGGCATGAGCATCTCGGGCATCTCCTTGCTGCTGTTCATGTATCTGATCTGGGATCGCATCGTGCATGGTCCGGATGTTCAGGGCGTGTTTACCCTGTTCGCCATCGTGTTCTTCTTGCTGGGCCTGGCGCTGTTTGGCATTGGCCTGATCGGCGAATACGTGGGTCGCACCTATGAACAGGTGCGCGGACGACCGCGCTACCTCATTGCGGCCGTATTGCCGCCGGGCCAGGAAGCGGAACCCGAGCGTGTGCAGGTGCTCGAAACCACCAGTGTTTAGCGCCGTTGTGTTTGCCTACAGCGAAGTGGGTCAGCGCTGCCTGCAGGTGCTGCTGGAGCGGGGCGTGCAGGTGCCCCTGGTCTTTACCCACGAGGATCAGGCCGGTGAACAGCGCTGGTTCGGCAGTGTGGCGGACCTCGCGGCAGCGCGTGGCGTGCGCACCGTGACGCCGGCCCAGCCCGGCGCACCGCAGTGGCTGCAGGAGATACGCCGCATCAGCCCGCACTACCTGCTCGCATTCTATTACCGATCGATGCTGCCGCCACAGCTGCTGCAGCTGGCGCGCTGGGGCGCGCTCAACATGCATGGCTCGCTGTTGCCGCAGTACCGGGGGCGCGCCCCCGTCAACTGGGCGATCGCAAACGGCGAGACCCAAACCGGCGCGACGCTGCACTACATGGTGGCGCGACCCGATGCCGGCCCGATCGTCGCGCAGGAAGCCGTACCGATTGGCCCGAACGACCACGCATTGGCAGTGTCCATGGCCGTGGCGGCCGCCGCGGCGCACATCCTCGGCAGGAGCTTGCCCAGCATGGCGCTGGGAGCACCGCCGGGGCGACCCATGGATCTTGCGGCGGGTTCATACTTCGGCGGCCGCACACCCGAGGACGGCCGCATGCAGCCGGACTGGCCGGGAATGCGTGTGCACGCCATGATTCGCGCCGTGGCGCCGCCATTCCCGGGTGCATACATGGCGATTGGGGAGCGGCGCGTGGTGTTCGTCAGCTCGCAACTTACCGGTGAGCCGGCGCGGCACCCGGATGCGGCCCCCTGTCTGTACGCAACGGACGGGCAGCTGTTCATGGACTGCCGCGATGGGGTCCGGCTGTTGATCGGCGGCGTGCGGCTCGATGGCACCGAACTGGACGGACGCGACTTTCAAATGCGCTTCGGAGTCGAGCCGTGGCGCTTCAATTTCACTGCCCGAGATTAAGGAAAGATCATGAAGAAACTGCTCATCCTGGGGGTCAATGGTTTCATTGGCCACCATCTGAGTGAGGCCGTCATCCGTGAGACGGACTGGGACGTCTACGGCATGGACCTGGACTCCGACCGGCTGGCCAATGTGCTGGATCATCCGCGGTTCCACTTCTTCGAAGGTGACATCACGATCAATCGTGAGTGGGTCGAGTACCACATCCGCAAGTGCGACACGTTGCTGCCATTGGTGGCGATTGCGACGCCGGCCACCTACATCTCGGATCCGCTGCGGGTTTTCGAACTGGACTTCGAGGCGAACCTGCCGCTCATCCGCCAATGCGTCAAGCATCGAAAGCGGGTGGTCTTCCCCTCGACATCCGAGGTCTACGGCATGTCGCAGGAAGCTGAATTCCATCCCTACGAATCCGCGCTGGTGCTCGGTCCGGTGCCCAAGTCGCGATGGATCTACTCCTGTGCCAAGCAGATGCTCGACCGGGTGATCTGGGCATACGGCCAGGAGGGGAAACTGGATCACACCCTGTTCAGGCCCTTCAACTGGATCGGCCCGGGCCTGGATCGGATGACGACAGCCAAAGAGGGCAGCTCACGCGTACTGACGCAGTTCCTCGGCAACATCGTGCGCGGCGAGGATATCAGGCTGGTTGACGGGGGCGCGCAGCGGCGCTGCTTCACCTACATTTCCGAGGGCATCAGCTGTCTGATGAAGATCATCGCCAACCCGGACGGCGTGGCCTCCGGCAAGATCTACAACATCGGCAATCCGGCGAATGATCTGTCCATCCGCGATCTGGCGCAGCTGATGCTGGCCACCGCGCGCTCGATGCCCGAGTACGCCGAATTCGCCAAACCCGTGAAATTGATCGAGGTGACCGCGGACAAGTATTACGGCGCCGGCTACCAGGACGTGCTGGCCCGCAGACCCTGGATCAAGAACACGGTCGAGGAGCTGGGCTGGAAACCGAACATCGACATGCCCGCGGCGCTGCGGCGGGTGTTTGATTCCTACAAGGCCGATCTCAAGGAAGCGCGTGCCCTGGTCGAAGCGACCTGATTCAACGTGCAGACAAGCCGGATCGCATTAAAGGTCGATGTCGACACGCTGCGCGGTACGCGTGAAGGCGTACCGCGGCTGGTGGCGGCGCTGCGTCAGTTGCAGGCAGGCGGCAGCTTTTTCTTCAGCTTAGGTCCCGATCATACCGGCAGGGCGTTGCGGCGCGTGTTCCGCCGCGGCTTTCTGGGCAAGGTAAGCCGCACCAGCGTGCTCGAGCATTACGGGATTCGCACGCTGCTGTATGGCACGCTGCTGCCCGGGCCGCGCATCGACCTCAAGGCCGGTGCGGTGATGCGCGCGGTGCGCGCGGCCGGCTTCGAAGTTGGCGTGCATTGCCATGATCACATCCGTTGGCAGGATGGTGTCGCGCATGCCGCTGCGGCCTGGACGCGCCGTGAATTCGTGCGGGCGCTGCAGGCGTACACGGGCGTATTCGGCGGCCCGGCGCAGGCGCACGCGGCCGCCGGCTGGCAGCTCAATGCGCAGGTGCTGAATCTGGAGCATGAGTTCGGTCTTCAATACGCCAGTGACTGCCGGGGTAGTGAGCCGTTCTGGCCGACGATGGCGGGCGTGCAGGGCCGCTGCCTGCAGTTGCCCACGACCCTGCCAACCTTTGATGAGCTGATTGGCGTGGATGGCCGCACCGCGCAAGATGCCGCCGAGGAGATACTGCGCCTGTCGCGCACGGGTGTCACGGATACCCACGTGTTCACACTGCACGCGGAACTGGAAGGGCAGAAGCTGCTGCCACAATTCGAATTCCTGTTGCGGCACTGGCGCGAGGCCGGAATGGTCCTCACTTCGATGCGCGACTACCACCTGCTGCTGGATGGCGCGGGCATTGCAAGGCGCGAACTGGTGTGGGGTACGGTTCCCGGGCGATCCGGAACCCTGGCAACGCAGGGGGAGGTGCTGTGAATCCGCCGCGCTGGTTGCGGGCCGTGTTCCTCGGCAGCGCTGCGCTGTGGCTGATCGGCCTTGGGTTCCGCGGACTGTTCAATCCGGACGAAGGCCGCTACGCGGAAATTCCGCGTGAAATCCTCGCCAGCGGCGACTGGGTCATTCCGCACCTGAACGGCCTCGTCTATATCGAGAAGCCACCGCTGCAGTACTGGGCCACCGCAATCAGCGAGGCGCTGTTCGGGCAGAACGCCTGGGCGGCACGCCTGTACACCGGACTGTGCGCCCTGGCGACGGTGTACGTCCTGTGGGCGATGATCCGGCGCGAGTGGGGCGGGCTTGCCGCGGCGCGCGCTGCCATCATGCTGGGCAGTTCGCTGCTGTTCGTGCTGCTGGGACATCAGCTCACCCTGGACATGAGTCTGACGCTGTTCATGACACTGACGTTCGCCGGTTTCTGCAATGCGCAGCGGGCGCAACGCTGGCAGGGGTGGATGCTGCTCAGCTGGACGGGCATCGCCGCCGCGTTCATGACCAAGGGACTGATCGGCGGTGTTCTGCCGCTGTTGACGCTCGTCGTCTACTCGGCACTGCAGCGGGACGTGGCGCCGTGGCGGCGGCTGCTGCTGGGGCGCGGTGCCGCGGTGTTTGGCCTGCTGTGCCTGCCCTGGCTGATCCTGATCCAACACCGGCTGCCGCAGTTTTTTCAGTTCTTCTTCGTTCGTGAACATATCCAGCGCTACCTGACGAAGATCGAGGATCGCTACCAACCCTGGTGGTTCTTCATTCCGATACTGCTGGCGGGCGTGCTGCCATGGCTGCTGCCGGCGCTGCGTTCGCTGTGTGTCGACTGGCGTGCCACAGCCTCCCGTGCGGGCTTTGACGGGCGGCGTTTTGCCTGGGTGTGGTGTGTCGTGATCTTCGTCTTCTTTTCCGCCTCCGATTCCAAGCTTCTGCCCTACATCCTGCCGATATTTCCCGCGCTGGCGCTGCTGATGGCGACCGGTCCGATCGCGCGCCTGAACGCGGATCTGCGCGCCACGGGCGTGGGGATGGTGCTGGGGGGTGTGCTGCTGCTGGCCTGCGCCGTGCTCTTGCCGCGCATTCTGTACGCACCGCTCCTGTACAACCCGCTGCGGGCGCCGTACTTCATACACATCCGACCCGCGCTGCTCCTGATGGGCGTTTGCAGCATCTGCGGCGGTATCGCCGCATCGTGGATCCGCTCCGATGCCATCCGCCCGACACTGGCAGTCGGCCTGGGCGGCTTCGCGACCTGGGCCGGTGTGCTGTGGGCGGCGGCGCTGGTGGCGCCGGCATACTCCGGCGCGGCGCTCTACGCCCAGCTGCCGGTGTCACTGCGCCGGGATGTACCGGTGTACAGCGTGCGCACGTATGATCAGAGCCTGACTTTCTATTTGAGACACCCCGTGACGCTGGTCGAATATCGCGGTGAACTGGACTTTGGCCAGACCCTTGAGCCCACCCGATCCATTGCCACCCTGGCCGCCTTCGCACCATTGTGGCGCGACGGCGGCCAGGCGTTGGCGGTGGTGGAACAGAACACCTATCAGCGGATGCAAAGCGAAGGATTTCCGATGGTCGTTCGCGCCAACTCACTGAAGACCTACATTGTGAGCCGCCGATGACGTGGCTTACCTGGTGCTTGCTGGTGACGGGTGTGCTGCTGAATGCCGCCGCGCAGCTGCTGCTGAAAGCGGCAACCCGGCACAGCGGTGAACTGATCGCCGATTCCGGCCAGATTTCCTGGTCCGGAGTCCTGCAGCTGCTGGGCGCGGTGCCGCTGTGGGTGGGCCTGGCCTGCTATGGCGTCAGTGTGGTGGTATGGCTCGGAGCGCTCTCGCGCGTTCCGGTCAGCGTTGCCTATCCCATGCTTTCCATTGGCTATGTGGTCAATGCCTTTGCCGCCGCATTGCTGTTCGGCGAGGCGTTGAGTATCGGCAAGCTCGCCGGCATCGCCATGATCTGCGCCGGCGTGATCACACTGGCAAGGCTGCACAGCTCATGAGCGTGCCAACGCCTGACTACCTGCCCATGACCCGGCCCAGCATCGATGAGGCAACCATTCAGGGGGTATGCGAGGTGCTGCGTTGCGGGTGGATTACCTCCGGTCCGCAGGTGAAGGCCTTCGAGGCCGCATTGAGCCAATACTTTGGCGGGCGTCCGGTACGGGCATTTAATTCGGGCACCGGCACCATGGAGATCGGCCTGCGCATTGCGGGGGTCGGTCCCGGGCATGAGGTCATCACGACGCCGCTGTCGTGGGTGGCCACGAGCAATGTGATCCTGGCCGTGGGGGCGACCCCGCGTTTTGTCGACATTGATCCGCTCACCCGCAATATCGATCTGAACCGCATCGAGGCGGCCATCACGCCCGCCACGCGCGCGCTGTTGCCGGTGGATCTGGCCGGACTGCCGGTGGACCGTGAGCGCTTGTATGCCATTGCGCACCGACATGGGCTGCGGGTGGTCGAGGATGCCGCGCAGTCAATCGGTGCCCGGCACCACGGGCGCACCATCGGGTCGTTTGGCGACCTGTCGTCATTCAGTTTCCACCCCAACAAGAACATCACCACCATCGAGGGCGGCTGCCTGGTGGTCAACGACGAGCGCGAGGCTCACCTTGCGGAGCAGTACCGCCTGCAGGGCGTGGTGCGCAGCGGCTTCGATGGCATGGAAGTCGAGATCGCGGGCGGCAAGTTCAACCTGACCGACGTCGCGGCGCGCGTGGGGCTGGGGCAGCTGCCGCACCTGGCGCAATTCAACGCCCGGCGGGCTGAACTCGCGCGTCTGTATTTTGAGCATTTCGGTGCCGGTGGTGCCGCTGATCTGGAGTTGCAGCTGCCGCTGGCGGATTTTGCCAACAGCAACTGGCATATGTTTCAGGTCGTATTGCCGGAGAAACATCTGCGCATATCCCGTGCACAGGTCATGGAACAACTGCATGCCGTGGGAATCGGTACGACGGTGAATTACCCGGCCATTCACCTGTTCGCGCTGTACCGGCGCCTGGGTTTCAAAGCGGGCGACTTCCCGATCGCGGAATTCGTCGGGCGCAACATTCTGACGCTGCCACTGTTTCCCGCCATGCGTGACAGCGATGTGCCGCGGGTGGTCGAGGCCCTGCTGCGGGTACTGAATGCGGCACGTGCCTAGAAGCGGCGGCCGCGCTAGTGCTGTTGCGGTTTCAGCAGATAATCGTAGCGATCCGCGGAATGCACGCGCACCTGTGAGGTCTGCTCACCGCGCGTGAGGGTGAGGGGAATCTCCGCGCCGGCCGGCCCGATGCTCCACACCTTGCGGAACATGTCGGCCAGGCCCGCCACACCGAGTCCGTCGACAGCGGTGACTTCATCATTCACCCGCACACCGGCACGATGCGCCGGTCCGTCCTGCGCCAGCGCGCCGACCACCAGCCGGCCGTGCCGTTCAGTGGCATACATGCCCAGCCACGGCCGCGGTGTCTGCAAGGGCCGGCCCGCGTGCAGCATGTCATCCAGAATCGGATCCAGAAGGTCCACGGGGACAAACAGATTCGCGTCGAAGGTTTCGTCGCGGGTGGACTCCTCCACCAGCAAAGAGCCGACTCCCAGCAGCAGCCCGTCGGTGCCCACCAGCGCCGTACCACCCCATTGTGGATGCGCCGGGGCGGTGAAAATCGCATCGTCCAGCAGGTACTCCCAGTGCCCGGCGAATTCCCGGCGCGCGGTGACATGAACGTTCAAGGAATGCGCCAGGCCGCCATGGCCGATGACAATGGCGTTGGCGCCGACATCAAGCCCGGCTGATGAGCCGCGCTGCAGGACCGGGACACCGAGGTCACCGAGCGGTTGTACCAGACCAAGGCCGGAAGTCTGATCGTAGCCGGCCACATGTCCAGGTACGGCACGGCCGTTATGCGTGGATAGCCATACATTGCGCGCTTCGGTGATCAGGTAGCCGATGGTGAGCACCATGCCTTCATCGCCAATGACTACGCCACTGCCGATGCGTTCGGTGCCCAACAGGGGTGCGGTGAATGCGCCCTCGGGGATTTCCGCGTGGACCATGACCACCGACTGCAAGGCCGATCGCAGGTCGAACGGAACCTGCTCTGGCTGAGGTTGCAGAGCAGCAGGAAAAGTCCAGTTCTTCGATTCTGTCATGCGTGAGGTAAATCTATCAGGCTCGGAAGCAGGCCGAAACTACCTGATGTGGAAGTTTCTCACCGAGAGGGCGATCGCAATTGCCGGGTGACGCGATGCACGAGCTGCAAGTGCACAAGGCGCCCCGCGATGCAGCGCGCAGGATCGGTCACAATTGGGCGGTGGGGCTGCTGAAGCACTGTCTTGGCGCCGCCGCGCCCGCACTTGCGCCCGTTTCACGCGTGGCGCAGGGGTGCCGCTATAATCAACGCCGGCCGCTCGCTACACGCCCCAGCCCACCCTTCGACCACGGAGCTGAAGAATTGATGCTTTTTTCCATAAATTCCCGAGCATTTAACCCACGCTGCCTGGTTGGCGCGGCGTTGGCACTGGCGCTGGTCGGTGCCAATGCCCAGGCACAGGTGCCCGCAGGCAAGGCGCCGGCCCTGACCTCGGGCCTGGATTTGGCGGCCGTGGACAAGTCCGTGCGCATCCAGGACGACGTTTACGAATACGCGAATGGCCACTGGTTGAAAAATACGCCCATTCCGGATGACCGATCCAGCGTCTCGATCGCCTCCGAGCTGTTGGACAAGAGCCTTGATCAACTGCACGGACTGATCGAGAGCGCGGCGAAGAACACTCGGGGTCCGGTGGGATCGGAGGCGCGCAAGATCGGTGACTTGTATGCCAGTTTCATGGACGAGGCGGCGGTGGAGGCGGCCGGTCTCGGCACTCTCAAGGGCGAGCTGGCACGCATTGATGCCGTCAAGTCAAAAAGTGAACTGCCGGCGCTATTTGCGCATCTGAACCGGATCGGCGTCTCCACGCCCTATGGCGTCGGTGTCGGTCCGGATGTCCGTGACACGACGCACAACGCGGCTGGCGTCGATCAGGACGGACTTGGAATGCCCGATCGTGACTACTACATCAAGAATGATGATCCCCGGCTGGTGGAAATTCGTGGTCGGTACCTGAAGGCGATCGAGAAATTGCTGATGCTTGCCGGTCAGTCCGACGCGGCGGCACAGGCGAAGTCGATCCTTGCCCTTGAAACCCGCATGGCCCGGGCGCAATGGACGCGCACGGCATTGCGCGATCCGGTCAAGACCTACAACAAAATCACGCTCAAGACCTTGGATGCGCACACGCCCGGCTACAAGTGGCAGGGGTATTTGGATGATGCCGGCATCAGCGGCAAGACGGATTACCTCATTGTCGGTGAGCCCAGTTATTTCAAGGCCTTCGGCGCCCTGGTGCGCGCCGAGCCGCTGCCCGTGTGGAAGAGCTACCTGCGCTGGCACCTGATCGTCAGCTACGCCGGATACCTGCCGAAGCGATTTGTGGACGCGGACTTCCAGTTCTACGGCACGGATCTGCGCGGCACCGTGTCGATCAGGCCACGCTGGAAGCGCGGGGTGGCCCTGGTCGATGGCTCGATCGGGGAGGGCCTCGGCAAGCTGTATGTCGGCAAGTACTTTCCGCCGGACACCAAGGGCCGCATGGAGAAACTGGTCGACAATCTGCTTGCGGCATATCGACAGGATGTGAATTCGCTGGACTGGATGGGCCCGGACACCAAGAAGCAGGCATTGGAGAAACTTGCGAAATTGCACCGCAAGATCGGCTATCCGGATCACTGGCGCGACTATAGCGGGCTGGTGGTGCGCCGCGATGACCTCATCGGCAATGTCATGCGTGCCAACGCGTTCGAATTTGCCTATCAGCTGGGCAAACTCGGCAAGCCCGTCGACCATGGCGAATGGCAGATGACCCCGCAGACTATCAACGCGTATTACCGGCCCGACCTGAACGAGATCGTTTTCCCGGCAGCCTTTCTGCAGCCGCCAAATTTCGATCCGAAGGCCGATGATGCCGCCAATTACGGTGCCATCGGTGCGGTCATCGGTCACGAGATGAGCCATGGGTTTGACGACGAGGGCAGTCAGTTCGATTCCAGCGGCAATCTGCGTGACTGGTGGACCAAGCAGGACCATGAGCGTTTTGCGGCCAAGACGGCGGCGCTGGTGGCCCAATACGATGCTTTCGAGGCGATACCCGGCTATCACATCAACGGCAAGCTGACCCTGGGCGAGAACATCGCCGACAACTCCGGTCTGGCGGTCGCCTACAAGGCCTACCGCCTGACGCTGAATGGTCGCGAAGCGCCGCTGATTGACGGCTACACCGGCGATCAGCGCTTCTTCCTGGCGTTCGCGCAGGTATGGGCGGGCAAGGTGCGGGACAAACAGCAGATCGTGTACCTGAAGTCCGATCCGCACTCGCCTTACGCGGCGCGTGGCTCGCTGCCGTTGCGCAATCAGGACGCCTTCTACACAGCTTTTGGCCTCAAGCCGGGCGACAAGATGTACCGGCCACCCGACCAGCGCGTCCATATCTGGTGAGTCCCTCCACCGTCGATGGAGATGAACCCGTGCTGGCAGCGATAGCTTCCCTGGGCCTGGCGGTTGCCGCAGCCGATCCTTTTTTGTGGCTCGAGGACATCGAGAGCAAGCGCGCGCTGGCGTGGGTGCAGGCGCAGAACGCGCGCTCGCTGCACAGGCTCACGGGCGATGCCCGCTATGAGCCGTCCTATCGACAGGCGCTGAGCATCCTGGAGGATCGCAGCCGCATTCCCTATGGCGCGCTGCGTGGCGGCTTTGTCTACAACTACTGGCAGGACGACCAACATGTCCGGGGCCTGTGGCGGCGCACACCGCTGGCCTCGTACGAGACGGCCACACCCCAATGGGAAACCTTGCTGGATGTGGATGCGCTGGCCAGGACCGAAGGGCGCAACTGGGTCTATAAAGGAGTGGAGTGCCAGCCGGACAATGGTCCGCGCTGCCTGGTCAGCCTGTCCGACGGCGGGCAGGATGCCAAAGTGGTGCGCGAATTCGATCAACACACCCGCAGTTTCGTGGCGGATGGCTTTACGCTCGCCGAAGCCAAGTCGGATGTGAGCTGGAAGGACGCCGACACGTTACTGGTGGCCACGAACTTCGGTGACCACTCGCTCACCGAGTCTGGATACCCCTATATCGTCAAGGAGTGGCATCGCGGGCAGCCGCTGGCACAGGCCCGCGAACTCTACCGTGGCGAGCCGCATGACGTGCTGGTCAGTCCGGGCCGGGTGGAGGGTGATCGGGGCGACCATCTGCTGGTGGTGGTGCGCGCCAGAACCTTCTTCAGCAGCGATTACCTGGCCGTGGGACCCGGCCCATTGCAACCGATGACGCTGCCGCCGAAGGTGGAGTTGCAGGGAATCAGCGCCGGCGAGCTGCTGTTCCGGATAAGCCAGGATTGGCATATCGGTGGACAATCCTTCAAAACCGGCTCGCTGCTGTCCATGCCGGTGGCTGCGGTCACGTCCGCGACGCCGCCGATCCGCAAAGTCCTGGTGCCCGGTCCTCGCGACTCGATCGAACAGGTGGCGGTCACCCAAGGCGGCGTGCTCGTGGCGCTGTATTCAAACGTGAAGGGCCGGCTGCTGCGCCTGCAGTTTGACGGCAAGACCTGGACGCGCACGGATATCGCGCTGCCGGCAAATGGTTCAGTCGGCATTGCGACCAGCGATGAACGCAGCGACACTGCATTCGCCACGTATCAAGACTTCCTGCAGCCCGCAACGCTGTACCGCGTGGCGGTCGCGACCGTCGCGGCCACGCCAATCAAGAGCCTGTCGCCGAAATTTGCGGCCGGACGCTTCACGGTGGAGCAGCTTATGGCCACATCGAGGGACGGAACCCAGGTGCCGTACTTCGTGGTGCGGCCGAAGGACTTCGTGGCCAATGGCGCGGCGCCCACGCTGCTGTACGGCTATGGCGGATTCGACGTGTCCATGCTGCCCAGTTACCTCGGGACCACCGGAAAACTGTGGCTGGAGCGCGGAGGTGTGTACGTACTGGCCAATATCCGCGGCGGGGGTGAGTTTGGGCCGGCCTGGCACGAAGCCGGGCTGAAGACCCATCGGCAGGTGGTTTATGACGATTTCATTGCGGTTTCAGAAGACCTGATTGCGCGTCGCATCACCTCCACGCGCCGCCTCGGGATCGAGGGGGGCTCCAATGGCGGCTTGCTGATGGGCGTCATGCTCACCCAGCGGCCCGAGTTGTTTCACGCGGCGGTCGTGCAGGTTCCGCTGCTGGACATGCTGCGCTTCGACAAACTGCTGGCGGGTGCCTCATGGGTGGATGAATACGGCTCCCCGCAGGTGCCACAGGAGCGCGCGTGGCTTGCGAAAATGTCGCCCTACGAGAACCTGAAGTACACCAAGGACTTTCCGGAGGTCTTCATTCTCACCTCCACCAAGGATGATCGGGTGCATCCCGGGCACGCCCGCAAGTATGCAGCGAAACTCGCATCGCTCCACATGCCGTTCCTGTACTACGAGAACATCGACGGCGGACATTCGGCCGCAGCGGACCTGCGTGAACGCGCGCGGCGGCTGGCGCTGGAATTCGTATATCTTTGCGAGCGTCTGATCGATTGAGCAGTCTCATGCAAACCAAGCTTCGGTGGGTTCCGTCCGTGTGCGCACTGTTGGCGATACCCGCCTTGGCGGGCGCCGCCGAAAACCTGATCGGGTTTGACTCGGCCGGCAGCAGTACGCAACTGAGCCTCGAGAAGCAGTTCGACGCGAGCATCGGCTCCGCCGATTTGCGCGGCTGGCTGAAGGATCTGGCCGCGGCACCGAATAACGTCGGCTCACCCCATGACCGCAGGAATGCGCAAAAGATGCGCGACATGCTGGCCTCCTGGGGCTGGAATGTGCGCATCGAGACCTTCCAGGTGCTGTATCCGACACCGGTGGAGGAGCGCGTGGAGCTGGTTGCCCCGACGCAGCATCTGGCCCAGCTCATCGAGCCGCCCATTCCCGGTGATGCGGGCAGCGCGGTTCCCGGGGCTTTGCCGGCCTACAACGTTTATGGGGCCGACGGCGATGTCACGGCGGATGTGGTCTACGTGAATTTCGGCATGGACGCGGATTACCTGGAGCTGGCGCGCCGTGGCGTCAGCGTCTCCGGCAAGATCGTACTGGCACGATACGGCGGCGGCTGGCGTGGCCTGAAGGTCAAGCTGGCCCATGAACATGGCGCGCTCGGTTGCCTGATCTATTCGGATCCGCATGAGGATGGCTATGCCGCCGGTGATGCTTACCCTGCGGGGGGCTGGCGGCCGGCCCATGGCATCCAGCGTGGATCGGTCGCGGACATGCCGGTCTATCCGGGGGACCCGCTGACGCCGGGGGTGGGCGCAACCCCGGGTGCAACGCGCCTGGCGATCGAGGACGCGCCATCGCTGATGAAGATTCCGGTGCTGCCGATTTCCTGGGCCGATGCCCAGCCGATTCTCGCGGCGCTGCGCGGTCCGGTGGCACCGCCGGCCTGGCGTGGCTCACTTCCCCTGACCTATCACTTAGGTCCCGGTGCCGCCAAAGTGCATCTGCTGGTGAAGTCGGATTGGGGCCTGAAGCCGATTTACGATGTGATCGCGACCATCAGGGGTGCGGATTTCCCGGACGAATGGGTGATTCGCGGCAATCACCATGATGGCTGGGTGGAAGGGGCGTGGGATCCGCTGGCCGGCGTGATCGCGCAGCTCGCCGAGGCGCGCGCCATCGGCAGCTTGCTGAAAACGGGCTGGCGCCCGAAGCGCACGCTGGTGTATGCCAGCTGGGATGGCGAGGAGCCGGGGCTGCTCGGCTCCACGGAATGGGTGGAGACGCATGCGAAGGAGTTGCAGGCCAAGGCCGTGCTGTACCTGAACTCGGACGAGAACGGGCGCGGTTTCCTCAGCGCCGGCGGCAGCGATTCGCTGCAGCATCTGCTGAACCAAGTGGCTGCCGCGGTCACGGATCCGGAAACGGGCGTTAGCGTGCAGGCGCGCCTGCGCGCTCGCACGCTTGCCGATACGGCCTCCGGCACCGGTGATCCGGACGTGCGGGCCGCGGCCGATGCGGCGAGTGGAGGCGGGGACCTGCTGCTGGAACCGTTGGGGTCCGGTTCGGATTTCACCCCCTTTTTGCAGCATCTGGGGATCGCGACTCTGTCGGTGGAATATGGCGGTGAAGCTGACCAGTCCGGCGTCTATCATTCCCGGTACGACACTTTCGATCACTACGTGCGATTCGGTGACCCACAGTTCAAGTACGGCGTGGCGCTCGCACAGACGAACGGGCGGCTGATGCTGCGGGTGGCCGACGCACAATTGTTGCCGCAGCAGGCGGGCACCGTGGCGCAGCGCATTGACGGCTACGTTCACCAGCTTCATGCGCTGGCCGATGCTCGACGCAAGCATGCCGCGGATCTGCAAACCCTGATCGACGCGCGCGTGTTTGAGCTGGCCTCCGATCCGACGCGGCCATTGCTGGCGCCCAAGCCGGAACTGCCCGTCCCGTTCCTGGATTTCACCGCGTTGGACAACGCGGTCACGCGGCTGACCAGCTCGGCGCGCGAGTTTGATGCGGCATACGCGGCGCAGCTTGCCGCGGGTGCCACGCTCCCCGCGCAGCGCGCAGTGCAAGTCAACGCGTTGTTGCGCGGCCTGGAGCGGGCATTGACCGATCCGCAGGGATTGCCGGGGCGCAGCTGGTACACCCATCTGATCTATGCGCCGGGTCTGTTGACCGGTTATGGCGCGAAGACACTTCCGGGGGTGCGCGAGGCAATCGAGCGCAGCCAGTGGCAGATTGCCGACGAGTACTCGCGCCGCACTGCCGCCGCCTTGATCAATTACTGCGATGAGCTGGATCGGGCGACGCTGCTGCTGCGTTCGGCAGGTTGAGCCTTCAATTCAAATCTTGAGGCCGGATGCGACAGCGTCACGGCTGTGATCACCGCACGCTGCATCCAGGTGCGTCGATGCAGCACCAGGCAAGGCTGCGTGGCGTCCATCTGCAGCAGGTGGGCCGTGGCGTTGTCGGTACGGGTGGCCTGCACGATGTGTTCG
>DATDIL010000057.1:0-20839 GCA_036521075.1 Steroidobacteraceae bacterium | reverse complement strand
GAAGCGCACACCAGCCCGCGGTCGCGACCGTACCACCAAGTTGGCCGTCCCCTCCAGAAGACATGACGGTGACTGCCTTTGAGGAGATCAACAGCTGTCCGCGACGGTGGGCACTCAGCACTGCACATTACCCCGGCCTTTGGCAGGGTCGGGGCTATCCGGCGAAACTCCAGGTGCATGCTGTGAAGGGCGCCACCGTCCATATGGTCGTCGAAACGATTACGAAGAAACTCATCCTCCCAGGATGTCAGTCAGTTCAAGATCCAAGCGCGACCAACGTTTTAAGGGCGTTGGGTGGCTACACTAAGATCATAACGGATTGCATTCAACGTGTTCTGGGGCGCTTTGCGGACAACCCGCGTGCCCAGGGAGCGCGACAACCATCCTTGGCAGCGGCGCCAAGGCCATAGCGACGAGCAGCTGGTCAGTTGCTCGAGCGCAGGGATATGACGATGGTGGACCCAAATGTGGAAGCTGGATGGTCGCGGCTTTATCGCCGATACGGATTTTTCCAAGCGCGACTGCCTGAATAGATATATTCATCCCGATGATCAACCGCGGATGAACGCCGCCTGGCAGTTTTGGCGGTCTTTGCTTCCTAATCTCCGGGGTCCCCAGGCTTACATCAACCAGCCACAGCGGATGGCTATTCGTCTGTTTTACGAATGCAAATTTTGAGAACAGTGAAATGGCGCAATCCGTCACCGGATGGTGCCCCGTCTGCCAGTCACCGCGAGCGGTCCTGCACGAGAGTCGAATGCCGAGCGCCGCGCGCTCGGCCCATCGTAGGTCGACAAGCTCGTTGCCGTCCGCTGCCGAAGCGTAAGCGACAAGCAGCTAATTCGCAGAAAACATCCGCAACGAAAACGCGCTCGCCATCGCCTTATATCCGGCATCGGAGGGATGCAGATGATCGCCCGAATCGTACGCTGCGGCGAGTTTCCTCGGTTCCATCGGCTCACGAAGTGCGCGATCGAAATCCACGACTGCATCGAAGCCGGACCCTGAACGGATCCATTCGTTGACGGTCTGGCGAACCTTATCCCCCGCCGGGGAATAGTACATCGAACCTTCGAACGGCAACAAAGTTCCGCCGATCACCTTGATGCCATGCAGATGAGCGCGGGCGATTATCTGTCGATAGGCACCGATGAGCACATTGGGATCAACTATCGGGCCGCGATTTGAACTATCAGGCGAGTTCGCGAAGCCGATGTCGTTGATGCCTTCCAGCAGGATGAGATGAGTCACATTGGGCAAGGAGACCACGTCGCGATCGAAACGTGCCAGCGCGTTGAGGCCTATGATGTTGCTCAGGACGCCGTTGCCGCCGATCCCTTCGTTTGCAACCGCGAAGTGTGCTTGCCCGCTTGCGTGCAAGAGTCGCAGAGCCAAGTGTCCCGGCCAACCCCGAACGTCCGGTGAATCCGTGACTGCGCCATCCGTGATCGAATCGCCCAACGCGACCACCGTTTTTGCGTCCGGTGCGCCGTCCACCAGAACAGCGCTGACGAGGGTACGCGCATTCGTCGGGCGCTCTCCGTCCCGGGTCGCAGACTGCGTAGCGTCACGCCCCGTCAGGATTGTTGCCTGAATCCCTCGTTGTCCCAGCGGACACTCGGTATCGTTCGGCAAAAATATGCTGACGATCACGGCCTGTGCCGATCGCGTCGATAGAATGACCGGGTCGCTCAATGCGGGCGCTCCGCCGGGGATTATCACACCCGACCTACCCCCAAAGGTCACCCGGCGAATCGTACCAGCGTGCGCCGCAAGACCGGCGTCTGCAATCGCCACGGATACAGCGCCCAACGTCAGCGGCTGCGCATTTGCCTCGTTGGTGATGCGCAGGATCAGGCGGGTGCCGCCCTGGCTCAGCGGCAATCGATAGCGCACGGTGCCCTTGAGAACTGGCGAAGGCGGAATTTTGTCCGGCGAAACGCCAGGGACGACAATTTTTCCTGCGAGCGGACTGCTCGCCCACGTCGCAATCCACCGGTTGCTGGACGCCTCGCAGGTCGCAATAGCGAACGCGGCGATAAACACAGTGACCAATACCCGATTTGTGATCCGCATCTGTCCTCCGCGATGAATCTTGGCGCCGTCCTCAGGTCTCGTCGACGACGTTATTGATGAGCTGACCGATCCCTTCGATTTCAACGCTGATGCTGTCCCCTGCTTTCATCCACAGCGGCGGTACCCGTTTCGACCCCACACCACCCGGTGTACCCGTGGCAATGACATCTCCGGCAGCAAGCGCCGTGAACACCGAGATATATGCGATGATCTCGGGAACGGGCCAGATCATTTCCGCCACGCTCTGGCTTTGAACGATCTGGTCATTCAGCCGGGTGACCACATTGCGCGCCGCCAGTTGCCCCACCTCATCCGGGGTGACCATCCATGGGCCAAACCCTCCTGTGCCTGGAAAGTTCTTGCCGGGTGTGAACTGGATATTGTGCCGCTGCCAATCACGGACGGAAGCATCGTTGAAGCAGGCATAGCCTGCAACATGGGATAGCGCCGAGTCTCGTGGGATCGCTCTGCCACCCTTGCCGATCACCACGGCAAGTTCCCCTTCATAATCGAAATCGGTGGACACCTTCGGCCGCACGAGCGATGCACGGTGGGCAATCAGAGTATCCGCGAACCGTGTGAAGATCGCCGGATGGTTTGCCGCGGCCCGACCGGTCTCCTTGCGGTGCGTCTCGTAGTTCAGGCCGACGCACAGGATCTTACCCGGGTTCGGAATCGGCGGCAGTAGCACCAGTTGCGACAACTTGAAGGATTCGCCATCCTGCAGGTCATGCAGTACGCCCGCCTCCAGCGCCGCGCGCAGATCAGCTACCGGGCCGCTGCCCCGCAAATCGATGACCTCATTGCCGTCCGTCCTCCCGAAGCTCGCGCGGCCATCTGGCCGGCAATAGCTCAAGTATTTCATTTTTTGAGTTCCCTCTGGGCAGTCCATTCGCGTTTGAACACGAACAGACGCTCCGCGGGCCCGAGTTGGGCCATGTCCTTGGCGGATATCCCCCATTGGTCGATCCGTCCGGGCGGCCAAGTCCAGTCCTCTGGCGTACCCACGCGATAGTCAGCGGGGACTTTCGCAACGGCGGTAGAGAATTCTACGACCGCTCCGAAGGGCGCGATGAAATACGCGAATACATTGGCGCCGGGCCCGTGCCTGCCGGGTCCCCACGCCGGCGTGAAGCCATGATCGCGCAGCCTCCCGATGCCGCGCATCACTGAATCGAGATCCTGCATCTCAAATGCAATGTGGTTGAGGGAGCTGAACCCCGCGCGGGCAAAGGCAATGCTGTGATGTGAGTCATTGCAGCGCGCGAATACCATGCCCTTGGTGCGATCCGACACGCGAAAGCCAAGCACCTGTTCTGCGCCGTTCGCGCTGGCTTCCGCATCTTGAGAATTGAGTACCACATGCGTCAGCTGCACCGGCAGATCTTTCGCGGTGATGGCCGGCTGCTCGGTCGTCCCGGCGAGAAAGCGAAACAGTTCGCCCTCGGGCAGCTCGACGAGGAGTCCGTGACCTGCTCCCGGATCGGTCGAGTCCGTCGGCGTCGACGGCCAACCAGCGGCGTGCACCCGGTGGCAGAGTTGCTTCAGCTCCTCCTGTGCGCAGGTGAAAGTCGTGCTAACGACAAACGGGGTCTCCCGTTCCTGCAGGGACACCAGATAGGCAAGCCCTGAAGAACCGCGCAGATAGGAGATACCCGAGCGCACCTCCGTAAGCGCCAATCCCCAGATATCGGTGAAAAAAGCGACCGCCTTTGACGCCTCGGGCAATGCAAGTTCGATGCTCCTGAGCTTCATGGCTTCCTCCATATACCCAGCGCCTCAGACAGAGAGTGCAGTAGTCGCTCAACTGGAGCTGAGCCGCTGAGCGTTCCAAATACATAGAAGTCTGGCCGCACCAGCACCGCATGCGCGCCGTGCCGTAGCAGCCACCCGGTGAGCGCGCCATCATCAGTGAGCTGCGGGATCGGCACCACCGAAATAGCAGGCAGCCGCGGGTACTTGCGAAGTTCCCGGCGCGCATCCTCCGCCGCCTCTACAGTGCCGACGAAGAGGCGCCATCCGCCGCCGGTCACCTCATCCAGCAGCGCACGCCCGGAACCGCGCGTCACCCAAGGCTGGATGAATCGCTCCCCGGCGCCCGATGATCCTTGGAGAATGACGCCATCCGCCAAGGCGGGGATGAGATCGGCCGCTGTCGTGGGCACTGCGAGCTTCGCCTTCTTGCGCATGGCGACATCCCGCAGCGATGCCGCCTGCCGGTCGAGGACGCAGATGTAGCGGCCAGCGTCGATTGCGGCGCCGATGATTTTCCGCACATGCGTTTCGCGCTCGAGCTGGTAGGTTGTGAGCAAGCTTTCAGGTGCACCGCCTGATTTGACGAGGGCGAGCTTCCAGGCGAGATTGGCCACATCGCGCATGCCATGGCACATGCCCTGACCGAAGAATGGGGGAGTCTGATGGGCGGCATCGCCGGCGAGAAATACCGCACCGGCCTGCCACTGTCGGGCGATCAGTCCGTGGAAACGATAGGTGGTCGCGCGCACCATCCGGTGGGGAACACCCCGAAGCCATGGATCGATAAGCTCTGCGACCCGATCCGGCGCCACAGCTTCGGCTTCAATCTCCTGCGGCAACAGCATGAATTCCCAGCGGCGATGATTTCCCCTACCCGGCACAATCGTTGCCGGTCGCTCCGGGTCACACATCATGACCGAGAGCCGCTGCAGATTGGCGCCCGCGGGAACGCCCGACAGTTCCGGAAAGCGCACGGGCCCCTCGACTTCGGCGTCGATGACCAGCCACGGCTCATCAAAGCCGAGGTCTTCGAGCTCGATCCCGAGCGCCTTTCGTACCGGACTGCTGGCGCCGTCGCAGGCCAATACCCAACGGGCCCTCGTTTGCCATTCGCGCATTCCGCTGCGCAGGGACAGCGAGACCCCCGCCCCATCGCTCGAAAGGGCCGCGAAGGAGGTTCCCAGGCACAGTTGCACTTGTGGATACGCCTCCAAGGCGGCGCGCAATCGGGCCTCCAGCTCCGGCTGGTAAAAGAAGTAATCACTGGACCAGCCAAAGGGCCTGGGGCGCCCGATGGTGCCCATGTAGCGGATCACACCGTGGTCGGCGCCGATGTGCAGGTGACCATCAGTGTCCCTCATGCCCTGCGCGATCGTTTCGATGACGCCGGCGGCCTGGAACAGGCGCATCATTTCGTGATCGACATGTACTGCCCGCGGCAGGGGATGCGGCAATAATTCGGACTCGACGACCAAGGTGCTCAGCCCGGCTCTGCCCAGAAGATTGCCTGCCAACGCGCCCACCGGGCCGCATCCGACAATGGCCACATCGTATTCGAAACTGCTCATCGGGTCGGCGCCGCCATGCCGGTCATCAAACCGCAAAGCATAATCAGCTGCGGGTATCCCTGGGAATGGGGTTGTTCCGATACGAGCATTCGGCTCGACCGCATCGTCCTCGGGGATCTGGCGTCCGCGCTCACGAAGGGACTAGAATCGCCCGGTGAATCTGCATCGACTCGATCTGAACTTGCTGGTGGCGCTGGATATACTGCTGACCGAACGCAGTATTACTCACGCCGCCGAGCGCCTGAACTTGAGTCCGTCGGCCACGAGCGGCGCACTGGCCCGCTTGCGTTTGTATTTTGAGGACGAGCTACTGACGCAGATCGGCCGGCGCATGATGCCGACTCCGCTGGGCGAAAGTCTCGCGGCTAGCGTGCGCGACTGCCTGCTACATGTCCAGGCGACGGTCGATATCAGGCCGCAGTTCGATCCGCTGCGCTCCAAGCGCAATTTCAAGCTGATGATGTCCGATTATGTCTCGACGGTGATTATGCCTGCCGCGCTGCAACGCCTGCAGAATGAGGCGCCGGGGGTGACCATCGAGTTGATCGGCAATGAAAATGAACCTTGGGCGGCCCTGAATCGGGGCGAGATCGACTTTCTGGTGCTGCCCCAAAATTTCATCCGCCAGGAACATCCCGCTGAAGTCCTGTTCGAGGACGATTATGTGTGTGTGTGCTGGAGCGGCAACCCGCTCGTCGGCGATGAGATCAGCATGGAGCAGTGCCTGCAGCTCGGGCACGTGGTGACCCGCATCGGAACGTTGCGCCCACCGACCATCGATGAGTGGTTCTTCGAGCGCTTCGGGCATCGGCGGCGAGTGCAGGTCATTGCCACCAATTTCAACAGCGTGCCGCATTTATTGGTGGGCACGCAACGCATCTCGATCATGCATCGCCGGCTCGCGCTTGCCTATGCGCGTGCGTTGCCACTGAAAATCCTACCCTCGCCGGTCGTCATGCCACGACTGGTAGAGATGGTCCAGTGGCACCGGTACCGGGACCGCGACCCCGGGCGGGCCTGGTTATTGGATGCCTTGAGATCCGCCGCAGAGAGTTCCTCAAAGCGTGCTCCACCGGTGCTGACGGCGGTAAAGAGCTAGCACCCGGGAGATCCCTTGCATCATTCGGCGCCGCCAAATGTACGTGTCCGGCGAATCGAATTCCCCCCTCTGCACGGTTCCATTAGCGTCATTACAAATGATACTTTTCAGAAACGTCCAGATATTTGACGGCAGTGGCGCGGCCCCCTTCCCGGGAGAGGTGCTGATCAAGGGCAATCGCATCGTCGATGTCGTCCGAACCGCGGACGCCGCCCCGGCGGGGCCCGGCCTGCAGGTGATCGACGGGCACGGCACAACACTCATGCCGGGAATGACCGAGGCGCACGCCCATTTGAGCTGGCCAAGCTCCGTGGAGAGATTTGTCCCGGGGATGAATCTACCGCCAGAGGAGCTGGCGCCGAATACCGCGCGTAACGCGCGAATCCTTCTGGATCATGGCTTCACCAGCGCCTATTCAGGCGGTGCACTGGGCAAGACGGTCGAAATTACGCTTGCGGCTCGGATCGGTGCGGGAGAATTGCCAGGTCCAAGACTCCTGCCTGCTTCGATCGAACGCGAGCCACCGAACGAGACTGACTACCTGGCGGGTGAGGCCGCTGCGCGACACGGCACCGGGCCGGAAGCGATCCGCGCCTTTGTGAGGGAATGCGCCGCAAGCGGCGCGAGAATCGTAAAGTTTCTGCTCTCGGGCGAAAGCGCGCTGAAGCCAGGCGCTTCGATGCAGACCCTGTACTCGGAGGAGGAAATCCGGGCCGCAGGCGAGACCGCGCGGGAATGCGGGGTATGGCTGACGGGGCACGCTCATTGTGCGGAAGCCATCAAGATGGGCGTTCGGAATGGATTCCGGGTGCTGTATCACTGCACCTATGCCGATGCCGAGGCCATCGACATGCTGGCCGCGCGTAAGGCCGACATTTTCATCGCCCCCACGCTTGGAATCGTGCAGGCCACGCTGGACGCGATACCTCCGCCGCACTTCGACATGAGCCACATGAAGGCCGACGCGGCGAACGTCCTCGAGCAACATAAGAGACTCGGGCCCGAACTGGTGCGCCGCGGGGTGCGCCTCTTACCCGGCGGAGATTATGGCTTTCCGTTCAACCCCAATGGTCGCAATGCACGCGACTTGGAGCTTTTCGTTCGGTACCTGGGGTTCTCACCCGTTGAAGCCCTGGTCGCCGTGACCCGCTACGGAGGAGAGATCATGGGAATGCCAAATGAACTAGGCCAGATCAAGCCCGGCTATCTTGCGGACCTGCTCCTAATCCGCGGCGATCCGACCCGTGACATCAGCATCCTGCAGGATCAGCAGAATCTAATCGCAATCATGAAAGACGGCCGGTTCCACAAATCTCCGGCGATGTTGTCCTAAAGCTGACACTTCCATGAACCATCCGGTTAGTTCGGGACCTGTCGACCTGGAAGCGCGCATTCGCGCCCGTGGTGCGGTGCTGGACATGTCCTTCACGCAGTCGCTCTACAAATCCCTTCTTGAGCAGCAGCCCCGCGAGGGCGTACGGGTGTCCCGCGACATCCGCTATGGGAGCGACGAGCGTCACAGCCTCGATGTCTACCAGCCCAAGTCTGGTTGGTCAGCCCCAGGACCCTTGGTGATCGTAATGCCCGGGGGCGGGTTCGTCCGAGGCGACAAAGCCGAGCGGGAGAATTTCGGCCAGTGCTTTGCGCGCGCGGGAATCGTAACGGCGGTGGCGAACTACCGCCTGGCGCCCCTGCATCGCTGGCCCGCGGGTGCCGAGGATGTGATCACCGCCTACACTTGGATGCGACAGCACGCGACTCGATTCGGTGTAGACCCGGGACGCATCTTTCTTGTCGGGGAGTCTGCCGGCGCGGCGCACGTGGCGGCGGCGACGCTGGTGCATCGCTTCCATCCGCCGCAGGGGCTTCATGTCGCAGGGGTGGTCCTGATATCGGGAGTTTACAACGCCCAGCTGGAGCTACTGGCGCGCGCGCAATTCGGCGTAGCGACTCCCGATCCGCGCAACGAGGCATACTTCGGCCCCGAATTTGACCGCTATCCGGCAATGTCGACAGTGGAGCTGATCGATGCACCGCCCGCCGCGCGCCTGCTGATCACCTACGCCGAGCTCGATCCGGTGGGCATGCAGATTCAGGCCGGAGAGCTGTTTGCAAGGCTTGTCACCCAACACGGTTACAGCCCGGAATTGCGCGTCATCCGGGGCCACAACCATCTGACGCAGGTCTATGCCGTCAACACCGGTGACGTGTCCCTGAGTGATCCCCTGCTGGCATTTGTGCAAAACCAGTGAAATCAACTCAGGGCTCATATCTTAGGGTGTGGCGCGCGGTGGTGGCCGGGCTCGTGATGCTGTCGCCAGCGCTTGTTGAGGCATCGTCCGCCTGCCCGCAGCCAACCGGGAATGCGCGCCCCTGGCTCGACCCGAATTTGTCGGTGCAATGCCGCGCGGAAGCGCTCATCACGAGTTTGAAAAGTGCGGAGGAGAAAATCGCGCTGTTGCAGGGTGATCTCAAAAGCTACGGGCTGACGGATATCAGCGCTTCGGACGGACCGGCCGGACCGGTGCACGTGCCTCTGGCCGCAAGTCTGCCGGACGGCCTTGCCGTCGCCTCGAGCTTTGATCCCGATGTCGCAGCCGCGCAGGGCCGTGCCTTGGGCGCGCAGTTCCGCGCCGCCGGGATCCGTCAGATGTTAGGTCCCACGGTGGACATTGCCCGCACCTGGCACTCGGGACGCGTGCCCGAGGCTTTCGGCGAGGATCCGCTGCTGTCGGGAGTCATGGCCGCAGCCGTTGTTCAAGCCGTGCAGGAGCAGGGAGTCGCCGCGACGCTGAAGCATTTTGCCGTCTATGAACAGGAGCAGGGCCGCACGGGTGACCTGCCGTTCGGACTCCATCCGGCGGTGAACAACCTGGTGTCCGAGCGGGCCGTCCGCGAGATCTACCTCGAACCATTCCGCGAAGCAATCACGCAGGGGGGCGCACTGGGAGTCATGTGCGCCTTTCCACGCATCAACGGCGTCTATGCCTGCGAGAACGCATTCTTGCTGGGAATCTTGAAAAACGAGTGGGGATTTCGTGGAACGGTAGCACCGGATTTTCCGGACGCCCAGCGCAGCGTGATCGCCGCAGTCAATGCAGGTCTTGACGCAGGTAACTTCGGGCGCGCTCCCAGACCTGGACCATCGGGCGCCCCCGGTGCAGATCTGGGGGCTGCGCTCGGATTGGGCGCAATTCCTGGAGGTATCAGCCTGCGTGAGGCCGTCGCGTCCGGCAAGGTAAGCCTGGAACGCCTTAATGATATGGTGCGGCGCAAGCTCGTGGTGATGTTTGCCGCTGAAGCAGCCGATGCGCACTCGGATGAGACCAAAGTGACCGCGGACGAGCTGCAGAAGATTGCATTGCGAGTCACCGAACAGGGCGCTGTCTTGTTGCGCAATGTGAATCGGGCGCTGCCGCTGTCCAAGGATACGAAGACCATTGCTGTCTTCGGCGCCCAAGCTGGGCCGAAGCCGCAGGCGTCCACATCGGGATCGGCATATATCGAGCCCACGCGGGTGACTCCCGCTATCGATGCCCTGCGCAGCCGTGCCGGCCAAGGTATGCGCATCACCTATGTCCGAGGTTCGCTGGGACTCGACGCGCTGCCCCTGGTACCCACCGCGGTGTTGCGCACGCCGCAGGGTGGCGCGGGCCTGCGGGTCGAGTATTTCGCGAATCCCAGTCTTAACTTCACGGGACCCGCCATCGCCATGGCGGCCGATACTGCCGTGGCCATCAAGGGCCCTGCACCGGTCGCCCACCTGCCCGGGAATAATGGATGGTCCTCACGGTGGTCTGGCACACTGACGCCGCGGCTGAGCGGAATTCACCACTTCACATTATCGGGAGCCGGCACCGCCCGCCTCTATCTGAATGATCGGCTGGTGGCGCATTTCGAGCGCGTCGACTTTGGCACAGTAGCGTATGCCTCCGCTGCTCTCGAGAAGGACCAGCCCGTGAAGCTGCGCGTGGAGTTCACGCCCCGCGCAGCGGCGCCGCTACCGGGAGTTCCGATGATGGGAACCACGATGGGTACCCTCCTGCAGCTGGGTTGGTCGGAACCGGATGATCGTATCGCCCGGGCGGTGTCGGCAGCGAAAGCGGCGGATGTGGCGATCGTTTTCGCGGCGGATCGGCATGGTGAGGGCGCCGATCGCACCGAACTTGCACTCCCGGCGGATCAGAACGAGCTGATATCTGCAGTTGCCGCAGCCAATCCCCACACCATCGTCGTATTGAGCACCGCCGGTCCGATCTCGATGCCGTGGGCAAAGCAGGTCGCGGCAATCCTCGAGACCTGGTACGCCGGAGATGCTTTCGGCAAGGCCAGCGCCGCCCTGCTGTTCGGGGATTCAACCCCGGGAGGGCGGCTACCCCTGACTTTTCCACTCAGCGATACACAAGGTCCGGTCTCCACCCCTCGCCGTTATCCAGGAACAGTCAGCGCGGATGGCGCCCTCGATGCGGCGCATTTCGATGAGGATCTGCTGGTCGGGCACCGGTGGTTCGATGCGACCGGATCAGCCCCGCTGTTCGGCTTCGGACAGGGGCTGACCTATACACCGATGCGGATCGATCATATCGACGTCTCCAGAGGTTCGTCACAGCCGCACGTCAGGGCGACAGTCACCAATCTCGGCACGCGCCCGGAAAAGGAAGTAGTCCAGGTGTATCTGACGTTCCCAGCCACGGCACACGAGCCTCCCCAGCGGCTGGTGGCGTTCAAAGCCGTGATCGTTGCCGGCGCTCAGAGCCGCTCCGTCGATATGCCGCTGCCTACGCGGGCGTTTGAAGTGTGGGATGCGAGGGCACACCGCTGGTACACCCCAACGGGAAAATACGAAATACGCGTTGGCCGATCTTCGCGCGAAATTCTCTTCCAGCAATCGCTCGTGCGAAACTAAGACTGACGATGAACGCATGGATCTGCGCTGCATTGGCGTCGACCGGCATCGCGGTGAACGCGTGGGCCACACCGGCGGTCCCGCCCCCCAAGCGGCCGATGCGGCCGGACACGCTGTCGCGAGCTCATGCGGCTGACGGGCAACGCATTAGCTGAGCCCACACCGCCTAACCTCACCGCGAAGCTCAACCGTCGCGCCGAGGCGCGGGGTAGACCCCGCGGCTCCGCGTTGGCTGGGGCCGATTCCGTCGATGCCCGCGCACTGCGAAGTGATCGGCGTGCTGCGCGAGCGCACCGGCACGAATGGGCAGCGCTATGCCGTGAAGCATCGCCTGCGCCTGCCGCTCGACTGGAACGGCCGTTTTCTGTTTCAAGGAGGCGGCGGGACCAACGCTGAACTCGGTCTCGCGATCGGACCGCTGCAGCCGAGTATGCCCACCGCGCTGAAGCAGGGGTTCCGCGGTGGTCCGTACTGATACGGGTCACGACGCCATCAATGTCGATCCAATGAGACAGGGCACGGTTACCTCCGGGCATGACTATGAAGCGCGGCTGGAGTATGCGCAGACGGCGCTCGACAGTGTGGCGACTACCGCCAAGCGCATCGTAAGGAGCTTCTATGGTCGTCCCGCCAGTCACAATTCCTTTGCTGGCTGCTCGAATGGCGCGGCATTTGATCCGGCCGAAATGCGCACGCAGATGGCAGCATTCAACAAAATGCCCGATACCGTCGGCACGGGAAAATATCCGGCACTGAAGGAAGAGGATTACTCCCTATCCGATCACGTGCTCTACCGACAGGCCGATCTGTCGGTGTGCCGCAGCATGCCAACGAAGCCATGCCCGCTCCCGGGGCCGCAATTGCGCCACCGGCCACGAAGACCGCCGGCCTCACCGGAGCGATCGATTTGGGCGCTGAAGGAAAATATGCGCCCCGGCAGCCACTACTTTGGTCATATCAATTCCCGCTGGATCGCAGTGTCGGCCTGGACCTGCGGCGGATTGCAGGCCCTGCAGGTCGCGGCAGAGCCGCGGGTGCGCGCAGTCCTCATCCACAACAGCGGCAGCTTCAATGCGGGCGCCACTCCGATCCCAGGAATGGATCTCACCAAAGCCGCGCTCAAAGGGCTGCATACGCCGCTTAGCTATATGCTCGGCGGACCCAAAGACATCGCCTACGCACACTCGCGATGAGTGGCCATCGTTCGGTCCAGCCGAATCCACGCCTCCGCACAATCTGATTCCCAGGTCAATGGCGTGCCCATAACCTCGCATCAGGAGGGTTGACCAGTCCAGACCCTCATGCGTGTTTTGAGGGGGGGCGCTCGATGATAAGGACCAACAGATCGCGGACCGGCTTGACGTGCACGCTGGCGGCGACCATCCTCGCAGCAGCCGCAGCCAGCGAGGCGCAGACTCCGCCCCCCGCAACCGGTAGCTCGACGGATGCGAATTCTGACACCCTCCAGGAGATCGTCGTAACCGCTGAGCGGCGCCCCGAAACCCTGCTGGACGCGCCCGTGGCGGTGACGGTTGTCGGCAGCCAGCAGCTTGCGGACCAGCACGTCTACAACATAGCGGAACTCTCGCAGACTGCGCCCGGGCTGGAGATGATCCAGGCATTTGGCGGACCTGGCGGTGGCGGCCAAATCCGCGGTATCGGAACGCAGTCCTTCACCCGCTCGGCCGAAGGCGCGGTGGGCGTCGTCGTCGACGGCATCTCGCAGGGCAACGTCAATATCAGCAATCTCTTTGACATCCAGCACATTGAGGTACTGGAGGGCCCACAGGGCACATTGTTCGGACTCACCTCCTCTGCCGGCGTCATCAACATTCTGACCAATCCGCCTGACCCGTCGGGTTTTCACACCAGCTGGCACGGTGACTACGCCGACAAGGGTACTGCAGGCTCAGAGTTCGGACAGCAGACCGTCCAGGGAGTCGTCAATCTGCCGCTGAGCGCCGATTCGGCGTTGCGGGTGAGCGGGGATGTCGATGACAACCGGGGTGTACAGCACAATAGCTACACCGGCCAGGACGACTCGGCGGATAACTTCGCGCTGCGTGCACGCTACTTGCTCAAAGCAACTGACGCCCTGCAGGTCAACGTGATTGGGGATTGGGAGCGCACCGTGCAACACGGCGCCGAGGGGGGCTCCATTGCTTCATTCACCTACGCGTACGCCAATCCTGAGCTGACCGCCGAGCTCGCGGCCTGCGGCATCACGCCGGGTTTTGCGAACCAGGATCGCTGCGCCAGCCATCCGGAGGAAGCCAGCGATACCAACTACGGCCTGTCAGTGCAGAGCGACTATAATCTCGGCGCAGCTACGCTCACGTCCATTCTGGCTTACCGACGCGATGAAAGTGGCCCAGATTCCCAGGACATCCAGGCTGTTCCAGAGGAGATCCCGCAGATTTGGCAGACGGGCGGCCTTACGGCCAGTCGACAATATTCTGCCGAGCTGCGGCTGACATCGAACCCGGCGGAGCGCGTGGAATACACGAGTGGAATTTACTATTCGAACTATCTCACCTTGGGTTACGGAACTCCCGATGCCTTCTTCCACATCCAGTTGCCATTCCCGCCCTTCGAGCTCGGCACGACCGAGCCGCTGACGCAGACGACAACCGTCTCCACAGCGCTGTACGGACAGGCGACGTATTACCTGACCGATGCACTCGGGCTGATCGCCGGAGCCCGGTACACCTACGAATCAATCAACGACTACTCCTCGCCGCTGGAGTTGCAGCCCGGCAGTGCCGGCAATGCCGGCGCGACCTCGCTGGGGATCACCCAGAACAATGTATCGGGCAAGCTGGGCGTGCTGTACAAGATCGATCCGCACTGGACCGGGCGTTTCACGGTCGTGCGCGGCTACAAGGGGCCACAGGCACAGGCCGCCACGGCGAGTACGCCTGCCATCGTTGTTGCAGCGGAGATCCCGCTGTCCTACGAACTTGGCATCAAGGGCATCGCACTGGACAATCGGCTGGGGATGGACCTGACGCTGTTCGACACTCAGGATCGCAATTACCAAGGCCAGAGCTGCGGACTTTCGCCGGTCGGCGTGCTGGCCTGCACACCCAATTCCGTTGACGCGACGACCCGGGGGGTGGAGATCGGTATCAACGGTCGGCCGGTAACGCAGCTGCAGCTGACGGCCGGCTACATCTACGACGACGCGGTTTATCCAAACGGCTATCGCGGCTTCGATCCAAACAATCTGACCGGCGGGACGCTGTCGATGGCCGGTCTGCAGCTGGTCGGTGTACCGAAGAACAAGTTCACTTTCACCGGCAATTACAGCATCCCGTTGGGCATCTTTACAGGGAATATCGGCACCGATGTGACGTACAAGTCCGAAATGCGCTTGGGCTACAGTCCGGATCCACGCTTCGTGTATCCCGGACAGTGGAATGTCGGAGCGCACCTGGATCTGCGCTCGAGCGATGGTCACTGGGGCATCGGCCTCTTCGCGCGTAACCTCACTAATACCCACCAGCCCCTCACGATATTCGGCGGTCCGGCGTTCATTCCGCCCGGCGTCGTGCCATTCCTGCCGACGGGCGCCATCTCCGGTGTCTCCGGTTGGGTCGGTCAGCAGTCGCTGCGCGAGGTGGGTCTTTCGGCGGACATCCGGTTCTAGGAGGTGCCGGGGCGGCCGATAGAGGGCCTGTCACTGGAGAGTGCGGCTCGCATCATTCACGGTGTATTGGCCAGGTACGAAACTGGGCTGGAAGCCGCTCACAGTTGCAGTGCCCGATAGCGGTGGCCATCTCCTCGCCTTGATGCGCCAGGATCAGTCCGGCATCCTCCGGCCGCAGATCGCGCGGGGAAAAGCCTGCGATTCCCTTGGCATGGGACCGGAAGCCGGGCTTTAGCGCAGATGGCCGAAACGTCTCGGGTGTTCGTCGGAGCATTGATAGACGCAGCCGAGGGGCGCCTGATCCCCACACCAGGAGGAGTGCTGATCCGGGGGCGCGCGGAACAATTACGGCGCCGTCGGAATCAGCGGCGATCATCCGGATCAAGACGAGAAATGCGCCGTCGAAGCATCAAGCTCGCGGGACATATCGCCGATCCAGGTTAATGCTGCCCCTCGGGAAACGGCAATCGCGCGACGCTCAGCAGTGTCACGGGCCCGATCAAACCGGAAGCCGCGGAGGACAAGGAAGCCGGGCCCCATCTGATAGCGCGGCTCATCGGCGGCCCGCAGCGCAGCCATGCGATTCAGCAAGGTTGTATCCAAGCGTATCGCAACAGTTACGGCGTCGAATCCCGCCGTCGGCGGCACTTCAAGATTGCGGCAACCGCGGCACTGCGCGCTTTCGGCCTGAAATCCGGTGTCGATTCGGCGAGCTGCGAAAAGACTGCCGCCAATATGCCTTATCAGCTATTGCAGGACGGGATGCGCGAGTACCACCCAACCATCATTCACGCCGTGTCCGGCATGACTCTCTGGCTCACGGCTCGTTCAGTCCATAGGATGACATCCACCAATAAAGTTCGTCGATCCAATGATCGCTGGTACCCCGATGCATCATCGAAAAGCCGTGCTGGCCGACGCGGTACACGTGCAGTTCCGGGGTTGCTTTAGCCGCACGCAGGGCCTCGAAGAATTTGATCTCCACGGCAGCCGCGACCGGATCGTCTCCGGCCACTGCCAGAAATGCGGGAGGCGTATGGGGCGGTATGATCGGCATGGGCCCGCCTAGGGGTCCGCCGTAGATAACGCCCACGTAGTTGGGGCGCTCTGCGGGATTGGCAGCGAGCATCGTTCCTACGGTGAGCGCCCCGCCTGCCGAAAATCCCATGAAGAGCACGCGGTCCGGCGCGATTCCCCATTTCGCTGCGTTCGAGCGCACCAGCTTGACGGCCTGCAAGCCGTCCGCCACGGCATTGGGCTGGGCCCGCGCGGGCAGCGGAATCATCATCGGATTCGGCGCACCAGAACCGGCGGGCGGCGGCCCGGCGGCTGCACCCGCAACCGGCAGCGGCGGCGCACGACCCCCCGGAAGGATCTCGTCGTCCGACTGCGGCGTAGCCGCCAGACGATATTTCAGTACAAACGCGGTAATGCCGTGTTGCGCGAACCACTCCGCGACCCAGTAGCCCTCCTGATCGATCGCGAGCACGCGAAATCCGCCCCCCGGCGCGATGATGACGGCAGTTCTGGTATGGCTGCCGGAGCTTGCGGGGAACACGGTCAGCGTGGGCTGGGTGACGTTGCGCACGAGATGCAGGTTCGTATGGGGCACCCCCATCACGCTTTCTTTCAGAGTATCGCCCTGTGCTCCGGGGGGGGTGCCGGGCCACACCGGCAGTACCTGCCGCGATGCCACCGGCTGTTCCGACGCGGGCGGCGTCTGCCCAAAAGCGACTGCGGAAACACACGCCATGCCAAGAAAGAGGCGCAGATCAATTAGCCGTTTCATCATAATGGTCTCCCTAGCATCAACAATAGGGAGCCGCAGGCAAATTGGGAATCCGCGTTTGCTGAGGTATGGTTTCGGTGCAACCGCATTGATGCGCGAAGTATCGGGGCACAGCGGGACGGACGGGCAGGCTCAGGCTGCGCTATGAGTCACCCGAGATGGTGCAGATCGATTTCCGCGAAAAGTGACTCGAGCAAGTAGTGGCCAAGCTCATCGCCGTGTTGCGCGTATAACGCCCTGCCTTGGTCAAGGGCCGCGGATGCGATTTCAGCATCTGCAACTGCATCGACCTATCTGCTGAGATCGCGCTTTGCAGTCGCCCAATCCACCGGCTCTTCCGCGCCCGCATCGTGCGCTGCGCGCTCTTTGGCATTAACAGCACCAATTATGACCGGGTGGTAATCTTTGCCGGCGGCATGCCCATCAAGAAGGACGGGACTGTCATCGGGGCCGTTGGGGCCAGCGGCGGCACCGTGGATCAAGACGAAAAGGTCGCGGAGGCAGCGGTGACCGCACTCGCAAAGAGCTAATCGAGCTTAACAGTTGGTGCGGCGCGCATAACCGAGCCGGTTCGGGTTACTCGGCGACGGAACCAGGCATGGCTCGCGAGAGCGCATGTCGATGCATGGTTGATTTAGTTCCCGCCACGAAGCATGCTCCGCGATGCCGTTCCTACGCTAAGCGCGCTTGCGTGTCTTGGGTGCCTTATGAGGTGCAGCCCTCGGGCGCTGACCTGATTTGCCCAGGCTGGCCTTAAGTGCCGACATTAGATCGATGACCTGAGCTTTGGGCCGCTTATCAGCCCTCGGCTCGTCGACCGTGAGAGTATGGGTCTCCTTCTTGCGAATCTTCTGATGACCCTGTCGAGCGTGTGTTCATCGCTCTGTTTGCGAGCGGTGACCGTCACTTCCTGAAGCGTCTGCTCCGAACCCGATTGCGCACCCTGCGCCTTTGCGGCATCCGTGGCCGCGTAAGAGGCCATCGCACAGATCAGTGTCCAACAGGCCAGACAGCAGCAAGCGGACGGCCCGCGGCGAGTACCAGGGGTGCTTTGTCGAGGTGTCTGCTGTCGAGTCCGGGTTCCTTCATTTACCTTACTCATATGTCGATCAATTCACTTTGCAGTGGACTTTTTGCGCTTGCCGGGTTTCGACTCAGTTACCCCAGGAATACTGCTGAGTGTAGTATCCGATCGATTGTCTGCAGCGGCGCCCGCCCCGTATTCCTTGCGCACGGTTCTTGGGCGAATCGCCCCCACCTGTGCGTGTGCGCGATCTCGGTGGCGACTATCTAATGATTTGCTCGCCCGTGTCGTCTTCACGAGGCTATCAGATCGACTCGATATTTCTCCAAAGCCTTTGATCTTGACCGGGTTGCGATGCGGAAATCGGACCGTCAACTCCAGCGTCCCGCCCGCTTTGTGGACAAACTCGCTTAGCGTCGAGACCAGAATGTCGGTGCGTCGTGTGTAGCGCGCAACAGACTCGCGACCAACGCCCAAGTCCGCGGCGACCTTGGCTTGCGTCTTGCCGAGCGCATGTCGAAGGTCGCGCAAAGACATCTCCTCAGCGACAAGTTCCGCGGCCCGCGCGTTGATCTTCTTGCGCCGTCCGGCGGGCAGTTCAGCGAGATTTTCATTGAGTGGACGAGCCATGGTTTGGGATCTTTGTCTTAGTCTCACCACATCATGCCAGGGCAGCGCGCGCTCCAATCAACCCGACGTCACGCGGGGCCGCAGGCGCTGGCGATTCTGCGGACACCTGCGCGCAGGTCAGATCGTTCGCCCATTGTTCCAGCGCCCGGCGCATTTCTCTGACATATCCATACCGATTGTAGATCGCCGTCACGCTGCCATCGGAATGCCCGAGCACTCGCCGGACGAGCTTATCGCCCTCATCGCCCAAAATCACCATCATGAGAAAAGCGTGCCTATGCGGTCAGCAATGCGCTTTCGATGCGCATCGGAACACTCGACATGCTCAAGTCGTTCAAGAAGCCTCTGCCGGTCTACCAGACCAAGGTTCGCGACACTTCGCGCGAAGGCAAGGTCTTTCTCGCGCCCTGCGCCAAGTTTACTCACCACAAGATCGTCTGGCGCCATGCACCGCCCCGTTATTCGGTCCACCTCGATGGCGATCGTTCGCGACATCCAGTCCCGCGGCGCGTAGGTGGGGGTTCGGGAAGTCACGCCTTGGGCGTAGTAGCCGTACTCGAGATCAAAATCACTGGCTTCCCCGAGCACGAAAGAGATTTGGTCCGCGAGACGCTCATCATCCTGGGGCGGTATGACATCAACATCGCGTGTAGCAGTGAGTTCACCCTCCGGCGGGTTTGGCAGCACGGCCAGAATGGCGGCAGACCCAATGATGAAGACCTCCCCGAGGCCGAAGCGCCGCCCGATCTCGAATATGACGTGCTGCAGTTGGCTTCGGTACATGCTTGCTTAGGCTGCGCGTATTGACTTAAAAAGACGTCGGCGCTCCTCTGAAGGGACAAGCGTCGTAAACGGAGATTCCTGCCGCATCGTCGCCGCCTGTTCGGAAGGCTCCGTAAGTGCTCGCAAGAGCGCTGCCACGGGCCCCTCAAGCAATGCCGCCCATCGATCGTGATAAACATGCCCATGAGGATTTACTTCGCGCAGGCGATGCAAGCGCTCGCGAGCAACGGCTAACAGCGAGGGGTCGCGGACCAGACGCTGCGCCACAGCCTCGTGGAGGCGCAGGCTGCGCAGGGATGACACTTCGCCGCGTTCCGTGGCGTGATATCGCGTCGCGCGAGCGGATCCGTCCACCGTGACTCGACCTTCCGATCGAAGTCTGTTGAGAAGGCGCCAAAACGTTGGCTGGCTAACACGCCACCTCAGCCGCCGCGTAATTTCCGCCGCGCGAAGCCCCTTCGGAGCGGTCAGGAGCGCTTGCACCACCTGTTCCGGATCTAATTTTCGCATGAGGCTACTACGCAATGAATTAATAATGAATAGATACTAGCTTCGAAGAAAGAACGATGCAAGCCTCGTGGTTAGGGATTTATAATAGCACATAACCTATTGATATATATAGTTGTTATTAAGCCGGAACAGCGCGCACTCCAACCAATCCGACGTCCCGCGAGAGCACGGGCTCCGACGATCGTGCGGACGCGCACATCGAGGTCAGATCGTTCGCCCATTGCTCCAGCGCCCGCCGCATTTCTCTGACATATCCATACCGATTGTAAATCGCCGTCACGCTGCCACCGGAATGCCCGAGCACGCGCCTGACGAGCTTATCGCCCTCATCGCCCAGGCTCTCGGCCAGCCGTGTCGCAACGGTTCGACGCAGATCGTGGGAAGTGAATTTCTTCGGGAACTTGGTCCCGGTCAGAGCCAGGCTCGCATCCGGGAGCCGCGTATTGAAATACTTCGAGACCCCTTGCATCGGCACCAGCCCCTGCGTGCTCGAAAGCAGGTAATCCCCCTTCTGCGGTGTGGGAATCGCCCTCAAGATCTCAAACGCCGCCGGCACCAGTGGCACGACGTGGATATGGTTGGTCTTATAGGCAGTCGCCGGAATCACCATCAGGCCCTCATTCATATCGATCCAGCTGGTGCGCGCGGAAGCCCACTCATTGCAGCGGCAACCGGTCAGCAACATCAGCTGCACGTGCGTGCCGAAGGGGTAACCGGTGAGCTGCGCGGCCTGCCAGACAATGCGCGCCTCGTTCAAGGACAACACGACGTCCCGGGCTTTCTTCTTCGGCAGGTTCTTGTCGATCTTGCTGGCCGGGTTGTCGCGGCGTTTCAGCTTGCTCTCGTCCATGGCCCAGGAGTACATGTGGCGCAGGACTCCAATGGCCGTCCGAGCCGCCTCGACACCGCCGTACGGCCCTCCGTGCTCGCCCTTAGGTCGTTTGCGCTTCACGCGTGCCGCCTCCATCAGTCCCCGTACCTGCTCTCGGGAGAGCTGCTCGGCGAACTGCCGACCGATCACCGGATTGATGTGGGTCTTGAACGTCACTT
>DATDIL010000056.1:0-3995 GCA_036521075.1 Steroidobacteraceae bacterium | reverse complement strand
CCAGCGCCGTGCCCGCCTACAAGGCCAAGGCCGTTGAGGTAGACCTGTCGGTCATCTGGAATCTGGATTTCTGGGGCAAGTACCGGCGCGAAACGGAGGCGGCGCGGGCGAGCCTGCTGGCCTCGCAATGGGGCCGCCGCGCGGTGCTGACCACGGTGGTGTCGAGCGTGGCCAGCGCGTATTTCCAGCTCCGGGAGCTCGATGCTGCGCTCAAGATCTCGCGCGAAACGCTGGCCTCGCGCCAGCACTCCCTGCACCTCATCGAGGTGCTCGCCACGAACGGCTCGGCCTCGACGCTCGACCTGCGGCAGGCCCAACAGCTCGTCTATTCGGCGGCCGAGACTATCGCCGACTTCGAACGTCAGGTCGCGCAACAGGAGAATGCGCTCAGCACGCTGCTCGGGCAGAATCCCGGTGACATGCCTCGCGGCCGCGAGCTCACCGAGGACGCCAATCCGCCGGCGGTTCCGGCCGGCCTGCCATCGGATCTGCTCGAACGTCGTGCCGACATACGGCAGGCCGAGGAAAACCTGATCGCGGCGAACGCGCAGATCGGCGTCGCCAAGGCTGCCTACTTTCCCAGCATTTCCCTGACCGGTACCGGCGGCTACGAAAGTTTCGCACTGAACCGGCTGTTCACCGGCGAGTCGACGATCTGGAACGTCGGCGGATCGTTGACGCAACCGGTGTTCGCGGCCGGGGCCCTGCATGCCGGCCTGCAGCTCGCCGAGGCCGAGAAGGAGCAACTGCTGCTGGCCTACAAGCAGACCATCATCGGGGCTTTCCAGCAGGTGTCCGATTCCCTGGTCGCGTATCAGAAGCAACGCGAATTTCGCGCGCAGCAGGAGCAGTTGACCTCGGCCGCGCAGGACTCGGACCGGCTGTCGAACATCCTCTATCAGCACGGGGGGGCCAGTTTCCTGCAGGTGCTGACCAGCGAGACCAACTACTTCGCCTCCGAGCTCGATCTGGCGCAGGCGCGCCTGAACGAGCGGCTCGCCCTGGTGCAACTGTATGCCGCCCTCGGCGGGGGATGGCAGCAGGATTGATGTCCAGCGCGCACCGCGCGGCCTGATGCCATACTGCGCCCGGGCCTTGGGAGGGGGCGCCCATGCCAGCTGATCAGGATCGAGGCAGGTTGTCGTTGCGGCATCTATCGGCCGTGCTCGTGGGCAACGCCCTGGAATTTTACGACTTCCTGACCTTCTCGTTCTTCGCCCTGCAGATCGGCCGCACCTTCTTCCCTTCGCGCAATCCCCTTTCCAGCCTGTTGCTCTCGCTCGCGACTTTCGGCGCCGGATTCCTGACGCGCCCGCTCGGCGCAGTCGTGCTCGGGCGCGTGGCCGACCGGCGCGGACGCAGGCCGGCCATGATGCTGAGCTTCCTGCTCATGGGTATTGCCCTGTGCGGCGTGGCGCTAACGCCCTCCTATGCCGCGATCGGCGTCGCGGCACCCCTCATGGTCCTGGCCTGGCGCCTCGTGCAGGGTTTTGCACTGGGTGGAGAAGTGGGCCCAACCACGGCGTTTTTGATCGAAGCCGCACCGCGGCTGCAGCGCGGATTCTACGGCTCGCTGCAGACCGCCACCCAGGCCGTGGCCATCATCATGGCGGGACTGGTGGGATTCGGCCTCTCGAGCGTGCTCGACGGGGCGGCCCTGGACCACTGGGGGTGGCGCATAGCCTTCCTGGTCGGCGCCGCCGTGGTGCCGGTGGGCTTCGTGATCAGGCGCTCACTGCCGGAGACCCTGCACATGCCGCAGGCCGAATCAGTGACCCCACAGGATGGCGGCACGTTCCCGCTCGCCACTGCCCTGGTCTGCCTGGGGCTGCTGGCCGCGGGGACGGTACTCACCTATGCGCGCACCTACATGACCACCTACGCGGTCAACACGCTGGGGATGAGCACCCGCGTATCGTTCGTCACCACCATCCTGGTTGGCGCGGCCTCCTGCATGACCTTCATCGGCGGCCGCCTGTCGGACAGGATCGGGCGCAAACCTGTCATGCTCGGGTTCACTGTGCTGACGGCGGTGTGCACCATGCCCGCCTTCCTCGCCATCGTGCATTACCGCACGCCCGCCGCACTGTACGTGGGCACGACGCTGCTGACGCTGTGCACCGTCACGGCGCTGGCGCCGATCCTGACCACCATCACCGAACTGTTGCCGCGCCGCGTGCGCGCCGGGGGGCTGGGCCTGCTGTATGCGCTCGCGATCAGCGTGTTCGGCGGCACCACGCAATTCATCATCGCGTGGCTGATCGGCCGCACCGGCAGCGCGCTGGTGCCGGCGTGGTACATGGAAGCCGCCATTGCGGTGGGCCTGTGCGCCATGGCCGCAGTGCGCGAGACCGCACCCGTGGCCGCGGCGCGCGCCCTGCACACACTGGGTGCCGTGGGAACCACATCGTGAGCGAAACATCGGCGGACGCGTACCTCGAGCGGGTGCCCGAACCCATCCTCGCCGGAGCCGCCGCCATCGCGGCGTTGCGACGCGACATCCACGCTCACCCCGAGCTTTGCTTCGAGGAGCGGCGCACCTCGGATCTCATCGTCGGCACCCTGACCGGCTGGGGCATTCCGGTGCATCGGGGTCTCGGCAAAACCGGCGTGGTCGGCATCGTGAAGAGCGGGCACGGTGATCGTGCGGTCGGTCTGCGCGCCGATATGGATGCCCTGCCGATCACCGAGCGCAACAGCTTCGCGCATGCCAGTACACACCCGGGGAAGATGCACGCCTGCGGCCACGACGGCCATGTCGCCATGCTGCTCGCGGCCGCGCGCTACTGGTCCGCGCAGCGCAGTTTTGATGGCACCATCTACCTGATCTTCCAGCCGGCCGAGGAAGGCGGCGGGGGAGCGCGGGAGATGATGCGCGAGGGACTATTCGATCGGTTCCCGATGCAAGCGATCTTCGGCGCGCACAATTGGCCCGGGCTTGCGGCCGGACGCTTTGCGGTGCGATCCGGGCCCGTATTCGCCTCGAGCAGCGAGTTCAAGATCACCATTCGCGGCAGGGGCGCACACGCCGCCATGCCCCACAACGGCATCGATCCGGTGCCGGCCGCGTGCCAGATGGTGCAGGCATTCCAGAGTGTCATCTCGCGCAACAAGCGCCCCCTCGACGCCGGCGTCATCTCGGTGACGATGATCCGGGCCGGTGAGGCCACCAACGTGGTGCCGGATACCTGCGAGCTGCAGGGCACGGTGCGGACCTTCAGCACCGAAGTGCTGGATCTGATCGAGCGGCGCATGCGGCAGATCGCCGAAGCCACCTGCCAGGCGTTCGAGGCCAGCTGCGAGTTCTCATTCCATCGCAACTATCCGCCGACGATCAATCACCCGCGCGAGACCGAGTTCGTGCGCGAACTGCTCGGCGGACTCGTCGGTGCGCACAACGTGCTGGACTTCGAGCCGACGATGGGAGCCGAGGACTTCAGCTACTTCCTGCAGGAAAAACCGGGCGCCTATTTCATGATCGGCAACGGCACGGGCGAGCACCGGCTCACCGGCCACGGCGCGGGGCCGTGCATGCTGCACAATCCGACCTACGACTTCAACGATGAGCTGATTCCGCTGGGCGGTTCGGCCTGGGTGCGCCTGGCGGAATCCTGGCTGAAGTCGGCGTGAATGCGCGCCGTGGCGCGATGCCGTCAGGCCGCCTGCGCGCGCCGGTCGAGGACCATGAAGAACATCATCAACATGCCGATCAGCACCAGTACCGAGGCCACTCCGAGTACCGGGCCGAGCATGGCTTCCGGCACCAGGTTGCCGTACAGCAGGAATAGGCCCACCGACAGGGTGATGGCGGCCGCCTGATGCACGACGAATTGCACCCTGGCGACCACCGGTCGCGGCCGTGGCAGCCACAGCTTGTGAATGATGCCGTAGATGAGCGAGAGCACGAAGCCGATGAGCAGAATATGCGCGTGCGCCACGAACTCGCCGTGGTTGTGCGAGGCGGCCATGAATATTCCGAGGCCGATACCGACTAC
>DATDIL010000055.1:0-4253 GCA_036521075.1 Steroidobacteraceae bacterium | reverse complement strand
CGTGAACTTCCAATGACATTGCATTCCGTTGCGCATTCCGTTGCGCGTTCCATCGCCGACGAGGTGCTCGAGCGTCAGCAGGGCGTCGCGCTGTGGCGGCAGATCGCCACGCGCCTGCAGCAGGGCATCGCATCCGGCCGGTATCCGGCGGGCGGCCAGTTGCCGACCGAGCAGATGTTGTCGCGCCATTTCGGCGTCAATCGACACACGGTTCGTCGCGCGTTGGAGGAACTGTCCCGTGGCGGCCTGGTGCGCGTAGAGCAGGGCCGTGGCTCGTTCGTGGCCGAGGACGTCATTGAGTACGCCGTGGAGCCACGAACGCGCTTTTCGGAATGGATCCGCCGGCAAAATCGGGAGCCGTCCGGCCGCATCCTGCGCCTTACCGAGATTGCCGCCGATGCGCACATAGCGAAACACCTGAACCTGCGAGCGGGTGGCCACGTGATCATGATGGAGCGGCTCGGGTTTGCCGACGACCGGCCGGTCAGCCTCGCCGCGCATCATTTTCCAGCCAACCGGTTCCGCGGCCTGATGGACGCGCTGAAGCGCGAGCCGACCATCACGGCCGCACTCAGAGCCGTGGGTGTGCCCGATTATATGCGGCAGATGACCCGCGTCACCGCCCGCCTGCCGAGCGCGGAAGAAGCTGAGTTGCTGCGTACCTCACGCAATCGCCCGCTGCTGATAACCGAGAACATCAACGTCGATCATGCCGGCACGGTGGTAGAATTCGGGATAGCGCGCTATCCCACGCCGCGCGTGCAGATCGTCTTCGAGCCCTGAGAGCGAATCAATGCAAACTCTTTCGATCACCGGCGGCCGCGTGCTGCTCCATGAAGCCGGGTTGCAGCCGGTTGCGGTGACCGTCGGGGATGGATTGGTCTGTGCCATTGATCGCGTGCAGCCCGGCATCCTGTTCGATGCGACCGGATTGCTCGTGCTGCCCGGTATCGTCGATATCCACGGCGACGCATTCGAACGTCAGCTCCAGCCGCGACCAGGGGTGGATTTCCCGGCCGACATCGCGCTGGCGGACACCGAGTCGCAACTTCTGGCCAACGGGATCACCACCGCGTTTCATGGCGTGACGCTGTCGTGGGAACCTGGGCTGCGCAGCCTGACCGCCTGGCGAGCCATCCTTGCCGCCCTGGCCGCACGGCGATGGACCTGCGACATGCGCACCCATCTGCGATGGGAAGCGTACAACCTCGAAGCGCTCGACACTGCTCTGGCCGACATCGGTGCCGGGCGGGTGCATCTGGTGGCTTTCAACGATCATACGCCGTCGATTTTGCGGAAGATCGAAGATCCCGTCGCCGCCGCCAAATACAGCGAACGCGCCGGCATGGCATTGGACGAGTTTCGCGCGCTTGCAGTCAGTGTAGGCCGCCGCGCGACAGAGGTTCCGGCGGCCCTGGACCGCATCAGTGCGGCAGCTCGCGCTGCCGGCATTTCGCTCGCCAGCCACGACGATTCCAGCGTAGCCGTGCGCGACGCGTTCCGGGCACACGGCGCGCGCATCTGCGAATTCCCGATGACCGAGCCGGTCGCGCGCGCAGCGCAAGGCGCCAATGATTTCGTCGTGATGGGCAGCCCCAATGTCGTGCGCGGCCGGTCCCATATCGGCTGGGCCTCGGCCGCCCGAATGGCCGAAGCCGGCATATGCACCGTGCTGTCGTCGGACTATTTCTATCCAGCAATGCTACGTGCGGCACTTATTTTGGCCGACCGAGGCGTGCTGGATCTGGCGCGCGCCTGGGCCCTGATATCCGCGAATCCGGCGCGAGCAACTGGCCTGCTCGATCGCGGCAGCATCGCCGAAGGGAAGCGTGCGGACCTGGTTCTTGTCGATCCCACATTTTCGCGTCCGGTTGCGACGATCGCCGCCGGCCGGATCGCTCATTTAACGGCGGATGCGTCCGCCCGGTTGTCCTGGGACGTTGGTTAGACGGCTATTTTCGCCGATCGGGCAAGACCCCCGAACAGGTCGAGCATCCGGTCCATCCATCCAACAATCGGGTCATCCGGAGCCAGCAGTTCGAACCGGCTGACGCAGCGCGCCCATTGCAGGCCACTGAAGATGATGTAGTCGGCATAAGTCGGCCCATCGTCACCGCCGAGCCATTCCTGACCCTGCAGCACCAACCGCACCGGGTCCCACGACGTGCGTAGTGCAGGCAGGCGCTGCTCCCGGTCCGCTTGCACCTGTTCCAGTTTCATGCCGAACCGCTCCTCCCGCGATTTGCGGAAATAGCTGCGGTCCTTCGGATCCAGGATGTCGAACACGTCGCGCACGATCATCCGGGCGATCCCAGGCATCATCACGGTATCCGCCCAGATATTGATGAAACGAGCGTGCGCCTGGCCGGTCTCGCATCCGAACAAGCTTGGCCGGTCGTCGTATCGTTCTTCTAGATAAGTTGCGATCGCCCAACTGTCGGCGACGACCTTGTTGCCGTCCTTGATGACCGGCACTCGACCCTGGCCAGAAAATGCCAGCGCCTGCTTATCCGTGAAGCGCCACGGAATCGTCCGCACCGGCAAATCCTTGTGGGCCAGCGCCATGCGACTGCGCCAACAATACGGGCTGAACCGCACGGCCGGATCCGCCCCGGCAAGATCATGCATTACGATTGCCATAACGCAATATCACGTGGTTTCAGTCGGGATGCAAGCGACGAATGCCTGCTCCACCGAGATCTCTGCATGACCCCACCCGGGTTACAACCAAACCGTGACAATCGGTTGTAGGCTCAGTCTGCTTACACCTGGGATGAAACGGACTCATTGCGAAAAGGCGCGGAGTCCGAACAGCCCGCGGACCACTTCCATCCCCCGCCGCCAGCCCGTCCTGTGGATAGCGGAATTGACCTGAACCGATCGGGCGGCTCCATGTAACCTTGGCCGCCCACTGCCGAGAGCCTCATGCGTCTGCCCGCCGCCCTCCTGCCCTTGCGCCACACCGTCTATCGCAGGCTGTGGCTCGCCTACGTGGTCACCTCGCTCGGCACCTGGCTGCAGAACACCGGGGCAGGATGGCTGATGACCTCCCTGGACCCGGCCCCGCTGCTGGTCGCCATGGTCCAGGCGGCAACCATCCTGCCGGCCTTTCTGCTCGCACTTCCCGGCGGCGCGCTGGCAGATATCGTCGATCGCAGGCGCTTCCTGATCGGCACCCAGGGATGGACAATGCTGGTCGCCGCGCTGTTGGCGGGGTTGACCCTGGCGCACCAGACCGGCGCCTGGGGGCTGCTGGCCCTCACGTTCGGCATCGGCATCGGCTCGGCGCTCACCGCCCCGGCCTGGAGCGCCATCGTGCCGGAACTCGTCCCGCGCGGCGATCTGGTACCCGCGATTGCGCTGAACGGGATCGGCTTCAACCTGGCCCGTGCGCTCGGGCCAGCATTGGCCGGCTTTTTGGTCCTGCTGGGGGGTGCCGGGTTCACGTTCGCGCTTTACGCGGTCTCGATCGGTGCCGTGATCTGGGCGCTGGCGATCTGGCGCAAGCGCCGCCGGGACCAGCGCAGCGCCCTGCCACGCGAGCATCTGCTCTCCGCCATGCGTGCCGGCACCCGCTTCGTCCGCAACACCCCGGCGATGCGCGCGGCAATGGTGCGCGCCTTCTGCTACTCGCTGCCGGCCGCCGCCCCGTGGGCGCTGCTGCCCCTGGTGGTGCGCGAGCAACTGGGGCTCGGCGCCGGGATGTACGGTTTCATCCTCGGGCTTATGGGCGTGGGTGGGGTGACCTCGGGGATGCTGCTGCCGGCGGTCACCACCCGGCTAAACCGTGGATGGACAGTCTTCGCGGCGACCCTGGCCTCCTGCGCCGGGATTGCGCTGCTCGGTGTCGCCCGGCACTGGGCGGTCGCGGCGGCCGGCATGGCGCTGTTCGGTACCGGTTGGGTGGCGGCGTTCTCCGTCATTCAGGCGAGCGCGCAATTGATCGCACCACCCTGGGTCCGCGCGCGCTCGCTGGCGATCTACCAGCTTTCGTACAACGGAGCGCTGACACTGGGGGCGTTCGGCTGGGGCTGGCTCGGTGATCTGATCGGCCTGTCCTGGACGTTGATTGCGGCCGCGGGGTCCGGCACCCTGCTGGCATTCGCCGTCCGCGGCTTCAGCCTCGATTACACGCTCGCTCGCCTGTCCGGAGTGCCGCCGGCGGAGCCCATTCCAGACGCTCCCGCCGCGGATTTCCTGCCTATGCTGTCGCATGGACGGGTACTGGAAACCCTGCGCTATTGCGTGGATCC
>DATDIL010000054.1:0-32481 GCA_036521075.1 Steroidobacteraceae bacterium | reverse complement strand
CATTCGGAGTCAATTCCGCGGTGCTGGCCCAGTATCAGAAGCTGGGGCGGAACGGCTTCCTGGAGGTACAGCTGCGGGCAGCGGATGAACACTTGCCGGCTGCGGTGGCGCAGGATCTAGCCCAGCTTGGCGTTGGCCAGTTTGATGCGGCACGGTTGGTAGTGAACTTAGCCGCCGAGCAAAAACGCATTAACGCGTTGCCGGATGGTCCCGAGCAGCAGGCCGCTCGGCAGAAGCTCAATGAACAGGGCAACCAGGCCGCCTATGAGGCGCGGCGCCGAGAGCTGCTGCGGGCCGTCTACTCACCGGCCCAGCTCAAAGAGCAGATGGTGTGGTTCTGGCTCAATCATTTCAGCGTCTATGAGTACAAGGCCAATGTGCGCTGGCTGCTCGCCGATTACAGCGAACGGGCAATCCGGCCGCATGCCCTGGGACATTTCCGCGATCTGGTCATGGCGACGCTGGAGCATCCGGCAATGCTGCAGTACCTGGACAATGCCCAGAACGCGGTCGGTCACATCAATGAAAACTACGCCCGCGAGCTGATGGAGCTGCATACCTTGGGGGTTGATGCGGGCTATTCACAGCATGACGTGCAGGAGCTGGCGAGGGTGCTCACTGGGGTGGGGATCGCCGCCGCACCGCCGCCGCATCTGCGGCCGCAATTGCGCTCGTACTATATGCGCGAGGGTGCCTTCGAGTTCAATCCCGCGCGCCACGACTTCGGACCCAAGACCTTGCTGGGTCATCCGCTCACCCGGCACGGCTTCGCGGAAGTCGCCGAGGCGGTCGACCTGCTGGTACATCAGAGGGCCTGCGCGCGCTTCGTTTCCCGCCAGATTGCCGTCTATTTCGCGGGCGATGATCCGCCGCCCGCGCTCGTGGAACGCATGGCGCGGACCTTCCAGGAGTCCGACGGCGATATCGCGGCCGTGCTGCGCACGCTGTTTTCGTCCCGCGAGCTTGCCGGGCAGGCGGGTCACAAATTCAAGGATCCGATGCAGTACGTGGTGTCGGCGGTGCGCCTGGCCTATGACGGCCGCCTGATTCAGAACATGCACCCCGTAACGGGCTGGCTCGCGGCACTGGGCGAGGCGCAGTTCGGGCATCAGACACCGGATGGCTACTCCTTGCAGGATGCCGCCTGGTCAAGCTCCGGACAGATGAGTCGTCGCTTCGAGATTGCGCGCACCATCGGCTACGGTAGCGCCGGATTGTTCGATCCGGAGAACGGCGGCCCTGCGACCTTGGTCGGCTTTCCGCTGCTGACCAACCCGGTGTACTACGCCGTGCTCGAGCCGTCGTTGTCTGCCCAGACCCGGAACGCCTTGCGGCGCGCGCGGTCCCAGCAGGAGTGGAACCTGTATCTGCTGGCATCGCCCGACTTCAACTCACGCTGACTCGAAGGAGCGCACCCGTGAACCGCCGACACTTCCTGCGCAGCGGACTTGCAGTCGCCCCGGCCTTGAGCGTTGCGGGCAGGCTCTGGGCCGCGCCCGCCGGCACGCCGCGATTTCTGTGCGTATTCCTGCGCGGCGGCTATGACTGCGCAAATTTCCTGGTGCCATGGTCCAGCAGCTTCTACTACGAGAGGCGACCGCGGATTGCCATTGCGAAACCTGACGCTGCGCTCACCGATGGCGCGCTGGCGCTGGATTCGGACTGGGCACTGGCCCCTGCCGTGCGCGATTCGCTGGGGCCGCTCTACCAGAAGCGCCAGGCCGTTTTCATTCCGTTTGCCGGGACCGACGATCTGAGCCGCAGCCACTTCGAGACCCAGGACAGCATCGAGCTGGGGCAGCCCGTCCAGACCACGCGCGATTTTCGCTCGGGTTTTCTGGCGCGGCTCGCCGGCGCGCTCAGCGGTTCGACGCCGATCGCCTTCACCGACACCTTGCCACTGGCCTTCAAGGGCGATTCGGGCATCGCCAGTATTTCCCTGCAGCGAAGCGGCAAGTCACCCTTTGACGAGACCCAGACCGCGACGCTGCGCGATATGTATGCCGGCGGCCATCTCGAAGCGGCGGTGCGCGAAGGGCTGGCGCTGCGGCAGCAGGTGGCGCAGGCGCTGCAGGAGGAGATGCAGGCCGCAAACCGCGGCGCGATCAGCACCAAAGGCTTCGAGCTGACGGCTGAACGGATGGCGCGCTTGATGCGCACGCAATACCGCTTGGGATTCGTGGATGTGGGCGGATGGGATACGCACGTCAACGAAGGTGGTGCCCACGGCGCACTGGCGAGCAACCTGAACAGCTTGGGGAAGGGACTCGCGACCTTTGCCGAAGCCCTCGGCGATGAGGAATGGAACAACACGGTGGTGTTTGTCCTCTCCGAGTTCGGGCGCACGTTCCGTGAGAACGGCAATGCAGGCACGGACCATGGACATGGCAGCGTGTACTGGGTGCTGGGCGGCCGGGTCAATGGCGGACGCATTGCCGGAGAACAGGTACGCGTGGCCCATGACACGTTGTTTCAGGACCGGGACTACCCGGTCCTGAACGACTACCGCGGCGTGCTGGCCGGAATTTTCGGCACGCTGTGGGGGCTTGGCCCACAGCAGCTGGATGTGATCTTTCCGAACGCGCGCCCGCTTGATCTGAAGTTGGTCTAGCGCCGGGGGCCTGCCACATCTGCCGGTTTGTCATCGAGGATGCTGGCCGGTGCGCCCTGGTTGCTCAGGATCGCCTTGCGGCGCAGAAATCGCATGATGGACTCCGGTCCGGTTCGCGAGCCACCCAGACCCGAGACGCCAAAACTGTGCGTGCCGATCTTGCGCAGTTTCGCAAAGGTGAGAAAGGTATCCTGCACGAACACGCTACCCGCATTGAGCTGTTCGGCGATCTGCTGCCCCTGCTCATCGGTGCCGGAAATTACCGAGGCCGTGAGTCCGAACTCGGTATCGTTGGCCAGCGTGATGGCCTCCTCAGTCGATTTGAAGCGCATGACGGGCAGGATGGGGCCGAAGGTCTCCTCGCGCATGAGGCGCATGGTGTGGTCCACTTCGGTGACCACGGTTGGCCGCATGTACAGGCCGCCCCCCAACGATTCGGTGACGCCGCCGGTGAGGACCTGCGCCCCCTTGGCGATCGCATCCGCCAGGTGCGCTTCGACGATCTGGGGCTGGCGCACGAAGATGAACGGACCGATGTGCCCTTCAAGCGGATTCTTGTCATTCAGGGTCACTTTCGCGGCCTTGGCAACCAGAGCTTCCACGAAGCGATCGTGGATTGATTCGTGCACGTACACGCGCTCGACCGAATAGCACACCTGGCCCGTGGCATACACGCCGCCGCGCAACACCGCAGTGGTGGCGCGATCGATATCCGCATCGGCGGTCACGATCGCCGGGTCCTTGCCACCCAGTTCCAGAAAGCACGGGATCAGACGCTCCGCGCAGGCCAGCGCCACTTTGCGGCCATTCGGCACACTGCCGGTAAAACACACCAGATCCACGTTTGCGACGACGTCCTGGCCGGTGCGGGCATCACCCAGCACCACATCGAAAACTTCCGCAAGTTCGGGCACACGGCGCACGGTGTGCATGAGTGGTTCGACAAAGCGGGGTGTCACTTCACTTGGTTTGAGCAGCACCGCGGAGCCAGCGAACAGCGCCGGCACGGCATCGAGCAGCGATAGCATCATCGGTGCATTCCAGGGACTGATGACCCCCACCAGGGAATACGCCACCAGCTGTGAACGGATACTCACCGTGGGCATGGTGAGGGACTGGCCACCGACATGCGCGCGCGCCAGCACGCCTTCAGCGTCTTCGCACCACCCATTGATATTGGCCACGGCGATGAACGCGGTGAACTGCGAGGTATGACAACCGCCCGTATCGGCGCCATCGGCCGCGCCGATGACCTTGGCATGTGCAATCAGTTCCCCGGCCCAGCGGCGCATGATGCCGATGCGTTCGGTAATCGGCCGCGCCGCCCACACCTGCTGATTGCGCCGCAGGCGCGCCGCCTTGTGTGAAACTTCCTCCGCACTCGCTGCCGGGAAGGAAAACTCCGTGCCGCCCGTGCGCGGGTTGCGCACCGGGATTGCCCGAATCTGCGGGTCTGCCATACATCCCCCTGGAAAACCTTATCGAGGCGCCTTGAAACTCGGCGGCAACGAGGGCGCCGCGGCGGCGGGGCCACTGGGCCGACCGACCAGCTTGACCTCTGCCTTCCAGGGAACATCCGCCTGCGAACGCCAGGCATTGATGAATAACGATTTGAATACCCAGCGGCCCCCGCGCTGCACGCACAGGTCCTCGCGGGTGCCAATGCCAAACAGGAAGTTGGTGCCGTAATCGACGTTGAACTGTGCGATCTGAAAGAAGCAGCGCACCTTCACGGACTCATCGGGCTGCCGTTCCATGATGAAGTGGTTGAACAGGTGCTGGCGGCCAAACCACCAGTGCTGGCGGTCGTTCCACAGCGAGCGCATGTTCTCCAGAATCGCCGCATGACCTTTGACCTTGCCCTGCCACAGGTGGTCGAACTCGGCGTCCTCGGCGAAGGCCGACAGCAGCATGTCGGCGTCCGCGAGGTCCAGGCCCCAGGCATAGCGGGCATACGTTTCGATGATCTCGGCGCGCTCCTCGGCCGATACGCGAGTGGGGTGCGAGTGGGCCATGTGTTCAGCTCCTGTTGGCGACTTTCTGCTTCAGGAAATCATAGATGCTCTGCTCGGTCATCTGGCCGGCATTGGCCAGTTCGCCACCCTTGGTCGAGTACAGCACCTGGTTGCCGGCGCCCACCACGACCACGGCCGGAATGCCCTTGGCGATGGGATTGCCATAGCGATTCGCGAGACTGAGATTCTTGTCGAAATTACCGACATCAATCTTCACCACCTCGAATTTGCTTTCGATCAGGTGCTCGCTGCTGCCGTGCATGGCCTTGTCGAGTGCGCGGCAGTCCGGGCACCAGTTGGCACCGAACACCAGCAATACCTTCTTGTGATCGACCTGCGCTGCGGCAACGGCGTGCTGCACATCGGCGGCAGCATCCGCCTGTTCGTTGTAGGGCCAGGGGGCGGCACTGGCCAGCGTCGAGAGTGACGCTGCCGCGAGCGCCAGCAATAGCTTCTTCATGAGTCTCTCCTTCCCGGTCGGCAGTCTTCATAGTATGCCAAGGTGCTAAGATTCCGGCCCAGGTGTCATCTGCTGGCAGCGCTCCGAGGGGGGAATCGTGAGGACAGACAAAACCGTGCTGATTGCCGCGGCGGTAATGGCTTGCACCCTTGCGCCGGGTGCCTGGGCCCAGAGCGCGGCGGACTGTGGTCATCTGGCCAGCCTCAGACTGCCAGATACCATAAGCCTTGATGCGACCGTCGTCGAAGGCTCGAAGTTTGCACCGCCCGCGAGCCGCAATCCGGCCCGCGCCGCGGCCGCGAATGCCCAGGCAGCGCTGTACGCGAGCCTGCCGGCCTTCTGCCGGGTGACGGGGGTGATCAAACCGGCCGTGCGCTTCGAGGTGTGGCTGCCGATGACGGGCTGGAATGGCAAATTCCAGGGCACCGGTAACGGGGGCTATAACGGCGCCATCGTCTACACCGCCCTCGCGGGTGGTCTGCTGCAGCATTTCGCCACGGCCAATACCGACATGGGGCATCTCGCGACGACGCCGGATCCGGCGAGCTGGGCGTTGCATCATCCGGAGCTGGTGATTGACCAGGGATATCGGGCGCAGCACGAGACGGCGCTGAAGGCGAAGGCGATTGTCGCAGCCTTTTATCGCAAGCATCCCAGCCACTCCTACTTCGTGGGCTGCTCGTCGGGTGGGTGGGAAGCGCTGACCGAAGCGCATCGCTATCCGCATGACTATGACGGCATCATCGCCGGCGCACCGGCCTCCGATGTCGTGCATCTGCATGCGGGCCAGCTGTGGGGGTACATGGCTGCCCAGCAGATTGACCCGCAGAAGATTCCGATGATTTCCGCCGCAGTGGTGGCCAAGTGCGACGCCAGGGATGGGGTCAAGGATGGCCTGATCTCCGATCCGCTCGCCTGTGATTTCAAGCCGGCGGAACTGGCCTGCAAGAGCGGGCAGGACCCGAAGAGCTGTCTGACGGCAACTGAGGTCAAGGCACTGGGAGAGATCTACTCGGGTGCTCATTACTCATCCGGCGCGTCCGTCTATCCGGGTTGGCCGCGCGGCATGGAATTCGCGCTGGCTCAGGCCCGCAGCGATGGTGTCGCGGCCCTGGGTGCCAGCACTTTCCGCGACATGGTGTTCGAGGAGCCGCAGTGGGACTTTCATACCATCAACTATGACCGCGACGTGAAAGCGGCGGATGAAAAGATCGGTGCGGTCATGAATGATGGCAGCACGGACCTGGCCGAATTTCGCAAGTCAGGAGGCAAGCTGATCATATGGCACGGCTGGTCCGATCCGCTGATCACACCGCTGCATACGATTGCCTACTATGGCCGGCTCGCCGCGCATTTCGCACCCAAGGGCACGGACAAGGACACTGCGATCACACAGGTTTCGGACTTCGCGCGCCTGTTCCTCGCTCCGGGTGTGATGCACTGTGGGCGCGGTCCCGGGCCGGATACTTTCGATTCGATCGGGGCGCTGGAGGCATGGGTCGAGCATGGCATGGCGCCCGACAGCATGATTGCCGCGCACAAAAGCGCCGGCAAGACCGATCGCACCCGGCCGTTATGTGCCTACCCGCACAAGGCGGTCTACGATGGCAAGGGCGACAGCAACGACGCGGCGAGCTTCAGCTGCCGATAACGCTCGGTGCGCATCGGGCCGGGCCCCGCGCTGTCAGTTGCGGGGCCGCTTGGCCGCGGGAGTGTCGGCACAGACCTCTTCGGGGATCTCGAATCCAGGCCGTTTGGTGTAGTCGGCCTTGGCAGACCAGTCCTGCGTGAAGGTCTTCGGATCGTCGATGGTCATGAGCAGATGCAGATGCATCCCATCCTTGCTCAACTGGTAGCGTTCGGTCAGATGCAAGGCATCGGAGTGCGGCAGGCCCGCGTTGTCGAGCATCGTGCCGTCCTCGAATCCGTTGGAGTCAACGACCAACGCATCGCCATCCCACTTGCCGACTGAATAGCCCAGGTAGTGCGGGTCCACGTCGGTGGGCAGCGGCTCATCCAGGTACACGCGGCGTGGCAGCCGATTGATCTGGTGCACGAAGTACAGCGTCTTGGGCCGCTGCAGTATCTCGAAGGGTTCGTGCATGAGCATCAGCCGGGGCAGGCCCGGGGGCAGGCAGTGCGTCGCGCCGTCGAAGGAGAAGTCACCCTTGGCAATGGCTGCCTGGTGCGCCTCGTAAACCGCCTGGGCGGCGGGAGTCAGTGGCGGGGCCTTGCCGTCGACGGTTTTCAAGGCGCCCACGTGATGGTCAATGAACCACACGCCGCTCAGATCCGGCACGGCAGCCGAGGTATTCAGACTCACGATGGCGAGGGCGGCGGCCGACAGGACAACGTGCAACGCTCTCATTTGGCCACCGTCACACCATCCACGGGCGCGTTGCGATTGTTCTCTTCACAGACGTATTCCTGCGGACGTACATCGGGTCGCCAGTGATAGATGCGCCGATAGCTGTACGGATGCTCGAGGGTGACCGGATCCTCTACCGTCATGATCAGTTCAAGGTTCGAGCCATTGTCGATTTTGCGGAAACGCTCGATCACATGCTCCTGGGTCGAGTGGCTGCTGCCCTCATCATCGATGAAGGTCCTGTCGTTCAGGCCGATGGTGTCGACCACGAGGGTATCCCCCTCCCAGTGCCCGACCGAGTCGCCGAGGAAGGTATGGGCGAGGTTCTTCGGATGGTCGCGGTTCATCCAGATGCGCCGCAGGTTGTGGGCCACTTCGTGCAGAAACGTGATGCGTCCGGGTGTTTGCACGATCTCGATCGGATACGGGCTCTCCATGATGCGCGGCATGCCATGCGGTAAGCACTGTGTTGAGGCATCGGCCTCGGGTGTGCCACGGTTCTTGGCGCGGATGCGCCGCTCGAGGATGGCCATGTACTTGGGTTTCAGCGGCGGCTCGACGCCGGGCTCCGGGCCGAGCAGGTACTGATAACCGGACAACCACCACACACCGTTCAGGTCGTGCGGGTCGGGATTGCCGGGCGGCGTGCCCGGCGGGGCGCTGGCCGCGCCGCGCAGTCCCGGCGTGAGGGCCAGGGTCGGATCGCCGCTGTTGTGCAGGGTCCTAGGTGGCGGCGGCGTCCTAGGCGGTGGTGACGACGCCGGTGGCGCTGCCAGCGCGACGACGGCGACGGTTAGACCTGCGATCGCGACTGAGGCCGAAATGAGGTTGCGCACTGAGCAGCTCTGGTGACTTGGCCGATGGCGGCCGTTGACTATACAAGGCAAACGTATCAGAGCAAAGCTGGTAAAAGTGCTGTGAAATATCTGCATTGAGGAGTCGTCCGTGAGTTTCGGAATACGAAAACAGTTTTGCCCCCGCGGCCTCGTGCTCAGTTTGGCACTGGTCGCGCTCGGCGCCCGCGCCGCAAACAATGACGGCCCACCCTCGGGCGATCCGGCGCAACTTTTCCAGCAAAACTGTGCCACCTGCCACGATCACCCCAAGGATCGGATTCCGTCGCGCGCCGTGATCGCGCGTCGCTCACCCGATGAGGTGATGCAGATTCTCACGAATGGCTCGATGCGCGCGCAGGCAGCCGGCTTGGGGATGAATGATCGGGTGGGCATCGCCACGTATCTGACGGGCAAGGCGCCCATCGGACATCTGGCGCCGACCCCGGAGAGCAATCCGTGCGCAGCCGGTGACGCGCCGGTCACAAATGCGGGGGCGGGCTGGAACGGCTGGGGTCACGATCTTGCCAATTCCCGCTACCAGAGCGAGCCGGGTCTCACGGCGGCGCAGGTGCCGCGGCTGAAGCTCAAATGGGCGTACGGCTATCGTTCGACATATGTGTATGGCCAGCCGACGCTAATCGGGGGCCGCGTCTATGTGACCAGCTCCAGTGGTCGCGTGTATTCGCTGGATGCGAAATCGGGTTGCACCTACTGGACCTACGATGCCGCCGCAGCGGTGCGCACGGCAGTGTCCATCGCCCGCGTACACGGGCACCTGCGTGCCCTGTTCGGCGATGACGCGAGCTTCGTCTACGCGCTTGACGCGGCCAATGGGAAACTGCTGTGGAGGCGGCAGCTCGATGCGCATCCGTCGGCACGCATCACCGGCGCACCGGCATTTTATGGCCAGCGGTTGTATGTGCCGCTGTCCTCGCTGGAGGAATTATCCGCGCCCACGCCAAGCTATGAGTGTTGCAAGTTCCGGGGCAGCGTTGCCGCCTTGGATCTCGCAACGGGCCGTGTGATCTGGCGCACCTACACGATTGCGCAGGCGCCGCATCCCTACCGCAGGAATGCCACAGGCACGCAGCTGTACGGGCCGGCCGGCGGCTCGGTGTGGTCGGCACCCACCCTCGATCCCAGCCACGATCTGCTGTATGTCGGCACCGGAAATTCCTATACGGATCTGCCAACGGAGCGCACCGATTCGATTCTCGCCCTGCGTATGAGCACCGGAGCGGTGGCCTGGGCCAATCAGCTGCGACCGAAAGACAATTACATCGTCGGCTGCGACACGCCGCAGAGCGCTGGCACTGGCAACTGTCCGCGAACTTTGGGTCCGGACGTAGATTTCGGCACCTCGCCGATCCTGACGAAGCTGCCCAGTGGCGAGCGGCTCGTGATCACCGGGGAGAAATCCGGGCGCGTCTATGCCCTGGACCCGGCGAGCGGACAGGAGCGTTGGCATGCCCAGGTTGGCGTAGGCAGCAGCTTGGGCGGGATCGAGTGGGGAGGGGCGGCGGATGCCGAACGGCTCTATGCGCCGGTGTCCGATGCCGCGGCGAGCAAGGGCCCACCGGGCGGTCTGATTGCACTGCGGCTCAGTGACGGCCAGCAGGAGTGGCGCGCGGCGCCCCTGCCGCCGCGTTGCAGTTGGGGCACGCGAGGCTGCCTGGCTGCCCAGTCGCAGGCCGTGACCGCGATCCCGGGGGTCGTATTCTCCGGGTCCGAGGACGGGCACTTGCGCGCTTATGCCAGCGGTGATGGGCGGCTCATCTGGGATATGGATACGGCCCAGACCTACGCCACGGTCAACGGCGTGCCGGCCGCCGGCGGCTCCTTGGACAATGGTGGGCCCACGCTGGCCGGTGGCATTTTGTTCGTAAATTCCGGCTACGGACGCATTATGGGTGAACCCGGCAACGTGCTGCTCGCCTTCAGTGTCGATGGCCACTGAACGCCGTTGAGGTTGATCCACCGGGGGTGCCGGGATCCCATTATTGACCATGGAGCATGGCAACCGTGCTGTGCACCATTTGGCCTCTGAGATGCTGGAATTGCCCCCCCGTAGCTGTTGTAATCTCAACCCGCGCGAGCCACCCGAAGGGGTGGTGGCAGCCGCGTTGGGATCCCGTTTCGTGACCGTTCCCGCAATCCCCAGGAGTTGTGCCCTTTGAGGTCTTGCTCGGGAAAACAGGCTCCGGGTCGTTCCGGCTTCGTCCAGACACTGATCGGTGCGGCGCTGCTGGCGGCTGCCGCACAGCCGCTCCGGGTGAGCGCCGCGCCGGCGGCCCTGTCGCCTGCTGCAGAGCAGCATATCGTGCAGCAGTATTGCGCCGTCTGTCATAACTACGAAGATTATGCCGGTGGCGTCGAGTTCGAGGTCTTCGATCCCAGCAAGGCGCATGAGAACGCGTCGCTGACGGAGCGGATGCTGAAGAAGCTGCGCGCCGGAATGATGCCGCCGGCGGGCAAGCCCCGGCCGGACTTCGACACCGAACAGGCCTTGGCGACGGCCCTGGAGAATGAGGTCGACGCCCACGCCAAGCCGAACCTGGCGATGCCGCGGCTGCATCGGTTGAACCGCTCCGAATACCAGAATGCGGTGCGTGATCTGCTGGGCCTGGATATCAACGTGGCTCAGCTGCTGCCCGCCGACGATGTCAGCCGTGGCTTTGATAATCAGGCCGGCACGCTGACATTTTCGCCGGCGCTGCTGGATGCCTACCTGTCCGCGGCCGGGCGCATCAGCCGAACGGCGCTGGGAACCGCGACCGCGACCTCGCAGGCGACCTACCGCGTTGCCGATGACACCTCGCAGAAGTATCACGTGGACGGACTGCCCTTCGGCACGCGCGGTGGCCTCGTCGTCGAGCACACCTTTCCCGCCAACGGGACCTACACCTTCAAGGTGTTTGCAGTAAACCTCGGCAATATGGGCAACTTCCGGCCCTTCGGTGAAATCCGCGGCGAGCAGCTGCTGGTTTATCTCGATGGCAAACGCGTCACCCAGGTCGACTGGGACAAGGCGCTGAGCGTGACCCGCAATATCGAGGAGGAGGCCACCGGGCAGCTGAAGACGATCGATGTCACCATGCCCGTGACGGCGGGTCCGCATCGGGTGGGCGTGACTTTCCTGGCGACCAACTATGCGCCGGGGCTGGACATGAATCATGCCTTTGACCGCACCACCATCGAGACGGGCGGCCTGCCGGGATTCACGTTCTTCCCGCATATCGGCCGGTTGCGAATCGACGGACCGGCGCAGGCCACGGCCGCCACCGATTCCCCGAGCCGTCGCCGCATCATTCAGTGCAAGCCGGTGGCAGGCCAGGAGGAGCATTGTGCCCGACAGATCGCGGCCGAGCTGGTACGGCGCGGCTATCGCGGTTACGGCACCGATGCGGACGTGAACACGCTCGTGCAGTTCTTTACCAATGGGCAGCGCAACGGCGGCTTCGATACGGGGGTGGAATCGATGCTGCAGCGGCTGCTGGTCGATCCGAAATTCCTGTTCCGGGTGGAAAGCGCTCCCGCGCACCTTGCGCCCGGTGCGGCGTACCACGTCAGTGACCTGGACCTCGCGGCGCGACTGTCCTTCTTCCTGTGGAGCAGCATTCCCGATGACGAGTTGCTGCGCGTTGCGAAGGCCGGACAGCTGAGCAAGGACGAGGTCCTCAAGGCCCAGGTGCGCCGCATGTTGGCGGATCCGCGTGCCGCCGCGCTGACCACAAATTTCGCGGATGAGTGGCTCGGCCTGCGGGCCTTGGCGTCGCACGAACCGGTCGTCGACCAGTTCCCGGACTTTGATGACAACCTGCGCCAGGCGTTTCGCCGCGAGGTGGAGCTGTTCTTCGGCAGCATGGTCACCGAGGATCGCAGTGTCCTCGATCTGCTGACGGCCAAGTACACCTTCGTGAATGGGCGCCTGGCGAAGTTCTACGGCATCCCGGGTGTGCGTGGCAGCTACTTCCGGCGCATCGAACTGGATGACAGCCAAAGCGCGCGCATCGGCCTTTTGGGCAAGGGCGCGCTGATGATGATCACCGCGCAGCCGGGTCGTACCTCACCGGTGGTCAGGGGCAACTGGGTGCTGCGCACCATGCTCGGTACACCGGCTCCGGACCCGCCGGCAGATGTACCGCAGCTGAAGCCCCACCCGGTGGATGCGGCCGGAAATGCCAGTCCGCCGACCCTGCGCCAGCAGATGGAGCAGCACCACTCCGACCCCGTGTGCGCGTCCTGCCACAAGATCATGGAGCCGATCGGCTTCGCTCTGGAGCCCTTTGATGCCGTCGGGCATTGGCGCACACAGGATGGCACTCGGCCGATTGACGCGAAAAGCCAGCTGTACGACGGCACGACGGTGGACGGGCCGGCGGGCGTGCGGGCCTTCCTGCTGCGCCACCAGGAACAATACCTGCGCAACGTGACCCAGGCCCTGATGACCTATGCATTGGGACGCGGTATCGAGTATGACGACATGCCCATGGTGCGCAGCGTGCTGCACGCCGCGGCGCACGATAACTATCGGTTCAAGGGTTTGATCGAAGCAATTGTGATGAGTGATGTGTTCCGGATGAATGTTGCCTCCGGAACGGACGACACGGGCGCGACGCTGCATACGCAGGTCAAGGGGCCGGCCGGCAGTACGACCACCAGTACGACCAGCGCCCCGATCATCAGAGCGCTTGACCCCGGAAACTGAAGGAGCCGACAGTGTTTTTCCTGACCAACAAGAAGTTGCCGCGACGCACGTTTCTGCGCGGCCTCGGGACAACGCTCGCGCTGCCCCTGCTGGAGTCGATGCTACCCACCCGCGGCGCGGTTGCGGCCCAGAAGCAGATCGTGCCCACGCGCTTCCTCGGCGCTTTCGTGCCGCACGGGGTAGCACCCGGGCACTGGATGCCGCAAGCAACCGGGCCGGGATTTGCGTATCCGTACGTGTACGAACCGTTGCAGCCGTTTCGCAAGAAAGTGGTGCTGACCAGCGGCATGTGGTCGAAATCATCGGAGAATCCCCCGGGCGTCACGGGCGCCGATCACTTCGTCGCCGCCGCGTTCCTCACCGGCGTGAAGCCGAAGAAAACCACCGGCGCGGACATCCAGGTGGGTACCTCCCTGGACCAGTTGATCGCGACGAAAATTGGCGGGGGTAACCTGCTGCCCTCCGTGCAGATGGCCGTCGAGGATCCGGGCGCCAACTCCAGCAACTGTGGCGAGGGCTACAGCTGCGTCTACACCAATACGATCTCCTGGGAATCCCCGACGCGGCCATTGCCCATGGAAATCAATCCGCAGACGCTGTTCGAGCGCATGTTTGGCGACGGCAGTTCCCCGCAGATGCGCAAGATGCGGCGTGAACGCCAGGCCAGCATTCTGGATTCCGTGAACGGCAGCCTGCGCCAGATCATGGCGGAGGTCCCACACGGGGATCAGATGCGGCTGGAGCAATATGCCGACGATGTGCGGGAGGTGGAGCGCCGTTTGAACATTGCCGCGCGCGCCTCGACCGATGCGCCGAACATGACCATGCCGTACGGAGTGCCCGAGTCGTTCCACGAGCACATCCAGGTGCAGTGGGATCTGCTGGCGCTCGCCTATCAGGCGGACATCACGCGCGTGGCCACGATGTTGTTCGCGCGCGACCTGACCAGCCGCACGTTTCCGGAAAGCGGCACGAATGCGAGTTTCCATGGCGCCTCGCATCACGCGGAGGATCCTGGCCAGATCGCGGTGTTCGCGAAGATCAACCGCTATCACGTGCAGATGCTCACCTACCTGGTGCAGAAGCTCGATGCGATTCCGGAAGGGGATGGCACCGTGCTGGATCACTCGTTGATCCTGTTCGGTTCGAACATGGGCAATTCGAATCAGCACCTGCACTACGACACACCGGCCGTGCTGGTGGGTGGCGCCTCCGGGCGGCTCAAAGGCGATCGATATCTGCCCTATGCCAGCCGCACGGTGACGACGGGCAGTCTGATGCTGAGCATTCTGGGAATCTTTAACGTCCAGGCGGAGCGATTCGGTGACAGCGCCGGGCCGCTTCAGAATATTTGAAATAGATATTTCCTTGCATCGAACGAGGGAGAGTTGCGATGAAAATTAGAACAGCGTTGGGTCTTGTGCTGGTACTGGGCATCTGGGGTGGGGTGGCTTCGGCGCACCACTCGTTCGCGATGTTTGATGCCACCCAGACAAAGACTCTGGTGGGCACCGTAAAACAGGTGCAATGGACCAATCCGCACATCTGGGTGCAGGTCATGGTGAAGGATGAGAAGACCGGAGCCGCTGCGGAATGGTCCATTGAGGGCGGCAGCCCGAATGGCCTGACCCGTCAGGGCTGGCGGCGCACCTCCATCAAGGAGGGCGATGCGATTGAAATCACCATTCACCCGCTCAAGGACGGCAGCAACGGCGGCAGCATGATGAAGGCCATGATCAATGGCCAGCCCGTCGGCGCACCGCGTTAAAGAGTGACGGCGGCGTGAAGGCGCTGACTCTTGCTCTGTTCGCAAGCGTCGTTTCCTGCGCAATGCAGGCGGTGATCGCGGCGGCGGGCATGGCGCCGGGCAATGTCGTTATAGCCACCCCTCTGGCGCCGCCTGCGCCCAGCGATGTCGCCGATGCCGTCATGCAGCGCGATGCCGCGCGCCTGAAGTCACTGCTGAAGGCCCATAGCGACGTCAACGCGCCGCAGCCCGATGGCAGTACGGCGCTGCACTGGGCCGCCTACGAGGGGGACGCACACCTCGCGGCGGTGCTGCTGGCGGCCGGTGCACACCCGAATGCCGTGACCGACACGAGGATGACGCCGCTGCTGCTGGCCTGCGAGGCCGGCAAGCCCGATCTGGTGGAGGAGCTGCTGCGCGGGGGTGCGGATCCGAACCAGACTCTCAGTGGCGGGGAGACCCCGTTGATGATGGCCGCGCGCACGGGCAGCGTGCCGGTGCTGAAGCTGCTGCTGGAGCGCGGTGCGAGTCTGGATGCCCGTGAAATCAAGCGCGGCACGAATGCGCTGATGTGGGCCGCAGCGAATGGCAATCCGGAGGCCGTGCGGTTCCTGCTGTCGAAGGGCGCGGACTTCAGTGTGCGCTCGGGCACCACCGATCCGGGCCGCAGGCCGTACCTGGCTCAAACCGGCCGGGAGCGTATATCGGAGTTCGCCGGCGGTTACGGTCTGGCGGGCCTCGTGGTGAAACAGGCGACGGATACGCAGAAGGACAAGGAACTGGTCGCCGAGGAGATCGCGACGGCGAAAAAAGTCCTGGCCGAGCATCCGCTGCCGAAACCGGCGCCACCGAGCAGGATTAGATGGGGCGGCCTGACACCGTTGATGTTTGCCACCCGCCAAGGAGATATGGCCACCGCCAAAATCCTGGTGGAGGCAGGCGCGGACGTCAATGAAACCAGTTCCTTTGGCTGGACCGCATTGCTAGTTGCCACGCAGAACAAGTATTACAAGCTCGGCGAATACCTGTTGCAGCACGGCGCCAAGCCGAACATCGCCAACGGCGGCGGTTGGACCCCGCTGTACATCGCCACCGACAATCGCAATATCGAAGGCGGCGACTATCCGGTGCGCAAGCCGGACATGGATCACCTGGATTTCATCAAGTTGCTGCTGACGGCTGGTGCCGATCCGAACATGCGGATGCACTCGAGCACTGAGACCCGCACGGTGTTCACCAACCAATGGCTGGTCGAGAACGGCGCAACGCCGTTCCTGCGCGCCGCGCAGTCCGGGGACCTGGTGCTGATGAAATTGCTGCTCGAGCACGGCGCAGATCCAACGATTGCCACCGACTACAATGTGACGCCGCTGATGGTGGCCAGTGGCATCGGCTGGGTCGAGGGTGTCACTTATGAGTGGTCACCCCAGGAGACTCTCGAAACCGTGAAATTTCTGCTCGACCATGGCGCCAACGTCAATGCGCAGGACACCGAAGACCTGCGCACGGCGCTGATGGGGGCAGCCCACAAGGGCAGGAATGATGTCGTCCAGTTGCTGGTCCAGCATGGGGCGGATCTGTCCCTGCACGATATCGGCAGCCGCGACACCGTGCATGCGCTGGCGGGTGTCTCGTGGCAGGCGATCGACTACGCCGATGGCCTCGTGCGCGTCGGCGTGCAGTCATCGATTCCCCATCCGGAAACGGCTGCGCTGCTGCGCAAGATGATGAAGGAGCGCGGCCTGGCCGTGCCGCCGGAAGGCCGCACCCTGGCCTCGATCTGCATCACTGACATCTGCAAGGCACAAGCGGCCAGCCAGGCGCAGTAGTCGCCGGCCGGAGCGCGCCTACATCTGGTGGGTGTCCATGCAGACGTTTTCCTTCAGGCTCATGCCCGGTTGACGCTTCAGGGTGAACTTCGTCGTCCAGGGGGCGGTGTAGAAGTCCGGATCGGTGATGGTCACTGAGGCATTGATGGTCGAAGGATTGCTCAGTACGTAGCGTTCCTGCACCGTCAGCTTCTCCCCATGCGGCAGTCCGCTGTAGTCCAGCCACGTCAGGTCATTGAAGCCCACACTGTCGATGACCAATGTCTTGCCCTCGAAATGCGCGCCGGCGCTGCCGAGGTAGGTGGGATCCACATCCGCCGCTGCCGGGGCCTTGTCCCAGTAAATGATGCGGAAGGTGTGATTGGCCTCATGCACGAAGCTCACATTGCGCGTCGTCTGCAGGATCAGTAACGGGTAAGGCGTGAGCATCAGTCGCGGAATCCCGTGCATCAGGCAGGTAGAGATCGGATCGATCTTGTGGTCACCGCTCTTCAGTGCGGCCCGGCGCCTGGCGTATTCTTTCTTGCCCGCCGCATTGAGCGGCGGCTCACCGCCCCCAGCGGTGAGCAGGTGGCCGCCCGGTTTCGGGTTTAACCATTTACCCGTGAAATTGGGCACTTCCGCAGGGGGCTGTTCAAAGAGCGGCGCCGCATCGTTGGTCGCGGCGGATTCCGCGGCCGAGAAGACCGGGGCGCTGGCGAGCACCGCGGGCACCAGGGCCACGCACAGCAGCGTGAGCAGCCCGCGACCGCGTACGGATAGCTTCAGATTGTTCTGCGTCATCATTTGGCCACCGAGATGCCATTCACGGGCGCATTGCGATTGTTTTCCTCGCACGAGTATTCGGCGATATGGATGTCGCCCCGCCACGGATACAGCCGTTCGGCCGTCCAGGGCTTGGTGAAGTGCTCGGGATCCTCGATGGTGATGAGGTTGCGGATCTCGACGCCGCCATATTTATTGGTGAACTTGGTCATCCGCTCGGTGACCTTCAGCTGCAGGCCATGCGAGAGCGACTCCTCGTCGATCTGCGTGCGGTCGTTGAAATGATCGGTGACGATCACCAGCGTATTGCCTTCCCAATGGCCGACCGAGTAGCCCAGGAAGGTTCGCGGCGTATCAGCCGGCACGGGCTTGCCGTCCATGTGGATGAAGCGCACGTTGTGCGCCACCTCGTGCAGTATCGTAATCAGGCCCGGCGCGTAGACGAACTCGATCGGATACGGGGAGGCCATGAGCCGCGGGATCCCGTGGGGGAAGCATTGGGTCGGAGCGTCGGCGATCGGCGTACCGGCCTTCTCCATATCCAGGTGATGCTGGCGGCTGGCGGCCTCGAGCGGGGTCAGGGGCAGCAGGCTTGCGGATTGGGCCGGCGACATGGGCCGATCCGTGATGGGACGGAAGGTGCGGTCATAGCCGCGAGTCCACCATACGCCGGAGAAGTCGCGTGGATCGGTTGGCGCCGGTTTCTTATTCCACAGCGCCGCGGAGGCGGCGTTGCGCTTGTCCTGGGCCGCGGCGCGCGCGGCGGGATCGCCACCCTGGCCAGGGCCCGGGGGAGGGGCGCCTTCCTGTGCAAAGGATGCCGTCCAGAGGACCGCCAAACTGACTGCCAGCCATGCCGATCGATGCATGTTTTCCCCCCTTACAAAAGCACGCCGAGTATACCGCAAACAATTCAGGCGATTACCCGAGTTGCCGGATCAACTGTGCAGCTAGTGATGTGGGGGTGGCAGGGACGCCCAAGTGGCTGCCGCAATCATGTCGTCCGGCGACCGTTCCGCGATACCGATTTTCATGGGTGCGACCGCGGCGCCTCCCGAGGCCGATCCGGAAGCTCGATGATCCGCCGACCGGTACTTCTGCAAACTGCGCTCAGCCGGCACGGGCTGATGCCTTGCGCGCACTCGGTCGTGGCCAACCGTAAAGCCACGCTGCCGGGCGCGCGCATGATCTATCATGCGCGAAGAGCAGAAAATGCCTGGGTCGTGTGCCGGTAGGGGGGTCGATATGTCACAACGCCCGTCTGATGTTCTGGGAGGGCGCGCATTCGCCATCGAAATGCGCACCCTGTTGCTGCTCGGCCTGGCGTGGGGCTTCGCCTACTGGGACCGGATGTCGATCACCTTCCTGTCGCCGTTCATCGTTCCGGAACTGCATCTCACCAATTTCGAATTGTCGGCACTGCCCGCGGCACTCGCATTCACCTGGGCCATCGGGGCGTACCTGATCGGCTTCTGGTCCGACCGCACCGGAGCCCGCAAGCCGTTTCTGCTCGGGGCACTACTGGTGTTCTCAGTGTGCTCGATGCTGTCGGGCCTGGCGACATCGTACTGGACACTGCTCGCGGCCCGACTGGTCATGGGCGCTGTCGAAGGACCGTTCCTGCCCATTTGCCTGGCCATACTGGCCGCGGTCAGCGCCGAAAAACGCCGTGGCCTGAACGCCGGGATTACGCAGAATTTCTTCGGATCCGTCATCGGCACCACGCTTGCTCCCATCGTACTGGTGCCCCTGGCCATCGCCTACTCATGGCACGCGGCATTTTTCCTCTCGGGTGTACCGGGGCTGATCCTGGCACTGCTGATCTGGTGGCTGGTGGATGAGCCGCCCCGGGCGGCAGTGTTGTCTGCGGCGCAAACGGCCAACGAGCCGTCCGCTTCGGTGTGGTCCATGTTGGCGAATCGCAATATCGCACTGTGCTGCGGCATCAGCATCCTGATGGTGGGCTCGCTGGTCATCGGGGGCATCTTTCTGCCGCAATACCTCACCAGCGGACTGCGCCTGTCCCCGCAGGTGATGGCGCGGATCATGGCAGTCGTCGGTTTCTGTCCGGCAATAGGTGGGGTATTCGGTCCGTGGCTGTCCGACCGGTTTGGTCGCCGTCCCGTCATGATTGGGTTCTGCGTACTGATGGGGCTATGCCCCCTCGCGGTGCTGATGATCAACGGATCGGTGGTGTTGATGACGACACTGATGGCGCTGAGCTGGATTGGCGCCGGCTCATTCCCGCTGTTCATGGGCGTGGTTCCCGCCGAAACCCTGTCCTTTAGGCGTGCAGCAACCGCAATGGGGCTCGTCATCGGCGTCGGCGAGATTGGCGGGGGTGTCTTGAGCCCGCTCGTGGCAGGCAAGCTGGCGGACCTGTTCAGCCTGGCATCGCCGTTGATATTCCAGGGAATCATTCCGCTGGTTGCCGCGGTGCTGGCGCTGGGGCTGCGGGAGACCAATCCGCGGTTTGCCGGCAATGCCGTAGCGCAAACGGCTTGATTCGCGCTCGGGTGTGACCGGAAATTATGCTGATTCAACGGGGAGAATTGCCATGAAGCATCTAGGGAATCACACGCGCTTCAGCGCCACGGCGGCGGCCATGGCGCTGGGCGCGACCGTGTTCGCATCCATGATCGCGGTGAAGTGTGCGGTGGCGGAACAGCCGGCGACGACGCTGCAGACGCTACTCGACAAGCAGCAGATCCGGGACATGCTCGTCGACTACTACACGCATTTGGGCAAAGGTGGAAGTGATTTCGGGGGTTACTACCTTCCCGATGGTGTCATTGACGTGAACGGCCTGAAGGGGCAGGGCGAAGCCGCCATCCAGGATGTTTACAAGAAGATTGCGGCCGGAACGCCAAAGCGACCGGGAATCTTTCGCATGCTGCTGACGAATGTCACGGTCGTGGTCAATGGCAGTACGGCTACGGCGCAGACGCTGTGGACCGGAATCAATTCCCCGACCAAGGCGGGTCCACCACAGTTCATCGAGCAAGGCACGGAGCGTGACGATCTGGTGAAGGTCAACGGTCACTGGCTCTTCAAGCTTCGGGTGATCACCAGTAACGCGGGCTTGCAGGCGATGTTCGCAAAGTTGCCCAAGAATCCGTAGTCGGCAACCGGAGCGGCGGACATGACATGGCCCGTCATGTCCGCGCGCGAGGGTCGCTGCGGGGGCGCTACTTGCCTTCGACGATGGCCTTCATGTTGGCCAGTGCCCCGGTGAAGGCCTTGGTGCGACCGTCGCGATCCTTGGTTTTCGCTTCGGCGCTGGTCTGCGCTGCCTGGTCCCAGATCAGATTGTAGAGAATCTTCGATTTGCCCTTGCCATCCGGGACTACTTCCAGCGTACCGTGGTAGAGGATGGTCGTGTTCGGCTGGGTGTAGGTATACGAGTGGGCCGTCTTGGCCACCATGACTTCGTCCACGCCATTCTTGCCAAAAGCCAGATGACGCACGGATCCTACCTCACCGGTACCCGACGTAAGGGTGCACGGAGCTTTCAGCCAGGCTTGAATGTCACAGAAGCCACCGATTTTCTTCCACACAACATCCACCGGCGCATCGACTACAGTGTTGAGGTTGACGACGGCGTAGTCCGCGGCGGGTGCGGCATCGGCGGCGAATGCACCGGTTGAGCACAGCGCGATGCCCAGCACGCCCGCGGCGAGCAGGCCATTAGATCTGAAGGTCATGAGACTCCCCCTGGTTGATTTGCGTTCAGCGCTGCATCATGCCGGGGACGACGGCAAGAGTCACGGGCCCCATCCGAGCCCGAGGCTCTTCTGCAACGCCACATAGTCCTCGGTGAGCTGCGCGAGTGCCTGCTGGTAGCTCAAATCAGCCTGCGTGCGCCGCGTGTCGGCATCCAGCACATCCGTCGTCGCGGCAGTTCCGCCACGCAGGCGCAGCTCGGTCAGTCGGTAGGATTCCTGCGCAGAAGCGCGGGCCCGAGCGAGGTCCGTGACGGCATCGCGCTGCTGACCGTAGCGCGCCAGAGCGGTCTCGGCATCGGCAAGGGCATTGAGTACCGTCTGCCGATAGTTCGCTTCGGCTTCATCCCGTGCGGCATTGGCCTGCACGACCCGTGCGCGATTGCGTCCGAAATCCCAGGGGGTCCACTGCAGCAGCGGTCCGGCCAGGTAGGTGAAACTGCCACTATTGAACAGGTCCTGTGGGTGCGTGGCCGCAAAGCCGACGGTGCCGAGGAGACTGACTTTCGGAAATTCCGCGGCCACACTCTGCCCGACGGCGGCGGTGTGCTGCGCCAATTGGCGCTCCGCGACCCGGATGTCGGGTCTGCGCCGCAGCAGCGCGGCCGGATCGCCGATGGTGGTCGTCGCGGGAGGGGCCGGCACGGGTCCGACATCCGCCAGTTCCGTATCCAGTGCACCGGGCTCGCGCGCGGTGAGGGCGGCCAAGCGGTTCAGTTGTTCGCTCATCGTGGCGCGGATGGCGGGCAGCATCGCGCGCGTGGTATCGAGCTGGTTGGTCACGCGCACGACATCCAGATCCGTCGCAGCGCCGCCCGCGCGGCGCAGCTTCATCAGTTCGACCAGGTGCGCCTCGATGTCGATGTTCTGCTGGGTCAGCTTCAGGCGCTGGCGGGCATCACACAACTCGACGTAGGCCTGGGCGACCTCGGCGGTGAGGCTGACGATGGCATCGGCCACGTGGGCCTCGGAGGCTTCCACGCTGGCGGAGGCACCTTCGATGGCGCGCCTGTTGCCGCCAAAGAAATCCAGCTCCCACGTTGCGTCAAAACCGACAACGTACAGGTTCAAGGCGCCACTGCTGGAACTGGCGGGGGGGCCGCTGTTCGAGTTGCCCGTGCCGCCGGAGTCAGAGTTACCCGAGCTGCTGGCGCCGCCGCCGAGCAACGAGCTGATATTCGCCGTTCGCAGGTAGGCCGCCGAAGCGCCGCTCGTGGGCAGGCCGGTCGCGGTCTGCAGGCGCAGGTTCGCGCGCGCTTCACGCACCCGCGCCCGGGCGACATCGACTCCCGGGTTGGTGGCGAGGGTCTCCTCGATGAGGTGGTTCAATTGCGGATCCCCCAGCGCCGTCCACCACTGCGCTGTGGGTGGCGTCGCGGCGGAGCTGCCATCGGCACGGACAAATGCCTTGCCGGTAGTGACGACCGATGGAGCGCCGTGATAGTCCGGCCCGACGGTGCAACCGGCAAGGCTCAGCGCGATGCCGGCGGTGACTACGGAATTCTTCAGGGATGACATGATTTAGGCGCGGACCGGTTGATTGATGGGTTTCTGCGAGCGCAGCATGAACAACAGCGGCATCATCACCAGCAATCCCACGCCGAGTATCCAGAAGCAGTCCGAAAAGGTCATGACCATGGCCTGCTGATGGATCTGGCCTGCCAGGGAGGCGATGGCCGACTTCTGCCCCAGTGCCAGGTCCCCGGACTGCGCGGAAAAAACCGCCGCCTGGGAAGCAAGTCGGTCCTGGAGCAGCACGGAATTTGCGTTCACCGACTCGCGAATGGCATCCGCATGAACCTCGGTGCGTCTATCGATGAACACACCCATCAGCGCAAGCCCGATCGTGCCGCCGAGATTGCGTGCCATGTTGAACAGCCCCGCGGCATCGGCGGTCTCCGAGCGGGAGACTGCGCCCACGGAAATCTGGTTCAGCGGCATGAAGGAGAAGATCTGTCCGATGCCGCGCAGCAGCTGCGAGGCGATGAAGTCGCGACCGCTGGATTGTGCGGTGAGATGGATATCGATGAAGCAGCTGCAGGCGAAACAGATGAGCCCGAAACCGACCACCATCTTCACGTTGCCGATGCGCAGGATGCGTGGCAGCACGGGCATCAGCGCGAAGGCCGGTAGTCCCGAAAGCGCCAGCACCCACCCCGACTGAAACGCGTTGTAACCGGCGACGCCGCTCAAGAACTGCGGCAGCACGTACAGGATGTTGTACAACACCATGCCAATGGTGACGACGATCAGAATCACGCTGGCGTAGGTGAAATTGCGCAGCAGTTTCAGCTTCAGAACCGGCCGTTTGCTGGTGAACTGCGTAATGGCCAGCGTTGTCAGCCCGAGCACGGCAAACACCGACAGGGTGCGGATCACGCTGGAATCAAACCACTGCTCGCGCTGGCCTTCCTCCAGCACCACCGTCAGACAGCTCAGTCCGATGGACATGCCGATGATGCCGGCCCAATCGGCTTCGACGAGCTCGTGAATATTGGCCCTCTGGTGCGGCACGCCCAGCAGCAGCAGGCTGATCAGGCCCACCGCCACGGGAACGTTGATGAAGAAGCACCACTGCCAGCTGCCGTTTTCGGTAAGCCATCCGCCGAGCACGGGGCCCATCAGGGGTCCCAGCAGCACGATGAGGCCGAACATCGTCATGCCGATGGGCATCTGGTGCTGCGGCAGACGCGTGCGCACGAGCGTCTGCGCCGTCGGGATCAACGCGCCGCCGAAGAAGCCCTGGCCGACGCGACCGATCACCATGGTCACCAGGTCGTGACTGGCGCCGCACAGGACCGAGAAGAGTGTGAAGAGCACGGCGCAGGTGAGCAGCAGGGTGCGCATCCCCAGCATTCGCGACAGCCACGCCGTCAGCGGAATCATCACGACTTCACTCACCAGGTACCCGGTGGCTATCCAGGTGCCCTCGGTGCCCGTCGCGCCGATTTCGCCTTGAATCTGGGGCAGGGCGGAGTTGACGATGGAAATGTCCAAAGTGGCGATGAGCGCGCCGAGGGCGCCCGCGATGACCGCAATCCAGTCCTGCGTTGTCGCATTCGGTTCGGTGTGCGCCACTTTGGCCGCGCTCATGATTACTGACCGTCAGTGCGCGTATCGATTTCGACACTTACCGATAGGCCGGGCACCAGGCGTGCTGCCACGTCCTTGGGCGGCTGCAGCTTGATGCGCACCGGCACGCGCTGCACGATCTTGATGAAATTGCCGGTGGCATTCTCCGGCGGCAGCAATGCGAACTGCGCTCCCGTGCCCGGCGCGAAACTTTGGACGGTGCCGGGGATGCCGGCATCGCCCAGTGCGTCCACCTTCACGGTCGCCTTCTGGCCCACCGTCATGCGGCGCACCTGGGTCTCCTTGTAGTTGGCCACCAGGTATATGTCCTGCACGGGCACCACCGACATCAGCCGGGTCCCCGGCTGCACGAACTGGCCGAGCTGGACGGTCTTGTCGCCGATCCGACCATCGATGCTGGCGCGTATGATGGTGTCGTCCAGATTCAGCTGCGCGGTGTGTGAGGCGGCCTGGGCGCCTTCCAGCTGGGCGCGGACCTGGTTCATCTGGCTGCGTATGGTCACGAGCTGGCGCTCGGCCACTTTGACATTTGCCTCGGCGCCCAACACCGCTGCAGCGGTCTGGTTACGCTGGTTGAGGGCCTCGGCATAGCGCTCGTCCGTTTCGACACCCTCATCGCGCAGACCCTTGTAGCGATCCGACTCTTCACGGGCGTACCTAGCATTGGCTTCGGCGCCGACCAGCTGCGCGCGCGCCGACTCCACGGCGGCTTGCTGTTGCGTAATCTGGCTTTGCGCGGCCTGGATGTCCGCGTTGCGGGCGTCGACGGCCGCATCCTGCTGATTCAGTAGCGCCTTGTAGTTGCGCAGATCGATGCGCACCAGAGGATCCCCGGCCTTCACGACCTGGTTGTCGACCACGTAGATCTGGTCGATATAGCCGTTGACCCGTGGCGCCACCGTGACGGTATCGGCCCGCAAGTACGCATCGTCCGTGGTCTCGATGAAGCGGCCATACACCATCCAGCGCACGCCATAGCCAATGCCCACGAGTGCGATGACACCCAGGACGGTGAAAAGCCCGATGCGGATGCGTCGATTGCCGTCACCATTGGTCGGGGTCGCGGGGGCGGGCGCATCAGCCATGGCAGATCCTGTCAGAAGTATTCCGTGCGCTAGATGTTGTCCGACTGGAACTTTTGTGTCAAGTGGAATACATTATCCGCCGGAGGAGGAACTCGATGCCCATAGCCCGAATCAAGCGCCGTCACCCGGAGGATGGCGGGTACCCCAGAGGCGAGGAGACTCGTGCGCGCATCGTGACTACGGCACTGCGTGTGTTCGGCGAAGAGGGCTTCACCAAGGCCTCGACGCGCCAGATTGCCGCAGACGCGGGCGTGAATCCACCGGCACTGCAGTATTACTTCGGCGGCAAGGAAGGACTGCACCGGGCTTGTGCGCAATTCATCATCGATCGGGTGATGGTAATCGTCGCGCCTGCGCTGGCCGAAGCGCGCCAGGTCAAGCGTCACACGCAGCGCGAGCGCGCCATCGACGTGTTGTGCGCGCTGCTCGATGCGATGGCGGACGCCCTGGTGGCCGCAGGTTCGGAGAGCTGGAGCCGGTTCATCACCCGCGGCAAGGCCGATGGCGCGGGTCCGGCCATTGGCATGCTGCGGCAGAACGTCGCCATGCCGATTATGCTCACCGTGGCACAATTGATTGGCATTGTGACCGGGGCCGACCCCGCCGATGAGCTCATCCGCGTCAAGGCGGCGGCCATCCTGGGGCAGATCTCGACCTTCCTGACCAATCGGGAGAGCACAATGGAGGCGCTGAACTGGTCTGATTTCGATGCGCAACGGCTGCAGATCATCAAGACCGTGGTGCGGGAGCATACCCGCGCGATACTAGGCGCCCGCAGCGGTTCACGTCCGCACTCAACTGGAGAATCCCGATGAAGCTGTTTCGTCATGGCGCCAAGGGACAGGAAAAGCCGGGCATTCTCGACGCCCAGGGCCGGCGCCGCGATCTGTCGGGCATCGTCATCGATATCGATCCGCAAATGCTGGCCTCAGGATTTGCCGTACTGAAGGATGTGAATGCCGCAAGCCTGCCCGAGGTCCCCGCCGTGGCGCGGTTCGCCGAACCGGTGGGCGCGGTCGGCAAGTTCGTCTGCATCGGCCTGAACTACCGCGACCACGCTGCCGAGGCAAAAATGAAGATCCCGGCCGAGCCGATCATCTTCATGAAGGCGACTTCGGCCATCAATGGTCCGAACGACCCAGTGGTGATTCCGCCGCTATCGCGGAAGTCGGATTGGGAGGTCGAGCTCGGCATCATCATCGGCCAGGAGGCCCGCTACGTGCCGCCGGAGCGGGCGCTTGATTTCGTGGCAGGCGTTTGTGTGTGCAACGATCTGTCGGAGCAGCACTTCCAGTCCGAACGCGGCGGTCAATGGGACAAGGGCAAGGGTTGCGACACCTTCGGCCCGTTCGGACCTTATCTGGTGACGCTCGATGAAGCCGGCGACCTCGACAGTCTGCACCTGTGGCTGAACGTCAATGGCGAGCGCATGCAGAACGGCAGCACCCGGGACATGATTTTCAATGTGCCGTTCCTGGTGCACTACGTCAGCCAGTTCATGAGTCTGCAGCCCGGGGACATCATCAGCACCGGAACGCCTGCGGGAGTGGGCATGGGGCGCAATCCGCCGGTGTTTCTGCAGGAAGGGGATGAGATCCACTTGGGGATTGATGGACTGGGTGAGCAGCGGCAGCAGGTCAGGCGCTATTCGCCCGTCCCGACCTAGGGCGCCTGCGACGATCAGCGGCGCACGTAGCGACGCTCGCCGGATACCGGATCGTACTGAACGTCCATGACCTCGCCGCTGATCGGATCGGCGAATTTCTCTTCGGTTATCTGCCATCGGGCGCCATGGGGTCCCGTGCCCTTTCGATAGCGCCAGCTCTCAAAGGCGGTGCCGACGAAAATCAGGGCGCCGACGATCAGCAGCTGCAGCCCGGGCGACCACACCCGCAGGCACAGCAGCCACAGTCCCGCCGCCGCCAGTAGCAGGCCGAGCCCGAGCACGATCCTGCGCAGCATGCTCTTCAGGCCACCGGGTCGATGATGACGGCGGTGCCATAGGCCACCACTTCGCTCATCGTCTGGCCCATTTCGGACGAATCGAAGCGCATCATCACGACGGCATTGGCGTGCATGAGCGTGGCGTTCTTCACCATGCGGTCCACCGCATGGCGCCGGGCCTCCTCGAGCATCTGGGTGTACTCGACGATTTCGCCGCCGGCGAGCGAGCGCAGGCCCGCCATGATGTTGCCTCCGAGCCCGCGGCTGCGCACGACAACGCCGAAGACCTGGCCCTTGGTCTCCCGGATGCGGTGACCGGCAACATTCTCCGTAGTGACGACCAGCATGATCTGCCTCCAGTCGGTGTTTGAAGTCCCGCTCGCGCCCTGGCCATTGTATGCCCGCGAGCGGGCGCTGTGGGTCCCGGGGGGGCTACGTCGCCGGAATGTTCGGGATGCTGTCACTGGAGAGGTTTGCGGTTACAATTATCGGCCACGATTTTGTTGCGCGATGATGAAGCGTCTGGGGAAACAATGCCGATGCGTACATGCAAGCTGATGCCGGGGTTTGCGCTGATCGCGCTCCTCATGACCCTGGTCGGCGTCATGCAGGCCGTCATGGCCGCCGACGGGGCCGCGGACGTGAACGCCAAGCGCATGATGGATCCGGCGGCGACGGCCGCCAACTGGATGACCTATGGGGGCACCTACTCCGAGCAGCACTTCAGCACGCTGACCCAGATCAACAAGGACAATGTTTCGCAGCTGGGCCTGGCCTGGTTCGCGGACTACGACACCAATCTCACCCAGGCCGGAACGCCGTTGGAGATCGACGGCGTGATGTATGTCTCCACAGCCTGGAGCAAGGTCTACGCGTTCGACGCCCGCACCGGCAAGACACTGTGGGAATACAATCCGAAGACTCCCGGCGACTGGATCCGCAATGTCTGCTGCGGCATCGTCAATCGCGGTATCGCGGCCTGGAACGGCAAGATTTATCTCGGCACGCTGGACGGCCGGCTGGTTGCGCTTGACGCGAAGAACGGCAAGGTCGTCTGGTCGGTGCTGACCATCGACCCCACCAAGCACTACTCGATCACCAGCGCCCCGCGCGTGGCCAAGGGCAAGGTGCTGATCGGCGAATCCGGTGGCGAGTACGGGGTGCGCGGCTATCTGAGCGCCTACGACGCGCAGACCGGCAAGCTGGACTGGCGCTTCTACACCGTCCCGGGCGATCCGAAGAAAGGCTTCGAGAATGCGGCCATGGCGATGGCTGCCAAAACCTGGGGCGGGCAGTGGTGGAAGCTCGGTGGTGGCGGCACGGTCTGGGATGCCATCGTGTTTGATCCGGTCACCAACCTGGTTTACTTCGGTGTCGGCAACGGTACGCCGTGGAACGATCACTATCGTGATCCGACGACCAAGGACAACCTGTTCCTGGCCTCCATCGTTGCCCTCAATGTCGACACCGGCAAGTACGTCTGGCACTACCAGGAAACACCCGCGGACACCTGGGACTACGACGCCGTGAGCCCGATCGCGGTGGTCGACATGATGATTGATGGCAAGGAGCGCCGCGTGCTGCTCCAGCCCAGCAAGAATGGCTTCTTCTACGTCCTCGAGGCGCGTACCGGTAAATTGCTGCTCGCGACCCCTTTCGTGGACGTCAACTGGGCCAATGGCGTGGACATGAAGACCGGCCGCCCGCGGGTCAATCCTGCGGCCCGTTTTCCGGAAGGCAAGCCCTGGGATCTGAGCCCCGGTGTGCAAGGCGCGCATGGCTGGCATTCCAATGCCTACAGTCCCGCGACCGGGCTGCTCTACGTGCCGACGCAGATTGCCTTCTTTCCCATGGTATTTGATCCGACCTATACGCCCAATCCGGTCGGCTACAACCTGGGCATCGATTTCGGCGCGCAGATCACCTACTACAAGAGTCATCCCAAGGCACCGAACAAGTTTGTCGGCTACCTGCAGGCCATCGATCCGAAGACCGGCAAGAAGGCGTGGGGTGGTCCGCAAAATCAAGGTCCGACCGGCGGCGCCGTCGCGACGGCGGGTGGCCTGGTGTTCCAGGGGGGCGGCTCAAGCGATGAGTTCCGCGCCTTTGATGCCGCTTCCGGAAAAATCCTCTGGACTGCCAAGACCCAGACGGCCGTGCTGGCCGCGCCTATTTCCTACGAACTGCAGGGCAAGCAGTACGTCGCCGTGAGCGTTGGTGGGGCCGTTCCGGGTGGTGACTATTACGCGCCGAACCATTCGCGCATGCTGGTGTACACCCTGGGAGGCACCGTGCGGCTGCCGGCGCCGCTGCCCTACACCCCGCGCGCCCTGATGCCGCCGCCCGCCACCGCCACCGCCGCGCAGGTGCTCCGGGGTGAGCAGCTCTACGCCCGCAATTGCGCGGCCTGCCACGGGGATCGCGGCCAGACGCGGGGTGCAAACTTCCCGGACCTGACCCGCACGCCGCTGTTATGGTCGGCGGATGGCTTTGATGCGATTGTGTTGAAGGGCCTGCTGAAGGACAAGGGCATGGCCTCGTTTGCCGAAGTCCTCAAGCCCGCGGACACGGCATTGATCCGCGATTTCATCATCGATCAGGCCAATCAGCTGAAGAACAATCCCCAGGCCGCCGGACCAGCGCCGGCTGCGGTGGGCGCTCACCAGCAGCACTGATCAATCGCGCAGCGTCTTGACGGCTTGCGCGAATTCGGGCTTGGTCGCCACCAGAATGTCGAACGCCGTGCGGCCGTCCGCGGTCGCGTGCAGGTCGTGCGCGAGTTTCTCGTACAGGCGTTCGCGGACAAACAGCGGCAACGCATCAAAGCCTTCCGAATAGATCAGAAAGCTCAACGGATAGCGGAACACGCGCGTCGTCAGGTCCAGTTCGCGCAGTGAGCGACCCTGCGAGTCCTTCGGTCCCTGGGCCTGGAACCAGGCTGCGTAACCGTTGCTGCCCACCACTTTGTCCGGCAGCGGCGCCGCGCCGCGCATGATCAGACCATCCGCCACCGGGTCGAGCAGCTGTTCGAGCCGGGCCTGCAAAGGGGTGGGTAACTGCGCCCAATGCACAGTCGCCGCATCCCCCGTGGGAAAGAAACGGGCGAGCAGCATCCGCGATTTGTAGTTGGCCCGGATGATCAGGTTGTGCACCGTGATCTGATGCTCCAGCACCAGCAGTGCCACGATGTCCGAGGTGCTGCGCAGGTAGGGCGAAGTATCCAGCAGCGAACCCAGGGATGCGAGGCTGCCGCGCCTGACTTTGTCGAGTGCGATCGGGGCATTCGTGGCCGGGGGCTGGATGTTCCCCAAGTGCAGCGCACCGCCGTCCTGGCCCGTGACGTACCAGCCGCCCCAACGCTCGGCAATTGGCGTCTCGTCCGCGGTTTCGCGGGCGACGGCGTCGGGGATCAACTTGCCGTGCTCCACTTCGTAGGTGGACTCGAACAAGAAGCGCGGCACGCCGCCTCCCATTTCCGAATACGAGTCATGACAGGTCAGGCAGCGCAGTGCCTGGCGCTCCAGAACCGCGTGACTGTCCGCCGCGTTCACGGTGTAGAACACCGGTCCGCGATCCGCATCCATGGTATTGATTTCCAGCATGCCGGTCTTCTGCACCCACGCCACGTAGGTGTTGTCGTTGAAGTAAATCGCGCGCGGCGTGGCCGCGCTGATGGCATCGACCTGCAGGCTGGTCTTCGAAAACACCAGTGTCTGGGAATCCGGATCGATGTTCAGGGCCTTGAGAATCGAATCCAGATACCCATGCTGCGGCGTGGCGGTGAGCTTCACAGTGCCGGCGTCGATACGTTTTTGCAGGCGCGCGATGTCGTTGCGCACCGGCGGGTCCGAGTAGTGGATGAAGGGATAATCCCGGTCGTAGACCATGACGGAGCCGCCATCTGGCGGGCGGCGCGCATCCGGCGCGGCGCCGGATTCAGGCTGCGCGCCATAGGCGTCGATGCGCGGATCGGAGGAGGCCGCCAGGGACAGGCTGAGGCTCGCGCCGATCAGTGCGACGGCGAACGCGAATGACACCAGGGGGTGTTTCATGGCCGCGCGCCAGTGCCGTTGCCGGTCGCGGCGGCGAACAAGCGATGCAGCTGATTGCGCCGGACCATCATGTCGGCGAGCGTGTACTGATCCAGGACCGCCAGGAAGGCGCGCGTCGCCTGCGCAAACACATTGTTCACCTGGCAGGCCGGCGAAATCAGACAGTTCGGGCAATCCACCAGCTCGAAGTGCTTCTCCGTATGGCGGATCAGGGCGCCCAGATTTATGTCCGCGGCCGTCTTGCGCAGCCGAATGCCGCCATGGCGACCGCGCACGGTTTCGACGTAACCGGACTGCCCCAGATCCTGGACCACCTTCATGAGGTGACTTTGCGAGATCCCATAGGCCTTCGCAATTTCGGCGATACACGAGAGTCGGTCGGAATAGGTCGACAGGTGCGTCAGCACTCGGATGGAATAGTCGGTGTAGCGGGTCAGATGCATCGCCACTGCGGTCCCATAGCGTTATCGGGGATGGTTACAATAATATGCATTTTAAATGAATGTTTAAAGGACGGACACCTTTGCCTGGGGGTAAATGCAGATTTTGGGGTCTTGCACTGACAGCTGAAGCTCTCGGTGCAATGCTAAGATGTTAAATAACCCCCACCTACAGCGACGCCATACGGCCGTCATACGAGGTTTCACATGAAGATCACGCGCACCGGTTCGGCGGCCTGGCAGGGCGGACTGAAGGACGGCAAGGGCACCATCTCGACCCAGAGCGGGGCCCTTAGCGCCTATCCCTATGGCTTCTCCAGCCGCTTCGAGGGCGTCAAGGGCAGCAACCCCGAGGAACTGATCGCAGCGGCGCACGCCAGTTGCTTCACCATGGCGCTGTCTTTGATTCTGGGCAACGCGGGCTTCGTCGCCGAGCAGATGGATACCAAGGCGGCCGTCAGCATCGAGCAGATCGGGGATGGTTTCGAGATCACCTCCTCCCATCTGACGTTGCGGGCCAAGATTCCGGGCATCACCGCCGCGAAATTCACCGAGTTGACCGGCATGGCCAAGGCCGGCTGTCCGGTGTCCAAGCTGCTGAAGACCGAGATCTCGCTTGATGCGAGTCTGGTGTGAACGAGGCCGGCATGATCAACATACGAATGCTTCTGGCCGCTGTGGTCGGGATCGTGTGCGTGGGAGTGTTGCCGCGGCCTGCGGCCGCTGCCGCGGACTACCAGGTGTGGGTCTCGAATGAGAAGTCCGGGGACGTCACCATCATCGACGGCCACTCCCTGAAGGTGATC
>DATDIL010000053.1:0-9434 GCA_036521075.1 Steroidobacteraceae bacterium | reverse complement strand
CTTCGAGCAACCGAGCCACAAACCGCAGCCGTTCATCCATTTTGGAACACTCCTGCCACGGCATTTGCCTCTCCTGCAAATGCCAAGAAGTGTTACCTATGTGACCGGAATGATCTGTAACCTATGAGCCCGAAAGCTCATTGGGCCCATTCCGGTCAGATCGCTGACGTTTTATACCGGACACATCATCGGGAACTGCGGCAATACGCTGATCCTGCGGTGTTCGGGCAGTGAGCGCGGGCCGCAGTCACGGGGGCCTCTTTCGCCCGAGCGTCCGCGCGCTATTCGACCAACGTTACTGAGCAGAGCGCCGTGAGCAGACGCTCCCGATTGGCGAAGCGCATCCTCTGCAATTCCTCAAATTGAAGCAGTCGTGCTGTGGCGTCGGTGGTATCGACACCGCGCAGCGCTTGCCGATCCAATGACGGCACGCTGTCGGGCGAGGAGGTGATCGCCTTGGGCAACCAGCTCCTCACACTGCGCCAGATGATCGGGGATCAGGGCTCCGTCCATGGGAAGCGATGGGTACTGATCAAGGCCACATCGGGCGATCACAGCATCGGACCTCGGCCATGAGGGCCAGCCGCGCTCGTGTTGATGTCAGCCTGTCTCCCCCACCACTCGCGTGATGTGCGTCCCCTTTCCTTTCTGCGCTCGCTCATCCGCTCTGTTGATTTATCTCCGAGCAGCGATCACCGGCTTCGTTTCCCGAATCCGCAGCCCACAGGTCTGGGCAACGTTCCTAGGCGTAACGCTGGCTTCCCGCTGCAGCTTCAGCCGCCAAGCCAGGACGCGGTTCTGTTCGGCTATGCGCACGGCCGCGAATGGCTGATCGCGCATTACCGCTCCGCGTTAGTGCGCCGCGGCGCCGCTCGCAATGAAAGCGCGAACTTCCCGCAGGACCGGTAGCCGCTTGCGCTGCAGAATCGAAAACGCGGCCACCAGCTCAGCATGCCCCGCGCTCTTGAAATACTGCGTCATCACCGTACCGCCCACCCTGCGCATCGCGGCCGCCAGGCTGCGCGTATTGCTCGGGCTCACCGTTTTGTCGCGCAGCCCCTGCATGAGCAGTAGCGGCGGGGCACCAGGCCGGACATAGTTGATCGGCTGCGAGCTGGGGAAGTTCGCAGGCGGCCCGAATAAATCCTTCAAATACCCGTCGGTGAAGGGCAGGAAATCATAAGGCCCCGCCAAACCGACGACTCCACGCAGCCATTGGGTACAGCCGCCTACCCGCCGCAGATAATCCTGGTTCAAGGCCAGCATGACGGCTATATAGGCCCCCGAGGAGTGTCCGACCAAGTACAGCTGCGCAGGATCGCCGCCCCACTGGCGCGCATGCATGCGCGTCCATGCTACCGCCCGTGCGGCATCGTGCATGAACGCCGGAAATTTTGCCCTGGGATACAGCCGGTAATTGGGTATCACGGTGATGATTCCCCCGGCCGCCAAGGCGGCGCCGACGAACTTGTAGGACGCCTTATCGCCGCTTTTCCAACCGCCGCCGTAGAAAAACACCACGATCGGGCAGTGGTCGGCGTGCGCGGGCAGATAGATATCGAGGCGGTCTGCGGGCAACTTGCCATACGCGACATCCGTTCGCCGGGAAAACTCGCTGAAAGAGGCAGCCGCGTTCACCGTCAGAAAGTCCAGCTGCATGCAGGCGCTCAGCGAAATCGCCGCGGCGGTTACGCACAGTACCTTGAGCCATCGTTGTGCTGCACCGATGTACAAGGCGGCGCGCACCGCGCCATGGATTGCCTTCGGTTTCGCGGGATTCATGCGCTCCCGGGGGTCGCCGCCTGCGAGCCCGGCCGCACCGCGCTCCAGGCGATGAGCACCAGAAGTGCCAGCTGCACCGGCAACCGCAGCGCCAATAGCCAGTAAGGCACATGAAACAGGTCATGACGCTGCAACATGTAAATGTTTGCCGGCGTTACAGCAATTGTCAGTGCGAATAGCCCCACCCCGGCAGCGCGGCGGGTCGGCCGATAGAGCAGGCCCGCTGCACCTAGCAGCTCGCACACACCGCTGAGCAGCACCGCTGCACGCGGCCACCGAATGTAGGGTGGCACTATCTGCATCTCCAGCTGCGTGGCTGCAAAGTGGGCGATGCCGCCGATCAGAAACCACAGGAATACGAATCCCAGGCCGATCTGCCTGGCTCGCTTGCCGCTCTCGACGTGTGTGCCGGCGATGTGGACTGGGTCAAGGCCGGTCATGGCAATATGCAATTGGATCCGAGCGCCAATGATCTAGATGCCGGCGTACCATTCATAGCCCTGTCCTCCCAGTACCACCGCAGCCACCGCCGATCTTCGAGAATTCGTCGAAATTCATACTCTAACCCGCTCGACCCGGGCGGCCGGGCGGCCGTTTTTGTGCAGGCTGTGCCGCCGCATAGAATGGCGATGGCGACGATCGGAAATGACATGGCTCGGTACATGACGGCCCCCCGGAACCGGTCTGGAACGGTTCGCGTTGGGAATAAAAACCACAACGGCGTGGATTTCCCGCCAAGCCGGCGGTCTAGCCGACGGTTCCGCCGAGTTCGCGAAAGAGCCATGCCCGCGCTTTCAGCCAATCTCGCTGCACCGTACGCAGCGACATGCTCAAGGCTCGTGCCGTGTCCTCCTCGCTGTAACCGCCGAAGAAGCGGCACTCGACCACATCGGCAAGGCGCGGCAGGTCCTTCGCCAATCGTTCCATCGCTTCATTGAGGGCCAGTATGCCCTCGTCGGAATCGATGGACAGATCGGCCACGTTCGACAGTGTGACGTGCTGGCCGCCGCGGCCGCGCTTCTCCGCCAGTCGTGACTGCGCGTGATTGATGATGGCATGGCGCATGGCAAGCGCCGAGGCGCGCAGGAAGTGTGTTTCGTCCGTAAAGCTGCGTGACTGGCCGAGGCGCAGGTAGGCTTCATGAACGAGCGCCGTTGTCTGCAGCGTATGCCCTGCGCCGAATCGAGCCCGCGTCCGGCGTGCCACGCGCCGCAACTCCTGGTAGAAGGCCGGCAACAGTTCAGAGGCGATGCGGCGCACATCCTCTGGCGCGCCGCTTGCGCCCAAACGCTCGAGCGCATCATGGGGCAATGGGTCTTCTTCGACGGCCATGCAGCGATTCTAGGCAACTCCCGCAATACAGTGCGGAAATCTTGTGCGGAAATCTTGGCCGCAAGCGCGCTGTGGCGGGATCGATCCCGGGCTTGTGGCGGAGTTCACGGCCGGTTCCGGTTGTTCTATTCAGCGCCACTCCCGCGGAGGTTCCATGCAGTGTCCGAAGTGCAAAGCACCCCTTGCCCCGGGTCAGGTCAACCGGTCGCGTCTCGAATCCATGAAGGACCAGGGGGCACGTGCTCAATGATCATGGCCCCGACGTGCGCACGACTCGCCACCGTCTGGGCTCTGTGTCTGATGGCCGGATGCGCCAAGAGCACAGCTCCCGGCAGGAGCGGAAACGCGGCTGCAACGACAGGAATGCCGTCGAGCACTGCAGCTTCACTCTGCTCCCACCTCATTCTCAAAGCCGGCGATTTCAGCGGAATCCTGAACACTCCCATCAGGGGCTCGCAGCCCTTCCCGGGCGATGCGCAATCGTGTGAATTCATCACGGCGAGCTACCCCGAGATCATCGTGAGCGTAAGGCCTGCCGTCGGGCGCACCACGGTTGGTGATTGGGCGACCGGGAAAATGGCCCTCGAAAGCCGTCCTTTGGCCGGGATCGGCGACAGTGCCGTGTGGTTGGAAACCCTGCTCGAGGTCGTGGCCCAAAAGAATGCCGTTCTATGCGATATTCAGGTGCGCGGCGGGGGCAGCGATCTGGCGGTGGAGCTGAAAGCGCTGCCGGGCGCCCTGGGGGCCCTATGCAACAAGATATTTGCCGCGTCCTGAACGCCGCAGGACCGACCCTACCGATACCATGTACTTGAGCGCCTCATCCACCCCTCCCTTGAGTCCCAAGCAGCGACAGCGCGTCGACGCCCTGCAGGATGAGTTGCTTGAATTGCCCGAGGCGATGCGGCTGGGGCAGCTGCACAAGTTGCGGGGCGAGGAACCCGCGGTTTTGGCGGAAGTCGAGAGTCTGCTGCTTGCTGCCCACGCCTCCGGGGGATTTCTCGATGCGCCAATGCGTGTCCCGGTGCCCGAGGTCATACCGGACGCCGCCGTCGGCATGCGACTCGGCGCTTGGAACATCACCCGCCTCATCGGCCGGGGCGGCATGGGTGAAGTGTACGAGGCGACCCGCGCGGACGGGAACTTCGAACAGCGGGTCGCCATCAAGCTGCTGCAGCGGGACGCCGCCGCCCAACTGGAGCGGTTTCAGGCGGAACGTCAGATCCTGGCACGACTCGAGCACACAGGCATTGCGCGACTCTATGACGGCGGGATCACGGGTGATGGTCGTCCCTTCATGGTCATGGAGTATGTCGAAGGGCAGTCGATCACCGAGTACTGCGAGCACCGCCGCGCCACTTTCGGTGAACGCCTGCAGCTGTTCGTGCAGGTCTGCGATGCCGTTGCCTACGCGCATCGGAACCTCGTCGTGCATCGTGATCTGAAGCCGTCGAACATCCTGGTGACGTCCGAAGGCAGGGTGAAGCTCCTGGACTTCGGCATTGCCAAGCTCCTCGATCCACAGCTCGCGCGCATGACTCAGGTTGCGATGACGCCGATGACGCCTATTTGCGCCGCTCCGGAGCAGTTGTCCGGCGGCCTGATCACCACGGCGACCGATGTCTACGGCCTGGGACTGCTGTTGTTCGAACTGCTGACCGGCAGCCACCCGTGGATGACCTCCGGCACGCCCATGCTGCAGGCGTTGCGAACCGTCCTGCAGCGTCCGGCGCCCCTTGCCAGCGGCACTGCGGAAGGAAACATCGCTGCACCGATTCCGGCGCGGCTCCTGCGCGGCGACCTGGACGCGATCATCGCCAAGGCACTGCGTACCGAGCCCAGTCATCGCTATGCCGCGGTGGAGGCGCTGAAACTGGACGTCGAACGCGCGCTGCGTGGCGAACCGGTCGACGCCCGCGAGGGCGCCCGCCTCTACTACGTTGGCCACATCCTGCGTCGCTACCGCTGGGCGGCTGCGGCGGTCGCGGCCATCTTCGTCACGCTCGCCGCGGGACTCAGCCTCGCCGCCTGGCAGGCCCATCGGGTCGCCATTGAGCGCGACAATGCCCGCCGCGACGCCTCGCGCGAAGAGGCAGTGCGCTACAGCCTGACGCGGTTGTTTCGCGCATCGATCACGGATCAGGGTGCACAACCGGCTACCGCGAAGGAAATGATCGACGGCAGCGCTCAGCGGGTTCTGCGCGACTACCACGATCAACCCCAACTCGCCGGGCAACTCGTGCTGACGCTTGCTGACCTGTACGCTGCGCTTGAGGATGTGGCCGGCGCCGGGGCACTCCTGGAAGGGTTCGTCGCCCAAGCCGGCCCGCAGACGGATCCCGCGGCTCTCGCCGATGCCCGGCAGAAACTCGCCAATATCGAGCTACTGCGTGGACACGTTGACCACGCCGGAACATTGCTGGATCAGGCCGAGGCTTTCTGGTCCGCCTCCCGGCAACCCTATGCGGAGGAGCGCCTCGAGGGACTCGTTGTGCGGGCGCGCCTGGAACGCGCACGCGGAGATCTCAACGGAGCCATCGCGGCAACCCGGGCAGCAATCACCGAGCGCATCGCCATGTCCGGCCACGACCACCGCGAAACGGCGATTCTCTACAATTCCCTGGCAATCTCGCTCGCCGCCGCCAACCGCCTGGACGAGGCGCTCGCGGCCTACCGCGAGACGACCGCCATCTATCAGGCGGTCGGCCTGGGCGATGCCATCGATGCGCAGATCGTCGTCGCCAATACCGGTACGCTCGAGCTGCGGAGCGGCCACCTCAAGGAGGCCGAGGCGCTGTTGAAGCGGGCCGTCGAGCGTGAACGTTCTCTTGCCGGCGATTCCGCGGCCGTGGCGGCCGCCATGGGCTACTACGGCAAGGTCCTGTCGATCACCAATCGCAATGGGCCTGCGATCTCGGTGCTGGGCGCGGCAACTGACCTGGGCGTGCGCTACGCCGGCGCCAGCAGTCCGCTGGCCATCCAGAATCGTCTCTTTCTCGGTGAGGCCCAGCTCGCAATCGGTGACCAGCAACAGGCCGCCGTCTCGCTCAAGGCCGCCCATGACGCCGCGCTGGCGCAGTACGGCGCGGGGCACCCTCTGACACTGCGCACGCAGCTGGCGCTCGCACAGATGGCGGCAGCGACCGGGCACTATCAGGAGGCGCGACCCACCCTGCAGGCGACCGTCGCCGGACTTCGCAAGCTCGGGCCCCAGGGCGAATCGAACCTGGCACAGGCGCTCGAATCCTTCGGGGATGCAGCGGGGCATCTGGGACAATTGGACCAGGCGAAGTCCGCCCTCACTGAGGCGGTCGCCATTCGCGAGCGATCTCCCGGGGACCTGTGGGAACTGGCTCAGGCGCGCGAACGGCTGGGCGAGATCCTGCTCAAGGACGGTAGCTCGGGCGCGCAGGATCTGTTGAAAAAAGCGGCGCGGGATCTGGAGGCGCAGCTCGGAGCGGATCATCCGGAGACGGTACGCGCCAAAGCGGCGCTGGCCGCGATCTAACGCGAGCCGCGGCCGCCCTCCCGGGCGGCGCGCACTTCTCCCCGGCAGAGATGAAAATCCTGGGCGCCGCGCCCGCATCCCGAGAGTGCACGGCGGACTAGCGACCACGGTCCCATTCCTGGCCTACCCGCCGCTGTCGCGATGATGCCTGGCCTACTAGGGCTGCGTCGTCGTTCACCGGTATCATCTTCGGCCAATCCCGCCCCCGCCCCTGGAGCTTCGAAAATGAGCAGCTCACTCGATTACACGCCGCCGAAGATCTGGACCTGGCACCAGCCCAATGGCGGCCAGTTCGCCAACATCAACCGCCCCGTCGCCGGGCCCACGCACGACAAGGAATTGCCGGTCGGTCGCCATCCCCTGCAGCTCTACTCGCTCGGGACGCCGAACGGCGTCAAGGTAACGGTGATGCTCGAGGAATTGCTGGCCCGGGGACTGCGCGATGCCGAGTACGACGCCTGGCTGATCAGGATCGGCGATGGCGAGCAGTTCGGCAGCGGCTTCGTGGCGGTGAATCCCAACTCCAAGATACCGGCGCTGTTGGATCGCAGCGGGTCGAAACCGATACGGATCTTCGAGTCCGGCGCGATTCTCATGTATCTGGCGGAGAAGTTCGGGGCCTTCCTGCCCACCGCGGGCGCTGCGCGCGCCGAATGCCTGTCATGGCTGTTCTGGCAGGTCGGCAGCGCGCCGTATCTGGGTGGAGGATTCGGTCACTTCTACGCCTACGCGCCCACCAAGATCGAATACGCCATCGATCGGTTCAGTATGGAGGTGAAGCGGCAACTCGACGTGCTCGACCGCCGCCTCGCAGAGGTCGAGTACGTGGCGGGCAGCGATTACACGATCGCCGATATCGCTATCTGGCCCTGGTATGGCGGCCTGGTAAAGGGTTGGGCGTACGACGCGGCCGAGTTTCTTCAGGTTCAGGAATACCGCAACGTTCAACGCTGGGCCGACACGATCGGCCAGCGGCCGGCAGCGCAGCGCGGGCGAATGGTCAACCGTGTCAGGGGCGAGCTCTCGAGTCAATTGCACGAGCGCCACGACGCCGGCGATTTTGAAACCAAGACGCAGGACAGGCTGGCGGGGCCTGGAGCAACCTAGGGGCGGCGGGATCATCGCGGCTTCAATTTTTCGACGACCTCCGCGGTGACCGCTCTCTCTCCGATCCGCGCAAAGACTTTGTCGACCGCGTGGCGATGCATGTCGGGGTCAAGGTCCGTCATGGCATCCGTGACCGCCACGACATGGTAGCCCTGGTCATACGCCTGCCGCGCGGTGGCCTCGACACCGCTGCCGGTCGCCACGCCCACGATGACGACTTGCGTCACGCCGTTGCGCCGCAAAATTTGCTCCAGCGCGGTACCGTGGAAGGCGCCGACATTCATCTTGGTGACGGTGTAATCGCCTGGCTGCCGGTCGAGCTCAGGGATCAGATCGGTCCAGTCCGGCGGAGGTGAAAAGTTGAACGCGGACTCCACACGTCCTGGTGCCCGGCCCGCCACATTGACCAGGATCACCGGCAGTCCGCGCGCTCGGAATGCGCGCGCGAGCTTGACGACGTTCTCGACGACACCGCCGATGGGATGCGCGGTCGGTAGCGAGACGACACCCTTCTGCATATCGATGACGATCAGGGCGGCGGTGAGGTCAAGCTGGGAAAGCGGCATGGATGGTCTTCGCTATGGGTTGTTGAGACTTATGATTCGGCTGGCCGCCTGATCACATCGGTGGCAGCGAACAGCGCTTGCTGTTCTCCCTTTTCCAGTTTGGCGATGGCCGAATGCAGCCAATCCCGCTTTGCCAGGCGGGATTTGTAGCGGCCTTCGATTCCGGCCCTTGCCAGTTTACCTGATAGCATTCCAGTCGTGTCGCCACCCGCATCCGAAGAAGCCGCCGCAGAGAGGCTTCCGATCATGATCCCGCTGGTGGTCGCCATGGCTTTCCTGATGGAACAGCTCGATTCCACCATCATCACCACGGCGGTCCCGGCCATTGCGCGCAGCCTCAAGGTGGCGCCGGTCCAGATGAGTCTTGCCGTCGCCGCCTACGTGCTGGCGGTGGCTGTCTTCATCCCGGTGAGCGGCTGGCTCGCCGACCGATTCGGCGCCCGGCGCATTTTCGTTTCAGCGCTGGTCGTGTTCACCGCGGCATCGGCCCTTTGCGGCATGGCGCAGAATTTTTGGATGCTCGTGGCGACGCGCATTCTGCAGGGTTTGGGCGGAGCCATGATGACGCCGGTGGGGCGCCTCATCCTGTTGCGCAGTTTCCCCCGTCGCGAATTGATGACGGCAATGACCTATGTGACGCTGCCCGCCATCATCGGGCCGGTCATCGGACCATTGCTCGGCGGTGTCCTGACCACCTACCTGTCCTGGCGGTGGATTTTCTATGTCAACCTGCCATTCGGGCTAGTGGGCATTCTGCTGGCGCTGCGATTCGTCGGCGATACTCGCGAATCATCGGCCGGCAGATTCGATTTCGCCGGCTTTCTGATGGTTGGATCCGGTCTGGGCCTGCTGCAGTTCAGCTTGGAGAATGTCAGCCGGTCACTGATTTCCATTCCGACGATCGCGGGCACACTCCTCGGCGCGATGATCTTGCTTGCGGGCTTCGGTATGTATGCGCGGCATGCGGTCGCGCCCGTCGTCGATCTCGGGCTATTTCACCTGCGATCCTTCCGCATCGGCACGCTCGCCGGAGGCATTTGCCGCGTGGCGATGAACGCTGTGCCCTTCCTGCTGCCCTTGATGCTGCAGGTCGGGTTCGGCATGTCGCCCATCGCCTCCGGATCGATCACGTTCGTGAG
>DATDIL010000052.1:0-34238 GCA_036521075.1 Steroidobacteraceae bacterium | reverse complement strand
GCTGTTCATGACTGAAGCTCCGGTTGGAACACGAGGCGGATCGCCTCAGCTCCCAACATACGAAACGGAGCCACAGAACTTGAGCTCAACCACCCAGCCTGATCGAAGCTACTCCTACCTACCGCGCGAGCGGTTTAGTCCCCGGGTCAAAAGCCCTCATTCCCGAAGAGGCGCTGCCGCCGCTTGATGTCCGCGACCCCGATCTAGGCATCTGCCCGATGATTCCGCCATTAAAACCAGCTGGAGGCGCTGAAAGACGACCGCTTGGGGCAATTACAGCATCCGCGCTAACCAGCAGTGGCGGATTTGCTTCCGCTGGGAAAGGGGAGAATGCTGATGCGGAAATCGTCGATGACCACTGAGGAGGACATTGGATTGGCGACGAAGAGGCTTCACCCTGTTCACCCGGGGGACGTGCTGCGTCACGACTTTATGGAACCGTTGAATCTGACGGCGTACAGGGTGGGGAAGGATCTGAGCGTGGCCGCTCCCACTCTCAACGAGATCGTGCGTAGCGTAAGTCGATCACGACAGAGATGGCCCTGCGACTCGCGCGATAATTCTGCACGAGTCGCGGAGACTGGCTGAATCTGCAGACCCAGTACGACCTTGAGGTTGCTAGGCAGAAGGCTGGAAGGAAAATCGAAAAGACGATTCAACCGGCTGTGCTGCCAAGCCCCTCATCGGCAAACCAGCCAGCCGCCACTTCAGCCATACCTGACTTGCTGAGGACGAATAGCTTCATACTTTTGCGGAGGCGGCTCTTGCCTGCCGTCGACGCCACGAGTGCGGCGATTAATTGGTAGCGGGGGCCTGCTACTAATCCAAGCAAGTCGGATATGTCAAAGCATCGTCCTTAAATAGATGGGGTGCGCAGGCTGCCAGTCCGGGCGACGAATACGCGGCGCGCACCTGCTTGGTCGTCACACGGTCGCAGCGTCTCCCACAGTTTACACACTGTCTCCTATGGTATACACTGCCTCATGTTCGAAGTTCAGCGCACGGACACATTTGATAGGTGGCTCAAAGGACTGAAGGATTCGAAGGGTCGCACGAAGATTCAGGCGCGCATTGACCGGTTGGCAAATGGCAATCCTGGCGATGTCGGGCCTATCGGCGAAGGCCTGAGCGAGCTACGCATTGATTTTGGTCCGGGGTACCGCGTCTATTACGGTCGAGCGGGCAAGACGCTTTACTTGCTGCTTTGCGGTGGCGATAAAGCCACCCAGGATGCGGACATCAAGAGCGCGCACGCGGTGTGGAAAGTATTGAACCCACCGGCGAAAAAGCCGGCCAAGTAGGAGTGACCATGGCAGCCAAACCTAACCGCGCTAAGATCAAGGTGGCACGATACGATTCCGCGGATTACCTGAAGACTGAAGAGGACATCAAAAACTACCTCGCGGCGGTATTCGAAGAACCGATGGATCGGCAGATGCTGATTCACACGCTCGGTGTTGTCGCTCGAGCGCGTGGAATGATGAAGCTAGCGAAGGAAACCGGCATCACCCGGGCCGGCCTTTATAAGGCGCTTTCTCCAAAGGGCAATCCGAGCTTTGAGACCGTGGCGAAGATCGTCGGCGCGTTTGGCATGCGGCTGAGCGCACATACCGCTTGAAACCCAACGAGCGCAGACAGGAAGTGCACACTAGCCTGGCGCTCTGCAACGGACTATAGGTTCAAGTTGGTAGCGGGGGCAGGATTTGAACCTGCGACCTTCGGGTTATGAGCCCGACGAGCTGCCAGACTGCTCCACCCCGCACCAGGAGGGCGCGCATTGTACGCACGGTGTCTGTCAACTTGCAACGCGTAGTTTTGCTGCGGTTTTTCGCCCTTGTATCGGGTTCAAAACGGCATAGCTTATGGCACGAGCACTGAACCGGGTGGCCGTGGCTATACTGGTCTGCTATGCATTCACATAAAAGGGAGCGGCATCGCGCCGGACGCCTGGGATGGCTGCGGGCGGCGGTGCTTGGGGCGAACGACGGGATTCTCTCGACGGCCAGCCTGCTGCTGGGTGTTGCAGGCGCGCACGCCAACCGTAACTCACTGGTGATCGCGGGCATAGCGGGGTTGGTGGCCGGCGCTGCCTCAATGGCCGCCGGGGAATATGTTTCGGTGAGCTCGCAGGCGGATTCGGAAGCAGCTGATCTGAGCAAAGAGCGGCAGGAACTGGCGACGGACGCCGCCGGTGAGCACGCCGAACTGGCGGCGATCTACGTGGGACGTGGGCTGACACCCGTTCTGGCCGAACAGGTCGCCACGCAGCTTGCGGCCAAGGACGCTTTGGCGGCCCATGCCTTGGACGAACTGGGAATTTCGGATCGGGGTCGGGCGCGCCCGATGCAGGCAGCGTTGGCCTCGGCCATCTCATTTGCCTGTGGCGCAGCGCTGCCGCTCGTGGTGACGGTACTGGCGCCCATGGGTCTGATGATTCCCGCGATCGGTTTGCTGTCACTCGCGGCCCTCGGGCTGCTCGGCGCCGTCGCCGCACAAGTGGGCGGCGCCCGCGTCATCGTGGGCGTCATGCGGGTGACCGTGCTCGGAGCCCTGGCAATGGCGTTGACCTTGGGGATCGGCGCCATCGTGGGCCAATTCGACCCCTAGAACTTCGGCGTTTTGCGATGCGGTTTGCGGGTGTCGCCCGGCTTGAATCCTGCCGGTTTGCGGGCAGGTGCGAATGGACGCCCGGTGCCGCCGGGCGGCGCGCGCTCCTCGCGCGGCGGCTTTGCGGCGCGGCTGATGCGCAGCGCGTTGCCGCGAATCTGCACGACCTGCAATTCCTGAAAGATGTCATCCGGCATGCCAACCGGCAGGTCGACAAAACTGTGGTCTTCACGGATGTCGATATGACCGATGTGGCGACCGTCCACGCCGGCCTCATTGGCGATGGCGCCGACGATATTGCCGGGGAGTGCACCGTGCGCAGTGCCTACCTCAATACGGAAAGTTTCAAGTGGCGGTGCAGATTCGCGCCGGCCACGGCCCGCAGATTCGCGGTCGCGTTCAAAACGCGTGCCATGTTTGGGTCGCTCATCGCGCGCAAAGCGCTCCGGGCGCCCGCGGGGCGCGAAGTCCCGATTGCCGCGTTCGCCCGCCGGCGCGCTCGCGAGCGCTGGCTCGGGGCGGTTCTCGAGCAGGAAAGGCGTGGACCCCTGCATCAGGCTCGCTAAGGCCGCGGCGATCTCGATCGCCGGCACGTTCTGCTCAGATTCGAACTGCTCGAGCAGCGGCTGGAACGCCTTCGCTTCGCCATTTTGCAGCGCGGTCGCAATGCGCTCCTTGAAGCGCGCGATGCGCTGATCGTTTACGTCCTTGATCGTCGGCAGATTCATCGCCTCGATCGGCTGGCGCGTATGGCGCTCGATGATGCGCAGCATGTTGCGCTCACGCGGCGCCACAAACAGTATGGCATCGCCGTTGCGGCCTGCGCGGCCGGTGCGACCGATGCGATGGGTGTAGGTCTCCGAGTCGTATGGAATGTCGTAATTGACGACATGCGAAATGCGTTCGACATCGATTCCGCGCGCGGCAACGTCGGTAGCGACTACGATATCCAGCTGCCGGTTCTTCAATCGCGCAATCGTGCGTTCGCGCTGTGCCTGGGGAATATCGCCGTTCAGTTCGGCCGCATTGAAGCCGCGAGCGCACAGTTTCTCGGCAAGATCGGTGGTTTCAAGCTTGGTGCGCACGAACACGAGCATCGCATCGAAGCGCTCCGCCTCGAGCATGCGCGTCAGCGCGTCCAGCTTGTGCAGCCCGCTGACCAGCCAGTAGCGCTGGCGGATAAGCGGCGCGGTGCTGGTCTGCTGCCGGATCGTGATCTCGATCGGGTCGCGCATGTGCTTTCCGGCAATGCGTCGGATCGCACTGGGCATGGTGGCCGAGAACAGCGCGATCTGCCGCCCCGGTGGCGTCTGGGTGAGGATCCATTCGATGTCATCGACGAAGCCCATCTGCAGCATCTCATCGCCTTCGTCGAGCACGACGAAACGCAGCGTCGACAAGTCCAGTGTGCCGCGCTTCATGTGATCCATGACCCGCCCGGGCGTCGCCACGATGACATGGGCGCCGCGCTTCAGGCCTTTCAGCTGCGGTGTATAGCTTTGGCCACCGTAAATTGGCAGGACATGAAAGCCCGGCATGCGCACCGCGTACTTCTGAAAAGCCTCCGCTACCTGGAGGGCAAGTTCGCGCGTGGGCACCATCACCAGTGCCTGCGGAGTGTTCTGGGAGATATCGATGCGCGCGAGCACCGGCAGCGCGAAGGCCGCCGTCTTGCCGGTACCCGTCTGGGCCTGGCCAAGCACGTCTTCGCCCTTGAGCATGCGCGGAATGGTCTCGCTTTGGATGGGCGAGGGGGTTTCATAGCCCACCGCGGCCAGGGCCTCGAGCAGGAAATCAGGAAGCCCCAGCTCGCCGAAGCCGGTCATTTTTGGGTCATCGGTCACTGTGGAGGGGTGCTCGGGGCAAGGGGGGCGGGATTGTACGCTGATGCGGGCATTTGCTTCATGAAAGTCGCGTCAGTGATGCACCGGGAGGTCGAAATATGTCCCGCTTCCCCAGCGGATCCGCACCGGAATCCGGGCGTCCGCGATCGACTCGGCGCTGACATCGCCCCCGGTCCCGTAGTTGATCTGCCGGTCGGGGCGCTTGACGACACCGAGCGCGATCACGATCCGGCTACCAGCCTGGATGCGTCGGCCGAGCACGCGGCGCACCGTGACATCCAGTTGCTGCTCCTCGCCCGCCCGCAATAGATGCCGATGGGATAGGTCCCGCGCATAGCTCGCCCGGAATTCAAACGGTGGCTCGAACAGCTGCACGTAATCCCCATTCGGGAGCTGCTCGTAGAGGGTGACGAACAAGTCCACGTCGAACTTGTTGGGCGTGAAGTCCAGGTGCAGTTTCGGGAGGCCCACCAGATCAGTCGCGTGGCCCAGTGGATCACTGACCAGGATCAGGGTGTCGTGTTCACTGAGACTTTTCGTGACCAGGCTGGGCGGTGCCGCCCAGTCGGCATCGGAGCGGTCCGCCAGCTTCACCACCTGCGTTACCGGTTGTTTGTGGGCGCTGCGGCGTGGCAAAAGTCGGTACCGGCCCCCGCTTGCCGGCCCCCGCTTGCCGTCGACCTTGGGCGCCGTCGGGTCCAGGCTCCCGGGATCGAGGTAATAACGCAGGCTGCCATTGCCCAATGAATCGAGTGTCGCGGCGTGCAGCCAGTCATTGGCACCCGCCAGCTGGACATTGACGCGTCCCTTGACGAAGGCCGGCCAGGGCGCACGGCGGAAGATCTGGTCGAACCATTGGTAGCGCAGGTCATCCAGATCCATCTGCGCAACGGCATCCACGGGCACGCCACGCACCTCCGGCATGGGGCCGTTGTCGATGCTGCCATCGGTCCATGGCCCAATGATCAGGGTGTGGTTGGCCCTAGGGTTGGCCTTCAGTTGTTGATCGAAGTAATAGATCGAGCCAAGCTCGCCCGATGCGTAGTAGCCGGTGATGCTCAGCACCGGAATCTTCACCCGCGCAAATTGCGCGCCAAAGGGCACCATGCGCCGCCAGTAATAGTCGTAGCTTGGGTGGCTCAGCCAACGTTGGAAAACCGGACTCGGACGCCCCGCCAGATGGTCCAGTTCCCGAAACGGTGCACCACTGGTGTACCAGCGTTTTTCGAGCTGGTGCCAGGAAGCTTCCTCGCTGTCACTCGCGTAATCGGGCACTTCGGAGTTGGTCGCATCCTGGATCCAGCGATAGGCCTGCGATTTGAAAATGCCGCTGTCCATTGGAAAATCGATGCCGGGCGCGGTCGCATCCGCGGTTGCGACGGCCTGCAATGCCGGCGGTAGGTCGCGCAACGCCGCCCACGCGGCGAAACCGCTGTAGCGCATGCCGAACATGCCGACGCGCCCGTCGCTCCAGCTCTGATGCGTAATCCAGTTGATGACCGCTGTCGCATCGGCACCATCATGTTCGAACACGAGCACTTCGCTGGGCGCTGGACTGCGCACATACGCCATCACGGCCACGTAGCCGTGCGCCGCGGTCTCGCGCAGATCGCTGTTCGGGTCATCCCCCAGCGTGAATTCCAGCAAGGTCGGCAAGGTCGCCGGGCCGCTGCGCGGCCGGATGAGGCGCGCGGACAGACTGGCACCGTCGGGCGTCATGATGGTCACCTTGTCGTCCATGACGTAGCGGCGCTGGTCATCGCCGCGAATCAGTCCGGTCGCGATGGTGGAGAATGTGCGATACGAATCAAAGTTCAAATAGGTCCATATCAGATCGATGGCGCGTTCGGTAGTGATGCGCGGCTGCTGGCGCGACTGGTCCAGCGCGTGCTGCAGGGCATCCCGGAACCGATACACCGGGCGCGCGAGCCAGCTGTTGAGAGTAAAGGCGTCCAGATCCGATAGCTGCGATAATGTTTGCTGATAGGCCCTTGCATAGGCCGCGGCGAACGGCTGCGATCCGGCAAGTTGTCGTGCATGCAGATACAGGTCAAATATCACCGCTTGGCGGATCGGCTTGCCGGCATCCTGGGCGCGTCGTCGGTCGAGCAACGACTGGCGCGTGTTCCAGGCCGATTCGATGTTTCCTGCGACCAATTGCAGCGCCGAAAGATTGTTCAGATACCGGTTGCCGTCGGCATCCTGGTAAACCGGCAATACTCTGACGGCTAGATCCCGCATGGTGGCAGCGAGGGCCGGATCGCTGGTGCTGGCCGGAGCATGAAAATCAAGGTCCTGCGCCTGCGCCTGTGCCGGGCTCAGCCACAGCAGCAGGGCGATGCAAGTCAGCAGCCGGTACAGCCACTGCTCCATGACGCGCGGGCGGTCCGGTTCAGTGCGCATCCGGGGTCTCCGGCGTCAGAGTTTTGACTTCGGCGGTGGGTACGGGCACGTAGCCCGTCAGCTTCACAAGGTGTACGACGCGGCGGAAGAGCGGATCCACGGCCGGCGCCACCGGCCCAATGTGCACCACCCCCGTATAGCGAAGCTCATTCTCGAAGGCCTCCGTCACCCGCTCCAGCAGATCATCCGGCATCGATGAGAGTGTGCCATCCATCAGCACCCAGTTGGGTACATGGACGACAACCCGCGCCAGCGCCACGGCGCTTTGTTCCTCCTGGCCGAGCTCCCGATCCCAGCGGTGCACTTCATCGAGCATCGGCAGCAGCCGTTTCAGTTTCAGGCGGCGCAGCGCCTGTTCAAACGCGTCTGCCTTGAAATCAGAAACCTTCATCGGGTACGCCAGCACTTCGCGCAGCGTGCCGCGCGACAGATAGGGCGTCCCCCGCGGCAGGAACAGCACCGGTTCGTCGCGCGGTCGGGTCACCTGGCCTTGGCCCCAGGGCCACAGGCCCGCGAGCGCGCGGAACAGCTGGGTGCGGTTAGTGCCGGGTGCACCGGCGATGATGACGCGCTCGCCGGCATGCACTACCACGTGTGGTTCCTGAATGCCGTCCTGGCCAGCACTGGATTCAATGATCAGGTTATCGATCGTTACGGTGCCCGCATCGCCGTACTGGTACTGGATCTTCGATGTGTAGAGCTGCTGGATGTTCGGCTTGATGAGGGCGTCGCGGAAGCTGGCCACGCGCAGCAGTGTGGCGCGCCAGTCCGCAATGGTGCTGAAATTGTCCACGAACCAGCGCAGCGAGGACTGAGCCTGCGTGAAGGCCGCGGCGGCCATCATCAGGCCGCCGAAGGAGATCTTGCCCGTGAAATACAGCGGCGCTGCGACCAGGATCGGCGCAACATTCGTCACCCAGCCAAATCCTGCCGAAACCCACGTGATGTTGGTGAGGCCGGAGACGATTTTGCGGGTGGCGGCGAGGACATTGGTGAGGTGGGTCTCGATCCGGCGCAGTTCGTCGCCTTCCCCGGAGGCCAGGGTGATGTCATCCAGGTGTTCGTTGACCCGGACCATGGCGACCCGGAAATCCGCCTCGCGTGCGTAGCGGAACGCATTGCGCGCGACCAGCGAGCGGCCGACCCAGTAACTGAGCAGCGAACCGGTCAATGCGTAGATGATCGCGGCCCACAGCATGAAGCCCGGAACGGCGTAGTCGTGTTCGCCAATCCGGAACAAGAACGCGCTGGAAAGCACCCACAGCACGCCGGAAAAAGAGATCAGCAGGATGGTCGACTGCAGCAGGGCCATGCCTAAGTCGGAGGTCAACTCGCACAGATGGCGCGCATCCTCGTGCATGCGCTGGTCGGGGTTCTCGCCCATGGCCCCGGCATTGGCGAGCCAGAAGGCACGCCGCGGCTGCATCCAGTGTTCCAGCAGATCCTTGGCCAGCGCTTCGCGCATCTTCAGCTTGAGCATCTCGCCGACCCAGCGCTGCGCCACGTTGAGGACGGTCAGCCACGCGGCAAGCATGAAAAACACGCCCAGCTGCACCATGAAGTCGTGCAGGTCGCGCCGCGAGAGGGCATCGTAGAAGGGCTTGTTCCAGATGTTGAGGCGGATCTGGAGATAGGCGGTAGCGGCAATGACGACAAATGCCGCCAGCATCAACACGATGATGGGTTTGCCGACCGGACCGGCGAACGTGGCACGCGTCAGCGCAAGCTGCTGGCGCACCAACCCCGCATCCGCATCCGCCGGGTCCTTGTCGCTGTGCATCGGGCCGTCCATGGGGCCGTATAATGCATCAGGACGCGGCTCGCCGGCGTGTAGGACTTTGCGAGGTTGTCGGGCAGGGCTGAAGAGTCAGCGACGCACCCAGCCGCCGCCAGCCAGGTGCCAACCATCACCACGGTGTTCCCAATGGTGCGCCACCCAGCGATATCCCGGGCGCGGTGCGGACCAATGGCCGCGAACCCAGACATGCCGGCCGCCAACCCAGTTCCAGTAGCCGCCGATCCAGATATCTCCCACCACCGGAGGGACCCCATAGACTTCGACCTGCGGCGCCGGCGGTGCGATCGTGACCGCGCCGCTGTAATAGCCGCCACCTGCGTAATAGCCGCGGGCCGGAACGATGACGCATGCGCTGACAGTCAGCGCGACGGCTGCCGCCAGGAGGAGATTACGGGCACAAGTTTCGAGTTTTCGCATTTCAGACCTCAATGTGACCCGACGCACGCCGGATGCGTCTTGTATTGCAATTAAACGCACTCCTGGGTGGATCGTGCACCGACCCGGTTCAAGTTTTTGTAACGTTTTGGCCCTTCACGGCGCGGTCGCGGGCTGCGGCCGCACTGATAAAGGCAGCGTAACTCCATGTCAGGTGCCGGGCCGAACTCGGGGTGCCGGTCTTCTGGTCAAACTGTTCCGACAGGTCCCCCTCCGGGGGCGTGAAGGCGCGAACCGTTTCCAGGAATGCGTCCCCGCGCTGCAGCCAGGGTCGGGCGGGTGCGGGCGCCATTCGGCAGGCGGCCAGATAGCAAAGTTCCGCTGCTCCCAGGGTCGAAAAATAGTACGCGCCGCCGGAGTAGTAGACATCCCCCGCATAGCGACCCATGGCCGGACCTGCCCCTGCGGGGCGCTGCGCATTGATCGCGTATTGGTCCGCGAAGAGCTCCTCGAGGCGGTCCAGGGTCGCATGCATGCGCGGGTCACCCGGCGAATGCCGAACTCCAGGCAAATCCGTATGCACTGCCGCCAGGATTACCGCGATATCAAGCTGCTTCGGGGAGGCGGCGCCGCTGTGCAGGAACCGCGAACGATAGTGACCCGCACTCTGGTCCCAGAAGCCATCCAGCTCACGGCAGATCGCCTCGCAAACCGGATCATCGCGCAGCGCCGCCGCCGCGGTGCACAGGGTGTAGTAATGGAGTCCGAGATCCTCCTCCCAGATGTCATAGGAGGGCTCGAGCCAATGCCGTCGCGTGTAATGCAGATCCGCCTTCAACAATCGTGAGGCCGCGTCGCGCACCTGCGGCTCAAGCGTCGGCAGCTGCAGCCAGCGCGTCAGGGTCAATGCCCGGGTTGCGATGCCATCATGCTGCGGCCGTGACCATTGCGAAATGTCCAAGGTACCGTCGGCATTGAGGCGCGTTTCACCGCGGATGCGCTCGCCATGAGCTGCAGCCAGCTCATCATCCGGGCGCAGGTACCGGACGAATTCGGGCTGGACACGCTCACGCCATTGCGGCTGGGCAACGAGTACGCGCCCGTCGATCTGATCGGCGGCCAGACTGAAATGCACAAACTGTGCGAACAGCTGCAGTGCTTCATCGCCGAGCGTACCGCGCTCATACAGCACGCGCAGTGCGTCCATCACCACGGATGCGTCGCGGTACCAGTGGAAGAAATAGTCCGGGTCCGGATCGTACGAGGCGAGCACGGGCGAGGCCACCACCGACCCGACGCCAGCCTGCACGGCAACGCCGAACCCCGGCCGTTGCTTGATGATGTCTGTGGCCGAGATGCTGCGCAACAGCTGGTGAGCGCAGTGATGGCACTCGGCCTCGACCCACTCTTCGAGGTTCACCGTGGGATTCAACTGTGCGCGCTGATTCGTGGGCTGCTGAAGCCCAGTCTTCGCAAGGAATTCTGAATCTCCGGTATGGACATGAACAGCCGCCACAGCAGCCCGGAACGGTGATTCTCAATCATGATGATGATGGGACCCTGATCGATGGCGAGGAAGGTATCCGCGTACCAGCCGCGGCGCTCGCAGAAGGCATCCACGAAGCCGTAGCGACCCCACACCTTGTTGCCGTAGCGTCGCAGGAAATGGCGCATGGCAGCGAGGGATTCATGCGGCGCGTACGGCAGGCTCGAGAGTGCCGCTGTCGGAGAAATCGTACCGTCGTCATTGACCGGATCATGTACGGCATAGCCATCCGGACCGTCGCTGGCGGTCAACCCCCAGCACTGCGTGCCGTATCCGAGGTGGCCGTGCGGGTTCGTGGCACAGTGGGCATGATTGATACGCACGTGCGCCAGGTTCTGCTGCCAGTAATCTGCGTAACGGTCCTTCAGCCCATGGGGATCCAGGGCGCAGAAGGAATAATGTGAGAAGAAGAGCGGGCCACCGAAGGGCATGCCCAGGGGCAGCTCGATGTTGTAGTAAGACTTGCCGTTGAGAAAATCGCGCCCGACGGTGAAACCGCGGTGGTACAGCGGCGGCGCCACGCCGTAGCGCGGCGCCGCCGCCGCCAGCACATAAGTAATGAGGCATTCGTTCCAGCCATGGATTTCATGATCCATGGCCCAACCGTTATTCGGACTCCAGTGCCAGTAGAGCACGCTGCGCTGATCCTGCGTAAACCAGCTCCATTCGACATCTTCCCACAGCCCGTTGGCACGGCCGCGCAATTGCGCCTCGGCGGCCGTGTCGGCGTCGAAGTACTGGCGTGCGCACAGCAGGCCCATGCACAGGAAGGAGGTTTCAACCAGGTCGGCCGCATCGTCCTTGCGGAAGAAGGGAATCGTCGCGCCGGTGCGGCCATTGAGGAAGTGGGGGTAGGCGCCGTGATAACACGGTGCGCGCATCAGCACCTCCAGCATGGTGTTGATACGGGTGACGGCTGCCGCACGCCTGATCCAGCCGCGTTCAACCGCGACGATGATGCACATCAGGCCGAATCCGGTGCCCCCTGTCGCAGCCCGGTCGTCGCCGGGCAGCTCGCGGGTGCCACGTCGGTCGGGTGTCAGGCCGCTGACCGGGTGTCCGCCTTCCCAGAAGAAGCGGAAGGTCTGCCGTTGCACCTGCTCGAGCAAGGCGTCATCGGGCAGGGCCGCAAGCTCAGCCGGGCTCAGCGCGCGTGAGCGGCGGGGGGCACGGACGGCCTTGGCGGCGGACGACTTGGGCAAAGTGGGCATCCTGTATCCTAATCGTTCATTTTACTGCATGCCGTGGGTTTAGAATTCATGAGCCGCATCGAGACCCTGATCGCCACCATGACCCTGGCCGAAAAGCTCGGCCAGCTCACCATGACAGCTTCCTCGTTCACCGTCACCGGTCCGGTCATCGCGGGGGACACCACGGATGCTATCCGCAGCGGCGCCATCGGCAACCTGCTCAACATGGTCGGTCCGGGCCCGGTGCACGACATTCAGCGCCTCGCGGTCGAGGAGTCGCGGCTGAAGATACCGTTGCTCATCGGACTGGACATCATTCACGGCCACCGCTCATTGTTTCCGGTGCCACTGGCCGAGGCGGGGGTATTCGATCCGGCCGTGTGGGAGGCGACCGCGCGCGAAGCGGCCATCGAGGGCGCTGCGGATGGCCTGGCGATGACCTTTGCGCCCATGCTCGATGTGTCGCGCGATCCGCGTTGGGGTCGCACGGTCGAGGGGTCCGGGGAGGACTCGTGGCTCGCGCAGCAGATGGCGAGCGCCAAAGTGCGCGGTTTTCAGGGCGCAGACCTGGCCGCGCCGAACGCGCTCGCCGCTTGCGCCAAGCATTTCTGCGCCTACGCGCCCGTGACGGCAGGGCGCGAGTACGCCTCGGTGGACATCTCCGAGCGGACGGTCCATGAGGTGCATCTGCCACCATTCGAGGCCGCGGTCCGCGCCGGAGTGGCCACCATCATGCCGGCCTTCACCGATCTGGCGGGCATTCCCATGACCGCGAATACCCAGTTGCTGCGCGACTGGCTGCGCGGGCGCGTGGGATTTGATGGCGTGATCATCAGTGATTACAACGCCATCCGTGAGCTGCTCAACCACGGCGTCGCGGCGGACTTGCCCGAGGCGGCGGCGCTGGCCCTGCATGCGGGCGTCGACATCGACATGATGGCCGATGCCTACCGACACGGCCTGCCGGCGGCGCTCGAACGCGGCCTCGTCAGCATGGCGCAGGTCGATACCGCCGTGCGCCGGGTGCTGCGCCTGAAGGAACAGCTCGGACTTTTTGATGATCCCTATGGCCGTTGCCGCACCCACGAGTCCGCCGCAACGGTGGCCCGTCGGCGCGCGCTGGCGCGTGACGTCGGTGCCCAGTCGCTGGTGCTGCTTAAGAATGAACACGACGTGCTGCCATTCAAGCGCGAACTGCGCTCGCTCGCCGTCATCGGACCGTTGGGTGATGCGCCCGAGGAGATGCGCGGACCCTGGCCGGCCGCCGGGGTCGCGGAGAATCACGTGAGCGTGCTTGATGGGATGCGTGCGGCATTGCCGGATGCCCGAGTCGATTTCGAGCGGGGTGTGAGCATCCAGGGCGAGGACACCAGCGGAATTGCTGCGGCGCTGACCTTGTGTGATCGGGCGGAAAACATCCTGCTGTGCCTGGGTGAGGCGGCCGTGATGAGCGGGGAGGCCGCCAGCCGGGTGCACCCGGGTCTTCCGGGGCAGCAGCAAGCCTTGGCTACGGCCGTACTGGCCCGGGCACGGATGCTGGGCAAACCTTGCGCTGTCCTGCTGTTCTCCGGACGGCCCCTGACCGTGTCCGCGCTGGTCCAGGACGGCCAGGCGCTGATCGCGGCCTGGTTTCCGGGTTGCGAGGCCGGCAATGCGGTGGCCGATGTGGTACTGGGCAGGGTCTCCCCCAGTGGCCGCACCGTGATTTCCTGGCCACGTTCAGTAGGCCAGATACCAGTATTTTACTGCGAACGGCGCAGCGGACGCCCGGCTAATCCCGCCGACAAATACACCAGCAAGTACCTGGATTCTCCCAATGACCCGCTATTTGTCTTCGGGCACGGGCTGACCTATGGCCGGTTTCGGTACTCGAATCTGCGCGTGTCACCGACCCACGTAACGGTGCGCGACATTATCCAGGTGCAGGTGGATCTGACCAATGAAGGCGCACGCACCGCGCGTGAGACCGTGTTCGTGTTTACGCATCAGGTGGTGGCCACAGTGTCGCCCCCGTTGCTACTGCTGGCGGCTTTCGCGCGGCTGCAGCTTGCGCCGGGCGCGACCGGCACCGTCACCCTCGCCGTGTCGGCCAAACAACTGCGGACGCTGGGCCGGGATCTGAGGCCGGTATTCGAACCCGGCATTGTCGAGATCCTGGTCGGACCCCGTGCCGATCGCGCCGATCTGCTGATCGGCAGGGTGGCACTGCAGGCCTAGATAGGCCCCCCCTGTTTAGCGGGGAAACTTCACGAAAATGGCGTTCACCGCGGCGCGGATGCGCTGGCTGGCCGCCTCTCCGGTAAGCCCGTTGAGGCTCTGTTCGGCCGAGGCGTGCCAGATCGGTTGCTTCGAGGTGGCGTCGTACAGATCCACGGTGATGAAGCTCTGGTGGTAGATGTACGGTTCTCCCCAGCCCCAGGCCGGTCCCCAACGCCGCCCCCAGTAGCCCGGGCCATAGCCCCAGCCATCGGGGTATACCGCATCGATCTGGCGTTCCATGCCGATTCCATAGCCGATGAGGCATTGCGCCTTCGGCCCATCCGTCAGGGTCATCCCCGCGGTTTGCAGGTTGGCGGCTATCGCCTCGCGCAGGCGCGCCTCATTCAAGGGGTTCGCAATGGTATCGCGCAGGGGGCTCGCCCCCTTGAACCCGCCGGCCCAGCCCACGGACCGGCAATGAACGCTGGCCAGAAGCTGGGAGTTCTGGTCGGTTCTGACCGGTATACCGGCGCACCCCGTCAGCGCCGCCGCTGCTGCCAGGGCCGCAATTGAAAGTGAAAGCCTGCCCATGAGTTACTCCTGCCACCAGCTCCTCCCAACGGCTGAATAACGTTCCGGCGGGCGGGCGGTTGACTGCCTGATATGCTGCCTTAGGGTCGCTTACCACCATCTTATGATCCAGACGCTGCAACTGCTCGTCGTGCTGCTGGCCGTGATTGCCGCCGTCGAGGCCATCGCGACCCGGCTGAAAGTGCCATCCTCGATCCTGTTGGTGCTGACGGGCGTCGTGCTGGCATTGATCCCGAAATTGCCGTCCGTAACCCTCGCGCCAGAGCTCGTGCTGCTGGTCATCCTGCCGCTGTTCATCTACTGGACGGCAGTGTCGATGAGTTGGAAGGAGTTCCGGGCCAATTTGGGCGGCATTTCGCTGCTCGCGATCGGGTGCGTACTGTTCACCACGGTGCTGGTGGCCGCCGCCTGCCATCTATGGCTGCAGCTGTCCTGGCCAGTCGGCTTCACGGTTGGCGCCATCGTTTCGCCCCCTGACGCGGTGGCACCCCTGTCGATTGCCCGGCGGATGCAGATCCCGAGACGCATCCTCACCATTCTGGAAGGCGAGGGGCTGGCCAATGATGCGACGGCACTGATCCTGTATCGCTTCGCGGTGGTCGCGGTCAGCATGGGTAGCGTCTCCGTCGGCCACGCCGCGGCGCTTTTTTCGTTGATCGTGGTGGGCGAGGTGCTGTGGGGTGTGGCGGTGGGATGGCTGATGCTGCATCTGCGTCACCTGGCACGCGATACGCACATCGAAGTCACCCTTTCCGTGCTGACGCCTTTCGTGGCGTTCTGGCCGCCCGAGTACCTGGGTGGCTCAGGCGTACTCGCAACGGTGGCCACCGGCTTGTATGTCAGCTGGAACGGCCAGCGCCTGATCAGTGCCCGCACCCGCCTGCAGGGCGTATTCTTCTGGGACTTCCTGATCTACCTCGTCGAGGGCGTGGTGTTCCTGGTCACCGGCCTGCAGGCGCGGGCCATTGTCGTGGGCATCAGAGGGTATTCAACTTCGGAGCTCGCCATTGCCGCCGGCATCGTCAGTGTGGTGGTCATCGGCGCCCGGTTCGTGTGGATCTTCCCGGCCGCGTACTTGGCGGTTCTGGGCCGGCACGAGGTCCCCGGGGATGCTGATTCGATTTCCTGGCAGCGTGCATTCGCGCTGGCGTTCACCGGCATACGTGGCGTGGTCTCGTTGGCCGCAGCCCTGGCGCTGCCGGCGCTGTTGGACAACGACGTGCCGTTTGCGGGCCGGGACCTCATCTTATTCCTCACTTTCGCCGTGATCCTGGTGACGCTGGTGGGTCAGGGTCTGGCGCTGCCCGCGGTCATCAGATGGCTGGGACTGGCCAATGCCGGCCGCCGCGAGCGCTTTCGCGGCCGCATGCAGGAGTTCAGGGCACGCCGTGCCGCCATCACGGCGGCCCTGGGCCGGCTTGAGCAGCTGACGCGGGAAGCGAAGTTGGGTGAGGAGGTGGTGGCCCCGGTGCGCCGGTTGTACCGTGAGCGCCTGCGGCACGTCGAACATCGCGCCGATGGCGATGAAACACACGCTGCCTTGGTTCGCGAGCGCGATGCCGTGGAGTATCAGCTGATCGCCACTGAGCGTGAGCACATCAACGCGACCTATCGGGAGGGGGAACTGCAGGACGATGCGCGCCGACGCGTCGAACGGGAGTTCGACCTGCGCGAGGCGCACCTCGCCAGCGTAAGCGGCGAGGAATCATGACAGCAGGAGGACACAACGTGGGAACAATGGCAGACAGGCCGCGGGCGGCGCACGGTGCGCGGCGCGGCGAACAGATCCTGCAGCGGCTGCGCGAGCGGCCACCCACGTTGTGGTATCAGGGCAAGCAGATCAAGGATGTGACCACGCATCCGGCGCTGCGCGGGGGTGTCCAGACCCTGGCGAAATTGTACGACCTGCAATGGCAGAACCCGACCGTCAGCCTGTTCGCGTCGCCTACGACCGGCGACAAGGTTGGCCGCTCCTTCCTGATTCCGCGCTCCATGGAGGATCTGCGCAGCATCACGGCCGCCATGCGTATCTGGCAGGACTACACCCACGGCATGATGGGCCGTGCGCCGGACTACATCAATCGGGCCATCTCCGGCTATGCCGCCGGCGCCGCCTTCCTGGCCGAGGCGGACCCGAGATTTGGTACCAATGCGTTGCGGTATCACGAATACCTGCGGGAAAACGATCTGTGTCTGACCCACACCCTGATTCCACCGCAGGCCAATCGGGCCGCAAACATGCAGCAACTTTCCGATCCGTACATCGCCGCGCGTGTCAAGGACGAGACCGATGCCGGCATCGTCATCCGCGGCTGCCGCATGCTGGCAACGTTGCCCATATCCGACGAGATCATGGTGTTCCCTTCAACTTTGCTGAAGAGCGCGGTGGAGGATGCCGCGTACGCATTTGGTTTTTGCATTCCCAACGACACCCCGGGCCTGCGCTTCATCTGCCGGGAAAGCCTGGACTACGGTCGCTCGCATTTTGATCATCCGCTGGGCTCCCGTTATGAGGAGATGGATGCAGTAGTGGTATTTGACGACGTGCTCGTGCCGTGGGAAAACGTGCTGTTGTATCGGGATATCAATCGGTGCAACCAGGCCTATTCACGCACGGGCGCCGTGGTGCACATGACTCACCAGGTCGTCGTGAAGAACATCGCCAAGACCGAATTCCTGCTGGGAGTGGCGGCGATGCTGGTCAATGCGATTGCCGCGGAGTCCCTGCAGCATATCCAGGAGAAACTCGCCGAAATCTGGGTGAACCTGGAGACCATGCGCGCGTTCCTGCGTGCCGCCGAAGCCGATGCCCAGTTGGACGAATGGGGCGTCATGCGGCCAGCCTGGGATCCGCTCGATGCCGCGCGGAATCTGTACCCGCGCCTGTACCCGCGCATGGTCGAGATCATCCAGCAGATCGGCGCGAGTGGCCTGGTCGCAATGCCCGGGGGCGATGATCTTGCCGGCCCCTTGGCGGAAGACATCCGCCAGTACTACCAGGCTGCGCGGGCCGAGGCCTTCGAGCGCGTGCCGATGTTCCGCCTGGCGTGGGATGTGGCAGTGTCGGCCTTTGGCTCCCGCCAGGTGCTGTACGAGCGCTTCTTCTTCGGTGACCCGATTCGCATGGCCGGTGCGCTGGTCACGGGGCACAACGCGCAGATCCATCAATATGCGGAGAAGGTACGGGCCTTCGTCAAGGAGGGTCGCGAGGAGTTGCTGGGATGAGTCGGGTGCGATCGGTGCTTACGGCACCTCATTGGGGCCCGGGGTCGCGAGCCTGTCACCGTGTGCCTTTGCCGCGCCGTCAAACAGATCCCCATGGATTTCGACGTGACCGATGCGGCAGATGGGAACGATGAACATGAGCAGCACGCAATGGTCATTCAACTGCAGTACCGGCAACTGCCCGCGGGTGTCGATGCGATGGGTTCCGGCCTCGTACCAGTGAAAAGTGCTGGCTGGCGCGAGCCTTGGATAACGCGGGTCGGGCTCCACTGCGAACCTGCGGGTCAATGCGCGCAGCTGTTTGTCGGCCTTTGCTTCCTTGTCGAGTTCGGTTTGGGCAATTCCCGCCAGCTGGGCCGACCAGTCGATCCGGGCGCTGGGTGTGGCAGGCAGCGTGACGGCCGTTGCGGATTCGGTCGTCTGCCGCTGCGGAACACGAAATGGCGGCCTCGCGCGCAGTGCACCGACTGCGCGCGCAACGCCAGTTCGGCGCAAGACCGCCTTGGGAAGGAAGAACATGACCGAAGTGAAGCTCTCGATCTCCTTGGCCACTGGCACCTGCACTCGCCAGATGCTCCACAAGAACAGTCCATGTGCGGCGGCCACGAACAGCAGCGCGGTGGATCGGGATTGAGCGCGCGGCCCAAAGACGGACATGCCGGTACCCGGTGGTTTTCAGTTCTGACCTGCCTGTGTGTCAATTGTTCCGTGCCGTTACGAAGTGTTGCGTTGCGGTGGGCGCGGGGCGCGAGTACTTTGTGAACCTGCACAAGATGCTGCGGTAGGAGACTCCCATGAGGCGTGAGGTCCAGCCCGGTCGGAACAAACTTCGGTGGCTGCCGGCCGCTGCCTGCGGCGCGGTGGCGATCGCACTGGCAAGCCAGGCGGCCCTGGCGGCCGATCCGTGTGAGGGATATGCCTGGAACGTGGCGCATGAGCGTGCGCTGTTCGCCACTGTGCCCGTAGCACTGATGGCCGCGACGGCCGCAGGTCCGGCGCCGACCCTCGAGGTAGACAAGTTCTATCAGATCACCCTCACACCGCAGGACAAGGTGAGCTTTGTGATGGCGCCGGAGAAGAAAGCGCTGGCAGATGGTGCATTCGCCGGCATGGTCACCCTGCACATCCCCGCTCCGGGCAAGTATCGCATCTCGATGAGTGAGGGATTCTGGATCGATGTGATCGCGAACGGCAAGTTCGCGGCCACCGATGACTTCACGGGCGCCCATGAGTGTCACGCGCCGCGCAAGATTGTTCAGTACTCCTTGTCGGCGGGCAATCCAACGCTGCAGTTCAGCAATACGAACAGTGCGACCGTGCGAGTCACCGTCACGGCGGCACCGAAATAAGCCGGCAGGCCGCGCGGGTGAGGGCGCCGGTGGGAATCGCGGGATTGTGCGCCCTGCTGTGCGCCGCTGGCGCCGCGCAGGGTGCCGCGCCGATCGGCTCAATGCCGTACACCGACCATCGCAACCAACCCCCGTACTTACCGCTCACTGTTGCCGTGACAGCGCAGTACCAGCTGGGCCATGCTGTTTTCAACACGAACTTCCTCGCTGCCGGAACGGCCGGTGCGGGACGGCGCGCGGGCCTGGGACCGCTCTTCAATGCGCCATCCTGCGATGAGTGCCATAACGAAGGCGCGCACGGCCGTGGTCCGATCGGCGACGGACCGGTGCCGGATTCAATGGTGATAGAACTTGAGGCGCTGCCAGGAGTGGCTGCCACCGCGCCCCTGGATGTCTCGGATCCGCCCGGTGATCCGGTGTACGGCCGCGTACTCAGCCCGGCCGCCGTAGCGGGCTTCATGCCAGAAGGGGAGGTCATCCTTCATTATCATGTCATCCAGCGCACCTACCCCGATGGCAGCGTGTGGACGCTGCGCCGGCCAACCTATGAATTGACTCATCTGAACTACGGGCCGCTGGCGAGCAACATCGTGATCAAGCCGCGTCTGGCGCCGGCGCTCTTCGGCGATGGGTTGTTGGAGGCCGTACCCGCGCGCGCCGGCAAGGTGGCAGCGGGCCGTTTCGGCTGGCAGGCCGTGGCACTGAGCGTGCGTGACCAGACAACTCGCGCATTGGCGCGTGAGATGGGAGTGACGAGCACCGATCGTCCCGCCGACGATTGCACTGCCGCGCAAGTTCAGTGCCTGCAGCAGCGCCATACCGAGCGCGCCGAAATATCGGCAGAGCTGCTGGACGGGCTACTGACCTTCGAGAAATGGCTGTCCGTGCCAGAAAATCCGCGGCCCGCAACACCCGGGCAACAGGCTGCCGGACTGAAACTGTTCAAGGCCACCGGTTGTTCGATCTGTCACCAACCCGAACAGGCGGTGGCGCTGGTGCAAGCGGACGGGCAGCCGCTCAAGGCGACGATTGCGCCGTACACGGATCTGTCAGTACATGACCTCGGACCGGGCCTCGCTGACCATGAGGTCGCAGGTGTCGTGCATCCCACGCGCTGGCGCACCGCGCCCTTGTGGGGCATCGGCTATCGTCTGAGCAGGGAAAGCAGACCGACGTTTCTGCATGACGGTCGTGCGCGTTCGGTAGCAGAGGCGGTGCTGTGGCATGACGGTGAGGCGGCGGGGGTGCGCGAGCGGTTCGAGCACCTGCCGCGTGCGCAGCGCGAGCAGCTGTTGAGGTTCGTTGAGGCGCTGTAGCGCATTTCTGGCCGTTCAGATCGCAAAGTGCGCTGGTCCATGATCCGCACCTCTGGTGACATGGTGCCCACACCCTGTCACGGAGTTCGCTGATCATGCTCACGACTGCCTGCTTCCGAGTAACTGTGCTGCGCGCCCGCTGGTCGGCGGCGGCGTTGCTGGTACTGCCCACGTGCGGCTGGGCGCAGGAGTCGCCGTTTCTCACCGGCGCCACGGCGCTGCAATCCAATATCCTGGCGTGGATGACGCCCGTGGCCATCATTCTGATCATGGTGCTGGGTGGAATGGCCATGGCGAATCGACTTTCATGGGCCTGGTGCCTGTGCGCCGTACTGGGTATCGCGATCGTGTTCGGGGCGCCGCAGATTGTGAGCTGGGTGCGCTCGCTGTTCGGCGTTTGAGAGCAGCGATGGCGCACGGTTCCGTTCCACTCACTTCGGACACCCTGTTCGTAGGTGCGACCCGACCACCCATGCGCTGGGGCGTGACCTATGCGGCACTGATATTCAATCTGGTGTTTACGCTGGAGCTGTTCCTCGCGACTCGCAATCTGCTGGCCCTGGTCCTGGCACTGCCGATCCACGGCATCAGTGCACTGTTGTGTGCGCACGATGCCCGATTCTTCGATTTGCTGTTCCTGTGGGTGCGCACCCGATTCCTCACCCTTCTGGGTAATGGTCGCTACTGGAAGGCCTCAAGTTATAGCCCGTTGGCCTTCTCGATTGGGCAGCGGCCACGGCGGCGGCAGGAGCCAACAGCCTATACCGCGGTGGTCCGGGCGGGGTGTGTCTGAGAATGCCATTGCGCAGCGCGATGTTGATCCGGCGCGAGCGGCACGTCTCAAGTCACGTACCGTACCTCGCACATGTGTCGGAATACATCGTGAGCACCTGCGCCGGCGACTACCTGCAGGTATTCAGGCTGGGCGGAGTGGGATTTGAGACCACGGATGAGCCGAAGCTGAACAACTGGCATGAGCGGCTGAATGTCCTGTGGCGCAACCTGGCGAGCCCCCATGTCGCGCTGTGGACGCACGTGATCCGCAGGCGCGAACGGATCGCGGAAGTCCCGCCCGAGGCGGGCTTCGCGGGAACCTTGCATGCACGGTATCGACAGCGGCTCTCGGGCGAGCGGCTGATGCTCAATGAGCTGTACCTGACCGTGCTGTTTCGCCCCGTTGTCGGCGCGGCGCCGGGTTTGCTGGCGCGGTTGTTGGCCGGGTCCGGTACGGGCGCCGGCGCTGGCGCCGCGGATGCGGTCGATGCCTGCGACAAGCTGGCCCAGACCATTGGCGCATCCCTGCGAGTGTGCGATCCGGAGCGCCTCGGGCTCTATCAGGCCGGAGCGAAGCCTCACTCCAGGGTGCTCGAATTCTTAGGGCTATTGCTCGATGCCGAAACTCACGCGATGCCATTGCCAAGGGCGCCACTTGCGCAGGTGCTCGCGACCACGCGGTGTCTGATTGGCACCGAAGTCATCGAATATCGTCAGCCGGCCAGTACGCGCATCGCCGCGGTGCTGGGTGTGAAGGAGTATCCGACACCGACGGTTGCCGGCATGTACGACCGCCTGCTGTCAGCGCCGTTCCCATATATTCTCACCCAGTCGTTCGCGTTCCTGTCCAAGCCCTCGGCACAGGGCCTGCTACAGCGTCAATACAATCGGATGGTGAATGCCGGGGACTTCTCCGTCTCCCAGGCACAGGAACTGAAGCTCGCATTGGACGCACTCACCAGCAGCGAATTCGTGATGGGCGATCATCATCTGAGCCTGCAGGTGTTTGGCGATGCCCCTGAGGACGGTACTCAGGCGACCCTGGGACGGCGCTTTCGCATACTCAATGATCATGTCGCCCTCGCTCGCAGCCTGCTCGCAGACACCGGCATGGTCGTCGCCCGTGAAGATCTGGGACTGGAGGCGGCCTACTGGGCGCAGCTGCCGGGCCATTTCGGTATGCGACCGCGCAAGGCGCCGATTACTTCGCGCAACTTTTGCGCGATGGCGCCGTTTCACAATCACCCGGTGGGACGGGCGACGGGTAACCACTGGGGCGATGCGCTCGCGCTTTTCGTCACCAGCGCGGGCTCGCCCTACCATTTTTCCCTGCATGCGAGCGACCCGAAGGATCCGGATGGCGGCAGCCGCAAGGACACCGGCCACACGCTCATTTGCGGACCGACGGGTTCGGGCAAGACCGTACTGATCGGTTTCCTGTTGACGATGCTGGTCCGTCAACAGGTAACGCAGGTCGTCTTCGATAAGGACCGTGGCCTGGAAATTCTGATCCGGGCATTGGGCGGGCGCTACCTGCCGTTGCGTACCGGGATCGATACCGGATGCAATCCCCTGCAGCTGCCGCACGATCCAGACAACGAGATGTTCCTGAAGAGTTGGCTGCGCGTACTCGCCCGGCCGGGCTCCGGACGGGCCTTGACCGTTCGCGATGAGGCGGATCTGGATCAGGCTCTGAAGGGCACCCTGGCGCTGGCCGCGCCAGCGCGATGCCTGTCACGGCTCGTTGAATTTCTGGACCCGACCGATCCGGAGGGCATCCATGCGCGACTGGCGCGCTGGGCGCGTGGCACGGCCGGGGAATATGCCTGGGTTTTCGACAACTCCGAGGACAGCGTGGCGGCGAATCTATCCGCGGCATCGCTGGTCGGTTTTGATGTCACGCAGTTCCTGGATCAGGAAGCCATCCGAGCGCCATTGACGCTGTATCTGTTTCATCTGGTGCGCAGGATGCTCGATGGACGCCGCCTGGTGTGCTGGATGGACGAATTCTGGAGGCTGCTGTCGGATAAGGCATTCGAGGGTTTCGCGACTGATGGGCCGAGAACATGGCGCAAACTCAACGGCGCCATGTGCCTGGCGACGCAAAGCCTCAGCGATGTATTGGCCGCGTCCATCAGCCGCACCCTCATCGAGCAGACGCCGACGAAGATTTTCTTCCCGAATCCGGAAGGCTCCCATGCTGAGTATGTCGAGGGCCTCGGCCTGTCGGAGCGGGAGTTTCGACTGATCAAGGAGCAATTGACGCTCGGCTCGCGGCAGTTCCTGGTGCGGCAGGGAAATCACAGTGTGGTGTGCCAGCTGGATCTCAAAGGTCTTGATGGTGAACTTGCCGTGATTTCCGGAAGGGCCCAGTCCGTCGAGCGCCTCCACAGCCTCATCGCACAACTTGGGCCTGATCCGCAGCATTGGCTGCCAACCTTCATGACGAATCCAGATCCACACACCGCCGCAAGATAAGAAGGGCCGCCACCGTGAAATCACCCCGCGCATATCTGTCCGGTCTTATTGTATTGCTGTTCGTCGGCAGCACGTTCAGGGCACAGGCCCAGTTTGCGGTCATTGATGTCTCGGCCCTCGCGCAGCTGCTGCAGCAGGTGCAGACACTGAGCCAGGCACTGACCACGGCGCGTGGACAGCTGGCTCAGGCGCAGCAGGAATACCAGTCGATCACCGGCACTCGGGGAATGCAGAACCTGCTGTCGGGCACGGTGCGTAACTACCTGCCCAGCAACATCGCAGACCTCACTTCGGCGCTTTCGCAGGTGAATTCAGGGTACTCGGGATTGAGCGCGGCAATCCAGGCGGCGGTACACAGCAATGCCGTGCTGACTGCGCAGCAACTGGCCGCGCTGCCGGCGGATCAACAGGCGCGCATCTCCGCACGGCGCTCAACGATTGCCCTGTTACAGGCGATCACGAGCAGCGCGCTGTCCAATTCGAGTAGTCGGTTTGCGGCAATTCAGCAGCTGATCAACGCCATCGGCTCGGCCTCCGACCAAAAGGCCGCGCTGGACCTGCAGGCGCGTATTGCTGCGGAGGCGGGGATGCTGCAGAACGAGCAAACCAAACTCCAATCGCTGTATCAGGTCGCCCAGGCACAGCAATGGGTGAATACGCAGCAGGACCGTGAATCGATCATTTCCGGTCATGGCCAGTTCGCGCAACGCTTCGAGCCTGCTCCTTAGGCGAGAACCTGCAAGTACCGGAAGGCGCCATGGGATTCTTCGCGACCTTTTCGTCCTGGCTCGACGCGCAGCTGACCAACTACATCGGCAACAACACTGCGCGCCTGTCCGCGGCACTTGAGCCGGCGGTCGTGACGCTGGGGACGCTGTACGTCATGGTCTGGGGGTACCTGCAGCTGACGGGAAAGATTGACGAACCGTTCATGACCGGCCTACGTCGGATCATGCTGCTGGTCATTGTGCTGGGCGGGGCATTGCAATTGTGGCTGTACAACGCGGTGATCGTCGATACGTTCTATAACGCACCCGCGCAACTCGCAGCCGCCGTCGCGGGAGCTGCATCACCCATCAGCACGCTGGATGTCGTGTGGCAGGCGGGCGGCAATGTGGCAAACCGGCTGTGGAGTCGGGCCGGGCTGATCAACGGCGACTTCGGGTTCTACATCGCCGGCGTGCTGGTGTGGATCATCATGGGGCTGGTGTGCTGCTACGCGATGTTCCTCATTGCCTTGTCGAAGATCGCACTGGCGGTGCTGCTGGCGCTGGGTCCGCTGTTCATCACCTTGCGGCTTTTCGAGGCAACCCGCAGGCTGTTTGACGCGTGGCTGATGCAATTGGCCAACTACGGATTCATCACCGTGCTGACGGTGCTGGTGGGAGCGCTGCTGCTGAGCCTTATACAAAGCTATGCCACGCAGACGGCGGCGCGTGGCACGGCCCTGGCGACCGTCGACGCGCTCGACATGTTGCTGGCGGCGGTGATCGTGCTGCTGGTGCTGCGACAGATCATGCCGATCGCCGCCAGTCTGGCCGGCGGCGGCTCACTGAGCACCATGGGAACCTGGAGCCGCGGCGTCGGGGGTTTTGTCCGCGGCCTGCCTGGTCGGATCGTTTCGTTGAGGAGTCGCTAATGAACAGCAATTACGGTCGAATCGTCCTGTCTGGCCTGTGCCTGATCGCCGTTACGCTGCTGGCAGCGTGCGCAGCCTCGCCGGCGCCGAAAGTAAGCTGTGATACCAATCTTCGGCCCATAAATCCGCCTGAGCATCGGCTGCCATGAGTACTGCAACCGAGCTGGCTGGGTATTGGCGCGAAAGCGCCTCGTGGGAAACGGATCGCACCGCCCAGTGGCACGCGTCGGCCCGCATCTGGCGCCGGGTGGCTGCGGCTGGCTGGGCCTGTGCATTGGGCGTCACCGTGGCGATCGTGGTGATGATGCCGCTCAAGCGCGTCGTGCCCTACGTGATTCGCGTGGACAGTTCCACGGGGATCGTTGATGTCGTCCCGGAATATGACGCTCGGGTGCGGCCCTCCGAAGTCGTCACTCGGTATCTTCTTACCCACTATGTGAGTGTCTGCCAGCGGTTCAACTTTGCCATGGCGCAGAGCGACTATACGGAATGTGGTGCGTTCCAGTCGGGCCGCAGGAATGAGCTGTGGTATGCGCAATGGAAGCGCAGCAACCCCGAATCGCCCCTTAACTTGTACAAGGACGGGTCCGTCGTGCAGGTGAGCGTCACGTCCGTGACCTTCCTGAAGGGCATCGACCGCGAACCGGGACTGGCGCAGGTCCGATACTTGCGGCGCATACAACCCGCGGGGGATGCCGCCGAGCAAATCAGTCACTGGATCGCCTCGATACGCTATGAATACGTGCAGCCAGCGAAAGATGCCCGGCAGCGTACCATGAACCCGCTGGGATTTCGGATCGTGGATTTTCGTGCGGAGCAGGAGGCCGCCCAATGATCCGCAGCGCCGGCCAGTATGGGCGATGGGTTGTCCGCGGCGTCGTGCTGATGCTGTGCGTGCAGGCCGGGGTCTGTGCTGCAGCGGTCGTGCCGGTGGCAGCCGGAGTGGATCCGCGTATCCGGGTTGCCGACTATGATCCGGGGCAGGTCTATGTTCTGCATGGGAGGGTGGGATACCAGATCGACCTGCAGTTCGATGCCGATGAGACCTTCGTGGGATTGGCGGCCGGTGACATCGAGGGTCTGGCGTTCGTGCCTCAGGGCAGTCATCTGTTCCTGAAACCCAAGGCGACGGGCGTGGTGACCAATCTCACGGTCCTCACCTCAAAGCGGCAGTACCAGTTCGAATATTCGGTGCAACCGCCCGCCGCGGCGGCGCGGACACCCGGCATGTACGTGGTGCGCTTCCGTTATCCGCATAGTCTCGCAGCCGCCGCGGCTGCCGGCGCCGCGGCCAGGGACCTCGAGCAGCATCTGGAGCAGGCGCCGCAGAACCGCTCGCACAATACCGATTACTGGTTCTGCGGGACGGATCTGTTGCGTCCGGCGGCGGCCTGGGATGACGGGGTGCAGACTCACCTGCTGTTTGGCCAGCGTGCCGAACAGCCTGCGATATTCGTGCGCAATGACGATGGGACCGAATCGCTGCTCAATTTCAGCATCGAATCCGGGGAGGTGATCATTCATCGCATCGCCAGGCGCTTGATCCTGCGTCGCGGCGCGCTGACGGGCTGTATCGTCAATAAGGGCTTCTCCGGAATCGGTGAGCGCTTGCCCTCGGGAACCATTGCTCCGGACGTACGGCGTACGTCAAGGCAGGAGCCGTGAGCGAGGAAATCGTCGCCGAGCGCGGCGTGGCGTCAATGGCGAGAACCCACTCACTGCAATCGCGCCTCAGCAGCGCGCTTGCACTGTTGCTCTGTGCCGGCGTGGCTGCCGCAGTGCTGGCGTGGTACTACGGAGGAATTCTCTCGCACCGCAAAGCCGCCGCTGCCACCCGCAATCCCACACCGGCCGCGGCGACCGACAGTTCCCTGCCGCCCCTGGGGCCGGTCGTGGATCCGCGGTCCGCCGTCCTACCCGCGCTGGCAACCGCACCGTCGGGACTGACCCCGCTCCCACTCACGCCTGCGGCCAGTAGCGTGCAAGTCTCCGCACCGCCGCAAGCGCCGCAGCCCACCGCGCTGCAGCGGCGCCTGGCCGGACCGGCCTTCGCGGGCACCGCGAGCGAAGTGCCATCAATAGCCCGCACGGATGTAGCAAATGCCGTGGATCAACCCGCAGCCCTGGCCGGACTGCTGGTGCCGACCGCGACACCGGCCGCGCGGGCGACGCAGCTGCCCGCGCAGCAATTGCTGCTGGCCAAGGGTGCATTTATCGATTGCACCCTGGAGACCGCCATCGACTCCTCGCTGCCGGGGATGACGACCTGCATCACGGCAACCGACACCTTCAGTGTGGACGGAAAAGTCGTGCTGCTTGAACGCGGATCGAAGTTGATCGGCGAGACGCGCGGCCAGGTTCAGCAGGGGACTGCGCGGCTGTTTGTCCTGTGGACGCAGGCGCGAACACCCACCGGGGTGGTGGTCCCGCTGGCTTCCCCGGGCACGGACGCCCTGGGCCGCTCCGGTCTGGACGGGGAGGTGGATCGGCATTTCTGGCAACGCTTTGGTGCGGCGATCCTGATTTCGCTGGTCGATGGCGCCGCCGAGGCGGCGCAGCGATCGGGGCAGTCCGGCACAGTCATCTATGACCCGACTGCATCGACGGGCGTGGCCACGGAGGCCCTGCGCGGTTCGATCGGCATTGTCCCCACCATCACCAAGCATCAGGGCGACCGCATCCAGATCCTGGTGGCGCGGGACCTTGATTTCCGGCAGGTCTACCAATTGCGAGATTCGGACGTCTCTCATCAGCAGTGAGGCGGCCGCGACGCCGCGGGAGCACTCCGCGCTGGCACTGACCTTGCGCGATCTGGAGCCGCTGCTCGCCGCGGAGGGGGTGACGGAGTTGTGCATCAATCGTCCCGGGGAGGCCTTCGTTGAATCCGCGCGCGGCTGGGAACGGGTGTCGCTCGCGGTTGCTGGCTACGAGTGGTGTCTGCGTCTGTGCAAGCTGGTCGCCAATGCGACCGCGCAGCGCGTCGATGAGCAATCGCCGCTGCTGTCGGCCTCCCTGCCCGGCGGAGAGAGAATCCAGCTGGCCATGCCGCCAGCCACGTTGGCGCACACGGTATCCATCACGATTCGCAAGCCCGCGCCGGGAAACTGGTCGCTCGATGAACTGGCGCAGCGAGGCATATTCGCGCGCACCCAGCACGCGGATCGCCGTGTCGACCCGTGCCGGCAGCAATTGGTCGCGCTGCTGGAGCGCGGTGACTACGTGGGCTTCATGCGGGCGGCGGTTGTTACGAAGCAGAACATTCTCGTTTCCGGACCGACGGGATCTGGAAAGACCACCTGGACCAAGGCCCTGATACGCGAAATTCCCAGCCATGAACGGCTGATCACCATCGAAGATGCCCAGGAGCTGGTGCTCGACCGGCACTCGAACCATGTTCGGCTCTTCTATAGCAAGGGCGGCCAGGGGCGCAGCCGAGTCACGCCGAAGCAACTGCTCGAGGCCTGCCTGCGGATGAAGCCGGATAGGATCTTGCTGGCCGAACTGCGCGCTGAAGAGGCCTTTGACTACCTGCGCAATGTCAATTCGGGCCACCCCGGATCCATTAGCAGTGTTCACGCAGCCTCGGCTGATCTGGCATTCGAACAGTTGGTGCTGCTCGTGAAACAGAATGAGGCAGGGCGGGAAATGTCACGCGCGGACATACGGCGGTTGCTGGGAACCTTGGTGGATGTGGTGATTCAGTTCGGCGTCGAGGGGCCTGTCCGCTACATTAAGGAGATCTGGTATGGGCCCGCCCGTGTAGCCGGAAAGGACAACGCGCTGACTGGCGCCCCCGACTGATGGCGTTCTACCCAACGCGGGGGGGCTGACTAGATTGCCGATGGCCTCCTGAGGCGGCTCGGGGGAACTTGCCATTCCTCCACGGTGTCCGAGCCTGGTTGCGTGACAAAGGTAGTTGCCGCGCCGCACCAGGGCGACGGCAAGACAGCCGAGCCAGCTCAGGTGCAGGGCATGGCCTGCGCAAGGGAGATCCGGGGATGATGTCTCGATCAATCGCGAACGGGCTTGCGTGAAGTATTTCCCTTTAGTCTGGTCCGCAATATGGCGTAAGCCAACCGAAGCCGTTCTGATATGGCTGGCGGTGACAGCTTCGTTCACATTGTTCGGGTTCATGGTCGGACTCCACGCCGCGTACGACCAGATCGTCGAGAACGCCAGAATGGACCGTCTCGAAGTCAACGCGCGTTTCCCCAGCGCCAGCCCCGTCGGCATCCTGCTGCCCCTCGCCGCTCGCGATCAAATCGCAAAAGTCGAAGGGGTGGCCGCCGTGGGCAGCGGCGTCTATGTCAGGGGTTACTACCGGGATCCGCACACCAGTGCCCGGGTCATTGCAGTGGACGAACACATGCGCGAGGTGCAGCCCGAAATTCTGCCGAAGCCCGCGCAGTGGAATCAGCTGTTCGCAACGCCGATGGGCGTCTTCATCAGCTCCGGATTGGCAGCACGATTCCGCCTCAAGGCGGGTGACAAGCTGCCGATCATTTCACCGCCGGGCACGCGCGCCGACGGAGGCACGACCTGGGAGTTTCTCGTGCTCGGCGTGGTACCAAAGAAGCTGGATAACGGCAGGTTTGATAACGACCGATTCATCCTCGGCAATCTCAGCTATGTGGACAACCTGCGGCCGCTAGAGCAGCACGGCTATGCATGGGGCTTTCGGGTGGCCGTGAGCGACGCCGCGAAGGCGAATGAAGTCAGTCTCCGGATCGACAGGCGGCTGGCCAACTCAAGTACGCCGACCCTCACCATCCCCGATAAGGTCAACGAGGTGAACGCGGTGAATTCCGGAATCTCCGTGGCCTCCAAAACGTGGCCCGTCGCGGGCGCCGGGATCTTCATGATCCTGTTACTCACGGCTAACGGCATTGCGCAGTCGGTGCGCGAGCGAACGCCGGAGTTTGCCGTTCTCAAGACCCTGGGATACTCAGACATCACCCTCATGGCCCTGGTATTCGCAGAGGTTGCCATTCCTTGCCTGGCAGGTGCAGCCCTGGGGACTGCGCTCGCCGCACTTTTGACTCGGCTACCGACGCACTATCTGCCGGCCGATCTCGGCAACTTACCGAAGCCTGAGTTGTCCATTATCGTCGCGACTTCGGCAGTCGGTTGCGCCTTGCTGCTGGCAGCGGCCAGCGCGGTCATTCCGATGCGTCGACTCCGACATCTGAGCGTCACCGACGCACTCGCGGGACGCTGACATGCGCATTCTCACCCAGACCCTGGTTCTGGTTCACCTTGGGTTTGCCGGACTGCTGCAGCGAAAATGGTCGTCGTTGGTGCTGATCGGCAGCGTCGCGTGCGTCATCGGCGTCCTGTTGTCGATGCTCTCTGTGACCGCCGGAATGTTGCGCGCCTACCAGTCCGGCGAGGACCCGGACCTTGCGCTTGTCTCGTCGGACACCAACTCTGCGTATAGCAATGGCATTCCAGCCAATACGATCGGCACGATGCTGGACGCTCCGGGTATCGCCAAGGCATCCAACGGTCATCCTCTTGGGGATGCCGAATTCCAATTCTGGGTACCCCCTACTCAGGCCTACGTCATCGGATCTCCGACACTACTGGCAATCGGGAGCATGGGCCTCGCATTGCGGCCCAACCTTCACATAGTCGAAGGCCGCCAGTTTCTGCCCGGCCGACAGGAGTTGATCGTCGGAGTCGCCGCCGCCCGCGCCTACCAATTGCACGTGGGAGACCCAATCACGCTTCCGGGGGGAACGTGGCCAATCGTTGGAGCCTTTGCCGACGACGGTAGCATCGTGGAAAGCCAGTTCCTGGGCGACGCGAACACTGTAGCGACCGCGACGCATATTTCTGGCTTCAGCAGCGTCCTGGTCAGACTCGAGAAGCCCAATGCGTTCGATGCCTTTGCCCATTGGCTGGAGACCAATCCCGCCCTCACCGTAACGGCGGAGAGGCAGTCGGACTATTCCTTGCGCACGGTCAATCGCACGTCGGCATTCTTCACCGAACTTACTTACTTCGTCGGCTCACTGATGGCAGTGGGCGCTTTGTTCGGCATCGTGAAGCTCATGTACGCGGCAGTGAGCGTTCGAATACGCGAGATCGCAACTCTGCGCGCCATCGGCTATCAATCGTTTCCCCTCGCTGCCTCGGTACTGTTAGAAACCGTCCTTCTGTCGCTCATCGGTGCATTGCTCGGCGGTGGCGCTGCCTGGCTGCTGTTCAACGGGAGGCACGTGGCCCAGCTTCACGACGTGTTCGATCTCGCGGTCTCCGCGCGACTATTCTTGCTGGGAGTTGCTTGGGCGCTCGTCCTTGCCATAGTTGGCGGCTTCTCGCCGGCAATGCGCGCGGCTCGGCTTTCTGTCGCAGATGCACTTAGAGCTTTATGAGTCTGGGCCTGAAAATGAGGTGTTCAATTTCCAGGCACAGAGTTGTTCGGGCACCGGGACTTTCGATATCGTGGCAATGTGGCCAAGTCCGAACGGCTCTGGGGAAGATCCTGCAGTTGCCAGACAACCGATTGGCGCAACAGACGGTCAAGAAGATCGACGGTATTAGTGCGCAGCCGTGGTGGATGAGGGGCTGATCGTTTAGGGCGTATCCGCAAATTGAGATTCCGTAAGGAATTCCGCGCGCAGGGCGACACTATCTCTATGGCAGCTGCCTCTGGAAAGTAGCTGGACATCTTTGGTGGAAAACAGCGGCAGAATGTTCTGCTCGATGTACCCGATATCCAAGCAGTTCAGCTCTCCTTTCCACTCATGAGATTGCCAGTGTGCTACAACGATTGCTTCTGAAGGATCACTTTTGTCGGCGGGCACAAGCACCGAAAACGTTGCGTCAATCGTTGGCTCATCGCGATTCAGTTGGCAGGCATCCACGTGGAAGTCGCTCGCGCGTGCTCCAAGTTGGACAAGTATGTTCCTCACTACGTGGGTCGCGTAGGCGCACCGGTCGCCTAAGGCGCTCAGCCCCTGGGTGTAGAAACGGACGGGAAAGTGCCGGACGGAGCGCGGCGCCCATTTGCCAATCTGAATCGATTCAGTTTCATCAGGCGCAACAGTTGCCGCCGCCAACACCGGTGGCGCTTCGGGAGGAGCGCAGGAAACGAGGCCGAGGGTAGCAATGAAAATGCGCAGTGGAATTCGAATCGGAATCTCCATTGAGTTCGGGGTGCTCTACGGCTTCGTGCAGACGACATTACCTGCATAACCGTCTGGGGAACAACACTTCCGACTGAATTCTGGCAGCAAGGCCCCCCGGCGCAGAGTGTCGGAATTCGTATTCGCACGTTTCGGCGGACGGATTCGTGTGGGTACAGCTCAGCGGTCGGCGTCAAACATACATCAGGAGCCGCTCTGTAGTCCGGCTGCCCATCCTGGAAATCTCCCTCGAAGATCTGCAGCCACCCGCTGCCGTCATTGGATTCCAGTTTCAGCAACGCACGAGCATTGACGGATTGGATATCCACGCCCTAATTATCGCCGGTCAGGAGGAGCATTAACCGTCGAAGTGGCGAGGGTGATGGTTGGTGAACAGCAAGTCGACAACCAGCAGTAATATGCAAAGTGTGAATAGTACGTAAAACAGAGCAGGTGTGAAGAATCGATACTGTCGCCGAAGGGGTTCAATGAACTGCACAAGCACGAGCAAGACCAAAGACAGGATCATTGCCATGCCACCCAAGGCCTGCAGTATTAGTTGGCCGCTAGCACTTAGCATGTGATTGCCTTCGCTCAACGCTTGGCAGCCGGATGCTCCCAATCCGTGAGACGGATGGAAGGAATAAGCAATCGTCGATCGAAGTGCGCCATCGGCTCGTATGTATCCACTGCGACATCCGCCTCGCGTATCCGGGAAGTATCTATTGGATAATGGGCCAGTCCGTCGGGATCCAGGAAGGGAAGATCTGCGCCCACGCGTTTGATCGGGGCAGGCGGCAACCAGTAGGCCGGGAATGGCGCGTAATCAAGATCACATCCAAAGAGCGTAGGATTCTGCGATCCGGTACGCGCATCTTGCAACGACGCCCCCACACACGGTGGCGGGCGTGCGGCGACCATACAACGCAATTCGATATCGTCAGCGTCACGATCAACGCCGGTCGTACATAGCCCAATCCCTTCCACTATTTTCCTATCCCTCACGGCATGCATGAGCTGCGGCCCGCTGTGACGCAGCCATGTGAGCGCAAAATCCAATGTTACTCGGACAGCTTGAGCATTGATCTGTTCGTATAAAGGTGTTGGCAACGGCAGCAGAACCTCGCCGCGTGCTGCGCCAAGGTCAGTGGGACTACGGTGGCCCGTGAGTCGCGCGAAAACACAGGTCGCACCGCTTGTTCCCTTGCGATCAAGGCGCGCACATATCGATCCATCGGTAGCGAATATGAGGCTCCCGTCCAGTCGTTCAATTCGGAAGATGCCTTTGTCCGACAGCAACACGTCACCCGCAGGAAGTCCAGCGATCTGCACGGGAAGCATCACTGTGTGAATGCCGCTGACCAAATCCAATATATTTAAGTCGCGGCCGCGCTGAATTGGTGTGATGACTCCGGCGTGCATTCCGGTCGCTTGCACCGGCGGGTCAGATTGAGGCGCTGGCGCCGGAGCGAATCCCAGAGATATCGCGTTTTCGCCCGCTGCGGCGCCGTTGATCCACCTTTGTGCCTGGAGCACCCCGCTCCAGGGGAAAACGCAGAGCAGCGCGAACGCTGCCACGGTCGCAGACACGCCAAGAACCCGACTGCGCATCTCGCGGCGTTCGCGATATTGGTACCTCGCCAGGAAAAGGAGTAGCGCGACGTAGATCACGCCGGTTGTCCAGGCGACCAACCATGAATAGCCAGTTTGCAAAGGAGAACGACCAATGAGGTCTATGCCACGAGCAGCGACAATCACCGAGCAGAACACAAGG
>DATDIL010000051.1:0-21160 GCA_036521075.1 Steroidobacteraceae bacterium | reverse complement strand
GCAAGGCGCGTGAAGTCGCGCTGTATCGTCAGGGCAAGTTCCGCGACGTGAAGCTGGCCAAGACGGCTACGCGTGCCGAGGATGCGTTCTCGCAGCTGGAGTCGGAGAAGGCCGGCGTGGTGGTCGTACTCCTGAAGGCCGACGTGCAGGGCAGCCAGGAAGCTTTACGTGAGGCGCTGACCAAGCTGTCAACGGCGGAAGTCGGGGTCAAGGTCATCGCCAGCGGCGTCGGTGGCATCACCGCCTCGGACGTGCAACTGGCCGGTGCCTCCAAGGCTCTCATCATCGGCTTCAATGTGCGTGCCGATTCCGGCGCTCGCGAGGCGATCAAGGATCTGGGCGTCGATGTCCGCTACTACAGCATCATCTACGAGGCCATCGATGACGTTAAGGCGATGATGAGCGGCATGCTCGCGCCGGAGGTCAAGGAGACGATCGTAGGTGTCGCCCAGGTACGCGACGTGTTTCGCTCCAGCAAGTTCGGGGTCGTGGCCGGCTGTCTGGTCACCGAAGGCGTGGTCAAGCGCAACAACCCGATCCGGGTGCTGCGTGAGAGCGTGGTGATCTTCGAAGGTCAGCTTGAGTCGCTGCGGCGCTTCAAGGACGACGTGGGCGAAGTAAGGGCCGGCACCGAGTGCGGCATCGGCGTGAAGAACTACCAGGACGTTCGTGTCGCCGACCAGATCGAATGCTTCACCCGCACCGAAATCGCGCGGACGGTGTAGTCGCAGCAGCGATCAAGATGCCCAGCAAGCACCAACCCTCCGGTGGCCGTCACAGCCGCATCGAATCGCAGATGCAGCGCGTGCTCGCCGACCTGATCAGCCGCGAGGTCAAGGATCCGCGTGTCGGCAATGTCACGATCACGGCGGTCGAGGTCGCGCAGGATCTGGCGACCGCGCGGATCTTCTTCGTGCCCTTTGCCGGTGAACATGATCCGCAACAGGTGGCCGAGGGGCTGGCCCGTGCCGGGGGATTCCTGCGCGGTGCGGTCGGGCGGCAGCTCGGGTTGCGGCATGCGCCGCGCCTGTCTTTTGTCTTCGATGACACCCTGGACAAGGCTTCGCATCTCACCGCGCTGATTGATCGCGCCGTCGCCGCCGACACACCCGCAAAGCCCGAGGAGACGTGAACGGCATCCTGCTGCTGGACAAGCCCAGCGGACTGTCGTCCAACGCAGCCTTGCAACGGGTCCGGCGCCTGATGGGGGCCGGGAAGGCCGGCCATGTCGGCAGCCTCGATCCGCTGGCCACCGGCATGTTGCCGATCTGTTTAGGGGAGGCGACCAAGGTTGCCGGTGATATCACGGCCGCGCGCAAGCGCTATCAGTTCACCATTGCCTTGGGCCGTCGTACCGCCACGGGTGATCGGGAAGGCGCAGTCGTCGAAGAGAAGCCGGTTCCAGCGCTCACCATGGCTCAGGTGCAGCTTGCCCTTGAACACTTCCGCGGCAGCCACGCCCAGGTACCCCCGATGTTCTCCGCCTTGAAGCGTGACGGTCAGCCACTGTACAAGCTGGCCCGCGCGGGCATCACGGTGGCGCGCGTGCCGCGGCAGATCATGATCACCGAATTGTCCTTGCTAAGCCTTGCAGACCGGCAGCTCGCACTGACGGCGCTGTGCTCGAAGGGCACCTACATCCGCGTTCTGGCGGAGGATATCGCGAGTTTTCTCGGGACCTGCGGCCACGTGGTTGCCTTGCGACGACTGTATGTTGAGCCCTTCGAGCATGCACCGATGCATACCCTGGTCGAAGTCGAGGCATCCTGCCAGGGTGGCAGCGCACTGCCGATGATTGCGCCCGACGCGGCACTGCTGGGGATGGCATCGGTGCATCTGCCCGCGGCCCTCGCCGGACGGCTCGCTCACGGCCAGACGGTCGTGGTGGCGGGGGGTACGGCGACGGGTAAAGTGCGCCTGTACGACGCTCAGGGTCGGTTCATGGGGCTGGGGGAAGCCGGGCCCGGAGGCCAGGTTCGTCCGCGGCGACTGTTTGCCTCTTCATAAGCACTTTTCCTTGAGACCTCAAGGGCGTACGGGTAGAATGCCGCGCTTCAAAATCGGACCCGATCAACACTAGTCCTTAGGAATATTCGCGCAAATGACCCTATCAGCCGCACAGAAGGACGGAATCGTCGCGCAGTTCCGTCGTGATGCCAAAGACACCGGTTCACCCGAAGTCCAGATCGCATTGCTCTCCGAGCGCATCAACGGATTGGGTGAGCACTTCAACGCTCACAAGAGTGACCACTCATCGCGTCGCGGGCTCGTGAAGCTCGTCAATCAGCGCCGCAAGCTGCTCGATTATTTGAAGTCGACCCAGCCGCAGAAGTATCAGGAGCTCGTTGAGCGCCTGGGACTGCGCCGCTGAACATTCCGGGCGTTATTGTGACGCCCAATATTGCGGCCATTCCTGGCCGCAATTCCAATATACGAGGATAAAAGCGTGAGTGCTTTTGCAAAGTCATTTGCTTACGGCAGCCAGACCGTAACGATCGAGACCGGCGAACTCGCCCGTCAGGCCGATGCTTCGGTCAAGGTTTCCATGGGGGACACCGTCGTCCTGGTGACGGCCGTTGCCAAGACGCAGCCGGTTCCGGGCCGCGATTTCTTCCCCCTTACCGTCAATTACATCGAGAAGACCTACGCCGCGGGCAAAATCCCCGGCGGATTCTTCAAGCGCGAGGGTCGTCCTTCAGAGAAGGAAACCCTCACTTCGCGCCTCATCGACCGCCCGTTGCGGCCGCTGTTCCCGGATGGCTTCTACAATGATGTGCAGGTGGTCGCGACCGTGCTATCGCTGGATCCCGCGATCGATCCGGATATTCCAGCGCTGATCGGCGCCTCGGCTGCCGTGACCCTGTCCGGTATCCCCTTCAGCGGCCCGATTGGCGCCGCGCGTGTTGGTTACAAGGACGGCCAGTACCTGTTGAATCCGACTGCGACTGAAATGGTCGGCTCGCAGCTGGACCTGGTGGTCGCCGGAACCGAAGCGGCCGTCATGATGGTCGAATCCGAAGCGCAGGGGCTCAGCGAAGAAGTCATGCTCGGCGCCGTCGTGTTCGGTCACGCCCAAATGCAGATTGCCATCGGCGCCATCCGCGAACTGGTCGCACAGGCTGGCAAGCCGCGCTGGTCCTGGACTGCCCCGGTCGTCAGCCCCGAGCTGGTTGCCGCGCTGGCAAGCCAGGCCACGGGCTCCCTGACCAAGGCATACGCGATCACTGAAAAGCTGCAGCGCCGTGACAGCGTGGCCGAAGTGAAGAAGGCCGCGATTGCCGCGCTCAGTGGCGGGGAGAGCCCGAAGTTCACCGCCGACGCGGTGGACGATGAGTTCTTCAAGCTCGAAAGCAACATCGTCCGTGAGCGCATCCTCAACGGTGAGCCGCGCATCGATGGCCGCGATAGCAGCACGGTGCGTCCGATCAGCGTCAAGGCCGGCGTGCTGCCGCGTGCGCACGGCTCGGCCCTGTTCACCCGCGGTGAGACGCAGGCGCTGGTGGCCGTGACGTTGGGGACTGGACGCGATGCGCAGATCATCGATGCGCTCGCCGGCGAGCGTCGCGAGCCGTTCATGATGCATTACAACTTCCCGCCGTTTTCGGTCGGTGAAACCGGCATGATGGGCTCGCCGAAGCGCCGCGAGATTGGCCACGGCAACCTGGCACGGCGCGGCGTCGCCGCCGTGATGCCGGACATGGCCACCTTCCCCTATGTGATCCGCGTGGTCTCCGAAATTCTCGAGTCCAACGGCTCAAGCTCCATGGCAAGCGTTTGTGGAAGCAGCCTTGCGCTCATGGATGCCGGTGTGCCGCTGAAGGCGCCGGTCGCTGGCGTCGCGATGGGCCTGGTGCTGGATGGCAGCCGCTTCAAGGTGCTCACCGACATCCTGGGCGACGAGGATCACCTCGGCGACATGGATTTCAAGGTAGCCGGGACCAAGGACGGCGTCACGGCGCTGCAGATGGACATCAAGGTCGAGGGCGTCACGCCGCAGATCATGAAGGTTGCACTGGATCAGGCGCGTGCCGGGCGCCTGTTCATCCTCGGGGAAATGAACAAGGTGTTGAGCGAGCCGCGCGCGAAAATGTCCGAGTGGGCCCCCTCCATCATCACGCTGAAGATCGATCCGGAAAAGATCCGCGACGTCATCGGCAAGGGTGGCGCGGTCATCCGCCAGATCACCGAGGAGACGGGCACCACCATTGACATCGAGAACGACGGCACGGTGAAGATTGCCTCGGTGAACGGCACCGCCGGCCGCGAGGCGCAACGGCGCATCGAGCTGATTACCGCCGATGTCGAGGTCGGCCGGATTTATGAGGGACGCGTGGCGCGCCTGATGGACTTCGGTGCGTTCGTGACCATTCTGCCGGGCCGTGACGGCCTGGTGCACATCTCTCAGATTTCCGATGAGCGGGTCGAGCGCGTCAGCGACAAGCTCAAGGAAGGCGATGTGGTGCGCGTGAAGGTGCTCGAAGTCGACCGCCAGGGTCGCGTGCGCCTGTCCATGCGCAGCGTGGACGCCGCCTAGGATCCAGGCGCACGACTAAAAGGGGCGCGTTTCCTCACGGTGGCGCGCCCCTTTTTTTATGGTTGACCGCCTGCGTCTATTTGGCAGCTGCAGCCAACGCCGCATCTTCCTCTGGTCCGCGCGTGCGTGCAGCAGTGCCGATCAGGGTGCGGAATATCTCGTCCTGGACCGTTCGCCAGCGTTGGAAGTTGCGTTGAGTCACAGCCGCAACGGCCCCATCGGTATCGCCCGCCGTAAAGCTTTGCGCCTTGTCGCGCACCTCGCGTTGCTGGGCGGCAAACAGCTTCAGACTCTGTTCCAGATACGAACCGACCACGCCCTGCATGATTCCGCCGCCGTAGGAGCGGATGATGTGCTGGAGAAAGTCGCGACTCATCAGGGGCTCGCCGGCATGCTCCTGCTCGGCAATCACCTGCAACAGTATGCTGCGGGTGATGTCTTCCTGGCTTTTCTTGTCAACGACCATGAACTCGATACGTTCAACGACCAGCTTCCGCACGTCAGCCAGTGTGATGTAACGGCTTTCGACTGTGTCGTACAGCCGACGATTCGGATATTTCTTGATGACCCTCGGTTCGCTCATTGCAAGCCCCCGTAATTTAGTTATGCCCACTCCGCCAGCCCTATTGAGGCCGGCGGGCCGGTGTTTTCTCCCGTCCCCACCGGCTACCTTAGTACAACCGTGGAGCCAAGGGCAATTGTTGAATTGATTTTACAAGTGTTAGAGGCCGGGACGGGCGGCTGTTAGCGGGCCTCCACGGTTGCAATCCGGTGCAGGCGGGACGGTTTCCAGTTCAAAACCGCCCATTCCAGTACTTCCCGGGGCAACAGGTGCGCCAACTGCGGCGGCGGCCGCTGCGCCAGCAGCGTCAGGCACTGCCACAGTACCTGGCTGGGATTTGATAGATCCGGGGGCACTGAATGGCGGGATTTGGCGAGTTTGCCGCCCCCTGGGGCCGTTACGACGGGCAGGTGGGCGTAGTGCGGTCTGGGGTAGCCCAGTGCCCGCTGCAGCTCGAGCTGCCATGCCGTACTGTCGATCAGGTCGGCACCGCGGACCACGTCGCTGATGCTTTGCGCGGCGTCATCGATCACCACCGCGAGCTGATAGGCGAAGATGCCATCGCGGCGGCGGACCACGACATCGCCCAATGGGTCAAGGCAAAGCCTGCGCATTCCCTGGAACCGGTCAGTGAATTCAATCGCTTCACCGTCACGAATGCGGAATCGGGTGGCGGTGGCTCCGGGCTGGCGCGGGCCGGCGCGGCAGGTACCGGGGTAGCCGCCATCTGCCTGGGCCGCCAAGCTGCGACGCGAACAGCTGCATTCGTAGGTCCGCCCGCTGGCCCGCAGCTGCTCCAGGCCGGCCCGGTAGAGCGCAAGGCGGGTGGATTGGTAGGTGACCTCCCCGTCCCAGAACAGGTTCAGGGTTTCAAGGGTGCGCAGAATTTCGTGGGCGCTGCCGGCCACGACGCGGCGGGTGTCCAGGTCTTCAATCCGTACCAGCCACCGGCCGCCGTGATGACGGGCATCGACGAAGCTGCCGACCGCCGCCAGCACCGAACCGGTATGCAGCCGGCCGGTCGGCGAGGGGGCAAAGCGGCCGGTATAGGATTTCAGCGGTAGCGGTCGTCGCGGTCGCCGTACTGGCGTTCACGGCGCTCACGGCGCTCCTGCGCCTCGATGCTCAGGGTGGCAACCGGGCGCGCCTCGAGGCGTTTGATGCCGATTTCCTCGCCGGTCTCCAGACAGTAGCCATAGGAGCCGTCCTCGATGCGCTTGAGCGCCTCGTCGATCTTGCGAATCAGTTTGCGTTCCCGATCACGGGTGCGCAGCTCCAGGGAGAACTCCTCCTCCTGGGTCGCCCGGTCATTGGGATCGGGGAAATTGGCCGCCTCGTCTTTCATATGCGTGACGGTGCGGTCGACCTCCTCCATCAGGTCACGCTTCCAGGTCAGCAGGATCTGGCGGAAGTGCTCCGCCTGCTCCTTGCTCATGTACTGTTCGCCGCGCTTGACGATGTACGGCTGGACGTTGCGGGGGCCGGCCAGCAAACTGCCCGGCTCGGGTGTGTCGCCATCGTCGGGTTCGTTGGCAGCCACTTGCGGTGCTGGCACCGCCGGCCGTGGCGGCACGAGGGGTTTGCTCTCCGCAGTCGGCTTCTTGGTCGAGGGGGACTCGTTACGCTCTGCTGCTGGTCGTCGCATCGTTTCTACGGGTTCCGCGCTGGTTGGAGTGCTTCGGGCGCCTGGGGCCGGCTTGCGGGTGACCGAAGCCGCCACGGGCGAACGTGGGTGGACAGTGGTCTTCACCCGTTCCGTGGGCTTGTTACGTATCGCCGCCTTCCGGGCGGCGGGGCGGCTTGCAGCCTTTTTGCCCTTGACGGGCTTGGCCGCGGTCTTCTTGGCCGGCATCAGTCATTCCTCAAAAGCAGCTGCCTTGGCGAAGGACGCGCGATTATACCGGCGCGCCCGTGCGTGTACAGGGGCGCGGCGATATCGTTGGAAACTCTGTCCAACGCGGCTCAAATCGGCTAAAGGGGCGTCCGGCAGGCTCAGGTCAGGGCGACGGCGGGCGCCGGTGCCCACCCCGGCCGGCGGTGTTCAACCACCACGGAGGTATAAATCCCGCCGCGGACGTTGAATTTCGCGGTCAGGCGCAGGAATCGGGGAGCAATCGCGGCCGCGATATGGTCGGCGATCTCATTCGTCACGGCCTCATGGAAGCTGCCGCGGTCGCGGAACGTCCAGATATACAGCTTCAGGGATTTCAGCTCCACGCACCGCTGGTCGGGTACGTATTCCAGCTCGAGGGTGGCGAAATCCGGTTGGCCGGTCATCGGGCACAGGCAGGTGAACTCCGGCAGGCTCATGCGAATCGTGAAGTCACGTGCGAGGGCCGGATTCGCGAAGGTTGTCAGATCTGTCGTTGGACTTGAAGGCATAGTGTGTCCATATATTTTATCATGAGTTCATTGTCCTCCAGGAACCTCGAGTCTTACCACGATGCGGCTGACGAAGATAAAGCTCGCGGGCTTTAAAACATTTGTTGATCCGACTTCGGTCGGTTTTCCAGGCAATCTTACCGGAGTCGTCGGTCCGAACGGCTGCGGCAAGTCCAACATCATCGATGCGGTGCGCTGGGTGATGGGCGAGTTATCGGCCAAGCACCTGCGCGGCGATTCCATGGCCGATGTCGTGTTCAACGGCTCCAGCGCGCGTAAGCCGGTCGGCTCCGCCTCGGTCGAACTGGTGTTCGACAACAGCGATGGGCGCATCAGCGGGGCGTACGCCGGCTACAACGAAGTGTCGCTGAAGCGCCTGGTGTCGCGCGATGGCAGTTCCAACTACTACATCAACGGTGCGCGCTGCCGGCGCCGGGATATCACCCAATTGTTCCTGGGCACCGGCCTGGGATCGCGCAGCTACTCGATCATCGAACAGGGCATGATCTCGCGGGTCATCGAAGCCAAGCCCGAGGACATGCGCGCCTTCATCGAGGAGGCCGCCGGCATTTCGCGTTACAAGGAGCGCCGGCGCGAGACCGAGGCGCGCGTTTCCGACACGCGTGAGAATCTCGAACGCCTGCAGGACGTGCGTGATGAAGTCGATCGGCAGATCCGCCACCTGCAGCGGCAGGCGGGTGCGGCCCGGCGCTACCAGACCCTCAAGGATCAGGAACGCCGGGCGCTGGCCGAGCTGCTCGCGCTGAAAATACGGGATCTGGACAGCGGCGCGCAGATCCAGGACAGCGCATTGCGTGAGCGCGATGTCGTCATGCAGGCGGCACTCGCCGACCAGCGTGCGGCCGAGGCAACCCTGGAGCGGCAGCGCGCCGTTCACGGCGATCAGGCGCAAAGCGTAGCCGCGGTTCAGGGGCGGCACTATGAAATCGGTGCCGACATCACCCGCACCGGCCAGTCGCTGCAGCACACGCGCGAAATGCGCGAGCGTCAGCGCAACGATCTGACCAAGGCGCGCGCGCAGCTGGCGGAACTTGCCGCGCTCATCGAGCGCGACGAACTGCAGGTCGCGGCACTGCGCCGTGAAATCGAGACCCTGCAGCCGCAAAGCGCCGAGGCCGCGCGCCTGGAACAGGTTGCCCTGGCCGACCAGGCGCAATGCGAGCAGGAACTGGCGCAGTGGCAGCAGGGCTGGGATCAGTTCATGCACGCGCTGGCCACGGCCAATCAAACCACACAGGTTGAAAGCACCCGCATCGAACAGCTGGAGAATCAATTGGGCCGCTTGGCAGTGCGCGGCGAACGGCTCGGTGTCGAGCAGGCGCAGCTTGGCGCCGAGGATCCGGGTACGCAGCTGTCGGAACTGGTGGCTCATGAGGCGCAGGCCCGCGTCCGCAACGAGGATCTGGTGCGCGCGCAGGGTGCCGCCATCGAACGCGCGCAAACGCTGCGGCAGGAGCAGCACGCCGCGGAGACGCGCCTGGAAGGCGCGCGCGCCGAACGCGAGCGGGTGCGCGGCGAACTGGTCGCGCTGGAGGCGGTGCAGAAGGCCGCCCTCAGTCACAATGCCCCGCGGGCCGGCGAATGGCTCAGTGCCAGTGGTCTTGCCGCCCGCGAGCGGGTTGCCCAACAGCTCGACGTGAGCGGCGGCTGGGAGCGCGCGGTCGAGACCGCGCTGGGCGACTACCTTGAGGCGGTGTGCGTCGATCGGCTTGAGGACGTCGAGGCCGCCCTCGACAGGCTCTCGGCGGGTCGCATCGCGCTGGTGGAACAGGCAGCGACCGACGCATCGGCCTATGTCACCGAATCGTTAGCCGCGAAGATCAGCAAGGGACCTGCGGCGCTCGCCGCGCAACTGGCCGGGGTGCTCGCCGCTGAGTCCCTGGCCGCCGCGCTGCGCATGCGCTCCAGCCTACAGCCGGGCCAATCGGTCATTACTCGCGCTGGAGAGTGGGTGGGTCGGGGTTGGATACGTGTCAGCCGCGGTCAGGATCCTCATACCGGTGTCATCGAACGCGAACAGCGATTAAAGGCGCTGCGTGCCGAGCTGGCCCTGGCCGAGCAGACCCTGCAGCGCATCGACACGAGCCTGGGCAGCATCCGTCACGCCCAGAGCGAGGCGGAGACCCAGCGCGATCAGCTGCAGTCCGCCATCCACAGCGGTCATCGCGAGCATTCCGATGCCCGCAGCAACCTCGAGGCGGTCCGCGCCCGCGCTGTGGAGTTGCAGGCGCGGCGCACGCGGCTCGAGCAAGAATCGGCCGAAGTGGCCCGCGAGAGTGCGGCGGCACGCGCGGCGGTCGAAGGCGCGCGCGCTGCGCTGAGCGTGTCACAGGGGCAGCTCGCGCAGCTGGAGTCACGCCGTCCACAGCTCGAAGCCGAACGCGACGAACGACGCACGGCGCTCACGAATGTCCGCCAGCGGGCGCAAAGTGCGCAGGTGACGGCACGTGATCTGATGATCCGCAGCGAGTCGCGCCGCTCACAGGAAAGCTCCATCGCGACCGGGTTGGGCCGCATGGCCGATCAACGTGGGCAGCTGTCGCAGCGCTGCGCGGAGCTTGACGCGGAGCTCGCCAATGGGGATGCACCGATTGCCGAGCTGCAAGGCCGGCTGGATGCCCTGCTGTCACGGCGCCTGGAAGTGGAGGGCGAACTCGAGGCGGCGCGGCGCGTGCTCGAGGCGGCGGACGCCCGGATCCGCGATCTGGACCAGCAACGCAGCGCAGCCGAAGCGCGGGTCGCCGAAGCGCGCGATGCCATCGAGCAGGCACGTCTTGCGGCCCAGGAAAGCCGGGTTCGGCGTGAGGCGCTGGCCGAGCAGTTCGCGGCCACCCAGTTTGAATTGTCGGCAATCCTCCAGGGTTTGCTTGCGCAGGCGGACGTTGCGGGCTGGGAGGAGAAGGTCAATGAATTGCGCGCCGATGTGGCACGGCTGGGCCAGGTCAATCTTGCCGCGATCGATGAACTCAAGGAGCAGACCGAGCGCAAGGAGTACCTGGATCGCCAGCACACCGACCTGACCGATGCGCTCGCCACACTCGAAGAGGCCATGCACAAGATCGATAAGGAGACCCGCACACGATTCGAGGACACCTTCGAGAAGATCAACACCGGTTTGAAGGAGAAGTTTCCGCGGCTGTTCGGCGGTGGCCACGCCTATCTCGAACTGGTGGGCGATGACATTCTGGCTGCCGGAGTCGCCGTCATGGCACGGCCCCCCGGCAAGCGCAACAGCACCATCCATCTGCTGTCCGGCGGGGAGAAGGCACTGACCGCGGTGGCGCTCGTATTCTCGATATTCGACCTGAATCCGGCACCGTTCTGCCTGCTCGATGAGGTGGACGCACCGCTGGACGAGCACAACGTCGGCCGATTCTGCGAGATCGTCCGGGAGATGTCGCATCGCGTGCAGTTCATCTTCATCACCCACAACAAGGCAACCATGGAGTTGGCCTCGCAGCTGATCGGCGTCACGATGACCGAGCCAGGAGTTTCAAGGCTGGTTGCGGTTGATGTGGAAGAGGCGGTACGCCTCGCAGCCGTCTGAGCTTGCGATAGAATCGTCGGCATGCCGGAATTGCGCGTGACTTTGATGGTGGTGGGGGGGGTCTTTCTGATCGGCCTGGCCTGGTGGGAATTGCGACGCTCCCGTCAGGTGCGCGGCAGCGATATCCCGCCCCCGGCCCCAGAGCCGGAGCCACTGGCGCGTGCGCCGGAACGCTCTTATGACTGGGACCTGCCGCCTTTGGATTTGCCACGCATGAGCGCACGCGACCCAGAGGACGAATTGCCGATTGTCGAAGTCGGTGCGGCCGACTTTGCCGCTCTGGAAGCACGTGCCGAAACCAGCGCCGCCGCGCACCTCGGTACGCAATCGCAGCCACCCGACAACGGCATGGACGGACTGCTGGCCGAGCTTGGCGACAATCAGGTGCCGGACCCGCCGATCGGTGAGGAGCCCTGGACCGCGCCGACGGGCGCCGCGGCGCCTGACCCCGTACCAGTCCCGGTACCCGCACCCGTGCCGGGCGCATCGGTGGTGGTCGATTGGCCGGCGGCGCAGGATGGCCGGGTGTTTGCCATACGGCTGGTCAGCACGGGGGAGAGATTCTCCGGCCGGGCGGTGCGCATGGCGCTGGCCGCCGAGGGCTTTGTACTGGGTAAATTCTCCATTTTTCACAAGCCGGCCCCTGACGGCCGTGCCTTGCTCAGCATCGCCAGTTTGAACAAGCCTGGCACCTTCGACCTGCATTCCATCGATCTGCAGCGCTACGGCGGACTGAATCTGTTCACGGTGCTGCCCGGCCCGGTGCCAGGGCCGGATGCGCTCGATGAGCTGCTGGTGTGTGCGCAGGTGCTCTCACAGCGCCTGCGCGGCACATTGCAGGACGAGGCCGGACAGCCCCTCACACCCTTGCGGACTGCGGTCATGCGCAACGCGGCAGCCGCGGCGTCCCCATGAAGCGCAAGGGCACGCCGGCGCCGCGCGCCGGCCTGCCTGCAGCGCGCATCGCGGCACTGCGCGAGCGGCTGCTCGCACACGATTACCGGTACCACGTGCTGGATGATCCGAGCATCAGTGATTCCGAATACGATGGACTGATGCAGCAGCTGAAGCAGCTGGAGGCGCAGCATCCGGATCTCATCACGCCTGACTCACCCACTCAGCGCGTGGGCGGGGCGCCAGCGGCCGGCTTTGCGGCCGTCCTGCATGCGGTGCCGATGCTCTCACTGGACAATGCGTTCAGCGAAGCGGAACTGCGCGACTTTGACCGACGCGTGCACGAGCGGCTGAAGACACACGCGCCCGTCAGTTATTCGGCCGAGCCGAAGCTGGATGGCCTGGCGGTATCCCTGATCTATCGGCGCGGGTCATTGGAGCGCGCGGCCACCCGCGGCGATGGCGTGCATGGCGAGGATGTCACCGGGAATGTCCGCACCATCCGTGGCGTGCCCCTGTCCTTGCGTGGCTCGCCGCCCGGGCTTATCGAAGTGCGCGGGGAGATTTTCATGCCGCTCGCCGGCTTCAGGCAGATGAACGAACAGGCGCAGCAACGCGGGGAGAAGGTGTTCGTCAATCCGCGCAATGCGGCGGCCGGAAGTCTGCGGCAGTTGGATCCACGCATCACGGCGACTCGCCCACTGGATATCTTTCTCTACGCGGTGGGGCTGGTCGAGGGCGGCGCGGTGCCGCCGCATCATACCGGGCTCCTGCAGGCATTCCGGGACTGGGGTTTGAAGACCTGTCCGGAAGCGCGTGCGGTGGTGGGTATCGAGGGCTGCCTCGAGTACTACCGGGATATCGGCGCGCGCCGTGCCGCACTGTCGTACCAGATCGATGGTGTGGTCTACAAGGTGGATGCCCGCGCCGACCAGGAACGCTTGGGGTTTGTGTCCCGCGCGCCGCGCTGGGCGCTCGCGCACAAGTTTCCGGCCGAAGAAGCCACGACCGTGCTGACGGCGATCGAGTTTCAGGTGGGACGTACCGGCGCGTTGACCCCGGTCGCACGTCTGCAGCCGGTGTTTGTTGGCGGCGTGACGGTCAGCAACGCCACCTTGCACAATATGGACGAGGTGGCGCGCAAGGACGTGCGCGTCGGCGACACGGTCGTGATCCGTCGCGCCGGTGATGTCATCCCGGAAGTGGTCCGGGTCGTGATCGATGCGGCTCACGAGGCCCGCGAGCCGGTCACGCTGCCGGAGAAGTGTCCGATATGTGGCTCACTGGTGGAGAAGGCCGAAGGCGAAGCCATCGCCCGCTGCAGCGGTGGCTTCACGTGTCGAGCACAGCGCCAGGAGGGCATCCTGCATTTCGCGAGCCGGCGGGCCATGGATATCGAGGGCCTCGGGGATAAGCTCGTCGAGCAGCTGGTTGAAAATGAGCTGGTCAAATCGCCGGCGGATATTTTCAATCTGACCGTCGAGCAGCTCGCCGGCCTCGAGCGCATGGGCGAGAAGTCCGCCGCGAACTTGCACGCGGCGATTGCCAAAAGCCGCGCCACCACGCTGCCCCGCTTTCTGTTCGCATTGGGCATTCGCGATGTGGGGGAAGCGACCGCACTGGCCCTGGCGCAGCACTTTCTTACTCTGGAGGCATTGGCAACCGCAACGCCCGAACAGATTGAGCAGGTGCCGGATGTGGGGCCGGTAGTGGCCGGTCATGTGGCGGTGTTCTTCGCATCCAAAGCCCATGCGGCGGTGATCGCGCGGCTGCGCGAGCAGGGTGTGAACTGGCCCGCGCTGCCGCCGCGCGCGACCGCGGCAGCCAGGCTGTCCGGCCAGACCTGGGTGGTCACCGGAACATTGAGTGCCATGTCGCGGGAGCAGGCGACCGCGGCACTGGTGGAACTCGGCGCCAAAGTTGCCGGAAGTGTCTCCCGGAAGACCGCTGGCGTCGTGGTCGGAACCGATGCCGGCTCCAAGCTCAAGAAAGCTCAGCAGCTCGGGATCCCGGTGCTGGATGAGGCGGGATTCCTCGAGCTCCTGAAGACACCCGGGTAGATCCCGGCGCCGGTTACATCTTCTTGTCGATCTGCGACTTTGCGAGCAGCCCGTCGACATAGGCCTTGAACTTCTCGCCCAGCACGATCTGCTGGACGCGATCCTTGACCGCATCGTATGTCGGCGGGGTGAGCGGGCGGGTGTCCACCAGCTTGATGACATGCCAGCCGTACTGGGTCTGCACGGGCACGTGGCTGTACTCGCCGGGCTTCAGTGCCACCATCGCGTCGGCAAAGGGCTTGACCATTCGGTCCGGCGTCGTCCAGCCCAGATCCCCGCCCTGATCTTTGGAACTGTCGCTGGAATTCTTCTTCGCCAGATCTTCAAACTTCGCACCCTTGCCCAGGTCGGCGATGATTTTGGTGGCTGCGTCGCTGCTGGACACCAGGATATGCGAGACGTGATATTCGGTGTGCGGGAGTCGTGCGACCTGGACGTCGTACTCCTTCTTCAGCTCCGCCTCAGTGGGTTGGTTTTCCTTCACGAAGTTCTCGCTGAAGGCCTGCTCGACCGCGGTCAGACGGGACAGTTCGATCAAATCGATCGTCTGAGGTTGCTTGGTGAGGCCGTTCTTGTCCGCCTGTTGCACGACCAGTTCGGCCCGCACCAGGTTATCGAGTGCCTCATCCTTCTGCGCCTGCGTCAGCGTGGCGGGATCCTTGCCCTGCAAAGCGCCCTTGATGAAGTCGTTGTACAGATTACGGCTGATGGCGGTGCCGTTGACCGTCGCCACTGTATCGACAGCGGCGGCCGGCGCCGTGGCCGTTTTCGGTTGGCAGGCTGCCAGACTCAGCGCGCTCAGTATGAGGAGGGGGATTTTGATGCGTTTCATGTGATTTCTCAAATAGTTAAACGACTTTTGTAACCTGTTCTATTCCCGGGGCGCCCGCGCCTGAATGCGCAACGCATGGATGTCCGTACGCATCAGCTCCGCCAATGCCGCATAGACCAGCCGATGCCGTTGCATGCGCGTGCGACCCACGAACCGCTCTGACACCACCACGACGGAGAAATGCCCACCCGCGCGCGCACCGGCATGGCCGGCGTGTTTGGCGCTGTCATCGTGGATCTCGAGCGCTACCGGCGCCAGGCGCGCGGTGAGCACCTGCCGGATTTTCTCCACGGACTCGGTGGCGGTCATGTGGAAGGTTCAGCCTGCAGGTGCCGCGCCAGCCACGCCAGCTGCAGAGCCGCGAAAATGACTGTGGCCGCGGTCAGGCCGAACAGCTTGAAATTCACCCAGGCGCGCTCGCTGGCATTGAAGGCCACGAGCAGATTGAGGCCGCCGAGCAGCGCATAAAACACCACTGACAAGGCATTGAGCCGACGCCACTGACGCTGCCCGATGGCCACCGGTTCGCCCAGCGCCGCACCCAGGAGTTGTTCGGTCAGCGTGCGTTTGCCCATCCAGAAACTGCCCAGGAAGGCGAAGCTGATCAGCCAGAAGAGCACGGTGGGTTTCCACTCGATGAAGCGCTGGTTGTGCAGGACGAGGGTGGCGGCGCCGAACACGAACACCAGCAGCGCCGATACGCCGTGCATGGTGGGAATGCGCTTCTGCCAAGCCAAATCCACGATCAGCAGCACCAGCATGGAGATCATGAGGGCCGCGGTCGCGACGTAAATGCCGTGGATGTAGTAGGTCACACCAAACACGACAACCGGGGCAAACTCCAGTACAGACAACATTTTAGATGATGAAACGGCCTCAGAACCGACAGGATTGAACGGCCGTGTATGATAGCCCATGAGCCAGTATTTCGAGCTACATCCCGTCACGCCCCAGGCGCGACTGATCCGCCGCAGCGTGGAAATCATCCGCGCAGGCGGGGTCATTGCATATCCTACGGATTCTTGTTACGCACTCGGCTGCCATATCGGCGACAAGGATGCGCTCGAGCGAGTCCGGCGCATTCGCCAGGCGGATCGTAATCATCACTTCACACTGGTATGCCGGGACGTGGGTGAGGCTGCGCGCTTCGTCCGCATCGACACCCCGCACTTCCGCCTGCTCAAGGCCTGCACGCCGGGCCCGTTTACGTTCCTGCTACCCGCGACGCGGGAGACGCCGCGGCGTCTGCAGCATGAGAAGCGCCGAACGGTCGGCATCCGCGTGCCCGACCATCCCGTGCCGCAGCTGCTGCTCGCGGAACTCGGGGAGCCGGTGATGAGTTCAACGCTCATTTTGCCTGGCGATGAGTTGCCATTGACCGATGGGCGCGAGATTCGCGAGCGCCTGGAGCATCAGATCGACGCGGTGCTGGATGGTGGCCACTGCGGTATCGAGCCGACCACGGTCGTGGACCTGGCGGTGGACCCGCCGGTGATCCTGCGGCGCGGGACAGGCGACCTATCGCGGCTGGGACTGTAGCCTTAAGGGGGCCCACCCTTACGGTATACTGCAAAGCTTACAAATGAGTGCCAATCCGCAAACCCGCCGGGTCCTTTCCGGCATGCGGCCCACCGGGCCGTTGCACCTGGGCAATTTTCACGGCGCGTTGCGCAATTGGGTGGAATTGCAGTACCAGTATGAGTGCTACTTTTTCATCGCCGACTGGCACGCGCTGACAACGGGCTATGAAGATACCGGCCGACTGCAGGAGTATGTGCAGGCCGTTCTCATCGACTGGCTCGCCGCGGGACTGAATCCGGGGGTGGCGACCCTGTTCGTGCAATCCCAGGTTCCCGAACACGCCGAACTGCATCTGCTGTTGTCGATGATCACCCCGCTGAGCTGGCTCGAACGGGTTCCGACGTACAAGGATCAGCAGGCGCAGCTGAAGGAAAAGGATCTCGCCACCTACGGCTTCCTGGGGTATCCGCTGCTGCAGAGCGCGGACATCCTGCTGTACCGGCCGACCTTCGTGCCGGTGGGGGAAGACCAGGTGGCGCACGTCGAAATCACGCGTGAGATTGCCCGCCGCTTCAATCACGTGTACGGCCGCGAGCCGGATTTCGAAGTGCGCGTGCAAAAGGCGGTCAAGAGCCTGGGCGGCCGTAACGCCACCCGCTATCAGGAACTGCGCCGCAACTACCAGGAAACCGGCTCGGGTGACGCACTCGAACAGGCCCGCGCGCTGGTGCAGGGCAATAACCGCATCACCGTCGCCGACCGCGAGCGCCTGCTCGGCAATCTCGAAGGCGGTGCCATGAGCATTCTGCCGGAACCGCAGGTACTGCTGACAGCGGCGCCGAAGGTGCCGGGGATCGACGGGCGCAAGATGTCGAAGTCCTATGGCAACACCATCGGACTGCGCGAAGACCCCGATGTCGTCGCGCAGAAGCTGCGCACCATGCAAACCGACCCGGCGCGCGCGCGCCGCACCGACCCGGGCGACCCGGAAAAATGCCCGGTGTGGGACTTGCACAAAATCTATTCTGACGAGCCGACCCGGCAGTGGGTGCAGGAAGGCTGCCGCAGCGCCGGGATTGGTTGCCTGGACTGCAAGAAACCCGTCACGGAAAAAATCGTCGAGGAGATCCGCGGCATGCGCAGGCGTGCCCAGGAATTCGAAGGTCAACCGGAGCTGGTTCGCAGTATCGTCACCGAGGGCGCGGAGAAGGCTCGCGAAGCCGCCCGCCAGACGCTGGACGAAGTGCGGCGCGTCATGCACCTGCGCGCAGACTGAGGCCGTGCCAGTGGTGTCGGAGACAATGCCCCCCGAGCAGGTCGAGATGCCGTTCGCCATGATCAATGGCGAGCCGCTCACGCAACTGCCCAAGGACCTGTACATACCGCCGCAGGCCCTCGAGGTCTTCCTGGATGCCTTCGAGGGTCCGCTCGACCTGCTGCTGTACCTGATCCGACGCCAGAACCTGGATGTGCTCGATATCCCGCTGGCGGAAATCACCCGGCAGTACATGAAGTACATCGAGCTGATGCACGACCTGCAACTTGAACTCGCCGGTGAGTACCTGGTCATGGCCGCCACGCTGGCGGAGATCAAGTCGCGGATGCTGTTGCCACGGGCCTCCACGCAGGACGACTCGGAAGCGGATCCGCGCGCCGAGCTGGTGCGCCGGCTGCAGGAATACGAGCGCTACAAGCGGGCTGCGGAGAATCTCGACAGGCTGCCGCGGCTGGATCGTGATGTGTGGGGCGCGGGCGCGGAACTCACGGACCGCAAAATTGTGCGGCTGGTGCCCCAGGTCACCCTGCAGGAGATGCTGCTCGCCTTCCGCGATGTCGTCGTGCGCAATGAAATGTTCGCGCACCACCACGTGCAGCGTGAACGCCTGTCGGTTCGTGAGCGCATGACGGATATCGTCGCGCGCTTGGGCAACGCCAGCTTTTTGGAATTCGCGCAACTGTTCCGCCCCGACGAAGGTCGTATGGGGGTGGCGGTGACCTTCATCGCCATACTCGAGCTGGTGCGTGAGGGCCTGATCGATATCGTGCAACAGGAGCCGTTTGCCCCCCTTCATGTCCGGGCTGCAACGGCCGCGCGCAAGTTGCGGGTTGTGCCGAACGATTCCGGGCACGATGCCGCCACTTTGGAGGACGCCACTGTGGAGGATGCCAGTGTGGATCATGAATTCTACGATGACGATGACGATGACGATGATGTGCCGGACCCGGGAGTTGAACGTCAATGAGCGAGTCGTATCGCCGAAATGTTGTTGAGGCGGCGCTGCTGGCTGCCGGCAAGTCGCTACAGCTGGCCGATCTGGTGCAGGTGTTTGCGTCCGAGGAGCGGCCGACCGAAGCTGTGCTGAGCGAAATCCTTGCAGGCCTGCAGGCGGAATACGCAACGCGGGCAGTGGAGTTGGCCCACACGGCCAGCGGCTGGCGCGTCCAGGTACGCGCCGATTACGCGACCGAGGTTTCCCGGCTGTGGCCCGAGCGGCCGGCGCGCTATTCACGCGCGCTGCTGGAGACCCTCGCCCTGATCGCCTATCGACAGCCCGTCACCCGCGGCGAGATCGAGCTGGTGCGTGGCGTCGCGGTGAATCCCAACATCATCAAGACCCTGCTTGAACGCAATTGGGTGCGGGTGATTGGCACGCGCGATGTGCCGGGCCGGCCCGAGATTCTGGGCACCACGGCCGAGTTCCTGGATTACTTTGGTCTGCAGAGGCTGGACCAGTTGCCGCCTCTGGCGGAATTGAAGGCGCTGACGGAACTGAACGGGCAGCTGGAGTTCACCGGCACCGCGGCCGCCGTGCCGGCATTACCCGCCCCACCGGTGGTGACGGAATCCGACGCCGACGCCGAGAGCGAGGCCGAAGAGATGAATTCTGAAGGCGACCCGCTCTTGGATGCAGCCGATGACCGAGGCGATGCGGAAGGACTGGTCGCGGCTGCCTCCGACGGGCTCGCGACGCTGGGCTGATGACTGACGCGGCGGGTCAAAGGCTGCAAAAGGCGCTCGCCCATCTCGGCCTGGCCTCGCGCCGCGAAGTGGAAACGTGGATCCGCGCGGGTCGACTCACCGTGAACGGGCAACCGGCCAGGTTGGGGATGCGCGTGGTGGCTGCCGACAAGGTCCGACTCGATGGCCGGCTGGTGCGCCAGCGCGCCGGCAGTGCGATCAAGGTATTCGTCGTGCACCGTTCGCCGGGAGTGGAAATGCGCGAACTGTTGCAGCAATTGCCACGCAGCGGCGGACGGCGGTTCGTCGCGGTCAGTCCCATGCCGGCCATTGACGGGGGACTTGAGCTGGTGAGTTCGGATGGGCAGACCGCCGAGCGCCTGCAGCGCGCCGTGCGCCACCTGGTAGCCGACTTCAGCGTGCGTGTTCACGGGGAGCTTTCGCAGGAAGGCGTAGCGCGGGTGCTGCAGGGCAAGCTTGATAACGGCACGACCGTCATCGTGCACAGCTGTGATGCGGCGGGCGGTGAGGGCAGCAACCGCTGGTACAACCTCGTCGCGGTGGGCGCCAGTGGCAAGGACATTCGCCAGTTGTTCGAGCGTCAGGGCGCCATGGTCAGCCGCGTACTGCGTACCCGACTGGGCACGGTCGCGCTGGATCGCTCGCTGGCGCGCGGTCGCTCGCGGCTGCTTGATGAGGAGGAGTCCGCCTTGTTGATGGCGGCACTCAGCGCCACGGCTGATGCCCCGCAAGCGGCTCCGTGAGGGTTACTGGGCGCTGAAACGGCCGCCGCTGACGCCGCGACTGGCCGGCCCGAGCAGCGCGATATAAGGGCCGGTGATGCTCTCCGGGGTGGCCAGCAGGCTTACGTCTTCGGCAGGGTAGGCCTGGCGCCGCAGTTGCGTGCGGGTTGCGCCCGGGTTCAGCGAATTGACGCGAATCGCCGTGGTGCCGGACAGCTCCTGCGCCAGCACCTCGTTCAATCCTTCCACCGCGAATTTGGATACCGCATACGCGCCCCAGTAGGCGCGGCCGACCCGGCCGACCTGGCTTGCCGTGAAGAGGATCGAGGCATCGGCCGAGCGTTTCAACAGCGGCAGCAGGATTTGCGTCAGTACGAATGCCGCGGTCAGATTCACCTGCAGCACCCGGCACCAAGTGGGCACATCGTAGTGTTCGATTGGCGTCAGCTGCCCGAGCATCCCGGCGTTGTGCAGCAGGCCATCCAGCCGCTGGTAGCGCTGCTCGATGGCCGCGAACAGAGCGTCATAATCGCCTGCCAGCGCATTCTCCAGATCGAACTCAACGATCGCAGCCCGCTCGGCCCCCCATTCGGTCGTGATTTGCCGGTGCACTTCATCGAGCCGCCGAACATTGCGCCCCAACAGCAGCACCGTCGCACCATGCTGTGCGCAGCTGACGGCAACCGCTCGTCCGATGCCCGAACTGGCGCCGGTGATCAGGATGACACGGCCCTGCAGCTCATCCTTGGCGGTCGGTGCGCGGCGTGGATCGAAATTCTCGCTCATGAATGCTCCGCAGAGTGTGCTTGAGTCTTGTGCGTGGGGACGTTCAGCGCCCGGCGGGCGGCACGCCAGGCGCCCAGTGAGTCGCCGATGCCATTCCAGCGACTGCGCTCCCAGGAACGTGGCAGGGCGCGTTCCGCGCGCCGTGAATGCTGCTGCATCACGGCCGCCCACACCAGCAGGCCGCGCAGCGCGGCACGCTGGCCGGGCGCCTGCAGCGCATCGCAACTGCCCGTGAGCGCACGCCGCAGCTCCTGGTGCCGTGCGCGCAGCCGCTCGCACAGCGCCGCAGGCCACGGAGGTCGCGCCAGCGCCTCGGGCG
>DATDIL010000050.1:0-30245 GCA_036521075.1 Steroidobacteraceae bacterium | reverse complement strand
AGTCATGGCAGTGCAGGATCTGCGGACTCCAGGCCAGGTGCTGGCAGCACTCGATGGCGATGCGCGTGAGGGCGAGGAACCGCAGGTGCTCGTCGGGCGCGGCGGAGTAGATCGCACCGCGCGCGTACAGCGACGGGCAGTCGATCAGGTAGATCTGCGCCTGCGAATCCGGCAACGGGGTCGTGTAGACGGAATATTGATACTGGTGCGGCCCGATGCTGATGGCCAGACCCGACAACCGCGGAGCGAGCGTCAGGGTGCACGACGCACGGTCGATGGCGGAGTACAGCGGCGTGAACAGCCGGGTGTCATGCCCGTGGGCGTGCAGGTATTTGGTCAGCGCCGCGGTGACATCGGCGAGGCCGCCGGTCTTGGCGAATGGCGCGGCTTCGGAGGCGATGGCGCAGATTCTTACAGGCATGGGTTGTAGGATACCGGTTGCATCGCACGCTTTAGTGACGGGAGCCGTAGTTCTTGCGACGTCAGTGGCTGATCGGACTGATTCTGGTGGTGATCTTCGCGATTGCCGTCACCGTCGGCGTAGTGGTGGCCAGCTGGCCACATTGTTGCCAGCTCTAGTAACGCCGCTCAAAGGCAATCGCCCACGAGGCGGGGCAGCATCTGGCACCAGCTGGAAAATCCAAAATGGAACCCGGGCCCCCACACGTCGGTACGGACCCGGATGCCGCGCGCGCGCAGTGCCTGCGCCATCGCCTGGGTCGCACCGGGATCGTCGTAATCGCCGGCGGTACAGGCGAGTGTTACGGGTCGCCGGCGCAACTGCGCCAGCGGCGCCCCTTCGGGCAGGCGCGCAAACCCCTCCAGGGGCGAGACGCCGGCACCGTCGGCGGCCTCGGCACTCGGGGCCGGCGCGGCGGTGAGCCACGCCCGCAGGTCATAAGTTCCGGACAATCCGATGGCGCCGCGAAACAGCTGCGGAGCGCGCAGCAGGGCCTGCATCGCACTGGCGGCACCCAGGGCGCAGCCGCAGGCCAGCAGCTCCACTGTCTCGCTTTCGCAGTCGCGGCGGACGTGTGTTGCTAAGCCGCTCACGACCCACTCATCGAAAGCATTCAGCGCCTGGATGCGCGCATCGGGCGCGACGGTGCCCGCCAGCAGTACCCGCATGGCGGTGCCATCGACCGCGTAGACCTTGATCCGTCCGGAATCGAGCAGCGGCGCGAGGGCCGAGATGATGTGCAGCCGCTCGGCTTCGAGGCTGTCACCGCCGGCACTGGTGAACAGGACCACGGGCAATCCGAAGTGACCCCAGCGGGTGACCCGGATGGGCGCCGGCAGCCGCGGCACGCTGAACGACCAGGAATTCTTCGACATGAACGTTCTAATTGGTATTGGCGCAGTGTCAGTTTACCTTCAGCTGGCTCAGCCGGCGTTGCTGCAATGCAGTACGAAAGGGGGCTTGCGCGGAGGCTGTCAACGGGAGGTGTGTCATATAAACCCATGTTACATCAATGGCTTAGATTGATACGGGGCGCTTGCGGGAAGCTTGCGCTGGTACACTGAGGGCCACCCCTTCCGCGGTGTCCATCATGTCAGCCCCCCCGTACAAGCAGCTTGAACAGGAGTTCAAGCGTCTCCACGCCTTCCGCGGCGCCATTTCGCTCCTCAATTGGGACGCCTCCGTCATGATGCCGCGCGGCAGTGCGGCCTTGCGCGGCGAACAGCTCGCCGCGCTGCAGACCGAGTACCACACGCTGCTCACGGCGCCGAAGATCACGCGCCTGCTGGACCGGGCGCACGCGAACACCCAAAGCCTCGATGACTGGCAGATCGCGAACCTTCGGGAGATGCGTCGCCAGCGCGACCATGCGATCGCCACACCTGCGAACCTGGTATCGCGCCTGGCCCATGCCACGGCGCAGGCGGAGGCGCAGTGGCTGCGCGCACGCGCGGAAGGGCGCTTCGAGCTATTCGCGCCGCATCTGGAGGAGGTTGTCATGCTGGTGCGCGACAAGGCAGCGCTGCTGGGGCAGGCGCTGAACCTGTCTCCTTACGACGCGCTCGTCGATGAATACAGTCCGGGCATCTCCAGCATCGATATCGACGCGGTCTTCAAGACGATCTCACGGCGGCTGCCCTCCCTGACCCGCGAAGTGATTGCGCTGCAGGAGGCTCGACTGCTGCTGCCGCTGGAAGGCAAGTTCACCCCGGGCCGCCAGCGGGCGCTGGTGGTGGATATCATGAAGGCGATGGGCTTCGAGTTCGACCGCGGCCGACTCGATGAAAGCGAGCACCCGTTTACGGAGGGTGTGCCGGGCGACATGCGGCTGACGACCCGGTACGACCAGGCCGACGTCTTCACGGGCCTGCTCAGTGCGATGCACGAGACCGGGCATGCGATGTACCACATGGGCCTGCCGCAGGCCTGGCGCGACCAGCCCGTAGGCCGGGATCGCGGCATGGTCGCGCAGGAGAGCCAGTCGCTGCTGCTCGAGCGGCTGGTGTGCCGCAGCCGGGCCTTCGCCCGGTACCTGAGCCCGCAGTTGAGCAGGCAGTTTGCAGTGTCGGGCCAGGCCTGGGACCCGGAAAATCTCTATGCGCACCTTACCCGGGTGCGCCGGGGCGCGATCCGCGTGGATGCGGATGAGCTGACCTATCCGTTGCACGTACTGGTGCGCTATGAGCTGGAGAAGCGCCTGATGTCGGGGGAACTCGCCGTGCGCGACCTGCCGCAGGCCTGGAATACGGAAATGGAGCAGCGCCTCGGAGTGCGTCCGGCGAATGATCGGGAGGGCTGCCTGCAGGACATTCACTGGGCCGTGGGCTCGTTCGGGTACTTCCCCTCGTATGCGCTGGGTGCGGTCATTGCGGTTCAGCTCATCGAGAGCCTGCGCGATGACGTGCACGATCTGGACGAACGGATCGCGCAAGGCGATTTCGCGGGACTGTTCGGCTGGTTGCGCAGCCACGTGCATGCGCAGGGTGCGCGCCTGACCCTGCAGGAACTGCTGCTCGAGGCGACGGGCAAGACGTTGTCGGCAGTGCCGTTCATGCGCTACCTCGAAAGCAAGTACCTCGAGACAGCGACCAGCAGCGCCGCGGCCTGAACGCAACAGCATGAGGTTGACCCACGAGCAGGGCCTGTCGCGAACGGCGCAGCGCCTCCAAGCCCATCTGCGCGGCCAGGTCGGCAAGGCCATCGCCGATTTCGGCATGATCGGCGATGGCGATCGCGTCATGGTGTGCCTGTCGGGCGGCAAGGACTCGTACACCCTGCTGGACATCCTGCTGTCGCTGCAGCGCGGCGCACCGGTGCACTTCGACCTGGTGGCCGTGAACCTGGACCAGAAACAGCCGGGATTTCCACAGGACGTATTGCCGGGGTATCTGCGCCGACTGGGCGTGGCGTATCACATCATCGAGCAGGACACTTACAGCGTCGTCAAGCGGGTGGTGCCGGAGGGCAAGACGATGTGCGGCTTGTGCTCAAGGCTGCGGCGTGGCGCCCTGTACCGCTACGCGAGCGAGCACGGCATTACGCGCATCGCGCTCGGCCATCACCGTGATGACATCCTCGAAACGTTCTTCCTGAACCTGTTCTTCGGCGGGCGCCTCAAGGCGATGGCGCCGAAGCTGCTGTCGGATGATGCCCGCCATATCGTCATCCGCCCGCTTGCGTACGTCAGCGAGGCCCAGATCGCCCGCTATGCGCGCGCGCGCGAGTTCCCAATCATTCCGTGCACACTGTGCGGCTCGCAGGCCAACCTGCAGCGCCTGCAGGTCAAGAGCATGCTGGCCGTGTGGGAGCGCCACAGCCCCGGGCGGGTGCAGAACATATTTGCGGCATTGCGCAACGTTACCCCGAGCCACCTGGCGGATACTCGGCTGCATGACTTCGCAGGCCTGGATGCACTGCGCTGCAATTCCGATGCGCTGACACCGCCGGCCGATCTGCTGGCACTGGACGGGATCGTCCCGATGACCCTGGATGAAGAGGACGCGCTCGCCCCATGATGCTCCGCAAACCGTTCAACACGCCCCCCCTGCCGAACACGTACTGGGTGATCCCGGGGCAGTTGCTGGGCGGGGAGTATCCCACGGGGGAAACCGAGAAAGAGACGCAGGGGCGCCTTGGAACACTCATCGGCGCGGGGGTGAGCTGTTTCATCGACCTGACACGTGCGGGGGAACTGCCGCCATACAACACCCAGCTGCCCGCTGACATCTGGTACTTTCACCTGCCCATCGCGGACCATGGGCTGCCGGTCGACCGCGCGCATATGCGACGCATTCAGCACACCCTGGCCAATGCGCTGCGCGCCGGTCGGTGTGTTTATGTGCACTGCCGTATGGGCATTGGCCGCACCGGAACGGTGCTCGGGTGCCGGCTGGTGGAGCAGGGGCTGACGGGCAGCGCGGCCCTGGATGCGCTGAATCGGGCCTGGCAGCAGTGTGACCGCGCGCGTCGGTGGGCTTCGATCCCGGAAACCGCCGAACAGAGCAGGTTCGTGGCCGACTGGCAGCCGGATGCTGCATCGGCGGAGTGACAGTTCCGCCAGGGGCAATGCTAGTCTTGGGGCATGCCCCCGCGAGCCCCGCATACCCGTAAACCGGCCACGCCGCGGCGCGCGCGCGCCTGGGTGCGGCTGGGCGATGAGGCGCTGCTCAAGGTGCGGCTGTGTGATCTGGACCTGACGGTCGAGGATTCGCGGCTCGCGCGCCCGATGCAGCGGCTGTATGAGGAACTCGCGGGGCGCGGCATTGAATTCAAACCGCATGCGTGGCTGGCCGAGGAATGGTTCTCGCCGGATGGCGTGCCCGGCATAGCCGTACCCTTCTACCTCGCGCACCCGCGCCTGGAGCGGCTCGAGCGGCGCATGATGCACCAGGTCGAAGGCGGCAACACGCGCTGGCTGATGCGCATCCTGCGGCATGAGGCCGGCCACGCGCTCGACAATGCCTACAGGTTGCGGCGCCGCGCGAGCTGGCGCGAGACGTTCGGTCCGGCATCGCTGCCGTATCCGGAGCGCTACCGCGCGCGCCCCGGCAGTCGCCGCTATGTGCATCATCTGGGCGATTGGTACGCCCAGGCGCATCCCACCGAGGACTTCGCGGAAACCTTCGCGGTGTGGTTGAAGCCGAATTCGAACTGGCGCCGCGCGTACGCGCAGTGGCCGGCCTTCCAGAAGCTGTGTCGCGTCGATGAACTGATGACGAGCGTGCGTGACCGCAAGGCGCCGGTGCGCAACCGGCGCCGGATCGAGTCCATCGCCCAGGACACGCGCACCCTGGCCGAAGTGTATCGTGACAAGCTCGCGCGCCGCGGCAGTGACCGGCGCGGCATGATTGAGGAGCTGGTGCTGAAAGTGTTCCGTGCCCAGCCGGTGCCGCGCAACGCGGTGCGCGCCAGCACGCTGATACGGTCGATGAAGACACAGCTGGTGAATTCAGTGTCGCGCGAACTGAAGCTGGAGCGGTATAGTATCTATCAGCTGCTGCGAATGATCATGGAACGGTGCGACGCTTTGAAACTTCAAGTGCGCGGCAATCGCCGCGACGCGGGGCGGCATGTCCGCTGGATGCTGATCCGACTCGCGAGGCTGTACGCCCAGGGTGAGACACCACATTTCCCGCTATGAGAAAGCAGCGCGTGCTCGTCGTTCTGCACTCGAGCCTGGTGCCGCCCGACACCCTTGAGGGGCGTACGGAAAAGGAAATCGCGGAGTGGCGGACCGAATATGACGTGATATCGACGCTTAAGGCACGCGGTCATGAAGTGCTGTGTGTCGGTGTCCTTGACAGCCTCACGGAGCTGCGTACCTCGATCGCGGATTGGAAGCCCGATGTGGTGTTCAATCTGCTGGAGGAATTCGACGGCATCGGCACCTATGACCAGCACGTCGTCGCATTCCTGGAACTGCTGCGCCAGCCCTACACGGGCTGTAACCCGCGCGGGCTGCTGCTGTCGCGCGACAAGCCGCTGTGCAAGCAGTTGCTCTCGTACCATCGCATTCCGACCCCGCAGTTCGCCGTCTTCAACCGCGGCGCGCGCGTGAACGTTCCGCGCCGCCTGCGTTTCCCGCTGTTCGTGAAGTCCACGATCGAGGATGCCTCCTTGGGCATCGCCCAGGCATCGGTGGTGGAGGATGCCGCGAAGCTCAAGGAGCGCATCGAGTTCGTCCATCAGCAGATCGGTTCGGATGCACTGGTCGAGGAGTACATCGCGGGTCGTGAACTGTACGTGGGGGTGATGGGCAACGAGCGTTTGCACCGGCTGCCGGTGTGGGAAATGGTGTTTGGCTCAATGCCCGACACATCGGCGGCGATCGCCACGCGCAAGGTGAAATGGGACCGCAACTATCAGGAACGCTATGGCATCACGACCCACGCGGCGCAGGATCTGCCGCTGGCCGTGGAGGCGCGCCTGGACAGACTGTCGCGGCGTATCTATCGCGCGCTGGGCCTGTCGGGCTATGCGCGCATGGACTTTCGTGTCACCGCGGCGGGCGAGGTCTATGTGCTGGAGGCCAATGCCAATCCGAACCTGACGGCCACGGAGGATTTCGCGGAAAGCGCGCGCGCCGCCGGACAGGGCTACGATGAGTTGCTGGAGCGCCTGATGACGCTGGGGCTCACCTATAGGGCACAATGGCGCGCCACGTACGGCTGATGGACGCGGGAGCGACCCAGAAGATGTTCCAGAACACAATGGCGGGACGGGTGCTGGTGGCGACCGCGGCGGCGCTGGCCGGTTGCGCGACCCCGCAGGCGAGCAAGAGCGATGCGGCGATACGGCAGATCGAGGGCTGGCTGCCGGGCCACTACGACAATCGCGCGCAGGTCGCGACGGATCAAAAGCATGGTGGCTATGTGCATCCGGCGGTCAGCGCGGTGCTCGTCAGGATCGATTCGCTGATGGTCGGGGAGCATGTCTACTATCTGCAGGAATCCAGCACCGATGATCCGCAGAAGATGCTCGGGCAGTACATCATTTCGTTTGAATCCGTGAAGGACAAAGTCGTCGAAGCGGTCTGGACCTTTGCCGATCCGAAACACTGGCGCGGCGCGGATGAGACACCGGAGCTGCTGACGGCGATGCAGCCGGCGGACCTTAAACTGCTGACGGGATGCTCGCTGGAATGGAAGAAGGTGGAAGATCACTTCGCCGCGACCAACGACCCGAAGCTGTGCCACTCGACGCCGATCTCGGTGCCGGCGGCCGTATCGGCCCATTGGCGGATCGAGCTGACGGCCGATCAGCTGGCGATCAGCGAACAGGCCTACGACAGTGATGGTGATCTGGTTTTCGGTGCGGCCGCGGATCCCTATATCCGCCTGCGCAAACGCAGCAATACGCCGCAATAGTCGCTGTGATTCATAATGAGAGGCCGCTCACGGATCGGGGCGGCACGGTGTGTGAGATTCGACATGCGGGGGTACTCATGCGAGGACCGATATGTCGGACCAGAGCGCAGCACGTCATGTCGTTCCCGTCACCAGCCTGACGGAGTACTTCCGTGACAACCTGCAGTCGGTGCTGCTCAAGCAGCAGCTGGCCGTCGATGACCACACCCAGCACTACGTGGTCAATGTCCTGACCCTGTTCGCCCGCTCCGAAGCACTGTTCGAGCGCACCCCCGATGGCCCGAAGCTCAAACCGCTGGTGGCGATGCTCTCGGAGGCGCTGACGGCGTCGAGCCTGACCGAACGCCAGCGCGGCCTGCAGCGACTCGGGGATGTCTCGCTTTTCATTGCGGGTTTTTTTGCGCGCAGCTTTGCCCGCAGGCTGGTGGACATCGACTATCACATCTCGATGGGCGCGCAGGCGTACTCGACCCTTGCGGATACGCAACGTGGGCGGCGCGGGGCCGTGCTGGGGCGCGTGTTCGCGGAACTGGCCGGAAAATTCCAGCCGCTGGTGGATGCGCTGAATGAAATCAGCGAAACCTCATGCAGCCAATCGAACCGGGATGTGCTGCGCTTGTACGAAGTGTGGATTCGCACCGGCAGCCGCCGATCGTGGCGACTGCTGCGCGAACTGGGAGTATTGCCGGCGCCGGCGGGTCAGCGGGCGCACTGAGGCCGCCTCACTCCTCCCCGCGCTTCTTGCGCGCTTCGAGTTCGCGCATCTGCTTGATCCACGCGGAGAGCTTGCGCAGGTCGCGCTTGCCGGAGCGCTTGTCAGTCGCGGTGCTGCCCTTGTGCGGCGAGATCGTCTCGTACGGGTTGTAGCCGCCACCGGAGGTGCGCTTCACGCCGGGCGGCAAGGTGCTCTCGATGGACAGCGGCACGCGGGCGAAGTCGGCCGGCGCGTCCACCCATTCGACACGCGCCGTGTCACGATCGTCGCGCACGATCCGGCCGGCCCGGCGACGCTCCGGCGTGCTGGCCGACGGGTCGGGCGTGTCGCGGCGTGGAATGGTGTCTTTCTTGGCACTCATAAGGGATTAAGTAACACCCACATACAGTTTCCGTCGGTGCACTGTAGGCGGTGCAGGTGCAGCATCGCTGCGCCACCGGTCACGAAATCGTCAAGATGGGGCAAAGGCTACGGACTTAGGGGCGGTCGGACAGCGGCACTCCAAGCCAGTGGGCCGCCCGCAACAGGCCGATGGTGGTCTTGGCGTCCCGCAATTCACCGGTCAGCGCCATCTCGCAGGCCTGACGGAAACTCACCCAATGTACCTCGAGTACTTCGCTGGCCTCCAGTTGCGAGCGGGCCGCGGCGAGACCCTGCGCCAAGTAGAGGTGGATGACCTCCGAGAATACCCCCGGTGAACTCAGCAGCGAGCCGAGACTGACCCAGTCGCGGGCGATGACCCCGGCCTCCTCGGTGAGCTCGCGCCCGGCGGTGACCTCGGGCGGTTCGGCCGGTTCGAGTTTTCCAGCGGGCAATTCCCAGATCCAGCCGCCGGCAACGTACCGGTATTGACGCAATAGGCACACCTGCTGCTGGTCATTGAGGGCCACGACGGCGGCACCCCCCGGGTGGTGTACGACCTCGAGGGCCGCCTGCGCGCCATTCGGCAAAACGACACGGTCCACCGTGACGCGGATGACACGACCTTGATAGTGCGTGGTGCTGTCGAGAGTGCTCATTGCGCTTAGGATATCTGCAATGACTGCGCGCCGCGTGTTTCTGATAACGGGTTTGCCGGCCACCGGCAAGACGACTCTGGCGCGCGCCCTCGCGGCTGACCTGGCGGCGCCACTGCTGTCAAAGGATGTCATCAAGGAGCCGCTGTTCGACACCCTCGGAGCCCCGGACCGCGCCGCGTCGCGGCGCTTGAGCGACGCCAGTTTCGCCGTGCTGTTCGCGCTCGCGGACGAATATCTGCCGCTGCTCGGCACGGTGGTGATGGAGGGCAACTTCAGGCCCGGTGAGCACGCGCCGGTGTTGCAGTCGTTGTTGGTACGTCATGCACCCGTCGCGTGCACACAGGTGCTGTGTCGTGTGCCGGAAGCGCTTCGACAGGAACGCCTGGCGGCGCGCGCAGCGGATCCGGCACGTCATTCGGGACATCGGGACGGCATCTGGGTGGCGCCGGCGGCGCTCGGCGACGATGGGTTTGTGGACATCGCAGGCCCCCGGCTGGTCCTCGCGGGGGATACGATTGATCCGGCGCACAGTTGTGCATTGATCCATAGCCTCACAAACCGTCAACTCGTATAGTCATCGCCCATGGCGACACCCGCTTATCTGGCCACGTTGAATACCGCCCAGCGCAAGGCGGCGACCTTCGGGCAGATCCGAGCCGCGCAGCAGAGCGTCACGTTCATAGGCAGGGTCGGCGAGAAGGCGGCGGAGAAAGGCGTCGATGCGGGGCCGTTGCTGATCATTGCCGGCGCCGGCACGGGCAAGACCAACACTCTGGCGCACCGCGTCGCGCACCTGACGATGAATGGCGTGGATCCGGCCCGCATCCTGATGCTGACCTTCACGCGGCGCGCCGCCCAGGAAATGCGCCGGCGTGCGCGCGATATCGTCAAACAGGCCATGAACGAAACAATAGGAGGCCTCAGCCAGGTACTGGCGCAGCGCCTGTCCTGGTCGGGGACCTTTCATTCAATGGCGAACCGGCTGCTGCGCCATTACGCGCGACACCTGAAACTCAATCCGCAGTTCACCGTCATCGACCGGGGTGACAGTGCGGATCTGATGGACGCGATCCGTCAGGAACTGGGCTTCGATGGCAAGGAGCAGCGCTTTCCGCGCCGCGACACCTGCCTTGCGATCTATTCACATCGCGTCAACACCCGCAAGTCGCTGAAGGAGTCGCTGGAGGAGCAGTATCCGTGGTGCGCGCAGTGGGAGGATGAACTGACGCGGTTGTATCGGGCCTACGTGCAGCGCAAGCAAAACTACGGGATTCTCGACTACGACGATCTGCTCCTCTACTGGCACATCATGATGGGTGACCCGAAACTGGCGCAGCACGTCAGCGGGCATTTCGACCACGTGCTGGTGGACGAATACCAGGACACGAACGTGATGCAGGCGCAGATCCTGCACGCGCTGCGGCCCGACGGCCGCGGCCTCACCGTCGTGGGCGATGATGCGCAGGCCATCTATTCGTTTCGCGCCGCGACCGTCGACAACATTCTGAATTTTCCGGACCAGTTCGCGCCGCGCGCCGAGGTCATCACACTGTCACAGAACTACCGCTCCTGTCCGCAGGTTCTGGATGCCGCCAATGCGCTGATGGCCGATGCGCCGCGCCAGTTCCGCAAGCACCTGCTGGCCATCCGCAGTCCCGGCCAGCGGCCGCGGCTGGTGACCGTGGATGACCTGGTCACGCAGGCCGATTCGATCTGCAGTGAAGTGCTGCGCCGGCGCGAGGCGCACGTGCCCCTGCATCGCCAGGCAGTGCTGTTCCGCAGCGGCAGCCACAGCGACCTGCTGGAAATCGAGCTGACCCGCCGGCAGATTCCGTTCGTCAAATATGGCGGTCTGCGCTTCCTCGAGGCCGCGCACGTCAAGGACCTGCTGGCGGTACTGCGCTGGGTCGACAATCCGCTCAATCACATGGCCGCGTTCCGCGCCCTGCAGCTGTTGCCGGGCATGGGTCCGGCGAACGCCCAGCGTGCGATTGCCCACATGGAGGCGCAGCAACACGGCGCCGGTGCCCTGACCGGTTTCGCGGCGCCGCATGTGGAGCCGGTCGAGATCGAGAAGCTCGCGAACTTGCTGCAGAACCTGAGGGATCCACAACGCGAGTGGCCCGGACAGGTGCACCTGGTGCGCGAGTGGTACAAGCCGCACCTGGAGCGCATCTACGAGAGCGTGCATACGCGGATCGGGGACCTGGATCAGCTGGAGCTGCTGTCCGGCCAGTTCACCTCGCGCGAGCGCTTCATCACCGAGCTGACGCTGGATCCCCCGGAGGCGTCCAGCGATCTGGCGGGCAAGCCGAGCCTGGATGAGGATTTCCTGGTGCTCTCGACCATCCATTCGGCGAAGGGCATGGAATGGGACACCGTGTACCTGATGAACGTCGTCGACGGCAGTTTTCCCTCGGAGTTCGCGACCCGCAAGCCGGAACTGATCGAAGAGGAGCGACGCCTGCTGTATGTCGCGATGACCCGGGCGCGCAATGAATTGATGCTGTACTGCCCGCTGAAGTTCCAGGTTACGAGCCAGCCGAGGAGCTCAGACGGCCATGTGTATGGGGGTCGCAGCCGCTTCATGACGGAGAAGGTACTGAAGACCTTCGATGCCGTCGTGGTGCACGGCGCGAACGGCGAAGACATAGCGCTGGGGGATGCGGGCACGGCGGGGCTGGATGTGAACGCCCGCCTCAAGGAAATGTGGTAACAATCATCTGCAGGACTCTGTTCCGGACAGAGTCCTTGGGTTCACCGCGCGCCCCCGACCCGATTCTCAGCGGCGGAATGGACCGCCGCCCTGGCGCGGCCGCTGCGGACGCTCCTGAGCTTCGTTGATACGCAGCGGGCGACCACCCAGCTGCTGTCCATTAAGTGCCTGAATCGCGGCCTGCGCATCGGCCTGCGCCATCTCCACGAATCCGAAGCCACGGGGCTTGCCGGTCTCGCGGTCGCTGATGAGCTTTACCGATTCCACGGCCCCGTGACGTTCAAAAAGGGCTCGAAGGTCCTGTTCCGTGGCGTTGAAGGGCAGATTGCCCACGTAGATCGTCGTCATCCGGTTCTCTCACACACCGCTGGATCGAAAAAGATGCTACTCCCGGCATTTGGGGGACGCAACGGCATGCGACCGCCTCAACTGCCGGGGGGTTCGAGATAGGCGTAGCCGTTGAGCTCGCCTTCGTAGAAGCGTTTGACCTGCTGGCTCTCGGCGAGCGTCATGCGGCCGTCGCGCACCGCGCGCTCACAGTCCCGCGACAGGGCGGGGTAGAGCTCGGCCACGTCGTACTCCATGTATTCCAGCACCTTGTTCGCGGTGTCGCCCTTGACGACCTCCTCGATCCACCAGCCGCCTTCCTCGAGCAGGCGGATGTGCACCACGTGCGTGTCGCCAAACAGGTTGTGCAGGTCCCCCAGGGTTTCCTGGTACGCGCCGACCAGGAACGCGGCGAGATAGTACTCCTCACCGGTACGCAGCTCGTGCAGTTCGAGGGTGCGTTTGAGTTCGCGGTGGCTGACGAAGCGATCAATCTTGCCATCCGAATCGCAGGTGATGTCCGCGAGCACTCCGATGCGCGTGGGCTGCTCGTTCAGGCGGTGGATGGGCATGATCGGGAACAGCTGATCGATGGCCCAGCTGTCCGGCAGCGACTGGAATACGGAGAAATTGCAGAAGTAGGTGTCCGAGAGAATGGATTCCAGATCGGCGAGCTCTTCGGGACTTTCCTCGAGCCGCCGGCAGACATCGCGAATGCGCGCGCAGGTCGCCCAGTACAGCCGCTCGGCGAGGGCGCGAAACTGCAGCGACAGCAGCCCGAGGTTGAACATCTGCAGCGTCTGCTCGCGCGCCGTCTGGGCATCGTGGTAGCACTCGACCAGCCGCCGTTCGTTGACGGAGCGGTAGGCGACGAACAGGTCCTGCACCGGCTGCGGTATTTCATCCTCGCCGGGATAATCCTCGGCCTCCCGGCCGGTGACCCGGAAGCGGTCCAGCGCGGAGAAGCCCAGCGTGTTGAAGATCAGCACGCTGTGGTACGCCGCGATGGCGCGTCCGGATTCACTGACGATCATCGGATGGGGAATGTCGCGCGCATTGCAGACGCTCGCGATCCGGTAGACCACATCGCTCGCGTATTCGTTGAGCGTGTAATTCATGGAGGAGGCAAAGTTCGTGCCGCTGCCGTCATAGTCAACGCCCAAGCCGCCGCCGACATCGATGTACTTCAGACCGGCGCCCATGATCTGCAGTTCGGCATACACGTGCGCCAATTCGGTGATCGATTCCTTGACACGGCGGATGTCCTGCAGCTGGCTGCCCGGATGACAGTGCACGAGCTGCAGGCAGTCGAGCATGTCGCGGTCTTTGAGGACCTTGAACAGATCCAGAATTTCGGTCACGAACAGCCCGAACTTGGACCGGGCACCATTGCTGTCGCGCCAGCGGCCGGAGCCCTCGCTGGAAAGCTTCACGCGCACGCCGAGCCGCGGTCGCACCTGGTAGGTGTCGGCGAGCTTGAGCAGGATGTCCAGTTCCTCGAAGTTCTCGATGACGGGAATGATGGTGCGACCAAGCTTGGTCGCGAGCACGACAGCTTCGAGGTAGCTGTGGTCCTTGAAGCCATTGCAGACGATCAGACGGTCGGGCGCATTCTCGGTCATCGCCATCACGGCCAGCAGCTCGGGCTTGGAGCCGACCTCGAGACCGAAGCCAAACTCGCGCCCGTAGCGGTACACCTCTTCGACGACGAGCCGCTGCTGGTTGACCTTGATGGGATAAACGGCAGCGTACTTGTTGCCGTAGTCGTTCTCGGTAATGGCCTGGGCGAAGGCGGCATGCAGGTTGCGCAACCGGTTGGCGAGAATGTCGGAGAGACGCACGACCACCGGGGCCGTCAAATCGCGGGCCTTGAGCCCCTCGACGACCTCGAACAGATCGATGGTCTGACCACCGGGCTGGGTGTCGGGGCGCACGATGACGTGCCCCGCGTCATTGATGGAAAAGTACCCCTTGCCCCACGCATTGACATGGTAGAGCTCGAGCGAGTCTTCGATGGTCCACGCCGGGCCGGGACCTTTTTGATTGTTTCCGTTCATCGCGACCTGACTTGCGGCGCCTGGCCTGTATATGCCCGAGGGGCGCGGACGATAGCAAAAATGCGGGACAACCGGATGACGCTTACGTCAGACCGGACCGGTGGCGACCTGGCGGGCGGGGTCGCGGATCCATTCGCTGAAAGACCCGGCATACAATCGCGCGCCGGGCATGCCGGCCAGTTCCATGGCCAACAGATTGTGACAGGCCGTGACGCCGGACCCGCACATTGCAATGACCTGAGTCGGTGGCGTGTCACCCAGCGCGCCGCGCCACAGGGCGGTGAGGGCGGCGCTCGATTGCAGACGGCCGGTGGAGTCCAGGTTCAGCGCAAAGGGCTGATTGCGCGCGCCGGGCACGTGCCCCGCCACCGGGTCGAGGGTCTCGTTCAGGCCCGCAAAACGATCGGCGGAGCGCGCATCCAGCAACAGCGGCCGGCCGCCTTCCAGTTCGCGCTGCACCTCGGCGGTGGTCAGCGCCTGCACCCGTGCCGGACGCCTGAGGAACGTTCGCGCAACGCGCGGGGCGGGCACGCCTTGCAGGGGCAGGCCGGTCGCCCGCCAGGCCGCGAGGCCGCCGTTCAACACCGATACCCGCTCGTGCCCCAGCCAGCGCAACAGCCACCACAGTCGTGCCGCGAACGGCGACTTGTCCTGGTCATAGGCCACGACATCCGTGTCGGTGTCGACACCGGCAGCACCGAGGAACGCCGCCAGTGCGGCCGGGTCGGGCAAGGGATGCCGTCCGGATTGCGGCGTCACGGGGCTCGACAGGTCCTGATCCAGGTGCGCAAACACGGCACCGGGAATATGCGCTGCCGCAAATTCCTCTCGTCCCCACTGCGGACGTAACAAATCGTGCCGGCAATCAATCACGACGGTGCGCGTTTGCGGCCGGGCGAGTCGCGCGGCGACTTGCGCCGGTTCGATCAGGTGCAATGGCAATTCCGAACTCATTTTCCGATGCAGTGTGGTGCGCCTGACTTGTCGGTACAATCATCCCGACAGCCTTGTGAATCAAGTATATGGCGATTGAAGTGTATTGGGGCAGCGGCAGCCCGTATTCCTGGCGCGTATTGCTCGCACTCGAGTACAAGCGGCTGCCCTACAGCGGCCACCCGCTGCAGTTCTCGCGCCAGGAGCACAAATCGCCACAGATTCTGGCGCTGAATTTCCGTGGTCGCGTTCCGATCCTCAAGGACGGGGACTATGTGGTGTTCGAGTCCCTGGCCGTACTGTACTACCTGGACCTCAAATATCCGGATCCGCCGATCTTCGGTCACTCCCCGGAGGAGGCCGGCGTGATCATGCGCGTGATCTGCGAATATCAGTCGTACGTCGAAGAGCACCTGATGAAAATCGTGCGTGCAGTCTTCGAAGGCCATGCGCAGGAGCATATCGATGCCCTGGCGGACTCCATGCACGTCGTGGCGAGTGAGGCCCGGTCCATCGAGGCCCGGCTTTCACGTTCGGAATGGGTGGTCGGGGAACACTTCTCCGCCGCCGATATCGTGATATTCCCGGCGCTGCAGCTGCTGCTGCGCGCGCTGGACAAGCCAGCGGCCCGCGCGCTGTCCTCCCGCTTCCTACCCTTGGCGGCTAACTATCCGGCATTGGAGCGCTGGATCGGTCGCGTGGCGGCTCTGCCGGGGTACGAGCGTACTTTTCCCCCACACTGGCGGTAATCATGACAAAACACCCGGTATATATCGATTTTCCCGGCCGAATCGTCCTCGTGGGCTTCGGCAGCATCGGACAGGGAGTTTTGCCGCTGATCTTGCGGCACATCGGTATCGCACCGGAGCGCATCACGATCGTGACGGCCGACGATTCGGGCAGCGCGGAGGCCGAACATTTTGGTGTCAGGCGCATCAACGAAGCACTGACGCGTGACAACTTCCGGCGCATTCTCGCCCCGCTGGTCGGTCGTGGCGACTTCCTGTTGAACGTCTCGGTGGATGTCTCGAGCATCGCGCTGATCCGCTTCTGCTGGGAAAAAGGTGCGATGTACCTGGACACCTGCCTGGAACCCTGGGCCGGCGGCTATACCGACCCCACACTGAGTGCGGCGCGGCGGACCAACTATGCGTTGCGCGAGGAGGCACTGGGATTGCGTGGCGGCAATGCGCGCGCGCCGACCGCCGTCGTCACCCATGGCGCCAACCCGGGAATGGTTTCGCACCTCGTCAAGCAGGGTATGCTCAACATTGCCGCTGACACCGGTTTTGATGCGGGCAATCCGCGCTCGCGCGATGACTGGGCGGCACTGGCCAACCTGCTCGGTATCCGCGTCATCCACATCGCCGAGCGCGACACGCAGGTGTCATCGCGGGCGAAGCAGCTGGGCGAGTTCGTGAATACGTGGTCGGTGGACGGCTTCGTCAGCGAGGGCGCGCAGCCGGCCGAGCTGGGTTGGGGCACCCATGAGCGCAACTTTCCACGCGACGGCAAGCGCCATGACGTCGGCAACGGCGCGGCGATCTATCTGACGCAACCGGGCGCGGCGACGCGCGTGCGCACCTGGACGCCGCTGGCCGGCCATTTTCATGGCTTCTGCATCACACACTCGGAGGCGATCTCGATCTGCGATTACCTGACGGTGCGCGAAGGCGCGCATATCGTCTATCGACCGACGGCGCATTACGCGTATCACCCCTGTGATGCCGCGATCGCCTCGATGCATGAGTTCGCGGGACGCAACTTTCTGGTCCAGGACAAAAAGCGGATCATGAGCGAAGATGTGGTGAGCGGTCGGGACGAACTCGGCGTGCTGCTGGCCGGACACAAGAAGAACGCCTACTGGTATGGCTCACGGCTGACCATCGAAGAGGCGCGGGGGCTGGCGCCGTACAACAACGCGACCAGCCTGCAGGTCACCTCGGCGTGCCTGGCCGGCATGGTGTGGGCCATGGAGAATCCGAATTGCGGACTGGTCGAACCGGATGAGATCGACTTTCGCCGCAACATCGAGATCAGTCAGCCGTACTGGGGCAACGTGATCGGTGCCTACACCGACTGGACGCCACTGACGGAGCGCGAACGCCTCTTTCCGGAGGACATCGACAAGAGTGATCCGTGGCAGTTCAAGAACGTGCGGGTCATCTGGTAGGCCCCGATCCGGTAGCCGTTGGGTAGTCGACTGCGATGACCGTGAAAGTGGTGCTGCCGGAGGGCAGCATCACCGTCACCTCGGCATCGAGTGTCTTGCCCAGCAATGCCCGCCCGAGGGGCGAATCCATGCTGATGTAGCTGCTGGCCGCGTCGGTCTCATCCGGGCCGACGATGCGGTAGCGCACCTGCATGCCGTCCTCGCGTTCGAGGCTCACCCAGGCGCCAAAGAACACGCGCGTGAGATCCGACGGCGGCGCCTCCACGACGGTCATGCCATCAAGCCGTTGCCGCAGGAAGCGCACGCGGCGATCTATTTCACGCAGGCGTCGCTTGCCGTAGGTGTATTCGGCATTTTCCGAGCGATCCCCCTGCGCCGCGGCCTCCCGTACCGCCTGCGTTACCCGCGGGCGTTCGCTACGCCACAGCGTATCCAGCTCCGCGCGCAACCTGGCAATGCCTGCGGGCGTGATGAACTGTGACCCGGGTATCAATGGCGCGCGGTATCGACTCATCGGCAGGATTTTCCCACGTTATGTCGGATCCTAGGCAGGTTCGGCCAAGCGGATCTGTGGAGCGTTTCACGGCACTTTGCCCGGGTTGAATCTAACCTTTGAACCATGGCCGCCAAGTACTACACCCACTTCGTCACGGCAGACGAGCCGGCACTCGCGACGGTTGCCTCCGCCACGGAGTCCAGCGAGTGGAGCGGTGTGGTCGAGCTGCGGCACCCGCTCGAACAGACGGCGGGTACGCGTGAACTGCGCTCATTGCTCGCCCAGAGTTTTGCTCTCACGAGCGATGACATTCGCATTTTGCACTGGGCCCGCCTGCACTAGCCCGCGGGCCCCCGTGACCTGTTCCGCCACCGGGCATCTTATCCCCTAGCGGACTTCCTTCCCTTCATCGAAGGTCCGCATTCTCGGCCCCGCGCTCAAGCTCGGGGCATTTTTTTTGGTGTGGGCCCGGGTGGTGTCATAATCGCCGCACCATGACATGCATTCTGTCGCCATTTCGCGTCATAGCCGCGATTCTGTCCCTGTCGGTGCTGGCCGCCTGTTCGCTGGTCGGTGCCCCCTGGAGTTCCCATAACAAGCCGCCGCCGGCACCGGTGGTGGTGGCCCCGCCGCCCCCGCCCGCACTGCCGGCGCCGCAGGAAACCTCGCATTTCGAGCTCGCCGATGCGCGGCAGAACGTGATCGGTGACCTGCAGCAGACCACCGTCGGCAAGGACGACACCCTGACCGATATCGCGCGTCGCTTCAATCTAGGCTACGAGGAGCTGCTGCGTGCGAATCCGGGCATGGATCCGTGGCTGCCCGGCGTCGGCCGCACCGTTGTGCTGCCCACCCGCTTCGTGCTGCCGGATGCGCCGCACGAAGGGGTCGTGATCAACATCGCGGCCATGCGCCTGTTCTACTTCCCGCCGCACAAGGCCGGCGAGCCCCAGGTCGTCTACACCCACCCGATCGGCATCGGCAAAGTGGGCTGGGCAACTCCCGAAGGCACCACCAGGATTGTGCGCCGGCAGAAGGACCCGACCTGGCATCCGCCGATCTCGGTCATCAAGGAACACAAAGAAAACGGTGATGTTCTGCCTTCGGTCGTCGGACCGGGCCCGGACAACCCCCTTGGCAACCGGGCGTTCTATCTGACCTGGCCGGGCTACCTGATCCACGGCACGAATAAACCGGCCGGCGTCGGGCTGCGCTCCAGTCATGGCTGCATCCGCCTGTTTCCGGAAGACATCGACGAGCTGTTTGAGAAGGTTCCGCTCGGCACGCAGGTGCACGTAGTGAACCAGCCGTACGTGTTCGGCTGGGACAATGGCCAGCTGGTCATGCAGTCCTTCGGTTCGCTGGAAGATGATCGGCGCGATTGGAAGAAGGCGCAGGCGGCACTGCTCTCCCGATCGCTCAGCAAGTCGGTACAAAAGGAACTCAAGAGTCGCGGCCAGACCGTGGACTGGGACCTGGTCATGCAGCTGGCCCATGCGCCACGCGGCCTGATCGTGCCGGTCACGCTTACCGATGCGAGCATCGACAAGGTGCTCGCCAGTGCCACGCTGGTCGAAAACCAGCTGCCGGTGGGCGCCTCGTGGGATGGCAAAACGGATCTGCCGATGGACGAGAAGACCTTCAACCAGATCATGGGCGATTCGGACCCACAGGAACACCTGGTACCGGCGTCCGGCGCACACAAGTCGGGAGGCTGAGCGGCCGGACCAAAGATCGCCGCGAAACCTGTTAGAGTGCGGCCGGACACTGTGGGTGCGGCTGCCGTGCGCGGAGTTTCTGAGGCAGATTCAACAACCTTTGAGGGGCCGGGGCGCGCCATAGAGCGTGTTTCCGCCGGCGTCACCGCCTTTGTGGGTCGCACGCTCCGAGGCCCCGTTGGCCGCCCCGTTCGCATCGGCAGCTTCGCCGCCTTCCAGCAGATCTTTGGCGGCCTGTGGCAGCCTTCCTCACTCTCGTATGCCGTCGAGCAGTTCTTTGAAAGCGGTGGCCGCGAGGCGCTCATCGTGCGCGCCGTCAACGGCGCGCGCGCGGCAACCGTCACACTGCCTGCGGGCAGCGCCGCGCTGCAGCTGATGGCCCTCAATCCGGGTTGCCGCGAATACCTGCGTGCCGCGGTGGACTACGACGGCATCAGCAGTACGGATCGCTTCAATCTCATCGTGCAGCGTCTGGCCGTGCCAGGCTCCGAGCAGGTGCAGGAGCAGGAGATTCTGCGCAACCTCTCGACGGAGCCGGGCAGCGCACGTTTTGTCGCGGACGTTCTGCAGGCCTCGAGCCTGGCACGGGTGGCGGGCAAAGTGCCGCCGTTGCGCCCGGATGCCACGAGCGTCGGACCCGCCGGCGCCGTGGTCGGGTACGTGGGCGCCAATGCCGATGGCGATGACGGTGCGCCGCTGTCGGATTACGACATCATCGGCTCGCTGCCGCGTCGCACCGGAATCTTCGCCCTGGGACTCGATACGCAGTTTGACCTGCTGTACATCCCGCCACTGACGCGCGATCGGGATCTGGGGATGAGCACGTTGCTGGTGGCGGGTCGCTTCTGCCGCGAACGCCGTGCCCTGCAGATCGTGGACCCGCCGCGGGCGTGGACTCAGCCGCAGGAGGCGCTTGCTGGCCTGTCGGCATGGCCGTTCCGCAGCGACAACGCGGCGATGTTCTTTCCACGGCTGCTCGCCTTCGATCGATTGCGCAATCGCATGGCGGCCTTTGCGCCGGGCGCGGCGGCCGCGGGGATGCTCGCGCGTAACGCCTATGCGGGCGGCCCGTGGCTGCACACACAGGAACCCGACGCGACGCTGCGACCCGCGCTGCGCCCGAGCATTGCGATCGAGCCGCAGTTCAGCGAGCGGCTGGCGCAGGCCGGCATCAACACGCTCGAACCGTTGCGACCCGGTCCGGCGCGCCGCACACGCAGCTGCACGCTGTCCAGCGGGGTCTCGGCGTCGGCCGAGGGGCGCTACCTGGCCGCGCGGCGCCTGGCCCTGCAGCTGGCCAACAGCGTCGAACGCGGCACGCGCTGGGTGCTCACGGCCCCGAATACTGCAGCGACCTGGGAGCGCGCCGGCCACCAGATCGAGGCGTTCCTGGAGTCGCTGTGCTCGGAAGGGGCATTCGCGAGCGGTGAAATTGCCGATTGCTGCCAGGTGATCTGGGACGAGCGCGTCAATCGCGCGAGTACGATCGTCACGGGTGCCGTAAATCTGCTGTTCGGCTATGCGCTGCAGCAGCCCGGCGCCCTGCAGTACTGGCTGGTGACGCATCATCCGGCGGGTAGCCGGGTCCGTCCGGTGAGCATCAACCGACAGGCGGCATCGCCGCGACGCGTCGACTGGGAGATTGAGACCGCGATCCTCAACGCCTGAGTGTTCCATCGTCGGCGGCGGCGCCGGCAGTATAAGATATCGGCCCGTGAGCAATCGGTATGCAGTTTTCTCGCATGGACAGGATGGCGGCCCCTGGGGCCGCAAGACCACCGTGCTCGCCGATACCGCACGCGCGGAAGGCTTCGAACCGGAATCAGTGGACTATCGCGGTATCGAGTCCCCGCAGGCCCGGCTCGCGCACCTGATGGATTTCTGCAAGGACCTGCAAGGCGAACTGGTGCTGGTGGGTTCCAGTGTCGGCGCTTACGTGTCGGTCGCGGCCGCCTCGCACCTGCACGCCCGCGGCGTGTTCCTCATGGCGCCTTCAATCTATGCACAGGGCCTGCCACCGCTGCGCAAGGGGGTGCTCGATTGTCCGACCATGGTGGTGCACGGCTGGCGCGATGATCTGGTGCCCTACGAGGACAGCGCACGCTTTGCGCGCGACTACGGAGCCTCCCTGCACCTGCTGCATGATGATCGTCGCCTGCACAACCAGTTGAACATGATCCGCTACCTCTTCGAGTACTTCCTGATCTCGTTGGACATGTCGGCGCCCGGCGAATAAGTCATGGGCTGGCTGCTGCGACGGATCCTGACGCTTTGGGTTCGCTTCACCACGCTGCCTGCCGATGCCGCGGCCCGTCTGCTGGGCCGCGGCACGCCGGTCTGCTATGTCATGGAACACCGCAGCCTCACGGACTTCGCGGTCCTGAACAGCGCCTGCGTGAAGCTGAAACTGCCGCGACCGCGCAAGCGGCTGCTCACCCAGAGTGCGGAGCTGCGCTCATTCTTTTATCTCGATCCGCGCGGTGGTCTGGGCAGTGAACCGCTGGATCGGCGGCCGCCGCCAATCCTGGCGAAGTTGGTGGATCTGTTGCGGATTGATCCGGCGGTTGATGTGGACCTGGTTCCGGCTGCCGTATTCTGGGGACGCGCGCCGCAGCGCGATGCGTCCTGGTTCCGCTTGCTGCTGGTGGATGACTGGGTCATTACCTCACGGGTGCGCCGGTTCTTTCAGGTGATATTCAACGGTCGCAACACGCTGCTCGAGCTCGACGAGCCGGTTTCACTGCGCAGCCTGCTCGGCAGCGACGCCCCAACGGTGGTGCAATGCCGGCGGGTCTCGCGGGCGTTGCGCGTGCGTTACGCGCGCCAGCGGGCCGCGCGCATTGGTCCGGATCTGTCGCATCGTCGGACCATCGTCGGCCGCATTCTGCGCACGCGGGCGGTGCGGGCGGCAGTCGCGCAGGAAGTGCGGGAAAAGAAAATCACCCGCCGTCAGGGGCTGATCCGCGCGCGCAAGCTCGCCTATGAAATCGCCGCGAACTATTCGCCGGCGTTCGTCCGTTTTCTCGAACGCGTGTTCAGCTGGTTGTGGACCCGCATCTACGATGGTGTCGACTTCGGTAATGCCGACACCCTGGCCAAGGTCGCCGATGGCCACGAGATCATCTACGTGCCGTGCCACCGCAGCCACATGGATTACCTGTTGCTGTCGTATGTGATTTATCGCAATGGCTACGCCATTCCGCACATCGCCGCGGGCCTTAATCTCAATATGCCGGTGGTTGGCCGCTACCTGCGCAAGGGCGGCGCGTTCTTCATTCGCCGCAGCCTGCGCGGCAATGCGCTGTACACGATCGTGTTCATGAGCTACATGGCGGCCATCATGGCCCGTGGCCATTCGATCGAGTACTTCATTGAAGGCGGCCGCAGCCGCACCGGGCGACTGATGCAGCCGAAGACGGGCATGCTGACCATGACGCTGCGCGGCTTCCTGCGCTCGCCGGCCCGTCCGATCGTGTTCCTGCCGGTATTCTTCGCCTACGAGCGCGTCATGGAAGCCGACACTTACATCGGCGAGCTTTCGGGCAAGGCCAAGGAGAAGGAGAGTGTCTTCGGGCTGCTGCGCACGCTGCCGCGCCTGAAGGAAAAATTCGGCAAGGTGCACGTCAACATCGGCGAGCCGATTCACCTGGATGCACTGCTGGAGCGTCACGACAGCCAGTGGCGCTCCCGCCTGACGGCCGAAGAGGGCCGTTTGCCTTGGCTGAATGCCGCCGTGGGCGACCTTGCGAACCAGGTGATGCGCAACATCAACGCCGCAGCGGCGGTGACTCCGATCGGACTGCTGGCGGTGGCGCTGCTGGCATCGCCGCGCCGCACCCTGGTCGCGGCCGATCTGCTGCGCCAGCTGACTTTGCTCAAGGCGCTGCTCGCCGACTGTCCCTACAGTGCCCGCGTGACGGTGACGAACTTGACGGCCCAGCAGATCGTCGCTTATGGGGAGGAGATGAAGGCCATCACCCGGCGGGCCCACCCCCTGGGCGATCTGGTGCAGATGAGCGATGAGGCCGCGGTGCTCGCGGCGTATTACCGCAACAATATCGTGCACCTGTTTGCGCTGCCGTCGCTGATCGCCTGCGCGTTTGCCGGCAACGCCGCCATGAGCCACGCGGATATCGTGCGGCTGACGGGCCGGATCTATCCCTACATCGCCTCCGAACTGTTCCTGATCTGGCCGGAGGAGCAAGTTGCCGCGGCGCTGGATGCGATGCTCGCGACGCTTGAGGCCCAGGGACTGCTCGAACGCAACGCGACCGGCGAATGGTGCCGCTCGGCGCCGACTTCGCCACAGGCCATGCAGCTCTCGCTCCTGCAGCAGTCCACGATCCAGACCATCGAGCGCTACTATCTGGCCATTTCCTTGTTGCTGCAGGCGGGCAGTGGCCAGATCAGCCAGGCGCAACTCGAGGAGCGCTGCCACCTGATGGCGCAGCGCATGTCACTGCTCTACGGGTTCAATTCGCCGGAATTCTTTGACCGGGCGCTGTTCGAGAATTTCATCGATCTGCTGCGCAAGCGCCGCGTGATCCACGCCACTGGCGCCGGCAGGCTCGAATTCGACGAGGTGCTGATGCATGTTGCGGCCGACGCGCAGGTGGTGCTCAACGAGGAGCTGCGTCACAGTATCCTGCAGGTGACGCATTCTTAGAGGAACGGGCCATGCTGGAACTGAATCGCACGCTGATCGCGATGGCTGCCGGGGTGCTGATCCTGGGTCGGGCCGCGGCTGCGCACGCCGACCCGGCGAGCGACGACCGGGACCGCGCAACCGCCGGGCATTCCCGGGACCGCAGCACCTCCCGATCGCGCGTTGCGCCCGGCAGTGCCGAGAGCGCGCCGCTGGCGGCACCGGTTCAGGACCCGCAACTGCTGTGCGACCGCGCGTGCCTGCAGGCCGCGGCGGACAACTACCTGAAGGCGGTCGTCGCGCACGATCCGAAGCTGCTGACCCTCGATGAGCATGTCCGCTTCACGGAGGACGGGCAGGAACTGCAGCTCGGGGACGGCTTCTGGAACACGGCCAGTGGGGTAGGCGCCGCCCAACAGTTCTATCCGGATCCGCAGACCCAGCAAATCACCTACATCGGCACCATGCGCGAGTTCGACAACCTGGTGTTGATGGCCATGCGCCTGAAGGTGCGCGACCGCCGCATCAGCGAGGTCGAGACCTTGTTTTACCGCAAAGGCACCGGTCCGCAGTGGAGCGATGCGGGAGTCGATGCGACCAATTCACGCGGCACGGCCGATGCGGCCTGGCTGGTGCCGATTCCCGCGGCGCAGCGAGCGACCCGCGAGCAGCTGAGCGGCGTCGCCTTGGGCTGGATGAACGCCTTAGGCCATTACGATGCCAAGGTCACTGTGCCGGTGAGCGATGATTGCGTGCGCTACGAGAACGGTGCGCGAGTCAGTGGCAACCCGCACGTGCTGATCGGGGACAGCCACTTCAATCTCGCGGCGCTCGGGTGTCGGCAGCAGCTGCAGAGTGGCTATTTCGCGTCGATTTCGCGCATCCATGATCGCCGAGTCGTGGCCGTCGATCCGGAGAATGGTACGGTGGTGGTATGGGCAAACCTGGACCAGGCCGGCACCCGTGCACTGCGTCTGGCCGACGGCCACACGCTCTCACCGCGCTCCCTGAGCCAGCCGTCGAGCACCGAGACGGTGCTGGTGTTCAGGATCGAAGGCGGCCTCATCCACCGCATCGAGATGGTGACGCGCACTGTCCCGTATCACATGAATCCGGGCTGGGAAGAACCCGCAACGCCTTAGATCTCAGTCCTCGCCGCGGACCCGTCCCCGCAGCACCTTGCGCCGTTGCTGGAGCGCCTTGCCGACCAGGCGCCGCTCCTTGGAAGCCCGGGTCGGGCGCGTCGCTTTGCGCGGCCGTGGCGGTTGCAGGGATTCGAGGATGAGCTGACGCAAACGTTCGAGCGCGTCCGCCCGGTTGCGTTCCTGGGAGCGGTGAGCGCGCGCCACGAACAGCAGCGTGCCGTCGTCGTTCAGCCGGTGTCCGGCGCGCGCGCGCAGGCGCTGTTTTATCCCGGCATCCAATGCCTGAGTGTTTTGCAGGTCGAACCGCAGCTGGACCGCGCTGGCTACCTTGTTCACGTTCTGGCCGCCGGGTCCGGGGGAGCGGATAGCATTGAAGGTCAGATCGATGTCAGGCACGACCACGAGCTCGGAAACAATCAGTGGCATAAGAACCTACACGCCCGGATCTGACGGCGGGTTGTTAAACGAGTCGCGGCGCCCGGTGCCCGGCGCATCCGGATCGGGGGCGGGGGCGAGCATGCGCAACTCGCGCTGCGCCACGGGAATCCGGATCTTGTGCTTGCGGAACACGCGCCAGATCGCACGGTTCACGTCCGAACGCACGTTGTTGACGCCGTTCATCGGGTCGGCGATCCAGAATCTCACTTCGAGCCGCATGCCGTAGTCTTCGAAGGCCATCAGGCGTGTCACCGGCGCCGGCTCGCGCAGAATGCGGGGATGATCACTGACCGCCTCGAGCAGCGCCTCGAGTGCTCCTTCCGGATCATCATCGTAGCTGATCATCACTGGCAGCCGCAGACGCACCCGCTTGTCGGAGTAGCTCCAGTTGATGACTGAATTGGTGATGAGATTCTGGTTGGGGACGAGAGTCTCGACGCCATCGCGGTCGCGCACCACGACGTAGCGGCCGCGCAGCTCCTGCACCCAGCCGAAGTTCTCGGTACTCGTGCCGGTGTGGCCGGTGAAGCTGATGACATCGCCGGGTTTGATCGATTTGTCGATCAGCAGGACAAAGCCACTGACGAAATTGCCGGCGATGGTCTGCAGGCCGAAGCCTAAGCCGATACCGATGCCGCCCGTGAGCACGTTCAGCGTCGTCACGTCGACACCCGCGGCGTTGATGCCCAGCAGCACGCCGATGCCCAGCAGCACGAAATACGTGAACTTTGAGATTCCGATGCGCGTGGACAGCGCAATGGACCCCAGGCGCATCACGCGCCGCTCCACGGTGCGAGCCACAAAGGTGGTCACGAACACAAACACCGTGACGACGACGATGCCCTTGACCAGTTCCCACAGCGTGAACATGTTGCGCCCGGGAATCAGGTGTACGTGCTCGAGCGTCACCTGGATCTTCTCCAGCCAGCCGAGCAGCTCCAGGGCGATGACCAGCCACACCGCGACCGCGATACGGCCTTCCCACGCGTCAAACCAGGTCTCCCGGCCGAGCGTGAGGCGCATGGCGAAACTGGCCAGTCGCACCAGGGCGAGGGCGAGGGTGAGCTGCAGCGCCACGTACAACAGGTCGGCGCGCACGTCCAACCTGATCAGCAGCAGATGCAGCGCGAACAGCGCCAGTATGCCGATGAACATCGGCGCCGCCAGTACCGTGCCCTCGAGGCCCGCGCCAAGCCAGGTGCCGCTGTGGATGCGGCCGGAGCGCTGGATCCACACACGGGCAGCGCGCCCGCCGATCACAGCCAGTGCCGCGGCGGCGACAATGCAGAAGATCTCCGTGAGCACCTGGGCGGAGGCCAGCTGCGCGAAGAAATTCCGGAGTCCGCTGCTGGCGCTGTCCATCGGTGAGAGCTCTACGTGCGCCTTCTAAGCGTTCAAATCGGGGATGAGCTGGCTCTCGAGGATGGTGATCTGATCCTTGAGCAGGAGCTTGCGTTTCTTCAGCCGCTTCAATTGCAGCTCATCGATGTGCATGTCCATGGAGAGCCGGCTGATGACATCGTCGAGATCGCGATGCGCGATCCGCAAGGCACGCAGTTTCTCGATGTTGCGGAACAGTTCGCGGTCGACGTTGTCTTCGTTATCCGCCATAGCCGGTCGAATTGTGCGCGCTCGCGGCCGTTTGCGCGATTTTCAATGCGACTAGCTTAACGGAGGCGCGGGACGGGCGCCATTGGCGATATGCTCCGCAATGCAATGAGCCGAATTGACCCGCCCGATTGGTCCGCCATCGACACCGTGCTGCTGGATCTTGACGGCACACTGCTGGATCTGGCGTTTGATACCCGCTTCTGGCGCCACACCATTCCTACCGCCTGGGCCCAGGCCCGCGGCGTCACCCTGGAACAGGCGCGCGCGCACCTCGTACCGCGTTTCCGGGAACGCGAGGGCACCTTGGACTGGTACAGCGTGGCGTTCTGGAGCCGCGAACTGGGGCTGGATGTCGCCGCGCTCAAGCGCGCCGCGATGCACGAGGTGCGCTGGCTGGCCGGAGTGCCGGAGTTGCTGGCAACCCTGCGCCGCAACGGCAAGCGTCTGGTGCTCTTCACCAATGCCCATCCGGCATCGCTGGCAATCAAGGATGAATGCACTGGCGTGTCGCGCTACCTGGACGCGATGTTCAGCTCGCACGCGTTCTCATGGCCCAAGGAGGATGCGCGATTCTGGGAGAGCATCCGCCGCAGCGAGCCGTTTGATCCGGCGCGCTCGATTTTCGTGGATGACAGTCCCGCCGTGCTCGCGGCAGCGCGGGCCGCGGGCATTCGTTGGGTGATTGGCCTGCGCCATCCGGATTCACAGGGTACGGTGCGCGACCACGGGTCCTGGCCCGCGGTGGACCGGATCACCGACCTCGCGGGGCCGGATTCGGGATTGCTCTAGTGGCTGCCGGGCCGGCGACGCGGGCCCCCCGGTCCGCTGGAACGGCGCCGGGCCGGCGGGCGGCTACCGCCGCCGCGGCGCCCGCCGTGGCTGAGCGAGCCGCCTTCACGGGGCGCACCGGGCTGCAGCTGCACGCTCGCGATCAGCTCCGGGGAGATCGGCGAGTAGGGCACCTTGTGGCCGATGTAGGCCTCGATCTCCGGCAGCGACACCGCGAACTCCTCGCAGGCGAAACTGATGGCATCGCCCTCGGCGCCGGCGCGCGCCGTGCGACCGATGCGGTGCACGTAGTCGGGTGCATCCTGCGGCAAATCGAAATTGAACACATGGCTCACATCAGGAATGTGCAGACCGCGCGAGGCCACATCCGTGGCGATCAGCACCGCCAGATCGCCATTGTGGAAATCGCGCAGGAAGCGCAGACGCTTGGGTTGCGGTACGTCACCCGTAATGGCCTGTGCATTGAAGCCGTTGGCATTCAGCACCGATTCGAGGCGCTCCGCCATGCGTTTGGTGTTGACGAAAATCATGGTGCGCCGGGCATCGGCCTGCCGCAGCAGGGCGATCAGCAGCGGCAGCTTCTCCTCCATCGAGGGGTAATACATGATCTGGCGCACCCGATCGACGGTCATCTTGTCCGGCTCGATGCGCACCAGCTCGGGGTTGTTCATGTGCTCGTAAGCCAGTTCGAGCACCCGCTGCGACAGCGTCGCGGAAAACAGCATCGAGAGGCGCCGGTCCGGTGGTGGCAGGCGGCGCATCAGGAAGCGGATGTCGGCGATGAACCCCAGATCGAACATCCGGTCAGCCTCATCCAGCACCAGAACCTGCGCGTGGCGCAGGTCGAACACGTGCTGCTTGAAATAGTCGATCAGGCGCCCCGGCGTGCCAATCAGGACATCGACGCCATCGGCCAGCTGCCGGCGCTGCTTCTCGTAGTCGGTGCCCCCGTAGACAACGGCGTTACGCAGGCCGGTGAACTTGCCGATGATTTCGGCATCGTGATGGATCTGTACCGCCAGTTCGCGCGTTGGGGCGACGACCAGGGCGCGCACGGAGGTGGGTGTCCTGCCCGCAGGCGCCGGTCGCGTGAGCAGCAGGTTGTACAGCGCGATCAGAAACGCGGCGGTCTTGCCGGTACCGGTCTGAGCCTGTCCGGCAACATCCCGGCCCGTGAGGGCCACGGGGAGCGTCTGGGACTGGATCGGGGTGCCGTGGGTGAACCCGGCGCCGTGAACGCCGGCGAGCAGGGTGGGGTCAAGCCCCAGGGTGTCAAATCGCGTGGAAATGGGAGGCTGGTCACTCATTGGGTGCGGGGAACCATGGGGTTGCGAAAGGGGGCCTTGAAAATGGCGTTGGGAAGCGCTAAAAAGGTACTCAAGACAGGGGTTTCGTTGCGACAGGGCGAAAAGCCGCCCCGAACGCGGCCAAAAGGAGCCCCACCTGCCATCGAGTTTTTCTTTCCCATATAGATCATATTGTAACCGTTTAACGGGTGTCTCTGGCACGGCTTTCGCCGCCGCCGCCCTGTTTTTCACAGGCCCAAGCCTCAAATTCCTTCCCCTCAACCTGAACTTTTAGTTCTCCCATGGAGGATGAACCGCGTGAGTAGTTCGCACATTGTGCACACCACCGATGCCACCTTTAACCAGGACGTACTCAAATCCGACAAGCCCGTGTTGCTGGATTTCTGGGCGGAATGGTGTGGCCCCTGCAAGATGATTGCGCCCATTCTCGATGAGATCGCCGGTGAATATCAGGATCGCCTGAAGATCGCCAAGATCGACATCGACTCCAACCCGCAGACGCCGCGAACGTTCGGCATCCGCGGAATTCCGACACTGATCCTGTTCAAGAACGGGTCGGTCGAGGCACAGAAGGTGGGCGCAGTGTCCAAATCACAGCTCTCGGCCTTCCTCGAATCGAATCTGGGCGCGCGCCCAGTCGCGTCGGCCCAAAAGACATGAGAGGTTATCTGGGCAATCAGGGGCGCAACCGGCCAAACAAGGGCCCGCGCCACGGCAACGGCAATCGTGACGGCAACCGCGATGGCGGCGGCGGCAACAACAACCGGGACGGCAATCGCGACGGTAATCGCGCCAACGGCCGTCCTGACGACATGCCCGACGTCGACGCC
>DATDIL010000049.1:0-6580 GCA_036521075.1 Steroidobacteraceae bacterium | reverse complement strand
GGCCTTCGCCCCGGCGGCAAGCGCAAGCAGTTTATCAGCCCGCGCGGACGACGACTCTCAGATCCGTCATTCCCGTGCATCCCAGTCATTCCCGCGCATCCCAGTCATTCCCGCGCATCCCAGTCATTCCCGCGAAAGCGGGAACCCATCGACCGCCGCTACAACCGCGACGTCCGCATCGATAACCGCCCGCGCGTGCGTAAGGACGCAGGGTCAGCTTTTCGACCGAACAGGTGTCAGTATGTTCCGACGGGCTGCCGTGCTGCTGGCTGGCGCATTGGTTCCGACGCACGGCCACTGAACACAGCTCGCATGCCCTCGCCGTTGACCCGCCACCAGTCGTACAAAATGCGGACATCCCACCCTATGCAGAAATGCTTCACACCCATTTCCAAATACGGCGCCGCCAGGCTGATATCCGACAGTTCCACCCTTGGATGCAGGCCTTTCGCCAGGGCCGTTTCGATTGTTTTCAGTTCGGCCTTCCGCACCTCTGGGTGATTGCGCTGCCCGGTGAGGCCGAGGCTCATCGAGTAGTCCGATGAACCGAACTGCACCATGTCGAGCCCCTTCACCGACAGGATTGCATCCAGATCTTCAACGCATTCCCGCTTCTCGACCATGATCGCGATAACGACGTCATCGAGCGCCGCAACGTACGCCGGGGAGCCGCCTTCGAGAACCGTGCCGACATCGCGCCGCATGCCGACGCCAAGCCTGCCACCGGAATTCGGCGTTTCGGCCCGCACCGCTGCGATGCACGCACGCGCGTCGGCGACGGTTCGTACATCGGCGAACAGCACGCTCTGAAAGCCGGAGCCGATGGCGCGCATCGCCTGATGCGTCCATTGCGTCTGCTCGATCTTGATCATCCCGGCGAGGTTCTTGAGCTCCAGCGCGCGGCCGAGATTATCCAGATCGTGCATGTGGAATGGCGCGTATTCGGCCGTGAACTCAATATAGTCGTAGCTGCCGGCAGCCCCGACCAGTTCGACAAGCGTCGGCCAGCTCGATAGCAGATGCGTGCCCAGCGTTGGTTGCCCAGCCGCGAGTAGTTCGCGCAGGCGATTATGGCGCATGATCGGAATCTCCTTCCCAAAGCAACGAGAGCGAAGGCACAAGCGAAAGGCACGGCGTGACTTGCGTTTATCCCCGAACCAGTAAGCGATTACAAGAGGCCGCCTTTCGCACGTGACAATTTCCTGCCCAGCTTTGACAGGCTGTCAGTAATCGCTTACAGAGCGGGACAGGCAGACAGGTCGGCATTCATGCGATTGAGGCGAAGTGCGCCGCAACTTGGCATGCGAAGCAGCTTCCCGATGCTTGCACCCGATCAGCGCTGTGCGAGCAGATCGTGCCGCCGGCGCGAAGCTTCCGCGACACCACACGTCACATGAACCGGCTCAAGGTGGCGCTCATTGGCTGCGGATGGGCCGGCGAATTGCAGATGACCCGGGGCTTCGATCTGCTTCCCGAACTGTTCGAGGTGACCGTTTGTTGCAGCCGACACGCCGATGGACGCAGATCATTCTCAGCCAAGCACCACATTCCGCGCGACACAAATTCTTTCGATGAAGTTCTGGCCATGCGTGACATTGATGTGGTCAGCATCTGCACGCCACCCCCGCTGCATCATGACATGATCGTCGCAGCGCTTGCCGCGGACAAGTACGTGATCTGCGAGAAGCCCCTGGTGAGTTCCCTGTGGCAACTGGACGCGATCATTGATGCCGACCGTCGAGCGATGGCTCGCGTGATGCCGATCTTTCAGTATCGGTTCGGTTCTGCCATCCCGAAGTTGAAGGAGATCATCGGGTCGGGGCTGGCAGGGCGCCCATACGTGGCATCGGTCGAAACACTTCTGCGCCGTACGGCGGATTATTATCGCGTTGAATGGCGCGGCAAATTCGCGACTGAACTCGGCGGGGTGCTGGTCACTCAGGCGATTCACAACCACGACCTTCTGCTGCACCTGATGGGCCCGGTATCGAGCCTGGCAGCGTTCAAAGCCACGCTCGTCAACCCGGTGGAAGTCGAGGATTGCGCGGCGGCCTGCCTTCGTCTGGAGAGTGGCGCGCTGGCATCGCTCACCGCAACCCTCGGCTCGGCGCGTCCGTCAACCCGCATGCGCCTGTGCTTTGAGCGCGCGACATTCGAGCGCCAGTGCTTCGACGCAGCGACCTCGCAGCTTGCGGAAGAGCCGTGGAATTTCACGGCAAGCGATCCAGACGTGACCGCTGCCATCCGGCAGATCATGACGCGTCCGGCAGACGGCCCGGCCGGCTTTGCCAGCCAGTTTTTGGCATTCCATCAGGCGTTGGCCGAAGATGGCCCACTGCCGGTCACGCTGACGGATGCGCGGCGCGCGCTCGAACTTATCACTGGCATGTTTCATTCGGAGGACAGCGACAGCATCGTGGCGCTGCCGATTACCAGTAATCATCCGAAATACAGGAGCTGGGCGCCGCAATAACCAGACGTTTTGCTCCGGCCATGATGTGGATTCCTGAGTAGAGGTATGGAGGAACGCCGTGAGGAACAAGGCCAGGAAAAGCGCCTCAACGTCGCGCCGCAGCGCGCTCAAGGGAGCCGTCTCCGCCGCCATGCTGCCATTGGTGCACATCCGTTCCGCGGGAGCCGCCGGGAAACTCTCGCTCGCATTCACGGACAGTTTCATACCAGTGGACAATGTCGTCACGAAGCGACAGGTCGAAGCCTGGGCGAGCAAGAATGCGGTCGATGTTCAGGTCGATTTCATCACGGTGATCGGCAACAAGCTGCTGCTTACCGGCGCGGCCGAAGCACTGGCGCATGCGGGCCACGATATGTACACTTTCTACAGTTGGGATCTCTACAATCAGCACGCTGCCCTTGCGCCTGTTGACGACGTGATGGCTCCTCTGCTGAAGGCCTATGGGCCGGTTGATCAGACCGCCGAGTACCTTGGGAAGTCCAATGGTCACTGGGTTGCCGTGCCGACCAGCTCCGGCACGCAGGTGAAACCGCCTTGCGCGCGCATCAGTTGGTTCCGCAAGCACGGCTTGGATCTGGAGGCAATGTACCCCGCAAAGGCCGAGCACACGGCGTTGCAGGATAGCTGGAATTACGAAACCTTCCTCAAATTCGCCGAGCTGGCCCAGAAGGACGGTGTGACCTTTGGCTTAGGTATCGGCGGCAGCAACAATACCGACGGCATCGATCAGGTTGGAGCGATGTTCCATGCATTCGGAGCCAACCTGGTCGATGAAAAGGGCCAGGTCACCCTGGACACGCCCGAGATGCAGGAATGTTTGGAATATGCGGCGAAACTGGTGAAGTTCCTGCCAGACGACGCCGTGAGCTACGACGACGCATCGAACAACCGCGCGCTCGTCTCCGGCAAGTCCGCGCTGATCTTCAATGCACCGTCGGCCTGGTGGGTGGCCAAGCGCGATGCTCCGGCCATTGCAGAGGATTGCTGGACGTTCTCGGCACCCCAGGGTCCCAAAGGACGCTTCGTACCGTCAGAGACATTCTTCTGGGGCATCTGGTCGTTCAGCCGCAATCAATCGGCCGCCAAGGAGCTGCTGTTGCACCTGATGCAGAAGGACCAGGTCGAGGAACGGATCAATGCGGTCCAGGGCTACAACATTCCTCCGTTTGCCGGTTTGCGGAATATCCCCGTCTGGGACACCGTCGGCCCTCCGCCAGGGACGTTGTTCAATTACCCCATCAGGCCGTGGCACAACGCTCAACCCAGCCTTCCTGGATCCGAAGCTCCGCCGGACATCGCCGCGCAGATCTATGCCAATGCTATCCACACGGGCATGCTCTCGCGGCTCAAAAGTGGCAGTTCAATCAAGCAGGTCACAGCGTGGGCGAACGATCAGCTCGGAGAGCTGGTCCGGTAGTCGGCGCCGCGGCTGAACTTCAGTAGCGCTGTTCTGCCTGGTCCTGCGTCGCGGCGGCCTGTTCTCGATCCGCCGGCGGCCCATATCCGCCGGCGCCTGCGGTGATGATCTCCAGCATGTCTCCGGCCCGCATGGCGCCATTGCCGTGGTCCAGCGTAGCGCCGGTCAGACGCACCGCGGCGTTGCCGCCCGGCTGTCCGCCGCGCAACCCCCAGGGTGCGTTCAGCACCCGGGCGATATCCACCCGCACGCGGCAATCCGCCTCTGCCCGATAGACGCGGCGCAGTCCCATGCCGCCGCGTTGCCGGCCACGGCCGCCCGATCCGTTCACCAGCTCATAGCGCAGCAGGGTCAGCGGGTACTCGACCTCCAGTGCTTCCACCGGCAGGTTGGACGTGTTGGTCATGTGCACATGCACGCCGTCCAGCCCGTCCTTGGCCGCCCGTGCACCGGAACCGCCGCCGATCGTTTCCAGATATACCCATAGGCGATTGCTGTCCGCCATCTGGCCGGCAAACGTAACCGAGGTGCAGGCGCCATTGCTGGCCGCGGTCACCCGGTCGGGCACCGCTTCGGCCAGGGCGCCGTGGATCAGGTCCACCACGCGCTGGCAGGCGCCGAGCCGCCCGTTCACCGCCGCTGGATGCAGGCAGTTGACGATGGTGCCCTCCGGCGCGGTGACATGCAGCGGACGCGCCAGGCCGGCGTTGGGCAGGATGGTGGGATCCACGACCGTCTTCACCGCGTAGTAAACGGTGGAGAGCAGCGCGGTCCAGGTCATGTTCAGGCCGGCGCGCACCTGCGGATCGGCGTCGAAATGCAGATGCATCTCGTCGCCGCGGACGGTGAGGGCGCAGGACATGGCCAGCTCGCCGTCGATTTCCGGGCAGTCGTATCGGTCGGCGAAGCGGTACGTGCCGTCCGGGATGCGGGCGATGCCGGCGCGCATCTTGCGCTCGGCGTAGTCCTGCAAGGCGTCGCCGGCGGCGAGCACGGTGTCGCGGCCATAGCGGGCACAGAGCGCCGTCATGCGCTGCACGCCTAGGCGATTGGCGGCCATCTGGGCGCGCAGGTCGGACAGGCGCTCACGCGGGACCTGGCAGTTGAGCAGGATGAGTTCCTGCACGTCGGTCTGCAATTCGCCGGCCCGGTAGAGGCGGATGGGCGGGATGCGCAGGCCTTCCTGGTAGATGTGTGCGTGGCCGCGATCGGCGAAATCGGCGTGGTGGGCCAGGTTGACGGCCCAGGCGACGATCGTTTCGTCGACGAAGATCGGCTCGGCGAGCACGATGTCGGGCAGGTGGGTCCCGCCGCCTTCATAGGCGTCGTTGCCGACGAACACGTCGCCCGGACGCATGTCGGTGACCGGGTGGCGCTTCATGATGTGCGGCAGCAGGCCGATGAAGCTGCCCAAATGCATGGGGATGTGCTCGGCCTGGCAGAGCGTGTTGCCCTCGGTGTCGAACAGCGCGGTGGAGCAGTCGCGTCGTTCCTTGATGTTGGTGGAGAAGCTGGCGCGGATCAGCGCCTCGCCCATTTCCTCGACGATGGAGGAGAGGGCGCTGCCGATCACTTCGACGGTGATCGGGTCGATGTTGGGGGTCTGCGCCAGGCGCGCGTTCGAGGGTAGCACGGGCGGGTTCACACGGAGAGCCACTGAGGACCACGGAGAGCCACGGAGGGACTTCTTCTCAGTGGCTCTCCGTGGTCCTCCGTGGATCTCTGTGTAAAGGTTTTCAAACGATCACACCCCGTACACCGCCCGCGCGTTGTCCCGGAACACCATCCGGCGCTGCTGCTCCGTCATGCGGATCGGCAGGGCGTGCGCCGGATCGTCGAAATCCCAGTGCGGGTAGTCGGTGGCAAACAGCACGCGGTCCCAACCGAGCCATTCGATGGTTTCCGCCAGGTGCTCGCGCGGTTCCGGCTCCTCGATCGGCTGGGTGGTGAACCAGACGTTGCTGCGGAGGTATTCGGAGGGCGGGCGTTTCAAGTGCGGCATTTCGTGCCGCAGCTTGGCCCATTGCCGGTCCATCCGCCAGGCCAGCGCCGCGCCCCAGGCCAGCCCGGCCTCGATCAGTATCACCTTCAGCGTCGGCAGCCGCTCGAACACGCCCTCGAAGATCATGCTGACCAGCAGCGCCTGCTGGGCCTGGGCGTGGCCGACCATTTCTTCCAGGTAATAAGACCCCCAGCCGCCGGCGGTAATGGGCCAGCCGCCATAGCCGAACGCGTGCACGCCGACGGGGAGCCCGGCGGCGACAGAGGCCTCATAGATCGGCCAGTAGCGGCGGTTGCCCAGGGGATCGGCGGTGCGGCTCAGCAGCAGCACCTGGGCGAAGTTGGGATCGCCGGCCCGGAGTTCGATCTCGCGGACCGAGGCGGCGGCGTCCTCGTAGGGGATCGCCACGGAGGCTTTCAGCCGCGCGTCACGGGAGGTCCATTCCGCCACCTGCCATTCGTTAGTGGCGTGGGTGAGGGCGGCGGACAGCTCCGCGTTCTGGGCGCCCTGACCGCTGCCCAGCGGGTTCAGGATGCCGAGTGCCACGTTGTTCGGGTCCAGGTGCTGCTCGGCCATGAAGCTTAGACTGCTGCCGGGGGATTCGCCCGGCGGCCAGGCATCCCGTCGGCACGCGAGCGGCTGGGCTTTCGGGTAGGCCGAGCCCTTTTCCCAGGGCTGGCGATAGCTG
>DATDIL010000048.1:0-23977 GCA_036521075.1 Steroidobacteraceae bacterium | reverse complement strand
GCGATGAAATTGAACTCAAGAGTGTCGCTCGCAACCCAACGCACGGCAGTGCGGGCGGCCGCATAGCCCGTGCCGCCCTCCTGGCCGAGGAGACAATGAGTGGTCTGGCCCTGAAACCCGACCGGTACCGAATAGGTGCCGGTCACGCCATTGACGTCCGTCGCCGTGAAGCTCGGGTTCTCGCATCCGAAGTCGTACCGGTTTACATAGCCATCCTGTTGATTGCCGACGGCCGAGAGGCGTACGAACAGGTTATCGGCGAGCGCGAAGTTCGTCGCCGCGCGCAGCTCGATGTGATTGCGGCTGCCGCCGAGCAGATCGAAGTTCATGCTTTCGGTGGCATCCGGCTTCTTGGAGAACAGCTTCACGGCGCCGCCCTCGGAGTTCATGCCCTCCAGCGTGCCTTGCGGTCCGCGCAGCACCTCGACGCGGTCGAGATCCAAAAGATCGAAGAGTGACCCGGTGAGCGTACCGAAGTACACATCTTCAATGTACACACCGACGCCCGGCTCGAGCGCCGGATCCAGGTCCGACTGTCCGATACCGCGAATGAACGCGCTCATGGACGGTCCGAATGCAGCTGATGTTTGTTGCAGCTGGACGCTGGGTGCATCCTGCGACAGCTCAGTGAGGCTGGTCTGGCCGCGCGCGGCCAGAGCCTCGGCGTTCACGGCAGTGATTGCCAGAGGGGTCTGCTGCACGGTTTGCGATTGGAACTGCGCCGTCACAATGACTTCCTGCAGTCCCCCGGTATCGGCCGCAGCAGCGGCGGCGGGCTGCGGCGTGGTCGCTACGCCGGGGTCGGCCGCCATGGCCTGACTCACGAGGACCGAGGATGCCAGCGAGGCGAAAAGGCACGGCCGAAGGATTCGGCGCACAGATTGTTCGACGAAACAACTCATAACCCCCCCAATACGTTCTTCTGCGGACAATTATTCTTGCCCGCGCATCATAGGGGACGTTGTGGACCGTTGCTTATCCGCCAGTGACCTACTGCTTGTCTCGTGATGACAAGTCAACTGTTGCTGCTGCACGACGATAGTCCCGGGGCGCCATGCCGTACCCCTCCCGGAACAGGCGCGAGAAATGCGGCAGGGACCGGAAGCCGTATTCGCTGCAAATGTGGGTCAGGCTCAGTCCCGCCAGCAGCGGATCGGCCAGTGCGGCGCGGCATTTTTCCAGGCGCCGCTGCAGTATGTATCGACCCACCGTGTCGCCGCGCTCGGCAAACACCCGGTGAACATGGCGGCTGGAAATCTTCACTGCCTGTGCCACCATCGCCGGCGAGAGATCCGGATCGCACAAGAACTGGTCGATGAAATCCACGATGCGCAGCCGTAAGGCGGAACCGAGACTGGCGCGGTCCACCTTGGCACTGCCCACACGCACATAGGCACTGGCGATGAGTTCGAGCACCACATTTGCGATCCGCGGCGCGACACCCGGTTGCAGTGCGTCATCGGATGACTGCCAGATTTCACGGATCACGCGCGCGGCCAGGGAACCGGGACCCGAAGCACCGGAAACAGCCACGTGCAGCAGGTTCTCCGGGCACCCGACGTAACGCTGCAGGACGTTCTTGGCGACGCGCAGCGTGAGGATCGAGACCGGCCGGTTGAAGGCCAGCTGATAGGGCCGTGCGGTATCACACAGCGAGAAGTCTCCGCGCATCAACCGCACGTCTTCCCCGCCTTGCGAACATACGCTCTCGTTGTCCAGCTGGAAGCGGATCAGGTAGTAAGCGCCACCGGAACGGGCGATATGGGCCCGTGAGCGGCGCACGACGGCCGCATCGGAGTAGAACTCGACGAAGCGCAGATCGCCGATATCGGCGCGAATCATCCGTCCGGAGAAAGTGCGCGGATTGAGCGGTTCGGCGGCCTGATGCGTCAGGGAGTCGCAGGCGGCGTCATTCCAGAACGCCACGCGCCGCCGCGGCAGCACGCTGTCCGTGGAGAGCATTTCGCGCAGGCTCATCGCGCCCCACCCGGCAACTTCGCTATGCCCCCCACGTTCCCCCCTCGCACTCGCAGTTCTCAGAAGGCGATGTGCTCCATGTATCCGCCGTCCACGTGCAGGTTCTGCCCGACGGTGAATCCCGAAACCGGGCTGGCGAGGAACACCACCGCCGCCGCGATGTCCTCCGGTCGCCCCAGTCGGCCGATCACGCAATGTGCCTCGGCATCCGCCAACAACGCCGGCGCTTTTTGTCTGATGCGGTCCCACGGCCCGCCTTCAAAGTAGATCGGTCCCGGCGACACGGTGTTCACGCGGATGCGCTCCTTGGCCACCTGCTTGCTGAGCATCGCACCGTAGGCAATCAGCGCGGCCTTGCCGGCGCCGTACGAGAAGGCACCGGGCGCGGGAATCACCTTCGAGATCACGCCGGAAATGCTGCCGATGAGCACGACTGCACCCGATGAGGACTTGCGCAGGTAAGGAAGCGAGGTTTCGACGCCGCGCACCGCGCCCATCACATCGATCTCAAATGTCGCCTTCCAGCCCGGCTCACCTGCGATCCCGGGTGTTCCGGTGGTATTGGACACGAATATATCCAGACCGCCGAGTTGCTCGCAGGCCGCGCCGATCCAGTTGGTGTAGGCCTCGCGATCCTGCACGTCCACGGCATCGCCGTAGGCCTTGACGCCCTTGCCGGCCAACTCCTGCACCGTGGACCGCACGTCGGCGCCCGTACGGGCACAGATCGCCAGATTGACACCTTCGTCGGCCAGCATCCGGGCGATGGCCAGTCCGATACCCTTGGTCGCACCGGTGACAATGGCCTTGCGGCCGCGCAGTTGTAAATCCATGGGTTGCCTCTCGATGCGTTTAGAACGGGTAGTGCCGGGGCGTGGTCTGAATCGTGACCCAGCGCAGTTCGGTAAACTCGGCGATGCCGGCCCTGCCGCCGAAGCGGCCATACCCGGATGACTTCACGCCGCCGAAGGGCATCTGCGCCTCATCCTGCACCGTGGGCGAATTGATATGCGTGATGCCCGCATCGATGCGCCGGGCCAGTTCCAGCCCCTTGGCAATGTCACGCGTGAATATCGCAGATGACAGTCCGTATTCGGTGTCATTGGCCACGGCCACGGCTTCATCGGCGGACTTCACGCGGATGATGGATACATGTGGTCCGAAAGTCTCCTCCCGAAACAGCGCCATCTGCTGGGTCACATGGTCCACGACCACACCCTTCATCAGGGTGCTCGAGGACTTCTCCCCGCCGACGAGTATCTTGGCCCCCTGAGCCACCGCCGCCGCCACGAGCTTCTCCACGTGATCCACCGTCGGGCGGCCGATGACCGAGCCCAGCACCACCTCGCCTTCGCGCGGATCGCCGGAGGGCAGACCGGCGACCCGCTTGGCCAGTTTCGCAGCAAACTCATCGGCGACCTTTTCGTGCACGACCACCCGCTCGGTGGACATGCAGATCTGACCGGAGTTGGCAAACGCGCCGAATACCGTGGCGCTAACCGCCGCATCGATGTCCGCATCCTCCAGAACAATCAGCGGCGCCTTGCCGCCCAGTTCCAGGAGCACCGGTTTCAGATACCTGGCGCCAGTCTGGGCCACGATTCTGCCAACCCGGCTTGACCCGGTGAAGTTCACGCGGCGCACGGCTGGATGCCCGATCAGTGCCTCGGACACCGTCGCGGCATCCTTGGCATCATGCGTGATCACGTTCACGACCCCCTCGCCGAGGCCGGCCTCCTTGAGCACCGAACCAATCAGACGGTGGGTCGCCGGACACACCTCGGAGGCCTTGAGCACGACGGTGTTGCCACAGGCCAGGGGCATCGCGATGGAACGCACGCCGAGAATCACCGGGGCATTCCACGGCGCAATTCCCAAACACACGCCCACCGGCTGACGAAGGGCCATGGATATCATTCCGGGTACATCCGAGGGCACGACCTCGCCGGTGACCTGCGTGGTCATCGCCGCCGCTTCGCGCAGGATCATCGCGCCGAAGTGAACGTTGAAATGTCCCCAGCCATTGGTGCAGCCGGTTTCGGCCATCATCAGGGTGGCGAACTGGGCGGCACGCGCTTCAAGCAGCTCGGCCGCCTTGTTCAGTTTCGCGCGCCGGGCGTTGGGCCCCAGCGCCGACCAGACCGGGAAAGCTTTGCCTGCAGCTTCGGCAGCAGCGACCGCGTCTTCCACCTGCGCAGCCGCAGCCTTGGTTGCCACTTCGCCGGACAGGGGGTTCAGGCGATTGAAGGTTGCAGCGCCCTTGGCGGCCACATCGCGATCACCGATCAGCAGTTTCACGTCTTCCATCGGAGACTCTCCATTTGGCCAGGACAGCTTAGGAACCCGCAATCCGCGCCGTCAAGCTGTGTTACCCACCGCGTCGGCCAGCGGATAGTCAGTTTGGGTGTGCGCATACTCCACGAAATAATCCAGCGCGGCCGGGTTTGCGACGGCATCGCGATTGGCGGCCTTGGCGAGCGGCATGCCCGCCAGTATGCGCCGCACCGGCACCTCCATCCGCTTGCCGGTCAGGGTGTAGGGGATATCAGCGACCTGGTAGATGATGTCCGGAACGTGGCGGGGGGAGTATTCCGCACGCAGCTTGGCACGAATCCGCTCGATCAGGGCCGCGTCCAACCGCAGGCCGCCGCGCAGTTTTACGAACAGCGGCATGAAGAACCGGCCCCCGGCGATGTCCAGATTGACGATGAGGGAGTCCTCGATCTGCGGCAGCAGCGCCAGTGAGCGATAGATCTCCGCAGTACCGATGCGCACGCCGTGACGATTCAGCGTGGCATCGGAGCGTCCCAGCACGAAGCCGCTCAGGCGCTCATTGATCCGGAAGAAATCACCCTGGCGCCAGACACCGGGAAACTCATCGAAGTAGGACTCGTTGTAACGCTTGAAATCCTTGTCACCCCACAGGAACACCGGCATGGAGGGCAGCGGGCGGGTGACCACCATTTCACCGACTTCGTTGACCACGCTCTTGCCCTCGGCATTGAATGCGGCGACGGCCACGCCCAGCAGTGGCGCCTGCATTTCACCGGCGCGCACCGGCAGGATTGGCACGCCGCCGATGAAGCCGGAACAGATGTCAGTGCCGCCACTGCCGTTCTGCACCATCATGCTGTCTTTGACGTTCAGGTAGAACCACTCCATGACTTCGGGCGTCACGGGTGAACCGGCCAGCATCGCAATGCGCAAATGCGGCAGCTTGAATTTGTTCTTCGGAACGACGCCGGCCTTCTGCAGCAGTGTGACGTAGCCGGGGTTGGCGCCGATGACGACGGCCTGCGTCTGTTCGTACATCCGCCACAGCGAATCAGGTTCCGGATACATGAGGCTGCCGTCGTAAAGTATCGGCACCACCTCCTTGAGCAGCGCGCTTGCCAGGAAGTTCCACATCATCCAGCCGGTGGTCGTATAGAAGAACAGACGCTCACCGGGCTTCATGTCCATCTGGAAGTTGAACGCCTTCAACTGCTCCAGCAGGATGCCGCCCTGACTGTGGACGATGGCCTTGGGCAATCCGGTCGTCCCCGAGGAAAACAGTATCCACAACGGATGCGAAAAGGGCACCTGCTCAAACTTGAACTCCGACTTCGGCACCGGGCGCGCGGCGAGCAGGTCGTCCCAGAACAAAGTCGGCTTGGAAAATGGGGTCCGGTCCGCGCCGTTCAGGTACGGCAGGCATATCACCTGCTCGAGAGATTCCAGCCCATTGACGATCTGCGTCAGTTCCGGTCGCCGATTGAACGGCTTGCCGGCATATTGATAGCCATCCACACAGAACAGTACCTTGGGCGTCAATTGTGCGAACCGGTCCAGCACGCCGCGTGTTCCGAAATCCGGACCACAGCTGGTCCAGATCGCCCCGATGCTGGTCGTGGCCAGCATGGCGATGATGGCGTGCGGTGAGTTCGGCAGATAGGCGGCCACGCGATCGCCCGGCACCACGCCCAGACGTCGCAGCTGGGTCGCCAGGACGCGCACCGCGCCGCCCAGCTCCTCCCAGCTCATGGACTTCAGCGCGGAGCGCTCATTGAGATAGAATAGCGCCGTCGCACCCGGTCGCTCGAAGCGCAGTGCATGTTCCGCATAGTTCAACCGGGAACCCGGGAACCACTCCGCGCCGGGCATCTCCGTGCGACCCAGCACCCGCTCGTAAGGCACCGACGCACGCACGTCGCAGTACGCCCACAATGCGCCCCAGAACGCCTCGATATCGGTGACGGACCAGTGCCACAGATCCGGGTAATTGCTGAAATTCAGCCCCCGGTGCTGCTGGAGCCATTTCATGAAATGGGTCAGATTGGAAGCCGCCACCCATTCCGGGCCCGGAGTCCACAGCAGATCACCCTCTTTAACCATGTCGAGCGATACTCAGCAACGGCCGGGACGGCCAGCCCCTAAGCATAAAGCGTCAGGCCATACCCGCGCCATTGCGGCAAGATATCGCTGATGTTGGATCCGCTGCCCTGCGTGACCTATGCATTCGTCATGTCCATCACCCCCGGACCAAACAATGTGATGCTGACGGCCGGCGGCGCCAACTTCGGCTTGCGCCGGACGGTGCCGCATATCCTCGGCGTCTCGTGTGGATTCGGCATGCAGGTGGCGGCGGTGTGCGGCGGCCTTGGCATCCTCTTCACTCGCTGGCCGCAGATGCATGCGGGCCTCAAATGGGTCGGCGCCGCGTACCTGCTGTATCTGGGCTGGCAGCTGCTGCGCGCGGCGGGACCCGGGGCCGCAATGGCCGGCAAACCCGTCACTTTCGCCGCAGCGGCGATGTTTCAGTTCGTGAACCCGAAGGCGTGGGTCATTTCGCTGACGGCCGCGACCCTGTTTCTGCCGCCGCAGCTGGGCCAGGTTCTCGCCAGCGCCTATGTGAGCTCGATCATGATCCTGGTCAATCTGCCTTGTGCCACCGCGTGGGCCGTATTCGGCAGCTCTTTGGGTGTGGCGCTCAGGCGCCCCGTTGCACGTCGCATCTTCAATTGGCTGATGGCCGTGGCGCTGGCGGCGACCGGCCTCATGATGGTCGCGTAACGGCGTTAAGATAGCGCATGCTTGCGAATCTGCCGCCCGTGACCCGGGCCCTGCTGCTCACCAATGTGGGCATCTTCCTGTTGCAACAGCTGGCCGGACAGGTGCTGCTGGAGTGGTTCGCCCTGTGGCCGCCGGGAACACTGTTCCAGCCATGGCAGGTTGTGACCTATGCCTTTTTGCACAATGACTTTCTGCATATCCTCTTTAACATGTTCGCCCTGTTCATGTTCGGCACGCCGCTGGAGCGGTACTGGGGCGGCCGGCGCTACATCGTCTTCTATTTTGTATGCGTGGTGGCCGCGGCACTGACGCAACAGACGGTGGCCGTGTTCCAGCACTCCGATGCGCCCACGCTGGGGGCGTCCGGTGGAATTTTCGGTTTGCTCCTGGCGTTCGCCATTTATTTCCCGCGCGTTCGCATCATGCTGCTTTTCCCGCCCATCCCCCTTCCCGCCTGGGCATTCGTTACACTATATGCGCTGCTTGAGATGTTCCTCGGGGTCACCGGAAATCAGGCGGGCGTCGCGCACTTCGCGCACCTGGGCGGCATGCTGGGTGCCGCTGTCGTGATACTTTTCTGGAGAGCAATAGATGGCGTGGCGAAGCGATGATCAAGACTGAAGCACTGACGAAGCGTTATGGCACCCTCGTGGCGGTCGACGCGGTCAGCTTCACGGCTTCACCCGGCGAAGTGCTCGGCTTCCTCGGTCCGAATGGCGCGGGCAAGACCACGACCATGCGCATGCTCGCCGGGTTCATCACGCCCACATCCGGCAGCGCCAGCATTTGTGGTCACGATGTGGACACCGATCCGCTCGCGGCGCGCAGCTGCCTGGGATACCTGCCGGAAGGCGCGCCCGCGTACGGCGAGATGACGGTGCGCGTATTCCTGGACTTCGTCGCGGATCTGCGCCGGCTGCGTGGTGCCGGACGGGCACGGGTCGATACGGCCATCGAGCGGCTGCAGCTGCAGAGCGTTCTGACCCAGACCATCGAAACCCTGTCGAAAGGATTTCGGCGCCGCGTGGGCCTGGCTCAGGCCATCATGCATGATCCACCGGTGCTGATTCTGGATGAGCCCACCGATGGCCTTGATCCGAATCAGAAGCACGAGGTGCGCACGCTCATCAATGACATGGCCGGTGACAAGACCGTGATCATTTCCACCCACATCCTCGAGGAGGTGGAGGCGGTGTGTACCCGGGCCATCATCATCGCGCGCGGCCGCATCGTGGCCGACGATACTCCGCATGGATTGGCGGCACGCTCGCGTTATCACAACGCCGTCTCGCTGCAGCTGGGCCGGCCGGATCAGTTGGCGATGGCCCGCGCCGCGGTCGCCGCCCTGCCATTGGTGGCCGCAGTAGAAGTAAACGAGCGCGATTCACGCCTCACCGCGCTGCCACGCGATGGGGCACCACTGCTGGATGCACTGTCGGCGCTGACGAGCAGTCAGGGCATCGCACTGAAGGAGCTGCACCTGGAATCGGGGCGGCTCGATGAAGTTTTCAGAACCATTACCGCGTAGCCACAGCACATGCGCAACGTCGCCATCATCATGCGCCGGGAGCTGGCCAGTTATTTCGCCACTCCGCTCGCCTATCTGTTCCTGCTGATCTTCCTGGTACTGGTGAACCTCTTCACCTTCTACCTGGGCGGATTCTACGAGCGCGGCCAGGCCGATCTGAATGTCTTCTTCAGCTATCACCCCTGGCTGTTCCTGTTCCTGATCCCGGCCATCTCGATGCGACTGTGGGCGGACGAACGTCGCACCGGCAGCATCGAGTTGCTGATGACCCTGCCGGTAACGCTGTGGCAGGCGGTGCTCGGCAAGTTCCTGGCAGCCTGGGCCTTCACGATATTGGCGCTGGTGCTGACCTTCCCGATGTGGATCACGGTCAACTTTCTGGGCAGTCCCGACAATGGCGCCATCCTGGCAGCCTATATCGGCAGCGTGCTGCTGGCCGCCGGATTCCTGAGCATCGGATCGCTGGCCTCGGCGCTGACACGCAACCCCGTGGTCGCCTTTATCGTCGGCATCGCGCTGTGTTTCGTGTTTCTGGTCGCGGGCTATCCGCTGGTGCTCGACGCCTTTCGCGGCTGGGCGCCGCAATTCCTGGTGGATGCGGTGGGCTCGCTGGGCTTTCTGACGCATTTCGAAGCCATCTCCAAGGGGGTCATCGACATCCGCGACCTGATCTACTTCGCGCTGCTTATCAGCTGGTTCCTGCTGGCCACCGCCGTCGTGCTCGACGTGCGCAAGTCGGAATGATCGTCAAGGGCAAGGCATGATGAAACGTTCAACCCTGGGAGCCGGCACGCTCGTTGCGCTTGCATTGCTGTTTGCCGGCATCACGATGGTGGCTGGCTACGTGCTGCGCAGCTGGCGCATCGATCTGACGCAGAATCGCCTGTATACGACTGCGCCGGGCACGGACCACATCCTCAAGGGCTTGCGCGAACCGATCAACCTGTATTTCTTCTATACCGCAAAAACCGGCGCTCAGAATGCCCAGGTGTCCGGCTACGCCAACCGCGTGCGTGATCTGCTCAGTGAGTTCGCCAGCCGCGCCAACGGCAAGATCCACCTGCACTTCATCGACCCGCAGCCATTCTCCGCGGACGAGGACCGAGCCGCCGAACTGGGTGTGCGCTCGGTCAACGTCGGCGGGAACGCGGCCAACACGCTGTACTTCGGTCTGGCCGGAACCAATTCCACTGATGGTCATGCCGCCATCGCGTTCTTTGACCCCAACAGGGGCGAGTTCCTGGAATACGACCTGGCGAAACTGGTCTACCAGCTCGGCGGCGCGCCGAAGCCCGTCGTCGGCTGGTTGTCCGAACTGCCCATGAGCGCGGGTTTCGATCAGTCGAGCGGGCAGCCGCGCTCCGCCTGGGTGGTGCTCGAGCAGATCCAGCAGCTCATGGACGTACGCATGCTCGACAACAATGTCGGCAGCATCGATCCGGCGATCAGCGTCCTGGTGCTGGTGCACCCGAAGCATCTGTCGACGGCGACACAGTTTGCCATCGATCAGTTTGCGCTGCGCGGCGGGCATGTCCTGGCTTTCGTCGATCCGCTGGCGGATCAGGATTCGGCGGGCGCCGATCCGGCCAATCCCGCGGCCGCGTTGACCGCAGATCGCTCCTCGCATCTGGGCAATCTGCTCACCGCCTGGGGAGTGGACTTTGATCCGCACCAGGTGGTGGCGGACTCGCGTTACGCCTTGAGCGTCGAGGTGCGCGAGGGCGAGCCGCCGGTGCGGCACCTGGGTGTGCTGGGACTGGACGCCAGCGCCATGAATCCAAAAGACGTAGTGACCGAGGGCCTCTCAAACATCAACCTGGCCACAGCCGGCCATCTCAGCGTGCACAAGGGCGCGAAGATCACCTTTGAACCGCTGCTGTTCTCGAGCCGCCAGGCTCAGCTGATGCCAGCATCGCGCTTCCAGGCCCTGCAGGACCCGGCCACACTGCTTGATGGCTTTCGCGCAAGCGGCGAGCGCTACACCCTGGCGGCCCGCATCAGCGGCAACATCAGTAGCGCATTCCCCGCTGGCCTGCCCCAGGGCGCGACGCTCGCTCCCGGCACGAGGTTGCTGAGCCACTCGATCAAGCCACTGGAGCTGATTGTCGTAGCCGACACCGATGTGCTGTCCGACTACCTATGGGTGCATTCGCAGCAGCTGGCCGGACAACAGATCGCTCAGCCCTTCGCCAACAACGGCGATCTGGTTGCCAACGCAGTCGACAACCTGGCGGGCAGCGATGACCTGATTTCGATCCGCGGCCGGGCCGGTTACCAGCGCCCGTTCTCGCGCGTCGAGGCGCTGCGTGCCCAGGCGGATGATCGTTTCCGTGACAAGGAGCAGGAACTGGAGAAGGAACTGCACGCCACCGAGGATCAACTCGCCGCCCTGCAATCGCAGCGAGCCGACCGCAGTGGCGCCATCCTGACACCCGATCAGGAGCAGGCCCTGAACCGATTCCAGGCCGACAAGCTGCGCATTCGCAAGGAGCTGCGTGACGTGCAGCTGGGCCTGGATCAGGACATCACACGATTGGGTAATTGGCTGAAGGTCATCGACATCATTCTGGCGCCGTTGCTGTTTGCCATGATCACCGTGCTGATCGGCTGGCTGCTGCGACGCCGACAGCTGCACCGGGCGCAGCGATGATCCGGCCGGCACAGGTCGTCTGGCTGATTGTTGCCGGGATAGCGCTGGCGGGTGCAGGCGTATGGCTGGTGTCCCGGCAGAGTGCCGAAGGCACACCAGCGGCGCCGGCGCCGGTCCTGCAACTGCCGGCGGACACGCTCAATTCGGTGACACGCCTGCGCATCTTCAAGGGCGACGGCAGTCACGCAACTCTGAAGCATGACGGCAGTCGCTGGATCGTCACCGAACGCGGCTACCCGGCCGACACCGGGCAGGTGCGCAAACTGCTGCTGGACCTTGCAAGCCTGAAGAGCGAGGAACAGAAGACCGCGGACCCCGCCCTGTACTCAAAACTGGGCGTCGCGGATCCCACCCGGGTGCCCACCACGAGCGTCGGTGTCGATATCGATCTGAAGGGCAAAACGCAGCGGCTGATTGTCGGCAAGACTTCCGGTACCCAGTCGGTGTATGTGCGCGTCGCAGGCCAGGCGCAGAGCCTGCTGGCAAGCCCGCAGCTGACACCGGATGCGGATCCGCGCCATTGGCTGGATCACACCCTGCTCGACATTTCACCCGATCAGGTCACCGCGCTTGATATCAAGGTGCAGGGCACACCGGACTACCGCATCAAACGCTCCGCGGCGGGCGCCGCTGCGGACTTTGTCGTCAGTCCCATCCCCAAGGGCCGTAAGCTCGCAGATCCCTCGGCGTCGGCATCACAGGCAGCCGCCCTGGCTGGGCTGCAGCTCGATGACGTCCGCAAGGCAGGTACTGTTGCCGCCATCGCGCAGGCCATATTCCAGACCCGCGACGGCCTCACTCTCACTCTCGCCGGCATCAAGGACGGCGAACTGCGCTACATCACGGTCGTGGCCAGTGCGACGGGGCCCGCTGCCCAGGGCCAGGCCCGGGACTTGAACGCGCGGGTTGCTGGCTGGGAATTCGAACTGCCGGGCTATCGTTACGATGGGCTGTTCAAGCCCCTGGAGCAGCTGCTGGTTCCCAAGAAGCCCGCCTCCTCGGGCCCGGCGGCCGCCCCGCAGCAGTCGCCCGTCACTTCGCGTGCCGCACCCACCGCACTGCCGTTCGGTCCGAAAGCTCAAGGAGATTCCCATTAGCAAGCATGTCGCCGTGCGCGAGATCGCACGACCGGACCCAGCCGTCTGCAAGGTGCTGGGCACCTGTGGCGTCGCCACCGCACACGAGGCGCAGGGCCGCATCGGCCTGCTCGCCTCCTACATGCGGCCGATTTATTCCGGCAAGTCCATTGCCGGCTCGGCGGTCACCGTCTCGGCGCCACCCGGGGACAACTGGATGATTCATGTGGCGGTGGAGCTGTGCAAACCGGGCGATATCCTGGTGGTCGCCCCGACTTCACCGTGCGAAGACGGCTACTTCGGCGATCTGCTGGCCACGTCTTTGCAGGCGCACGGCGTGCAGGCGTTGATCATCGATGCGGGGGTACGCGATGTCGCGACTCTCAAGCAGATGGACTTTCCAGTCTGGAGCAAGGCGATTTATGCCCAGGGCACCATCAAGGCCAGCCTCGGTTCGGTGAATGTTCCGGTCATTTGCGCCGCGCAGCTGATCAATCCCGGGGACGTAGTGGTCGCCGATGATGACGGAGTGTGCGTGGTGCGCAGCGCTGATGCCGCGAAGGTTGCTGAAGCCGCGGCCAAGCGTGTCGCCGCCGAGGAGGACAAGCGCAGGCGCCTGGCCTCCGGTGAGCTGGGCATGGATATCTACAAGTTCCGCGAGACGCTCGCGGCGCTGGGACTGGTCTACAAGTAACGGGCGGGTCTGCTGCCGCGGCAAACTCGCGCGCGGCAGCAGCCGGTCAATGACGGGTGGCTTCAGCCGCGCCCTTCCTTCTTCGCGCGCTTGGCCGCCCGCTTCTCTTCCAGCGTCTTGGCTGGCTTCTTCTTTTCCACTTTCTTACGATCCATGCCCTTGCTCATGGCGTTTCTCCTTGATGTGGGTGATCCGAACTGTAGCCGACGATACGCCAGGCTCAGGGTTCAAAGGAAGGCTTCATGGACGCGCTGCCACCACGGTCGCTCCCGATCGGCGCCCGATCTGTCGCTGCAGCAGCGCGTGATCGAGCGATCCTTCCCAACGCGCCACGACCAGGGTGGCCAGGCAGTTGCCGACCAGATTGACGAATGTCAGCGCCTCGGCGAGCAGCCGATGGATGCCCAGCACCAGCGCGATGCTGGCCACCGGGATGCTGCCCACCGATCCTAACGTCGCCGCCAGCACCACGAATGCCGCGCCCGCAACTCCCGCGGCACCCTTGGATGTCAGCAGCAGCACCGCCAGGATCGTCAGCTGTCCGGCCAGCCCCACGGGCGTGTCGGTGGCCTGCGCCAGGAACACGACCACGGTCGCCAGGTACAGGCAGGTGCCATCCAGGTTGAAGGAATAACCGGTCGGGACCACCAGGCCAACCACCGTGTCCTCGCAACCCAGGGCTCGCAGCTTTCGCATCAGCTGCGGCAGCACGGTCTCGGTGGAGGTCGTGGCTGCGACGATGACGATCTCTTCGCGGATGTAGCCCAGCAGCCGCCACAGGCTCACGCCACACCACCAGCTCACCGCACCGAACACGACAATCACAAATAGCGCCGAAATTCCGTACAGCGTGAGGATCAGCCGACCCAGTGCGACCAGCGAATCCGTGCCGAAGCGCCCGACGGTGAAGGCCATGGATCCAAACGCCCCGAGCGGCGCCACCCACATGACCAGGCCGACGATCCGGAAGAACACCTCGCGCACGCTGTCGATCACTTCCTTCACCGGCTTGCCGCGCTCGCCGCAGGCGGCAAGCCCGGCCGCGAACAGCACCGATACCAACAGCACCGGCAATACCTCGGTGTGCGCGAACGCATCCACGAACGTCGCCGGAATGAGATCGAGCAGAAACTGCGCGAGCCCCTGCGCATGCGCCTTGGCGGTGTACTGGCTGACCGCGGCCGCATCGAGCGTGCTGGCGGCGACATGCATGCCGGAGCCGGGTTTGAGCAGATTCACCGCCGCCAGCGCCATCAGCAGCGCCACGGTGGTGATCACTTCAAAATAGATGAGCGCCTTCAGCGCGACGCGTCCGACCCGGCGCATGTCATTCATGGCCGCCACGCCATGCACCACGGTGCAGAAAATCACCGGCGCGATCAACATGCGTATCAGGGCAATGAAGGCATCGCCCAGGGGTTTCATGTCGGCGCCGAGCCGCGGGCGCCAATGCCCCAGCGCAACGCCGGCGAGCGTGGCCAGGAGCACCTGCACCCATAGCTGCCGGTAGAGCGGCACACGCTCGCGCGCAGGCGTCATCGCCAGATCACCGGTCATTCCTGGTCTCCCCGAACTGTCAGCAATTCCGGCCGCGGCGGCAGCCACGGCACCGCGGGAAAGTCACAGGGTTGGGGTGGCTGCGTCAACTGCAGGCTCGCAAAACCGCGCCCGACACCAAATCGCAGGTCGGCCAACCACCCCTGCGGCCCCGCGCCGCCGGCCATCGGCACTCGTGCAAACTGCATGAACGCGCGCGCCTGGCACTGGGTCCGGGCCAGCAGTGCAATCCGGTCGGTCGGCATGCTGAACTGCTGCAGCCACTCAAGGCCGGCAGTGCTCGCGGCCGGCACCGCGGCGCCTTCCGGCGCGAGCAGATCCACCCCACGACAGTCGCGCTCATCAATCAAGCGCGGCAGCAATGAGATGCGCGCCTGCCGCATGATCTCCTGCCCGTTCTGGGACTGCACCAGCCAGCCCTCCCAGCACACCGGGTTGGCCGGTGTCGGCGTCAGTACGCGATCGAAAGTGCGACTGCCGGGAAATTGATCGTGGGCCGTGGCCTGCAGGCGCGTGGCCGCCACATGACTGGCGAGGCCGAATACCGCAGTAATCCCCAGCCAGCAGGCAATGCCGCAGCCCAGCGCAACTGCCGGGCGCAGCCAGCGGCCCGCGGCCAGCATCGTGGCACCGAGCACCATGAAAACCACGACCGCCGGGGTCGCAACCCGCCCCAACGCGAGCACCAGGATGGCGATAAACCCTATGGCCAATGCCACCAGAACGCGGGCGAGCACGGACTGCAGCAGGAACACCAGCGGCGCCGCCGCCAGCCATAGCAGCGGTTCAAGGATGTACACCGAGTCGCCGTACACCCAGCCGTTGTAGAACGGCCACAATGGGTGCACACCGTAGTTGTTGGTGTAGTCCATGGCCAGATGCAGCAAGACACCGGTGACAGCGGCCGCCGCGATCCAGGTTTGTTCCAACGCAGTGGCGCGCAGGTGTCGATGCCGCAGCCACAGCGAGCAGGCGAACCACAACAGCGCGGCACCGGCCAGGGCTCCAACCAGGGTATGGGTATAGCCACGATGCTGCAGCACATAGGCCAGCGGTCCGCCGCGCAGGCTGGTGTACAGCAGGTCCACATCGGGCAGATTGCTGCCCACCACCAGGCACACCACGACCAGCCGACGGAACGTGTCATCAGGCACGGCCATGCGCAACGGCGCGGGCGCGGGCCGGTCGCGCGGCCGCGCACGGCGCGCCACCGCCTCCCCGACGAGCGCGCCGATCAGCGTATGAGTGATGTTATCCAGCTGCGGCCAGCCGCGCCTGCAAGCGCGGATACACCCGGTAGGCATTGGTCTCAAAGATGCGGGTCTTCTCCTGCGCCGACAGCGCCGAGGAGTCGATGTAGCGCCTGGTGTCGTCGTAGTACTGGCCCGTGGTCGGGTCAATGCCGCGTACCGCGCCGACCATCTCCGAACCAAACAGGATGTTCTGCACGGGAATCACTTTCAGCAGCAGATCGATCCCGGGCTGGTGGTAGACACAGGTGTCGAAGAACACATTCTTCATGACGTGCTCACCCAGCGGCGGACGTTTCATGTCCTGTGCCAGGCCGCGATAACGACCCCAGTGGTAGGGCACGGCACCACCGCCATGCGGAATGATCAGGCGCAGCGTCGGGAAGTCCTTGAACAGGTCCCCCTGGATGAACTGCATGAAGGCGGTCGTGTCCGCATTGATGTAGTGCGCGCCGGTTGCGTGGAAGTTCGGGTTGCACGAGGAGCTGACGTGCACCATTGCCGGCACGTCCAGTTCCACCAGCTTCTCGTACAACGGGTACCAGCTCTTGTCGGTGAGTGGCGGTGAGGTCCAGTGGCCGCCGGAGGGATCCGGGTTCAGGTTGGCGCCTATGAAGCCGAGTTCCTTGACGCAGCGCTCCAGCTCGCGGGCGCTGTTGGCCGGGGCGACCCCGGGGGACTGTGGCAGCATGCACACTCCGACGAAGTTCCTCGGGTACAGCCCCACCACCCGTGCGATCAGGTCATTGTTGATCTGCGACCATTCGAGGCTGGTGGCCTCGGTGCCGATGTGGTGCGCCATGGCGGAGGCGCGGGGCGAGAAGATCGTCACATCCGAACCGCGCTCGCGCTGCAGTTTCAGCTGGGCCTTCTCGAGGCTGTCGCGGATCTGATCATCGCCGATGCGCAGCGAGGCCCGCGACGGGGTCTGCGCCGGATCCTTGAGCGCCGCAATCTGGGCTTCGCGGAAGGTGGTGAGGTTCGCGGGAGCCGTGGTGTAGTGCCCGTGACAGTCGATGATCATGTTGGAATACCGGGTTAGGCGTTAGAGCGCGAATGCTATCGGCGGCTGGACGGTCCTGACAAGGACAATCCATTTCGCTATCGTGTGAGCATGCAGCAACGTCCTTTGGGCAGAACCGGTGTGCAGCTGTCGGCGCTGGGCTTCGGCTGTATGACGCTGATCGGCTGGTACGGCATGCGCAATGACGCGGAAGCGCGCGCCACGCTCCTGTCGGCCCTGGATCAAGGGATCACACACCTGGACACCGCCGCCAGCTACCAGCTGGGAGAAAATGAAAAATTCGTGGGCACCACCATCCGCGCCCGTCGCGAGGGGCTGTTCCTGGCCACAAAGTATGGCATCACCCGCAACGCTGCGGGCCAGCTGAGCATCGACAATCAGCCCGGATCCTTGCGCGCGGCGGTGGAATCCAGCCTCACGCGCCTGGGCACCGACCGCATCGACTTGTTCTATCTGCATCGGATTGATCGCACTACCCCGATCGAGGAATCCATCGGTACCTTGGCGCAGCTGGTGCAAGCGGGCAAGATCCGCCACATCGGCCTGTCCGAGTGCAGCGTCCGCACCCTGCGCCGCGCGCATGCCGTGCACCCGGTCGCAGCCGTGCAGAACGAATACTCCGTGTGGTCGCGGCAGCCGGAAAACGGCATCCTGGCGGCCTGCCGCGAGCTGGGCGTGGGCTTGGTGGCGTACAGCCCCCTGGGGCGAGGCTTCCTTGCGGCCAATTTCCGCTCGCTCGATGACCTGCCGGCCGATGACAACCGCCGCAGCCAGCCGCGCTTTCAGGAGGCCAACGTCGAGCACAATGCCCGGGTGGTCGGCGCAATCGCCGCCCTGGCGGCGCGCAAGGGGTGTTCACTGCCCCAGCTGGCCATCGCCTGGGTGCTGGCGCAGGGTGCGGACGTGACACCCATTCCGGGCATGAAGACCCGGACGCACCTGGAGGACAACCTGGGAGCGCTGCAGGTGACGCTCAGCACCGCCGAAGAGCAGGAACTGCGCCAGCTGGTCGATGCCATGCAGGTCCGGGGGGAGCGGCATCCGCCGCCGATGATGAAGACCCTCGACGCCTAGCCCTTCAGCAGGTCCCGCTCCAGCGCATCCAGTGTCCGCATGCACGGCAGCACCTGCTGCACGCTGGCATTGGGCTCGCGGCCTTCCTGGATGGCGCTGAAGAATTCGCGATCCTGCAGCTCGATGCCATTCATCGAGACATCCACCTTGGACACGTCGATGGGCTTCTGGTTGCCGTCGAGCAGGTCATCGTAGCGGGCAATGTAGGTGCCGTTGTCGCAGATGTAGCGGAAGAATGTACCCAGCGGGCCATCGTTGTTGAATGACAGCGACAGCGTGCAGATCGCCCCCGACGGCACCTTCATCCCGATGCTCATGTCCATGGCAATCCCCAGCTGCGGATGCAGCGGTCCCTGCAGCCCGTGGCAGCGCGACACCGTCTGGCCGGTCTGGTACTGGAACAGATCCACGGTGTGACAAGCGTGGTGCCACAGCAGGTGATCGGTCCAACTGCGCGGCTTGCCCAGCGCATTCATGTTGGTGCGTCGGAAAAAGTAAGTCTGTACGTCCATCTGCTGAACTTTCAGCTCACCGGCCAGGATGCGCTTGTGGATCCACTGGTGGCTGGGATTGAAGCGGCGGGTGTGACCGGCCATGGCAATCAGGCCGGTGTCCTGCTGCAGCGCCAGCACCTTCTCGGCATCGGCCAGATTGTCCGACATGGGAATCTCGACCTGCACGTGCTTGCCGGCACGCAGGCATTGCAGGGTCTGCGCGGCGTGCATCTGGGTGGGCGTGGCGAGGATGGCCGCCTCCACGCCCGGCTGGGCCAGAGCCTCCTCCAGGTTGGTGGTCCAGTGTGGGATCGCGTACTTGCGCGCGACCTCGGCGGTGGTATCCGGACTACCACCCGACAACGACGCGATGCTGATACCGCTGATCTTCTGGATGGCCTCGATATGCTTTACGCCGAAAGCGCCTTGTCCGGCGACAACGATTTTCATGATTGATTCTCGAGAATGATATGCCCCAGCGCGGTATTGGAGCAGGGCACGTGATAGAAGCGATAAACCTCCCTCACGTTATCGTTCAGAGCGCCGCGCATCGCCAGCCACATCACCAGCTCGATGCCTTCGGAGCCGGCTTCGCGCACATATTCAAGGTGCGAGATCTTGGTCAGGCCGATTGGGTCCTGGGTCAGACCGTCCAGGAACTTCTTGTCCCATTGCGGGTTGATGAGTCCCGCGCGGGTGCCCTGCAGCTGGTGCGACATGCCGCCGGTGCCGAACACCACGACCTTCAGGTCCTCGGGGTATGACTCAACGGCCTTGCGCAGCGCACGTCCCAGATCGAAGCAGCGCTTGCCCGTCGGCGGCGGGTACTGCACGACGTTGATGGGGAACGGGATGACCTCACACGGCCACTGATCTTCGGGCTTCAGATCGCCGAACAGCAGGTTCAGCGGCACCGTCAGGCCGTGATCCACATCCATCTGGTTGACGACCGTCATGTCGAATTCATTCAGGATCAGTGACTGCGCGATGTGGCAGGCGAAATCCGAATTCCCCTTCACCACCGGCACGGGGCGCCGGCCCCAGCCCTCATCGGCCGAGAGAAACTCATCGGCACAGCCAATGGCGAAGGTCGGGAAAATAGTCGCATCAAAGGCCGAGGCATGATCGTTGTAGATCAGGATTGCCACGTCGGGCTTGTGCTGCGCCATCCATTTGCGGGAGAACTCAAAGCCCTTGAAGATCGGTGCCCAGTACGGCTGCTGCTGCTTGCCAAGATCAATGGTCGCAGCAATCGCCGGAACGTGAGAGGTGGTGACCCCAGCGGTGATTCTTGCCATGTTTGCTTCAAAGACTCGGGTTTGACTTGCTGCGGTTGCCCTTCGGACTGCGACCACCCGCGAGCATCATCTCGGAATAATCCTTCTGCGACATCCCGGTCATGGTGGCCACGGCCACCAGATACGGGAAACCGTCGGTCGAGAAGAGCTTGGCAAGAAAATAGATATTGCCACCGTTTTGCATCAAGGCCGTGTAATCGCGATTCAGGACGGCGGCGGTCTGCGCCTCGGTGAGCTTCCAGGACTTCAGGTACTCCACTTCATTGGCTTTGAACTTTTCGCGATTCTCCGGCTTCATCAGCGACATGCAGAACTGGTTCAGGTTGAAACCCTGACGCGAACGGAAGGTGTTGAACACCAGCGTACCGGGAATGTCTTCAAACTCATTGAGGTACGGTGACAGATGCTTGTCGGACATTAGCCTTCCTTGAGTTTCGAGAACTGGTACAGGCGGTGCGGATTGTCGACCAGGATCTTGCGCTGCAGCTCACCTTCCGGGGCCATCAGCGGAATCAGATCAACGAGATCGCCGTCATTGGGCATGTGTTTGGCGATATTCGGATGCGGCCAGTCCGTTCCCCATAGGATCCGGTCCGGCGCGGCCTCGATCAGTGCGCGCGCGAAGGGCACCGCCTCCGTGAATGGCGGCCCATTGCTGGCGATGCGCTCGGAGCCGCTGATTTTCACCCAGCAGCGCTCGTTGGTCTTCAGAACGCCCAGCAGGTGGCGGAACGGTTCCTGCTCCAGTCCCGCCTTGGTCGGCACCCGACCCATGTGATCAATGATGAACGGCACGGGCATGTCGCGCAGCAGATCGCGATGCTCGACCAGGTCCCCGGCATCGAAGTGCAGGTCGACGTGCCAGCCCAGCGGGCGAATGCGCGCAATGATGCGATGGAATTCGCCCATGTCCGGCATGCCGCCCAGATGCTTCACGAAGTTGAAGCGCACGCCGCGAATGCCGCCGGCGTGCAGCTGGTCATAGTCGCGTGCCGTGAAACTATCGTTGGCGTTGGCCACGCCCCGGTACTGGCCACCGCTGGTCGCAATGGCATCCACGATGACCGTGTTATCGCTCCCATGGCAGCTGGCATTGACCAGCACGGCGCGACCGAACCCCAGAATCGACTGCAGCTCGCGAAACTTCTCCAACGGCGCATCCGGCGGGGTGTAGGTGCGGTCGGCCGCGTACGGATACTTGTCACCCGGTCCGAAAATATGGCAGTGCGCGTCACACGCCCCGGCTGGCGGGCGATACTTGGGCTTGTGGGTGTTGGGATCCGGTGATTTACAGGTGGGTATCATCAGGGGTGCGAGCTTCGGCCGGGTAATTTGATATCGTAGCCGCGCAGCCCAGCGGACACAATCGCCGGAGATCTCACCCCCATGAACGCCCATCCCGCCCCGGACCACTGTGTCGCTGCAACGGCGCCGCTGCGCATGGATTTCGCCAATCTCATCGATGGCGATATGGTCAGCGGGAAAGAGTGGTTTAACGTAGTGAATCCGGCGACCGGCAAGGTTTTCGCCCGCGCGCCGCTCCTGAGCCGCGCGCCGCGCGTTCCCGGCCTGGCGCGCCACTAACTGCTGGAAGACAACGCCCAGCGGCGTATCGAGCTGAAGTACTTCCCGCTGATGGCCGCGCTAGCGCACGCGCGCCAGTAGGCCCAGCGTCACGACGACCAACACCGTAGTCGGCAGCCACGCGAGCATTACGGGGTTAAGATCGAACACGATCGTGCCGCTTTCGATGAATCGCTGCAGGAAAAAGAAACCCAGCCCCAACAGCAGGCCGATCAGCAAACGCGCGCCGGTACCCGAGGAGCGCATCGGACCTAGCACGAAGGGAATTGCCAGCAATACGGCAAAGGCGATCGCGCCGGTGCGCGCGATGCGTGACCAGAACGCGAACAGATAGGGCTTCGGATCCAGGGAGTTGGCCCGGTAGTAGCCGATCAGGCTCCACAACGCGCCGCTGGCCAGTTCGCCCGGATCCGAATTGGCCAGACCCAGGAACTCGCCGCTGACGTTCGATGCGAGGGTCCGCACGCCCTGTGAGCTGGCCTTGACCTGATCGCCCGTAAAACGCGACTCGGCATAGCCGCGCAGCACCCAATGATGATCGGTGCCCGGCAACGCGCGCGCCGCGCGTCCGATTGCCAGCAGATGATGGTCGTTGGATACCTCGAAAATCAACATTCCGCCGTGGGTCTCACCGTCCTGGGACTGTTCGACACCCAGGATCTGATTGCCATCGCGCACCCAGGCGGACCCACTGTTGAAGCCGGCATCCGAAAAACGCTCGAAGGCCTTCTGCTGACGCGCGATGTGCTGCAGCGGCGGGGCGAGCAGTTCGCCCAGGACCACTTCCGCGGCGACCAGGATGATTCCGGCGATGAATACCGACACCGCGAGCCGCGTCACCGACACGCCGGCCGCCCGCGCGACGGTCAGCTCACTGCCGCTGGCCAGGGTGCCCAATCCGAGCATGGAGCCGATCAGCGCGCCGATCGGCAGCAGTAGCCAGGCCTGCTGCGGCACGCTCATCAGCGCAAACCAGAATGCATCAAGAGTGCCGTAATGTCCGGTGCCGGTGTCACCCTGTTCGTTGATAAAGGTGATCAAAACCGCCAGCGCGATGATCACGGCCATCACCAGCGCGGTCATCGCCAGTATCCGCCGCACGATGTAAAGATCGAGAATGTTCATGCGGGACTCAACGCCCGCGGATCCGCTGCGCCTGTGTTGCGCAGTCGCGCCAGCCAGTGCGGCAGCCGCGCGATCAGCAGTACCGTGATCACCACCACCGGATGCGTCCACCACAGCCCGATTGCGGCCGGAATCGTGCCGTGTTCTATGGCCAGCCGCCCGGCTGAGAGCAGATAGAAATACAGAATGAACAGCAGCACGGCCAGCCACACCCGCGACAGCCGGCCGCGCCGCGGTGGCAGCTTGCTGATCGGCACCGCCAGGACGGCCAGCACCAGGCACATGACCGGCAGCGCGATGCGCCATTGCAGCTGCGCCTGCCGGTCGAGTGCGGCCGCACCGATCAGCGCGCGGGTCGGGGCGGCATCCAGGTCAGCGACCGCATCATGCATGCGCGGCAGCTGCACCGGGATCGCAAGCTGCGAGAATTTCTTGATGATGCGGTACTGCGTGCTGCCCGGCACCCCTTCGAACTGTTCCCCGTCGTACAGAACGATATTGAGGCTCTGGCCGTCCTTGGCCAGGGTATGGCGCGCCCTATGCGCCAACGCCACTTCGATGCGGCCGCCGCGATCGCGCTCGACGAACACTTCCGACAGCGTGCCATCCGGCGCCGCATCCTGCGCATAGACAACCGTGCTGCCACCGCCAAAACTGCGGAAACGGCCGGGTGCGAGGGCCGCGAACTGGCCGGCGTGCACGGCTTCCTGGCGCAAGGTGAGCACCCGCGCCATGCACGCCGGCCCCACCTCCAGCGACAGCCATGCCAGGACGGCGGCGACGACGATGCCGATTGCGAGCACCGGGGCGTAAATGCGCGCCATGCCGACCCCGCAGGCCAGGGCCGCTGTCATTTCGCTGTCGTGATACAGCCGTCCGAAAGCCATGACCATGCCCAGCAGCAATCCGACGGCCACGAATATGGGCAGGTGCTGCACGGCTCCCAGCCCGATCAACGCGAACACCACATCATGCGGATACTGGTTGTCCGCGGCCCGGCTGAGCACGCGTGCACCCTCGTTGGTCAGCAGGATCAGGACCAGAACCAGTGTCACCGCAAAACCACTGGCGATCATTTCCCGCAAAATATAGCGTTCGAGAAGGCGACCCAAAACCCTACCTGCTGGCTGAATTCGGTTAGACTTGTACGTTCAACCGCCAACCATAGAGCAGACTGTCCGGCGCCACAATGGTTCACAACCCTTGGCTGTGCGGGACAACGTGGAGGTCGATGATGCAGTTTGACGTATGGTCCAAGACCCTCACTGACCTATCCGTGGATTGTATCGCGGCGGGAATCTTCGAGGATGGCAAGCTCGGTGCCGAAACCGCGGCTGTGGACAAGGCCACGGGCGGCCGAATCCGCGGCGTCGTCGAGCGCGGCGACTTCAATGGCAGAGCCGGTGAAACGCTGCTGCTCGCCGAGGCCGGACTTGCGGCCACGCGCGTGGTGCTGGTCGGTCTCGGGGCCGAACGCAGCTACGGCCGCAAGAGCTGGCGCCGCGCCTGCGCTGCCGCGTTGACCGCGGTTGGGCGCACCCGCATGCGCAGCGTGGCGGTTGCCATCCAACGGCCGCCCGCCAAGGACCTCAAC
>DATDIL010000047.1:0-7509 GCA_036521075.1 Steroidobacteraceae bacterium | reverse complement strand
TGTGCCCGAGCTTGATACCCCGGCACTGGCCCTCCGTATGCTGTGCGATGATATTAAGGCGCTCTACGGTGAAGCAGCACAAGCCGAGGGCCCGGCACCCTCAGCGCATCAGATTGACAAGTGGTTTTGGCGACAGACCGTTGCCGGTCGGCTACTGGTAACCCTGCGTGCCGTAGCGATGGCGAGCGAGAACAATGCATTGAAAACTGTCGGGGGGCGGTTTTTCGTGCCAACCTACTGGTTGCCTTGATCAGGGTCTGCCCGGGAGTCTTGATGCAGCGCTTTCTTGACAGCGGATGGGCTAACGTCATCCTGCTCCTTCTCGTTGCACGCCACCACGGTCATCCCCTGGATGATGGCGCCGAACTTCTTGAGTATTTTGTCGGCCGATGCGGTGGGTCACCATCTCTCGACCCACGGCCGGAGAACCACCTCGAACGCCCAGGTCGACCGATGCTGGCGATGCAGATGCAGATAGGTTTCTGCGACGCGGTCAGGGTCGACCATGTTGTCGTCAACAGCCGTACCTGCTCGCCGGTGCGCGCGCGTACCGTCTTCCTGTGTCCAGCCAATCGCCGCGTCAATCGGTACATTCGCTATGTGGATACCTCGCGGCATCAATTCTCTTGCCATGCTCTGCGCAAGTCCTGACTTCGCATGGCACGCCATCGCGAAGGCACCGCTCGCCGGGAACCCCTTGAGCGCCGCGCTCGCGTTCGTGAAGATGATCGTCCCCCTGGCCCCATTGGCGTTGAGGTTGCTTTCGAGCATTAGTCGAGCCGCCTGCTGACCCACCAAAAACGCGCTGAACGCCGCATTGCGAAGCGTGTCGAGCGCCATGCCCGGATCGGCTTCGGTGATCTTCTTGCCGAAGATTCCGGGAACCCGGCCGTCAATATTATGCACCACGAGCGTTGGGGATCCCAGATCTCGAACAATATGCTGGAACAGCTGGTCCACGGACCTTGGATCGCCAGCGTCGGAGGTGTATCGGCGCACGCCGTGCGTCTTCTCGAGATCCAGCAGGACCGCTTTGTCTGGGTTCCTGGCCGCAATCCCGACACGCATACCGCGTTGGGCGAACAGTCTGGCGCAACTGGCGCTGATGCCGGGTCCGCCACCAACGATCAGTGCAACGTCTTGTACCGAAGGCTGACTGTCATGACTTTCGGATTGAGCCATGTTCCTTGCTCCCATAAGTATTGTCATCGAGATGGGCAGTCGGCCTGGCGAGGGTTTCGCTGCCTTGTACCACCGTCCCTGCGGCCCACCACAACCAGTCATCGCCCCAGGGTTCGCCATCGTCTGACGAGGCGCCGGCGGTCACTGCGCCGACCCCGACGACGCATCCGTGACGAGCGCTGTGTTCGATTCAGACATGATAGCCTCAGAAAGTGCATTGATGGCGGTCGCCATGATTGAATTAGATGACGGACGCCATTATAATCGTCAAGGCCCAATCGGAGTCGGAAGCTGCGGCATGCGCGTGTCCAAACATCAAGCGGCCGAAAATCGCGAACGAATCCTTCTGGCGGCTTCACGTCTTCTGCGGGAGCGTGGCATCTCCGGTGCGGGCGTCGACGCGCTGAGCGACGCGGCCGGCATGACTCACGGCAGTCTCTACAGCCAGTTCGGCTCCAAGGAGCGGTTGGTCCAGGAGGCGTTGACTCATGCGTTGACCGCTAAGGAGCTGGAAGCGCGAGAAATACGGACTCTCAAAAGCTATGTGGCCAAGTATCTTTCGCGGGGGCACCGCGACGCGGCGGAGCGAGGGTGTCCAATCGCGGCCTTATGCTGCGAGATGCCACACCAGAGCACCAGCGTACGCGACCGGTTCACCGCCGGTCTGCGAGGCATGGTCGCGAACCTCAGCGGCCGAATGGATCCCGTACTGAAACAAAGTAAACGTGATCAGGAGGCGATGGCGACCGTCGCGTCATTGGTCGGGGCCATCGTCCTTGCGCGCGCCGTGAATGATCCCGATCTGTCCAATGATATTTTGCACGCGACCAGGCGAAGGCTGAAAGCCTGACCCGCTGGCGCGTCCCAACAAGACGTCCCACCGTCCCGGCTGGCTCACGGATGCCCACAATGACACGCACGGTCGACGTTTGTCTTGACTTCCGGAGTCCGTACGCAGACCTCGCGCATGCTCAGTTGCGACGGACCGCAGCCAAACACGTTGCCACGATCGCGTATAATCCGTCTCGCGCGCTCGAATTGATGCGGCTTGTCGGCGACACGCCGACGACGGTTGAGTGCAAAAACAAGAATGTCTGCGCGGGCGACAATCTCCGGCGCGGCGGCCCGTGGTCGCCGTCAATCAACGACGCCCCCGATGGAGCCAGTCCATGAGCACGACAGAACCTCGCAAGGTCGTGGCGATCGTCGGCGCCGGCGATGCGATCGGCGCGGCCGTAGGGCGCCGCTTCGCCAAGGGCGGCTACACGGTGTGCCTGATCCGTCGCTCCCTGGAAAAAGCCGCGCCACACGTCGATGCCATCGTCGCCGCCGGCGGCCGAGCGCAGGCGTTCAGCACTGACGCCCGCGACGAGGGAGCTGTCGTCGCCCTGTTCGAAACCATCGAGCGCGATGTCGGCCCGCTCGAGGCCTGCCTGTTCAACGCCGGGGCCAACATCAGGTTAGGCGCGTTGGAAACCACCGGCACCCTGTTCCAGCGGGTCTGGCAACTTGCCTGTTTCGCCGGGTTCGTGACCGGCCGCGAAGCCGCGCGCCACATGCTGCTGCGCGGCCGCGGCACCATCCTATTCACCGGCGCCACCGCCAGTCTGCGCGGCGGCGCCGGCTTCGCCGCCTTCGCCGCCGCCAAGGCCGGGCTGCGTGCCACCGCGCAAAGCCTCGCGCGCGAGTTCGGGCCGAAAGGGATCCACATCGCGCACCTGATCATAGACGGGGGTGTCGACAGTCCCGCGATCCATCAGCGGCGCCTCGCGCGTCTCGGTCCCGACGCACCGCCGCCCGAGCCGGGCAGCTTGATCGCGCTTGATACGATCGCCGAAACCTATTGGACGTTGCACATGCAACCCCCTGACGGATGGACCCATGAACTCGACCTGCGCCCCTCCGTTGAACCTTGGTAAGGGAGAGCGAACCGTGCCCGATCTGGTCCTCTGGGGAGCCACCACCTCCCGCACCATCCGCGCCCATTGGGCGTTGCGCGAGCTTGGCCTGGCCTACCGGTGCGAGCCAATTCTGCCGCGCACGGGCGAGACGAAGACGGAGCGCTTCACCGCGATCGCGCCGCGGCAGAAAATCCCCGCCCTGGTGGACGGCGATTTCGTCGTCGCGGAAAGTGCAGCGATCGTCGCCTATTTGTCGACCACGTACGGAACGCCGGAGACGGCGTTGGTGCCCACCGGCGCACGCGAACGCGCCCGTTACGACGAATGGGCCTATTTCGTCATGACCGAGCTCGACGCAACCAGCCTCTATGTCGTGCGCCGTCATCTCGGCCTGCCCGAGATCTACGGCGCCGCTCCGATCGCGGTCGAGTCCGCGCTGGCTTATTTCCAACTTCAGATCGGCAGTGTCGTCGCGGCGCTTAACGACGGGCGCGCCTGGCTAATGGGCGATCGTTTCACCGGCGCCGATATCCTGATGACCACCTGCCTGACATGGGCGACACGGCTTAGACAGCCTTTGGCCGACAGCCTGCTCCGCTATCGCGATCGAGCGACGGCCCGCCCGGCCTACGCTGCCGCCGTCGCCGCCAATGACCCTGCTTACTGGAGGCAATCTGCATGACCGGTCCCTTGCGCGGCGTGAAGGTCCTTGATCTGACTAGTGTAGTGTCCGGCCCGCACGCCGCCATGATCCTGAGCGACCAGGGCGCCGACGTGATCAAGGTCGAGGCGCCCGAGGGCGACATCATGCGCCGCGGCGGCATGACGCCGGGTTTCGTGTCATCAAACCGCGGCAAGCGCTCGATTGTCCTGGACCTGAAGCGGCCGGAAGCGCTGTCCGTACTGCACCGTCTAATCGCGGTCAGCGACGTGCTGGTGCAGAATTTCCGGCCCGGTGTAGCCGACCGGCTCGGCTTCGGCGAACCTGCTGCCCGGGCCATCAATCCCGTGCTGATCTATGTTTCTATCAGCGGAGTGGGCGAGACGGGGCCTTATGTCCGCAAGCGCGTCTATGATCCGGTGATCCAGGCACTGTCGGGCCTCGCGGACATCCAGCGAGACACTGAGACCGGGCGGCCGCACATGGTGCGTACGCTGATCGCCGACAAAACCACCGCTCTGGCGGCTGCGCAGGCGATTTGCGCTGCGCTGTACAACAAGGCGGTGCGTGGCGAGGGGCAGCATGTCCGGCTAGCCATGCTGGATGTCATGGTCGCGTATCTTTGGCCTGAGGGGCTGCAGGACTTGACGTTGGTCGACCAACCCGATTCTGGCGCGCGACCGGCCTCCGCGCCTGATCTGATTTTCAAGACTGCCGATGGATACATAACGGCCGGCGCATTGTCCGATGCCGAATGGCGCGCAATGTGCACCGTGTTGGGCCGGCCGGAGTGGATTAAAGACCCGCGGTTTTGCACGGGTGCGGCGAGGTCGGCCAATGCCATGCCCCGACTGACACTGGTCGGTGAGATATTCGCGACCGGCACCAGCGTGGACTGGCTGTCACGATTGGACGCGGCCCAGGTGCCGTGCGCGCCGGTGCTGACGCGGAGGGAATTGCTGGCTGACCCACAGGTGGCCGCGAACGGGCTGATCGTGGAGTTCGATCAGCCTCAAATGGGCAGAGTGCGCCAAGCTCGGCCAGCGGCGCGCTTCGGGGGCACGCCATCGCGTGTGCCGTCACCGGCGCCCGGGCTTGGGGAGCATACACATGAGGTGTTGACGGAGTTGGGGTTGGACACGCGCTGCGGTGTATAGCGATGGCGCCAACATTCTCCCTGCTGATCTCGATCTCGCCAGTATGCAGACCGCCGCGTACCTCAATGCCGAGAAGGCGCAGCCTCTCGATAATGGCAGCGGCACAGCGCATGCCGCGGGTCGGACCATCGAAGGTGGCGACGAAACCGTCGCCTAACGAGTGCCGTTCTCGGCTGCGAAGGACGAGCTCCTGTCGCACGATCGAGTGGTGTTGGCTCAGCTGGGCGAGCCAGTTGCGATCACCAAGGGCGACCGCCTGCTTCATCGATCCGACGATACAAGTGAACAACACAGTGGCTCGCAATTGAGCGCGTCCAGCGTGGGCACGCGACCCGATCATACGATTCGATCTTTTCTACTGTCCTTGCCCGACATGATCGAGGAGCCTGGGAAGACCGGCGCGTGAGCCCGCATGACATCAGGCGGATGTACCGCCCAACGCGAGACGAGCAGCCAATCGCCGGGCTGAACTGCGCGCAATCAAACGGGCGGCCTGTTCATCTCCGAGCGTGGCAGGCCGAGAACCACCTGGTTGCCGGGGCAGCGGCGCGGGCGGTCTGCCGTCCGTTACACATGCTACGCCATTCCCGCGCTTCTATCTTGCCAATTCGCGGCCACGACCCCGATCTGCGCCACCGCACCCAGGACTGATGACCTGGCAACACGTCTCCCTCGCCCCCCATCATGAAAGGTGGTACACGTTTGCCTACTTGGCCGTTCGACCAATGACTAAATGGGTCATCGCGGGTGCGGCGATGGGGGGCGCCATGATCATGCTTCGCGTTGAGTCAAGCCTGTTTTCCGCCTTGTGCACCGGCTTTGAGGCGGCGGTCTGCAATGACGACGCGCCGATCAGACCACAACTGCTAAGTCGGCTACGCCCGGCGCTGGCCGCCGCAGCTGCCACGGCACCGCGCGGCAGACCGATCTTGGTCAGGCTAGAATCGATCGGCGAACTGTACGCACTGGGGGACTGCTTCGCGGTTGGAGGCGAAGGGCATCCCCGCGTGACTGACGCACAGTGGGACGCCATCAACGCGCTGATTGATCAGACGGCTAGAACGGCAGATCCGTAACGCAGACTGCCGGCGGCGTCAGTTTGACGGGGAGCGCCGGGTCACTGGTTGTGGCCGCGATCAAACGGAGCCGGTGTGCAGTGCGGCGCAACGGACGCGGCCCGCGGCATCTCGCTCAGCATAACCGTCATCGTCCGCGGCATTCGCAACCCCCAACGTCAGGAACAACAGTCGCGGCCAAATTGGATCGGCGCGTAGACCGCTGTCCGGCACATGCAGGAAGACGTGATTGGGATGTCAGCCTTGGCCAACGCGTCATCGAGTTTCCTGCTGAGTCTCGCGTGTTCCTCTGTCTCTCCTCGCTGCCGCAGACACTCCACGATCCCGTGCAGCGCCCAGACGTTGTCCGGATGCTGGGTGCAGCGTTGGATCCGGCCGCTCAAGCCAAGGTCATCGCGGTACACGTCCTCCGCTTCGGCGTAGTGGCCCTGCTCCGCCAACAAAGCCGCAAGCGCGTGCCGTGGCGGATGCATCCAAGCCCACGGCTCGGTGTAGCTCAGACTGTCGTCCCGTCTGACGCTCTCGCGCAAAGCCGCGAAGGCAGCTTCGTAATTGCCCTTATGATATTCCAGTTCTCCCTCCAGCATCTTCTCACCCACGCCCAAGGTCGCATGAGCATAGTTGCTGAGGAATCTGCGATCCGCCGGGATACGTCCAAGACTTTCGTAGAACTGGGCTTTCTCCTCCTCAGCCGCGGCAATGTTCTTGAGCGTCGCGTATGCGACACCTCGCGCATAGTGCTGCATCGCGGTCGAGATCAGGTAAAGTTCTGGATCCTCCGGCATTGGTTCGTCGATGATCGCCTGCCACTGACCGAACCTCACCAGTACGTGCATTTTCATCGAATAGTAGGCCTCGGTGGTGTAGGCGAGTTTCGGGCGGTCCCGCACAGCCAGGATTTCCCGCGGCAAAATGTGCCTAATCGCATTCGCGGCTTCCAGCGCGCCCCTGTATCGCCCAAGAAACATGCAGGCGAAGATCATAAGATGAAGATCGTGACAGCGGGCCGTGATGTAAAAATTGAATGACCCCGCGTAGTCGGCGTACGCGTTGTCGGCCGTGATGGCCTTCTCGCTTGCCAGCAAGGCCCTCTCGTAGTCGCCACACAATACATAGATGTGGCCGGGCATGTGGTTCATATGTCCGGCGTCGGGACACAAAGTCCCGAGGATGTCGGCCGACCGCATGGCGTCTTCGGGGTGATTGGACATTTCAAGCGCGTGTATGTGCATGTGAACGATTGCCGGGTGGTGCGGCCGGCCGGCGGCGTCCGACAGGGCGATCGAGCGTTCGATCACGCGCACAGCCTCGACCACGTCCGAATCATGTGCCGGTAAGCCGGTCCTAACGTCCCACAGCCGGCGGGGCGTACGTGTGATCAGCGCTTCCGCGAAGAGCGCCATCACGTCATGGTCGTTCGGGAACTCGTAATGGACCCGGCGCATCTCGGCGGCATAATCGTCGTCCCACCTGTCAAACTCCTCGGGCGGCACGGCGTGCGGCCTCTGATAACGGCGAGACAGCGCCTCGAC